>JAUNDC010000029.1 GCA_030526355.1 Bacillota bacterium | reverse complement strand
ATTGAAAAAGGGCGCCGCCCTAACGGTAAAATACCGTTAACGCGACAGCCCCTTTATAATTTCATAAAAATGGAAATCTGAAAAGTATGTAAATAGTGCTTAAATCATTGACATTTCAACGTTTTTGATATATAATAGGAACAAATTACGACAAAAAACAAGAAGTATTTATAATAGATAAAATAGTTAACAAGGAGAAAATTATGTCAACATATAACAAGAAATTCTCAACCAGAGTATTCTCTGTGGCTGCAGCTTTCATAGTAGCTCTGTCCATACTTGCTGTACTGCCGATGATAGACAGCGGCAAAGTTTATGCAACGGGTGAAACAGCCAAAGTGACTGCAAGTCTGCTGTATGTCAGGTCTGGAGCAGGTACCGGATATTCCAAAATAGGCAGTCTAAAAAAGGGCAAGACCTTTACTGTCAAAGGCTCCTCAAAGGACAAGAATGGCGTTAAGTGGTACAAGCTTACATACAGTGGAAAAACCGGATATGTATCATCAAAATATGTTAACATAATACAACCTACTGTAACCGCCATGTCAAATACGACCGGAACTGTAAAAAACGGTCCGCTGAATGTCAGGAAAGGTCCCGGTACGAATTATGGTAAGCTGGGAACCATAGCAAAGGGCAAATCATTCACTGTAACAGGAAAGGCAAAAGACAAGAACGGCAAATGGTGGTACAGATTTTCATTTAACGGTAAGACTGGATATGTGCATTCATCATATGTTACTGCCAAGACAACAACTTCCGGTAATATAAGTGTTACTGAAATCAGTAATCTTAAAGGGACAGTTACCAACGGCCCGCTGAATGTCAGGAAAGGTCCGGGAACAAGCTATGGAACTCTAGGCACAGTAGCAAAGGGAAAAGTTATTACAATAACAGGCAAGGCTAAGGATAAAGATGGCAAATGGTGGTACAGGTTTACTTTTAACGGCAAAGACGGATATGTTTATTCATCGTACATAAAGACATCAGACGCTTCGTCTTCTTCGGGGGAATCATCTTCATCAACAGCTAAACCGGTTTCATTTAAAATGGGAACTGTCACTACGAGTGACGGGCTGAATGTGCGAAAAGGAGCCGGCACCAGCTATGCTAAGCTTACCATTTTGTCGAAAGGAACAACTGTAGCAATTACGGGCTCAGAGAAAGATAAAAACAATAAAACGTGGTATTCATATCAGTACAGCTCAAGCCAGAAGGGTTATGTCTGCTCTGATTATATAAGCACTAAAACAATAACCTCAAGCAGTGAGTTTGAGGCATATCTGACAGCACAGGGATTCCCTGAAAGCTACAAGCCAGGACTGAGAGCACTGCATGCAGCACATCCAAACTGGACATTTAAAGCAATCAATGTTGGATATAGCTGGAATGATGCGCTTTCTAAGGAAAGTAAGGTTGGGGTTAACCTTGTAAGTCCATCTGCTCCGGTTTCTTATCGATCAAAGGCATCAGGAGCATACAATTCAAAAACAGGTGTGTGGGCAAAATTCGACGGAAGCTGGTATGCTGCAGATTCCAAGGTAATAGCATATTATATGGATCCTAGAAACTTTCTCAATGAAAGCGGTATATATCAGTTTATGACACATAAATATGACAGTGGCTCACAGAATGCGTCTACAGTAAAATCGGTTATCAGCGGCTCGTTCATGGCAGGAAAAAACCCTCCGGGAGATTATTCCACATATGAAAGTCTGATCAACGATGCAGGCAAGAATAATGGAGTGAATCCTAATGTCCTGGCTGCAATGATAATTCAGGAACAGGGCTGGAGCGGAAGCAGCTTAAGTTCAGGTACATATACAGGCTCAAATGGAATATATAAGGGATATTATAATTTCTTTAATATACGCGCTTATGTGGCTGATGGAAAGAGTGCTGTACAGAATGGTCTGGCGTATGCCAAGAGTCAGGGTTGGAATACTCCATACAAATCAATTTGCGGAGGAGCAGCGTTTTATGCCGCTAACTACGTGAAAAATAAACAAGATACTTATTATACCAAGAAGTTCAATGTTAATAACGGTTACAGCAATGTTGCATCGCATCAGTATATGACGTACGTGGCTGCGGCAGCAAGTGAAGGTGAGCTTCTGAAGAGGGCTTACAGCAGCAACAGCAGTGCCGCTGCCGTATTTGAAATACCTGTATTTAACAGTATGCCTTCATCAGCATGTCCGCTGCCTTAACAGAAAGGGGAAGCTAGTATGGCACAATATGAAGAGAGAGATACATTTTTAGAAAAGCTGCTTAGGAAACTGATTGCTTGTGTTGTGGTTCTGGCAATAGTTATACCATTTATGACACCTGAGGTTTTTGCGGAGACATCTGTTTCTATCGGAGTTGCAGATACGGTAAAGGGAGGCGAAAAATTTACTGTTACAGTCTCATATACAGGAGGAAATGTAGGGAGAGTTAATGGTGGTCTGATTTATGATACTGATAAGCTGAGTTACATTTCAGGAGGAAGCAGCAGCGGTGATACGGGTTACGTCCAGTTAAGCAAAGCAGGAGATGACGGAGCAGTAAATTTTGAACTGAAATTTCAGGCCGTTTCTGAAGGTAGTACGACAATGAGCATAGATACTATTGATGTATATGATTTGAACGAAAACTTACTGTCCTCTCCTTCTACATCAAAAACTATCAAAATAACCGGAAATGCTGCCAAGACAGAAACTGTAACGGAAACAACTGCTCAGGAGACAACACTGAATCACGATTCTGTACAGACATATGACAAACAGCTTATTGGTGTTGATGAAAAAACGGATAATGAAAATTCAGGCAGTGGCATGATGGTATTGATTACCATTACTGCGATAGTTGCAGTGCTTATTCTGATTGTTTCCGTTGTACTGATAACACGAAGAAAAAAGAAATTATAAAAGAAAGAAGAATATATTTTTTAACAATAAAGAGCTGCACAGCTATGATTTTTATCAGTTGTGCAGCTCTTTGTGAGTATTCGTGCATATTTAATGTTATTTAAGATTCTCAGGATTGAGGCATTCCAGTTCAGGAAGGACAAACATGCCATCTTTTCTTATGAGTTTGCCGTCAAAATAAATTTCTCCACCACCGTATTCAGGTCTCTGAATCATTACGAGATCCCAGTGAATAGCTGATTTATTTCCGTTAAAAGCATCTTCATATGATGCTCCCGGAGTCAGGTGGAAGCTTCCTGAAATCTTTTCATCAAATAATGTATCCTTCATTGGATCCATGATGAACGGGTTAACGCCGAGTGCGAATTCTCCGAAGTAACGTGCGTTTTCATCGGTATCCAGAAGCTGGTTGATTCTCTCGTCATTATTGGAGGTTGCTTTGACGATTTTGCCGTCTTTAACCTTGAATACTATATTTTCATATGTGAAGCCTTGTTCTTCTGACGGGGTATTGTAAGAGATTGTTCCGTTCATTGATTCTCTCACCGGCGCTGTGTACACTTCACCGTCAGGAATGTTTCTCAGTCCGTCACATTTGATTGCAGGTATGCCCTTGATGGAGAATTTAAGGTCAGTGCCAGGTCCTTTGATGTGAACCTTATCTGTGTTGTTCATCAGTTCAACAAGGGTATCCATAGCTTTGCTCATCTTCTTATAGTCGAGAGTGCATACATCGAAATAGAAGTCCTCGAAGCTTTCTAGGCTTGTATTGGCAAGTTGTGCCATGGAATTGTTTGGATATCTGAGAACCACCCATTTAGTGTGATTAACTCTATAATCAAGGGTAGGTCTTGTCAGCTTGTAATACATGTTTAGCTTTTCTGACGGTACATCTGCAAGTTCAGCTGTATTGCCGCCTGCTCTGATGGCGATATACGCATCCATACCTTTCATCTGAGCCAGCTGGCAGTCGTTCATGAATTCAATCTGCTCCTCACTGCAGTTAAGCAGGATTTCTCTAGTTATTGCGGAATCTCTGATTTCCGTATACGGCATACCACCGCGGTCATAAACATTTTTGATAATCTGTCTTACGAGATTTTTGCAGCAATCACCTTCATAGCTGATGAGGACTTTTTCGCCTTTCTGTACATCGCATGAATAACCGACCAGCAGGTCAGCCAGTTTTTTGATTCTTGGATCCATTTTTTCCTCCTTATTTATGTCAATTTCATTATTTTCCTATAGCGTATTATACCCTAACTGTGTTATTTTTAAAAGAGGGGAAAGCAGGAGGATTTTATGAAGCATGTATTTATTATGAACCCTTTATCAGGCAAAAAAAGAAGCAGGCAGCATATGATTGATGCTATTACATCCGCATGTACAGAGCTTGGTGAAGACTATGAAATATATTTTACTGAAGGTCCGTTTGACTGTAAAAGGCACGCCAGGCAGCTATGCGAGGAAGCTGCGGCTTGCGGTCGGGAGATTCGTATATATGGCTGTGGCGGAGATGGCACTGTCAATGAGCTTGTCAATGGTGTACATGGCTTTACAAATGTGGAAATCGGTGCAATCCCTATGGGCACCGGTAACGATTACATACGAAACTACGGTAACGTGTCATCTTTTCTCGATATAAAGGCGCAGATCAAAGGAGAGTCCAGGTATAGCGATGCAATATATTATCGTGCTGAGTATGAGGATGCTGTGACTGAAGGGTACTGTGCCAATATGTTTAATATCGGGTTTGACTGCAACGTTGTGGATATGACTGCCAGAGTCAAGAACTGGCCGTTTGTGGGAGGCTCACTGGCATATCTGATTTCAGTGGCGATAATTCTGATAAAAAAGAAGGGTGCTGACCTTGTGATTGAGTATGATGATGGAACGAAACTTGACGGAAAAATACTCCTGACAGCAATTGCCAACGGCTGCTTCTGCGGGGGCGGAGTCAAGGGTGTTCCGGATTCGGTGCTGGATGACGGGCTCATGGATATCAGCGTGGTAAAGGATGTTTCACGACTGACTTTTGTTATGCTGTTTCCTAGTTATGCAAAGGGTACGCATCTCACCAAGAAAAAGATAATTGACAGAGATATTGTACGCTATACTAAAGAAAAGGCTCTCACCGTCACTGCCAACGGGGAAAGCCTGAGATTGTGTACTGACGGTGAAATAACAACCCAGAAAAAGGTGACATTCTCTATTGAAGAGAACGCTTTCAGATTTATTGTGCCGTCTGCATAGCTGTGGATAATTAGGAATCCACAGGTTATGATACTGCAATCAGCTGATATGTATAACATCTGATAATGTGATAATGCCGCTCAGGGATATTTTCTCTATGCGGTTTTCTTTTTTTATTGTGGTAGTGGACAGGGTGCCTCCCGGCTGCTGAAGCTCTAGCCTGTGTTCACCGTTTCCCTGTGTGAGTGCCAGTGCATATGCTGCAGCAACGGTACCGGAAGCACAGCTTCCTTCGAAGTATGTGGTATCTACATCCTTGACGTAAACCACCGGTGTCATCATCTGGTTTACTGTATCGCAGAACATTACTCCGAATGCCGGCAGGTCAGGGTCGTAGTTTTCATATATGAAGTCACGGAGAATTTCAAATGTATCTATCATAGGTGCAATATCTGTAAGGATTAGGTGAGCAATACCGTCTAATCGTACAAGAGTGCCGCCTTTATTCAGTGAAAGCTCTTTGGCTGTGTATTCTCTTACATAATCAGGGACAGGCATATCCATTTCAACGTTTCCTGTCTCGTAATCTATACGGGCGGTCAGTGGTTTATCACATCCGCTGACACTGACTGTTATTTCATTCTTCTGTGGTTTGGCCTCTGCTGCCTTATAAAGTGCAAAGGCTCTGGACGCATTGCCACAGAATTCCAGACCGCACATTTCCATTGCTGGGTAGGATGAGTCAGGAAGAATGAATGCTACTTGTTCGCCATTCAGAGTTTTGTTTTGCAGAAGCTTCTGGGCGACATCGGCATAGTCTTTTCTGTCAACTGGCGTCAGAACCATTATTGTTATATTACCGGCAGGGTCAGCAACGACCACATCTAAATTATCATACATTTTTAACCTCGCTTCACTTGATTGCTGTTAAAATCACTCCTCAGAAAGAATCGGCGAAGAGGATTTTGTTCTATATAAATAATATCATTTTAGCCTATTGCATACAACTGAAAATTAAGGTATACTATAAAACGCTATGGAGAGTTGTCAGAGTGGTCGATCGTGCGGCACTCGAAATGCCGTGCCCTTTACCGGGCCCCGGGTTCGAATCCCGGACTCTCCGCCAGGATAAACCCCTCTGCGATTGCAATGCTGTGAACGCAGAGGGGTTTTTTGTCGGAAATTAAAACAGAACTACTATCAGACAAACTCCCGGAATGGGAAAATATGAATCTCTGAAAAACTTTAGAAAAAAATATTCCAATAGCATCAAGGAATGTTACATTATTTCACAAAAGGATATTGAAAGGAAAGAAGATATCATTTTCTTACCGGTTTATATGACATCTTTTTTGTGTGGGAGATAAATAAGGCTCCAGTCGAGCCTTATTTTGTTATTATGTAGGAAATATCGTTTCGATATTTCCGGAATATCAACAAAGTCCACTTCTCCGATAGAATCGGCGAAGCCGACTTTGTTCTTTTGATTAACCAATAGTCTTGTTTAATTGAATATGTTCATTTTACATTTTTATAATACCGATGAGATGGCACAGCTTCTAAGATGGATGCGCGGGTATAACGAAAAAGCTGTAAAAGATAAAGACCTCTGTTTCTATGGATTTGATATGCACAGTTACGATGTTACATATGACTATTTTATTGAAGCTGCAAAGACATTGGGCGCTGACACTGCAGAGCTGGAACAAATATGGAATACAGAGACTACAGAAAATAAATATACCAGCCAGCAGAAAGCAGATATTATAAATAAAGTAAAAGCCCAGCTCCCGGACAATAAGAATTTGGATACAGTACAGGCAGCTCATTTTGCCGACATTCTGGTACAGAATATTGAGCTCAGTGAAACAATGGATAATATTCAGGCAGGTTTGGCTATGAGAGATAAGCTGATGTCAGAAAATGTCATGTGGATTCTTGAACAGGAAAAAGCACGCGGAAACAGTCGTATTTTTATATCAGGGCATAACGGCCACTTTTGTAATAGGAACAGTTTTTTACAAAACAAAAAACAACATGCCAAAAGGGGAGAAAGAACGCACTACGTTCTCTGTATATTCCCATGACCCTCTCGCAAAAGCATCAAAAAAATGCGGATATGATATCAGCTGGCTTGATTTTTCGGAAATCCCGCAAAATACGAATCTTTATAGCGAATGCACCGGTTACTGCTATATGGGAAACCTTGGAGAAAACCAGATTACTATACTTAATAGGGTCATTATGCATGCTCTTCCATATTCATATCGAACATGGGGAAGCCCAGCCAGCATGTATGACGGAATGATATTTGTAACAGAAGCACACCCTATACAGATTAGAAATACACTATAAAACTGACACAAACAGCTGAAAAATCTGCCTATCTATGTTGTACAAAGCCATGTAAAATACAGACATAAGATGAAGAGGAGGCAATATCATGAAATCATTAGTAACAGTACAGAAGATATTTAGAGTTTTTCAGATAATAACAAAAGTAGCTATGATATTATCATTTGTCTGGGCAGGTTTTTCGGCTGCAGGTCTGCTGCTCACAGCAACGTGCCATAACAGCAGTATGATAATGGACAGAATTATGGAATCAATACCCGGAGATGAACTGGCGGGAAGCTATTATCAGATCATAGGAGTTCTAATGGCTGATCTGGTGCTCGCAATTACCGACGCCGTTCTGTTCCTGATGGCATACCGATACTTTACACAGGAGCAGGCTGATGGTACGCCTTTTACATATACAGGCGCAGAACAGATCAAGAAGCTTGGAATACGAACAATAGTATACCCTCTGGTAGCTATAGTCCTGGCTGCAACGTTTTATGCAGTATTCGGGGTTTCGGAATCTGAGATGAGTGACTTGGGAAATCTTACAAGTGTAATAACAGGTGTTGTGATGATTCTGGTGTCGTTCGTTTTCAGATACGGTGCAGAACTTGAGGAACATGCAAAGGGAACGGTGACAGAAGAACAGAGGTTAATTCAAGGGGTGTAATATGAAGATAACGATTATTCACGGACAGAGCCATGAGGGCAGCACATGCATGATAGCAAGAGAGGTTGCGGATAAAGTGGACGGAGAGATTGAGGAATTCTTTCTGCCTCGTGATTTTGACAAGCCATGCACCGGATGTTTCACATGCTTCAGTACAGATTTGTCAAAATGTCCTCATTACAGGGAGTTGGAGCCTTTGATTAAAGCAATTCTCGAATCAGAGCTGCTGATATTCGAAAGTCCTGTATATGTATATCATGCTACAGGGCAGATGATGAGCTTTCTTGACCACTTCGGAACCTGGTGGGTCGTTCACAGGCCGATGCCTGAAATGAGCAGGAAACAGGCTGTTGCCATCAGTACTGCAGCCGGAGGCGGAATGAAATGCACAGTGAAGGATATGGCAGATAGTCTTGAAATGTGGGGAATACATAAGGTACACAAACTGGGTGTAGGCGTACAGGCAACTAAGCCGGACGGAATTCCTAATAGAATAATGGATAGAATCCATAAGAAGACAGACAGAATTGCACGTGCTGTTTTGCAAAACGCACAAAGTCGCGGATACAACTTACGTGCTAAGAAATGGTTTTATCTGATGCGATTCGCTCACAAACACTTCCCACCGGCGGAGCCGGATTACGGATACTGGGAGGAAAAAGGCTGGCATGGCAGGTGCAGACCGTGGAGCAGCAGATAAGGGGTGATCATATATGAAATGTGAATTGAGAAAATGGCGGCTGACAGATGCGAAAGCTCTGTCAGCTGTGTTGAATAATAAAAAAGTATTGAATAACCTGCGGGACGGTGTGCCTTTTCCATATACTGAGCAGGATGCTTCGGATTATATTTATACCATGCTGTCATCCGATGATAATAGTACTTTCGCATATGCTATCACGCTTGATGATTGTGTTATTGGCAGCATAGGAGCCTTCAGACAGGGAAATATCCATTCCTGTACAGCGGAACTGGGCTATTATCTGGCGGAAGTACATTGGGGGAAAGGCATAATAACTGACGCAATCAGGCAGATTTGTGATATAATTTTTAAAACGACAGATATACTGCGGATTTATGCAGAGCCGTTTTCGTATAATATAGGTTCCAGGCGGGCTTTGGAAAAGGCGGGATTCGCTCTTGAAGGAATAATGAGAAGCAATGGTATAAAAAACGGTAAAGTACTGGATGTGGCACTTTACAGCCTGATCAGAGATATAGAGCCGTATCCTGTACGCAGACTTGACCAGGAGGAAATTCCGTCTGCACTTGAGCTCTGCTGGCAGGTGTTTATGAGGTATGAAGCACCGGAATACTCTGCTGAGGGTATAGATGCCTTCAGAGCCAGCCTTGATGATAAGGAACGTACCCGCCGGCTGACGTTTTACGGAGCATTTGATAATGACAGGCTTATAGGTGTTCTGTGCATGAGAGCTCCGCAGCATATTGCAGATTTCTTTGTAGACGAAGCGTATCATAACCGAGGGATCGGCAGAAAGCTCTTTGAAGCGATGAAGATTGATTATGAGGAGCAGACATTCACAGTAAATTCTTCTCCGTACGCTGTAGAAATATACCGCCATCTGGGTTTTGTTCCTACCGATACGGAGCAACTGACAGGCGGCATTAGATACACACCGATGCGATTTAATTAAGCCGATAGAAGCCGTGAGCCGTAAGGCAGTGATAGGGCAGAAGAACTGGAAATGGAGTATGAGGGACGTTATGCAGACAATAGATCAGGCTCTGAACAAGCTTAAGCAATCTGAATTTCGTGCTGGTTTTCACCTGAATGACAGCGACAGGAAATATGTCAGAGACAAAGGCATGGACACCATAAGAATGCATGCTGAGGGTTTTGTTGCCGGAAGGCTAGCACCTGCAGTTATTCCCAATGACGGCAGACAGACACCAATGAGGGGACATCCGGTGTTCAAGGCTCAGCACGCATGTGCATGCTGCTGCAGAGGATGCCTGAACAAATGGTATCGCGTTCCTGTCGGTATTGAGCTGACGGCAGACCAGCAGAGAAGGATAGTGAATCTTCTGATGGCTTGGATAGAAAAGGAAATGTTAGATTAATACATTTAAACTCCATTTTGTCAATAGGACTGCGAAGGTGCCAGCGGGACGGTCGGTCTTCTTAAGATGATATACCCCATAGGGGTATATTTGCAGTGATGAACAGCGAAAATGTGCAAAACTCAATAGAATGTGAAAATAATCGCACATTTAAAACCACGGGAATGTCGAATTAACAAATTAGATTGTTTAACTATAGAATAGACACATTTTTATGCAAAATGTGTCTATCTGCTTTTTGCAGGATTCTGTATAATACAGATAATGAATGGCGGCAACGTCCGTGATAGGAAGAGAGGTAGTCAAAATGCTGCGAATGGAAATAGCGCTGCTTCTGGTAATAGCCTTTATTGCCTGCATGTACTTCAGTGCAGAGAGAAAACGCACACAGCTGAACAAGGTTTTTTCGGTTCTGCTGATAACCGTGCTTGTTCATCTGATATTTGATGGAATAACAGTATACACAGTGGCTCGTCTTGATACAGTTCCGGAGCTTCTGAATGAAATAGCTCACAGGTTATTTATCGGAACCCTGGTTCTGATAGTGTATTTGTTTTATAAATATATATCAGTGCTGGTGGCTGAGGAATCTGGCAAACATTGGTATCTGGACCGTGCAGCGAATATATTTTTAGTATTGGCTGAAATCGGAGTCGCAATATTGCCTGTGCATTATGCAGTAACACCACTGGGAAATTATTCTGACGGTATCCACGTAGTTGTGTGCTATGCCAGTGTGACATTTTACTTGTTGATGTGTGCAGCATTGCTTGTATTTAACTGGAAACAGCTGCAAAGAAAAGAACGTTTAGCAGTAGGAGTGGCGCTTATCATACAGTGCAGCGTATCTCTTCTGCAGTCACTTAATCCCACATGGCTTATCAGCGGTGCAGGAATTACTCTGATGACTCTGTCATTTTATCTGACACTGGAGAACCCGGATATTCTTAGAGCAGAGCTTACTGAACAGAAAATGTCAATGAAATATCTCAAGAGTCAGGTGAATCCACATTTCCTTTACAACACACTTGACACCATCAGAATTCAGGCGCAGCTTAACGGCGACAAAGAGGTTTCGGATCTGCTCATGCGTCTTGTGGACTTTTTCAGACATAGCGTAAAGGTGAACATGCCTATGGTGGCTCTTGACGATGAGATGGAACTGCTGGAAGCCTATATGGATCTGATGTGCTACAGGTACCCGGAGCTGAAGTGTGAATATGATATAGACCCGGAGCTGGGAGGGGTTATGGTACCGAACTTTATATTGCAGCCTATTGTTGAAAACAGTCTGCTTCATGGTCTGAAAAACAAAGGTTATCGTGGAGAAGTCAATATTATTGCCCGTAAGTTGGCGGAGCATGAAGATAAAATGGAGATTCTGATAGTTGATACAGGAAGTGGCTTTGCAGAAGGGAAAAAAGAAAAAATTGACAGCATGCTCAGGACATATGCCAGATATGAAGCTGATATGGACGGCAACAGCATCGGAGTACTGAATGTTCAGAAACGTATCAAGCTGCTGTGCGGCAAAGCCTGTGGACTTAATTATACGGAAAACCCTGGCGGAGGTGTTACTGCACATCTGCTGCTGCCTTTGAAGGAGGAAACAAGATGAGAAAGCTCAGAGTTCTTTTGGTGGATGACGAGATAATGATTCGTGAAGGCTTCAAAAAGTTGTTTGACTGGGAAGCCCATGGCTGTGTTGTTGCAGGAGAGGCGGCGGACGGCATGGAGGCTCTTGCCAAGATAGATACCCTAAATCCGGATATCGTCATAATGGATATCAATATTCCTATCGTGAACGGTCTCAAAGTAATAAAAATGAGCCGTATCAAGCATCCAGACACAGCATTCATCATTGTGTCCGGGTACGATGACTTTTCATACTGCAGGGAAGCACTCAGACTCAAAATAACAGATTATATCCTTAAACCTGTGAATTACGAGGAGTTCGGAACCTGCATCGATAATCTCAAGATATCGATGTATCAGGAAAACGTATCGCAGGAGCCTGAAGCGCAGGATGAAAGAATAATAAACAGTATAACAAGGTTTATGCAGGAGCATCTGGCGGAGGAAATGAGTCTGTCAGTTCTGTCAGAAGAATTTCATATGAATCCACAGTATATCAGCCAGCTTTTTAAAAATGAAATTGGCGTTGGCTTTCTGGCATACCTTACCAGTATACGTATGGAAAAGGCAAAAAAGCTTCTGCTGTCTACTTCACTTTCCATAGGAGAAGTTGCAGAGCAGTCAGGATATGGGGACTATCGTGTATTTACAAAGGTATTCAAAAAGTCCGAAGGCATCACACCATCGCAGTACAGGAGAGATTTCCTGTGGAGAGAGTAAATTGAAAAACATAATTGAAATAGAACATCTTAATAAAAGCTTCGGAGAGATTAAGGCAGTCTCTGATCTGAGTTTCAAAGTGAAGTCAGGCGAGCTGTTTGCATTTCTCGGAGTCAATGGAGCGGGCAAATCAACAACGATAAACATTATGTGCGGTCAGCTTGCCAAGGATTCGGGAAAAGTGATGATCAGGGGCGAGGATCTTGATGAATCGCCAGATAATATTAAACGTATTCTTGGTGTAGTGTTTCAGAATTCTGTATTGGATAAGGATCTGTCTGTCAGAGATAATCTGGAAAGCCGTGCGGCATTGTACGGTATACATGGTAAAGCCTTTAAAGCAAGGTTGGAGGAGCTTTCAGAGCTTCTGGAATTTAAGGAGCTTTTGAAGCGTACAGTAGGTAAGCTTTCGGGTGGTCAGAGGCGAAGAATTGATATTGCCCGAGCTCTGCTGCACAAGCCCGATATACTGATTCTCGATGAACCGACGACAGGTCTTGACCCACAGACAAGAAAAAACATCTGGAGAGTCATCAGCGATCTGAGAAGAAACGAAAATATGACGGTTTTTCTGACAACTCATTATATGGAGGAAGCAGCTGATGCAGATTATGTAGTGATTCTTGACAGCGGCATAATCTCAGCCGAAGGAACACCTTTGAACCTTAAAAACACTTATGCTGGAGATTTTGTGACTCTTTACAATACTGAAGAAGAGAAAATAAAACAGCTGGGAGTACCATATGAAAAAATAAAGGATGCTTACAGAATATCTGTTCCCGGTACCGCAGCAGCCACAGAAATGATACTTAAGAATCCTGAAATATTTAATGACTATGAGATAATGAAGGGAAAAATGGACGATGTATTTCTGGCAGCAACAGGTAAGAAGCTCACAGGGGGTATGGAAAAATGACAGGATTATTGGCACTAGTAAAACGCAACACAAAATTGTATTTTAAGGATAAAGGAATGTTTTTTACATCGCTCATTACACCATTGATTCTTCTGGTGCTTTACGGCACCTTCCTGAGCAATGTGTATGAGGATACCTTCCGGGGAGCACTGGAGGCCGCAGGTGCTGAAGCATCAGATAAACTTATTGGCGGATGTGTAGGCGGCGAGCTGGTATCGTCTCTTCTGGCTGTAAGCTGCATTACTGTAGCGTTCTGTTCAAATCTGCTTATGGTTCAGGATAAAGTATCCGGTGCCCGTAGAGATATCACTATTGCTCCTGTAAAGCGCAGCACACTGGCGCTGAGCTACTACATGTCCACTTTGCTCTCCACATTGCTGATTTGCCTTATTGCCACAGGAGTATGTCTTGGATATCTGGCATATGAGGGTTGGTATCTGACAGGAGAGGATGTCAGTTGCATTATTATTGATGTATTCCTGCTTGTTCTGTTCGGAACTGCTTTGTCATCATGTGTGAATTTCCCATTATACACAAGCGGTCAGGCTTCGGCTGTAGGAACGATCGTCAGCGCAGGTTATGGTTTCATATGCGGAGCATATATGCCTATATCACAGTTTTCTGAAGGTCTGCAGAAGGTTATTTCTTTCCTTCCCGGTACATATGGCACAGGGCTCCTGCGAAATCATGCCCTGAGAGGCGTGTTTGAAGAGATGGGCGATGAGGGGTTCCCTCCGGAGGTTGTGGAAGCTATCAAAGACAGTGTAGACTGCAATCTGTATTTCTTTGATGAAAAGGTGCCGCTGAATAACATGTATGTTATTGTTGCTGCTGCAATAATTATTGCTATTTTAATATATATTGCAATGAATGTAATTTTACACAGACGAAATATAGGATATTGATGTTTTACTGATTCGCTACAGTAAGTATGGATAATATTACAATATATACCGTAAATTTGAAATGGTGTTGATAGCAACCTCCTTGAATGTTAAAATAGGTAAAAATTACCTATAAATACAAAATAAGGAGGTTTTGCTATGGCGTGTATGGAAACAAATAAAGCAGGAACAAATACATTATCATATGAGGGATTTAGAAACGTGCTTTTTTCACAGACTAAGCGTGTTTTTTCTGAAGAATTTGGAATAGAAGACATTACTGTGGAAAAGACCATAAGAAATAACGATACTCAAATTGAGGTTTTGTGCATAAAACATGGCAGCACGGGCTGTATGCCTAATATTCATATGGATGATCTGTATGAAGTGTACGAGAATGGTGAAAACATAGATGAAATTATAGATGCAGTAAAGGAAATGTATATCAGGTGTTCCAAGTTTGCTTTGCCTGACCTGGAAAAAATGCGTGCTTTTGTAGAAAATATAGATGAAGCTAAAGGTCAGATTGAGTTCAGGTTGATAAATGCAGATACCAATGCGAAACGACTTGAGGACAAGCCATTTAAACGATTTGGAGAGTTTGCGCTATCATATCAGCTTAAAGTAGGTGCAGCAGATAACGGTTTTTATGTGACTCTTATAACCAATGATATGATGGAACAGTGGAATCTGAATATTGATGAACTTCACAGACTTGCTGTTGAAAATATGGATCCGATAAATAACTTTGTATTGCAGAATTTATCACAAGCGTTTAATTTGCCTAAAGATGTTGGCATGTTTATGCTGTCAAATAAACAGAAGCTTAATGGGGCAACAATGATAGTATTTGATGAAGTCAGACAAAAGGTTGGGAGGCTTGTAGGCGGTGATTATTTTATACTGCCATCTTCTGTTCACGAGGTTATTATTATGCCTAAAAGATATGATTCAGATGTCAGACATCTTACCAATATGATAAGAAGTGCCAATAGAGATGAGAGAATCGTCAAGCCGGACGATTTTCTGTCTGATAATCTGTATGAATATAATATGGATACCCGGAAAGTATCATTGTCTGTAGATCCTGAAGCAGTGCTTCATTAAACTCTTTTGCGTCTTATAGGTTCATGGACAGGACAGCAGTAGGTATTAGAAGTGAAATCGGAAGTCTCCAAATAGCAGCTGGCAGTAGCACATTTGGAGACTCTACATTTTTTTACGGTCTGTTAGAAAATATCACAATTTGTCGATTATTGAGATGTTTGTGGGATAGAAAACATGCACAAGCATGTTTTTTAAAAATTCATTAAATTTATAATTTACTTTGTTTTAACACAAGTGTAATATAAAGGCAGGACAAATCTTTAATACATATAAAAAGGAGCGGCTGATGATAGGAGTAAAGAAGAAAGAAAATGAGTTTTACCTGCTGCTGGAGGAATTCTCAGGCAAGATAGTAAAGGCAGGTGAAGCGTTTTACGATCTGGTTTCAAATTATGAAGATATTGAAAACAAGGTTGCAGATGTCAAAACCCTTGAAACCGAGTGTGACATGCAGGCGCACAAGATACTTACCGCACTTAACGCATCATTTATTACGCCCTTTGACAGAGAAGATATTTATTCAATTACCAAAGAAATGGACGATATTGTAGACAGTATCGAAGAGGTTGCCAACAGATTTATCGTGTTCGATGTGAAAAAACTGAAGCCTGAAAGCTTCGCCATGGCAACATATATTATGCAGGCAATACGAGAGCTGGAGGTGATGTTCAAGCATCTGCCTGAGGCTCAAAAAAACAGTATTGTCAGAGAACAGATTATTGAAGTCAACCGCATAGAGAACGATGGTGACACATTATACAGAGATGCGCTCAAGAAGCTTTTCAGAGAAGAAAAGGATCCAATAGAGCTTATAAAGTGGAAGCATCTTTATGAACAGCTGGAAACCAGCCTTGATTCGTGTGAAAATGTTGCCAATATCGTCGAAGGAGTGATAATGAAATATGCTTAGCGGTATTTTGGGATGTGTAATTGTATTTGCTCTGATATTCGAATTCATCAACGGGTTTCACGATACAGCGAATGCTATTGCGACGACAGTATATACCAGAGCTTTGACACCAAAAAAGGCTATTGCACTGGCAGCCTGCATGAATCTAGTGGGAGCAATGGTAAGTGAAAAGGTTGCAATGACAATATCCACAGGGCTTGTTAATGTGGAACTGGAACAGTACGTTATTCTAGGTGCTTTGATAGGCGCAATTATATGGAATCTCTTCACGTGGTGGAAAGGCATACCTAGCAGCTCTTCTCATGCACTTATAGGAAGCCTCATAGGAGCTACCATAGTATTTACCATGGGTGTTGAGCATGTCATGTGGGCAGGTGTACTCAAAAAAGTTATTATTCCTCTTGTAACATCACCATTTATCGGATTGTTTATAGGCTTCGGATTCATGAAGCTGATATTCATGCTGTTTGCCGGATGGTCACAGAACAAGGCAAACAAGGTGTTCCGCAAGCTTCAGGTATTCTCTGCAGCACTTGTGGCATACTCACATGGCAATAATGATGCACAGAAAACAATGGGCATCATAACTTTGGCGCTGATAACCGGAGGACTTCTTGATGCAGCTTCAGGAGTGCCTTTGTGGGTAAAGGTAGCTTGTGCATTAATGATGGCTCTTGGAACATCTCTGGGCGGATGGAAAATCATGAAAACAATGGGCGGCGGAGTAACAAAGCTGCAGCCGGCAAGCGGATTTGCCGCACAGACAGCATCAGCACTTGTAATAGAAGCCATGTCATTTCTTGGAGCTCCAATCAGTACAACACAGGTTATCACAACATCGGTAATGGGTGCCGGCAGTGCCAAACGTATATCTGCGGTGAAGTGGGGAATAGCACAGAATATTATAGTGGCATGGATCGTTACGCTGCCGGTGACAATGGTGCTTGGAGGGTTGTCAGTCTGGGTAATTCAATTAGTCATATAAAATGCACATGAATATAATAAAGCCCCCCTGATTAATATATCTATACAAGGAGGTGCTCTAATTGGAAAAATACCTGTCTTTAGTTTTTTTATACAACAGAGCGAGCCATAAAAAAATACTGCTTATTGCAGCAGCTATACCAATATGTTTAATAATGCTTTTTCTGCTGCAGATCGGCAATCCATATGAGGCGAGCTCATATATGCTGATGGAACGTGCTTTTGGAGGTCCATGGGTCGTTCTGCTGTTTATCGCTGTGAATGTGACAGGATTGATAGCTGTTGCGAATTCGTTAAAAGGCAGAAAAGCACTCAAAACATCATGCTCAACTACTGGCTACACTATGAGAAGATTGTGTTTATCACCGATTTCATCCTATCTCACTATCTTTTTTTATTATCTAGCTATTATTCTTATATTATGGGGTGTGGCAATAGCTTCTCTATATGCAGTTGGAAGGTTGGGTCTGACCATGGCCGGTGCAACTGAAATTGACACAAAGCTTGCGTTAGGTCTGTTAAGGACGGAGATAGGGCATGCTCTGATTCCCATTGCACATCCAATAGTAATCATTTTCAATATAGTTGCTGTACTGGCTTTAGCAGGCGAATGTGCCAGGTCATGCTATTTAAGCTGGCATAACGGAACACCATCGGCAGGAGTGATACTTGTGATTGTGGCAATGTTTATTGTCTGGGCTTATGATCCTGCTACCAGCTACATACTCGTTGCAATTCTTATTATTTTTCTTTTTTCTGCTCTTTCAATTGGAGATATTATATCCAGAGAGAAACGACCAAAGGGGGATCCTTTCAAGGTCAATAAACATGATGGCATAGTTGATCTTGACAGCGTTGAATATGATGATAACGTTTATCTCGAAGTTAACAGCTCAGCTGAAGCTTATGGGTCGGGTTCAGAAGAAGTGTCCATTTTGCATAGGTACGGAAGAGCAGAGGAAAATAACGGCAGAAAAGGGTTTCAAAACTTCAATCCGGTATGGCTGCGACGCAGATTAATGCCGCTTGGAATAAATCTGGAAAAAACTAATTTCTTCTTTGGAGTGTGTATCTTTACTGCTGTTGCAGAGCATCTTGTATTCTATGGGAAATATTTGATAAAGTTGAACGAAATTAAGAGCAGTATCAAAGGAATAACAATTGATTCTGGTATGAAAATGCCTTATTTCTGGGAACTTGAGATACACGCATATTATGGATACATAATTGGCATTCTGCTGGCATTCTTCCTTCAGGCATATTGGAATTACGAATATTATAATAAGAAGACAAAAAGTGTATATGTCATGAAAAGATTGCCTGACAGCAAAGAGTATATGAGGACTATCTGGGGAGCTCCTCTGATACAGGCACTGTTCATCGTATTGATAATGATAGTGCAGACTTTACTTGACTTATGCCTCTATGTTTTTGTAACACCGGAGCTTGCATTACATCAGGATTACCTGTCTCATATATTACCATTTTAGGAGGGTGAAAATGATTGAGGTTAGAAATGTATCGAAAAAGTATAAGGATAAGGTTGCACTTTCAGAATGCAATATTAAGATTCCCAAGGGGCAGATAATCGGTCTCTTTGGCGCTAATGGAGCCGGTAAAACAACATTGATGAAATGTATAATGGGTTTCCTTACCTTTGAGGGAGAAATTACACTGGATGGGGAAAGGATTGACAGTAGCAATATATCAAGATTGTCCTTTGCTACAGGTGATCATTCTTTCTTTCCGTCTATTACGGCAGATGACCACAAATGGTTCTACAAAGTTCAGTTCCCGATGTTCAATGAAAAAAGGTATGATGCCTTGATGGAATTCTTTGAACTGCCGACTAAGAAGAGAATCAGCGAATTCAGTCTGGGGCAGCAGAATCAGTTTGAAGTCACGCTGGCAATCAGTCAAGGAGCAGAATACATATTTATGGATGAGCCCTTCGCAGGAAACGATGTGTTTAACAGAGAGGATTTCTATGAAGTTCTGGTAAGCGTTCTGGATAAGGATGAGACAGTTATCATCTCAACTCATTTAATCGAGGAAATTGCTGACTATATAGACAGGGCAATTCTCATAAGAAAAAGTGAGATAATAGATGATTTGAGCGTGGCTGAAATAGAAGCATCCGGCAAGTCATTAATAGAGATCGTAAAGGCAAAATATGACTACAGAGCAGATCGCATCAGAAAAGCTGTAGATCAGATCAGATAGTGCTGAGAGAAAGAATAATAAAAGGAGAGTCATTTGTTATGAAAAAATCTGTTATTATATTTATGATAATGATATTTCTCTCAGTCGGGATGATTGCTTATGGCTGTATTTTCCTGGATCATCAGATTGGTGAAGCCGTACTGACGGAAGAAACTGCTGAAGGAAGCCGTGGTGCGGCAGTTGGGCTTGAAGTCGGTTTCAGAGCAGATTCTGCGGACGATTTTCACTGGATTAATAGTTACAATTACAGCACAAACAGGACGGCATCATCATTTAAAAGGGGAAAGATGGCTAAGACGGATGATACTTTTGTCTATGACGATATTCGTTTTACTGGGTGGTCAGTAGTACCTTATTATACTCAGCTGAAATATGAAAGGTTAGAAGGATTACAGGAAAAGAAAATCCACGCTTTTTACAATGAAATCCAGCAGAGGGTAAAGAAGAGCAGTCTGATAGAAGAGGGAAAAATAAGGCTTAAGGATTATCTGGATTATTATCCTGTAAGCTTCCGATTTCAGTTTGGAAATAAGATATATAATTCCGATAATGCCCTCTCAGGCTTGAAGGTGTATGACGAGAGAAACATGCTTTCGGCGGAAAACGGGGCATCATATGATGCAGATGTGAATCTGTACAAAGCCTTCAACGACTTATTCAAAATACCTGTTATAGATAATGAATATCAGCAGTACAAGGTTTCCGGAGTGGAAAACTATGATTACGAAACTTCTCTTGGCTATAGGACGAATATTATGAAACCTTTTGGTTCAGGGGAGGATTATTATGAGTTTGATCCCATATTGGTAGTCCAGGAGGAGAATACTATGGATGGCATGCGCTGGTATCACCCTGAACCTACGGAAAACCTGTCAGGAAATAACCTGAAAAACAGAATGCTTTTCATTGTCAATAACAGGACCGCAAAGGGGGCTTCTGTAGATGTTTCTCAGATTTCCGGCGGTTACGGAGTATATGAGCTTCCCATTGAAGTAGCAGCCTCTGCAACTGTAACAAAGGGTAGAAGAAGCTGGACGGTACCGGATCCTAAGCCTTTGACAGAACAGCTTGCAATGGCTTATCCGTTGGACGAAAATGCTGAATATGTGGAAATGAGCTTATCAGGAGATCACAGGTATCTATCTGTTTTCTCTGTTAAAGATGGAGCTTATTTCATGGAGATGATTGATGCGGATACTTGGACCTCGCAAAGCCCTATTGAAGTATTTCCGGCATCAGAAAAAATGACATACGCCTGGGGTGAGGATGGAAGTCTGGCAGTGACAAACCATGAGGGATATATTGCGGTATTGTGCAGAACAGAGAATGAAAAGGAGCCGTATGAAATTCTCTACAAAGGAAAGGTCACGAACGATTTGGATAGAGCATTCTTTGACACTGAGATGGTTTCTAAAGAGAATTCATACGCAGAATATAAATATGGTATTGACACAGGGCTGGCTGTTGCAGCAACGGGTGGTAAAGTTGCTCTGGTTCATAATCTGCCGGCAGGTGATTTCAATATCAGAAATGCAGCACTTGAATGCGCAGTTTTAGACAAAACCGGTGTTCTATACATAGGTCAGCTCCGGAGTAATCTTGTAGACCTGGAATATGATATGAGCGAGATAGAACTGCAGGAGATAATTGAACTTACTGATGGTTGTGCAAATGGAGAAGAAGATTCATGGCTTGAGAAGCTTATTATAAAACCTGTCAGAAATGAAAATTGGTCCACCTGGAAAACGCCGTCAGATTGATTCCGACGGCGTTGTGATTGTATTCTCCTTATTGTTTCTTTAAAGCTGGTCGTATCAGTTTATCAGCAGCGATACATATAATCAGTGTAATGACCATATCAGTCAGTGTACTTCCAAACGGCAAGTTAACATTCATAATCATTCTGTAAACTATAAAACCGATAACCCATATAACCAGATTTCCTACATTCACAGAGCAATCGCTGTGATTCTTTTTGAGAATGAAGTAATCTGCTATCATTATAGCTATCATCGGGGCAAATACTGAGCCTATCAGATACAGAAAATCTGTAATATCTGTCATCTGGAACAGAATAGCACAGACAGTTCCTATGACTGCAACAACAACTGCGAACCATTTGTCATTTATCCTGCTGAAGATAGATTCGCTGGAAACACCTGCTGAATATGCATCAAGGAATGTAGTAGTGACTGTTGAGAAAACGATAATCAGCAGTCCAACAATACCCAGACCTGCCTTCATCATAATCTGTGCAATATCGTATTCTCCGGTAAAGATTGCTGCGCCCATACCTATCACATACATCCAGCAGCTCACAATGCCATATGTCACTGCACTGACAGCAGAAGCCTTGACAGGCTCTTTAGCCTCTCTTGTATAATCGCTTATCAGAGGTAGCCACGATAACGGCATTGCCACAGAAAGCTCAACAGCTGCACCGAAGCTCATAGCTTCACCGGAAAAATCAGGCAGTGTGCCTTTTCCGAAAATAACATAGCACAGAACAAGTGTAAGCAAGAGCAGGGCAGACATGGCTACAGTATTGATTTTGCCCAGGTTAGTAATGCCTATCATTATCCATACTACAATCAGAGCTCCGATGACGAGGCACCATACCCATTTGCCTGCATGCAAAATCCCATCAGCTGCCAGAGCACCGTCGAATATCATGATGGAGGTCCAGCCGACCAGCTGCAGAATATTCAGTATTGCGAAGAGATAGCTGCCTTTCTTACCGAAGCTCATTTTGACTGTTTCCATGGAGCTGCGGCCTTCCTT
Organism: Bacillota bacterium; assembly: GCA_030526355.1. Classification (GTDB taxonomy): domain Bacteria; phylum Bacillota; class Clostridia; order Peptostreptococcales; family Anaerovoracaceae; genus Lentihominibacter. Next base: position 5,205 of record JAUNDC010000029.1, on the reverse strand, counting down.
GCCGCCGATAACTCCTGCCAGAAACAGCATGAAGCAACCGATTATATGTCCGGTTACGACAGCCATAAGACCTTTGCCGAAGCCGAGAGGTGCGAAATATGTACCGGTCAGAATTTCTGCGATAGACACACCGGCACCGAACCAGATAAGCCCGTTTTCAAACAGATTAGTACGTCTTGTTTCCATTATTCAGCCTCCTCTGCAAATTTGCCGCCAAGGTCAAAGCTGTGGTCGAGAGGGCCGCTGCCTTTACCGAGGTCAAGACGGGAAGCCAGTGCCTGAGATATATAGTCTTTGGCACGCTCCACCGATTCCTCCAGATCAAATCCCTTGGACAGATTGGAAGCTATGGCACTGGAAAGTGTACATCCTGTTCCGTGGGTATTAGGGTTGTCTATGCGTGCTCCTTTGAACCATATTGATTGTCCGTCTGTATAAAGCAGGTCGTTGGCATCGTTGATGCTGTGACCGCCTTTGCATAGTACGGAACAGCCGTAGGTTCTGCTGATTTTCTCGGCAGCTTTGACCATGTCTTCGGAGCTGGTGATTTTCATATCGGCCAGAACTTCTGCTTCAGGAATATTCGGTGTAGCAAGTGTGGCGATAGGAAGCAGTTCACTTTTGAGAACGGCTACAGCGTCTTCGTCTATGAGTCTGGCTCCACTTGTCGATACCATAACAGGGTCAACGACAATATTGTCAGCATCGTAGGCACGAAGTCTATCTGCAATAGTTCTTATTAGCTCAGAAGATGCAACCATTCCGATTTTTACTGCGTCCGGCCTGATGTCGTCAAAGACAGCATCTATCTGTTTTGCCAGAAATTCGGGAGTGGATTCCATTATACCTGTAACACCTGTCGTGTTCTGAGCCGTCAGGGCAGTAATGGCACTCATGGCGTATACTCCGTTCATTATCATAGTTTTGATATCCGCCTGAATACCTGCACCTCCGCTGGAATCACTTCCAGCAATAGTCAAAACTTTTTTCATAATAAATTCCTCACTTTTTCTTTCATAAGTTCAGCAGCGGATTTTACATCATCAGCTGCGAAAAGAGCCGAAGAAACAGCTATTCCGACCATGCCACCTCCGCTTATTTCATCCATATTATCCACATTGATCCCCCCGATGGCAACAGCAGGAATGGAAACGGAAGCACATATTTCGCGAAGTTGATAATGGGTAATACGTATTACTTTTTTCTTGGTCGGGGAAGGGAAGACTGCTCCGACTCCCAGATAATCAGCACCGGCTGCTTGTGCATTCTGTGCCTGTTCAATGGTTTTGGCAGTTGCACCTATAATAAAATCTTTCCCGACAAGCTCTCTGATTTCAGATACAGGGCGATCCTCAATGCCTACATGGACTCCGTCAGCACCGCTTTTTAATGCCACCTCAACATTGTCGTTAACTATAAAAGGAACGTTATAGCTGTGGCAGAGTTTTTTTATCCGTATTGCCTCAGAAACAAAGGACTCTACATCCAGCTCCTTTTCACGAAGCTGAACCATGGTGACTCCGCCCTTCAGACCTTCCTCAATTTTGTTGTATAAATCCTGCATGCTCATACCGCCTCTGTCTGTAACGGCATAGAGCATCAGATTTTCCTTTGAAAATTCCATTTTGGCAACCTTTCCTGTTAATTCATCAAAATACCTGTTTACGTCTGTACACTGCATGAAACCACTCATGATGCATGCTCCGGCGGCCTGAGAACTGCGTATCATGTTTATATTCTGCTGACCGATTCCGCCAATAGCATATACAGGTATATCCACGCAGTCACATACAGATTCCAGAAATCCAATACCACGGCAGGCAAGTCCTTTTTTACAATCGGTAGGGAAGACATGCCCAGCGGTGATGTATGTACAGCCCAGCTTCTCAGCTTCCTCAGCATCCTCAACGCAATGACATGAGGTCCCGAGAAGTCTGAATGATTTACGTTCTTTTGCGTCCATCTGCCGAAGAACCGGCAGCGGCACATGTATTGCATCAGAGCCGAGAGATATGGCCACATTGGTGAAGGTATGCAAAATGCACTGCGTCTCGTATCTACGGCATATATCCAACACGCGTGATGCCAAAATTGTATAATCTTCAGGAGTCATATCTTTTTCCCTGAGAATAATGGCAGCAGGTCTGTTGGCAGCTATTTTTTCGATTCGCGACAGAAATTCTTCGGGATAGTTTCCCTCGCAGAGCTTCCTGTTTGTTATACAGATAATATCAGACATAGAGATAATCGTTCAGAACCGGCTGAAGGCCTTCCTCGGACATGTCGCTGTACATTTTCTCAAAGCTCCTTGAGTCATCGATTTCAAACTGTTCGTCGCCCTGTTTGCCGTCTGATTCCTTTCCTGAATATTTTCTTTCGTGGTCGCCTATACCAGTGGATACGCCTGCCGATACCTTGGTTGCTGCGATTTTAACGATTCCGTTCCTGAAGCTTTCGCTTTCACGTGATGAAACAGTGATCCCTGCGAAAGGTAGGAAAATACGATATGCGCAGATTACCTGACACAGCTGTTTCTCGCCTACATCGAGTGGGTTGATTTTATCATTGTTGATGATAGGACGAAGTCTCGGGCAGGAAAGTGACATCTCTGCATGAGGATATTTTCTCTGCAGGTAATAAACGTGCAGGGCAGTAGCCAGCGCATCCTTGCGGAAGTCTGAAAGTCCCAGGAGTGCAGAGAAGGCAACGCCTCTCATGCCGCCCATCAGGGCCCGTTCCTGGGCATTGAATCTGTATGGCCATACACGCTTGTGACCCATGAGATGCAGTGTTTCATATTTATCTGCATCATAGGTTTCCTGGAATACCGTAACGTAATCGGCTCCACATTCATGTAGATATCTGTACTCGTCTGTATTGACTGGGTAGATTTCAAGTCCTACCATTCTGAAATATTTTCTGGCCATTTTGCAGGCTTCTCCGATGTATCTGACATCGCTCATGGAACGGCTTTCGCCTGTTAGAATAAGAATCTCCTCCATGCCGCTGTCTGCAATGACTTTCATTTCATGCTCTATCTGCTCCGGATCAAGCTTCATTCTGTTGATGTGGTTGTAACAGTTGAAGCCGCAGTATACGCAGTAGTTTTCACAGTAATTTGCGATGTAGAGTGGTGTGAAAAGGTACACAGTATTGCCGAAATGCTTTCTTGTTTCAATACGTGCCTTTTGCGCCATCTGCTCCAGAAACGGTTCGGCAGCAGGTGAGAGGAGTGCTTTGAAGTCCTCGATGCTGCAGCGGTCATGCTCAAGTGCCGCTTTTACATCCCTTGCTGTGTATGTCGAGTAATCATATGAATCCATCTGCGAAATGACCTTATCACAGATATCTGAATTTATCTGCTCCATACCGTCCATATACTCCATATGATTCTTTCTGGAGGATGGGTCTGTCTCAAGTCTGTGCTTTTTTGCCAGAGCAGCTTCTGAAAGATACTCCGAATCTACAAAAAATTGATTTTCCATTTTCTCACCTCCATCAGTCTCTCAGAAATCCTGTAAGAGGGTCTGATGCGCTGGCGCCTCTGACGAGAACTCTGCCTAGCCCAGAAAGATAAGCCTTGCGGCCGGCTTCAATAGCCTGACGAAAAGCCTGTGCCATTAGAGGCAGGTCTCCGGCTGTAGCTAGAGCTGTATTAGCCATTATTGCTGCAGCTCCCATTTCCATGGCCTCGCATGCCTGTGAAGGTCTTCCAATACCGGCATCAACTATTACAGGCAGGTCGATTTCATCTATAAGTATCTGGATGAATTCGCGGGTAGCCAGTCCTTTGTTGGAGCCGATAGGAGAGGCGAGAGGCATTACTGCTGCAGCACCAGCGTTGACAAGGTCTCTGGCCGTGTAAAGATCCGGATACATATAAGGCATTACCACGAAGCCTTCTTTAGCCAGGATTTCAGTTGCTTTTACTGTTTCTTCATTATCCGGAAGCAGGTATTTGGAGTCTCTCATAATTTCGATTTTTACGAAGTCTCCACAGCCCAGCTCTCTGGCAAGGCGAGCGATTCTGACAGCCTCATCCGCTGTTCTCGCTCCGGAGGTGTTAGGAAGCAGGGTAACTCCTTCCGGGATGTAATCCAGTATGTTCTCATGGTCCTTGGTGTTGGCACGTCTTACTGCCAATGTGATTATTTCCGCACCAGCATCCTTTACTGCCGCTTCAATGAGATTGAGCGAATATTTACCTGAGCCGAGAATGAATCTTGAGTTGAATTCATGTCCTCCAATAATAAGCTTGTCGTTGTTCATCGTTATTCCTTCTTTCTGTATTTATTCAAGTCCTGCGAGTATGCGCAGAACGATATGTGCCTGATGTGCAGCACAGAGCATTACTCTTGATGAGATTAGGGATGTGCCTTCAGCAAGGTCGCTCACGCCATCACCGCACAGGTAAAACCTGTCTGTTATTCTTCGCGTTCTGATGCTGTTGGCAGAGCCAAGACCTGCCATGCCTGAAGCTGCCACAAGATACTTGTCAGGAAAGATTTCAAGCACATGGTTGGTAATCATAGCTTTGGCTTCAGCATCATCAAAGGCTTCGCATATTATATCGGCATTTTCCAGCAGTTCGTCCATATTGTCCTCAGTAAGCTTCACTGTATGCGCAGAAACCCGTATGTATGGCGCAATCTCCTTAATATTGGCTTCCAGCGCATCAGGTTTATATATTCCTGTCTGAGATGCTTTGTACTGCTGTCTGTTGAGGTTACTCACGTCAACCTTGTCAAAATCAATAAGTATTAGCTTTCCTACGCCGGCACGCGCCAGTGAGACAGCAATATTTGAGCCAAGTCCTCCAAGCCCGCATATTGCTACCGTCGATGCTTCCAGGGTTTCCTGAAGCTGTCTGCCGTTTCTGGCTATCAGAGCTTCCTTCATTTCATTTCTGGTAGGGATTCCGGACAAATCAGCCACCTCCCACGAAGCTAACAACTTCCAGTGAATCACCGTCTTCAAGAACGGTTTCGTCATATTTTGCCTTTGGCAGTATCTGCCCATTTCTTTCTATAGCTATACGCCTGCGGTCATAGTCTGTTCCGTCAAGATATTGAGAAACAGTCATTCCTGCAGCATCCAGCTCTTTTCCATTGATTTTAACCATATGCTCCTCCATGCTGTATTATAATTCACAAAGAACAAAGTCGGCTTCGCCGATTCTATCGGAGAAGTGGACTTTGTTGATAT
>JAUNDC010000028.1 GCA_030526355.1 Bacillota bacterium | reverse complement strand
GCGTTCGCCACACACAGAACAAAGTGACGCTGTGTTGCTTGCGCGTCCGAACTCATCTTACGGCTTCATCGGATACACCGGTGTCGATGAATCTTTCCCTGTCGTTCGCCCAGCTGCCAATTTGAATCTGACAGATGTGCTCTTCGCATCTGCTGCGCAAGCAGCATCATCCGGTACGGCAACGTCCGGAAAAATCAAAGAGTGCACGGCGATGACCTTGAGACTGGATGGAAGCAGTAAGAATATTGGTACAATTACATATAACACCACCTCAGGTGATATTAAGGCAATTAAGGGAAGTACCAGGGACGATGTTGCACTTGTCGTACAGGGCAATGACGGAACTGATGACTGGTATTTCAGTAAGCAGATTACCGACACAGAGACTGTGAATGTATCGAACATTAAATCAAGTCTTGGTATCTCTACAGATATAGATTTATCAGAATGCGAAATCTGGCTGGAAACTACCGATAATGGAATGATTTATGCAGTCACAGTAAATGAGTGCTCAACTGAAGAAGAACTGAAAAATGCCCTTGGCGCAGAAGTCACAACGATTAAGCTGACGGATGATATTACGCTGTCAGGCACACTTAATCTGGACAATAACCTCGTTATCCTGGACCTCAACGGTCATGTGCTCCGGAATACCGGCAACGGTAGCGTGCTCAGAGTTAATTTCAATCGTAGCCTGACATTACAGGACAGCCGTCCGGATGCAGCGCATACTGGGGAGAACGCTTCCCTGCCGGTCGGAGGTGTGATAACCGGTGGAAATGCTGTAAGTGAAGGTGGTGGCGGCGTGCAGATTTGCAGCAATGCCACTTTTACCATGAACGGCGGCACTATCAGCAACTGTAGTACAACAGGAAATGGCGGCGGCGTATTAAACGTAGGCTCCTTCACCATGAACGGCGGCAGCATCAGCAGCTGTAGTGCAGAAGGAAGTGGTGGCGGGGTATTTAACAAAGGCTCTTTCACCATGAACGGCGGTAAAATTGATGACGGTGTGTACAACGGGAATGGGGCAACCGCTATGCGTGCGAATGGCGGCGAGATTACAGGATTAAGAAATGCTGCTGCTCATCTGACTATCGAGAAAGATGAGAACAAAAGCGGCACCACATTCTATGGCGGCGTGATAAACACGTTAAGTACGATAAATGCCGGAACATACAAAGGAACAGTGACCAATTATCAGGGCGCTAACGATACTATACGCGGTACAATTTCCGGTGGAATATTTGAAGGAACAGTGATAAACAGAGATGGCGGTGTCATCTCCGGCGGAGTTTTTTACGGAGGCATTCAGAATGAAGATACCGGCACGGTGAACGACACATATTACACCGTCAGCTTTGACCTGGACGGCGCAAGCGGCACCGTTCCGACTCAGTGGTTTGTCAATGTCAGCAATGCAAAGGCACGGCAGCCGGAAAAACCTGTAAAGGATGGTTATGTATTCCTGGGTTGGTACAACGGTGATACGAAATACGATTTTACCAAACCTGTTACGGAGAACATCGCGCTGACCGCAAAATGGGTATCCGAGAATGTTTCCAATGAGACGGAATTGAAAGATGCCCTCTCCCTGGGCAGCAACTTCATCAAGCTAGCTGCTGACTTTAAGCTGTCAAGCACACTTAACCTGAGCGATAAGATTATTACTCTGGACCTCAACGGTCATACGCTCACAGGCGACATCAAGCTGGCTGATAACGCTGCAAGTCCAAAGACTATACTTACCCTGATTGATAGTAATCCAACTGCAGGTGGTGTAGTAAAGGGCGACATCACGCTGACCCGCGGAAGCTACGGCAACGCAAGTCATCTTTATGCCAACGGTGGTACGGTAACGGGGATGGTTTCCATGCCTAGCTATGTTGGTGGAATTTACTGCACAAGCGACACCCCAACTGCCGTTAAGGGTCATGCCGGTAATTACGGCGAGATTCACGGAGGTATGTTCTACGGCACTGTCAACACAAACTGCATCAAGGAAAAGACGGTGACATTTAAGAACGGTGGCAACCAGTACGCACTTGAGGTCGTAGCAAACGGCAGCAAGACGGTTGCACCTGTCTCTCCATCCTCTTCATTAGCGGCTGATGCCGGATATGAGGCCTTTGATTGCTGGTATAACGGTGAAGCTGAATACGAATTCGGTTCTTCGTTAAGCGAAAATATTACTTTGACGGCAAAATTCCGCAATCCGAAAACCTATACTATAGCATACGATTTAGATGGAGGCACAGTAGCAGAAGAAAATCCGACAAGCTATACTGTGGAAAGTGAAGATATTACGCTGGTCAATCCTATAAAGGAGGGATACTCCTTTATAGGCTGGAGCGGAACCGGCTTAACCGGAAACAACAATATGTCTGTCACAATTCCAAAAGGCAGCACAGGTAACAGAAGTTACACAGCGCATTTCTGCCAGCACCAGTGGGAGGATAAGCCTGCGAAGAAGGCAAGTCTCACAGAAGCGGGCTACACGGCACACAGAGAGTGCAGCGTCTGCAATGGGACAGAGGGAAAGACCGAGATTCCACAGATTGACGAATCATCCATTGCACTTGATGTGACCAGCTTCATCTATGACGGCGAAGCAAAAACTCCGGCTGTTATCATCAAAGACATGGCAGGAAAGGAGCTGTCCAAGGACACGGATTACACACTTGAGTACAGCAATAATGTTAACGCAGGAACTGCTACAGTTACCATTACCTTCATGGGAAGCTATGACGGAACAGTAGAGGAGCAGTTTGAGATTGAGTGTGATCACTCGAATGCCGATAAAACAACTGATGTAGTTAAGGCAACGACGACAGCAGATGGTGTCATTAAACAGAAATGTACCGAGTGCAACGAAATTCTGTCAAGCTCGCCGATCTACAAGATATCGAGTATAAGCCTTTCAACTACATCATACACATATACAGGTGATGTGAAGAAGCCTGCTGTCATTGTAAAGGATTCGACAGGCAAGACTCTGGATTCCACTTGCTATTCGGTAAGCTATACATCAGGACGAAAGAATGTAGGAAGCTACAAGGTGACTGTAACACTAAAGGGTAACTATGAAGGCAGCAAGGCGCTTAGCTTTAATATCAACCCTAAGGGAACTTCGATTTCCAAGCTATCGAAGTCCAGAAAAGCATTCACTGTGAAGTGGAAGAAACAGTCATCAAAGATGGCAAAATCTACAATCACAGGGTATCAGATCAGATACAGCACATCTTCAAAGATGACAGGTGCCAAGACAAAGACTGTAAAGGGCTACAAGTACACAAGTAAAAAGATTACCAAGCTTAAAGCTAAGAAAAAGTACTATGTACAGGTAAGAACGTACAAGACAGTAAGCGGAAAGAATTATTATTCTTCATGGAGCAAGGTTAAATCAGTGAAAACAAAATAACCTGGAATATCAATAAAGTCCACTTCTCCGACAGAATCGGATAGGTGGACTTTGTTATACTCATTAATTCACATTACACGTGTCTCTGATGAACGCCTTCTCTGATAACCAGCTCCTTGAGGCGGTCGATATGTACATCAGCCGCATCGCGGGCAGCCGCAGCATTGCCGCATTCAATGGCTTCCAGAATCATTCTGTGCTCTTCAGGCATGTTTTCTGCTCTTCTGAAATTATCATAATAGATGTATCTGAAACGGAGTACCAGCTCCTGAAGCTGTTCTATCATTGTAACCAGAATTTTGTTATTGCAGGATTCAACGATAATCCTGTGGAATCTGGTGTCGTGCTTTATCATGCTTTCCATGTCACCTTCAGAAACAGCCTTGTTGTATTTGAGGGAAACCTCCTTGAGCTCCTCAAGCTGTTCAGGCTTCATTCTCGATGCAGCGAAAAACGCAGCAAGACCTTCCATGTTCTGACGGACCTCGAGAATCTCAACCATATCCTCGGTGGAAATCTGTGATGCATATGCACCGCGGCGAGGCTCTATAGTGACAAGACCCTCTTTTTCCAGTTTTCTTATGGCCTCTCTGATAGGCGTACGGCTTACACCCATTTCTTCAGCCAGTTCAACCTCCATCATCCTGGTTCCGGGCACGATGGCTCCGGTGAGAATCTGCATTTTAAGTTCTTCGTAGACCATCTCTCTGAGAGGTCTGTGGTTCTGAATATCGAAATTTAGCATCGTGGTACCTCGTTTTAATTGCATTACCAGGTAGTTCTTGTCCAGAAGCTCTCCTTGTTGTCTTCAAGCATCCTGCGGCAAAGCTCCTTGGCTTCTCTGATATTTTTGCAAAGACCGTACACTGTCGGTCCGCTGCCGCTCATAAGAACGCCTTCGCAGCTGCACAGCTGCTGAATCTTGTTCTTTGTATACACAATAACAGGATACCTCTTTAATGTAAAATTTTCAAGTACATTAATCATATTTTTCTCGACTAATTTGCGGTTGTTTGTGCGAAGCGCGTGAATCAGCTCCTTGTTGTCCGGGCGCTCAGGGATGTGTTCGCTGTCGATGCCCTTGTAGACCTCGGCAGTGGAAACGCTGATTGCCGGCTTGGAGAGGACGAGATGGCTTTTGAGCCCCTGCAGTGGTGTAAGCTCAGTGCCGGTACCTGTTGCCAGCGCGCAGTGGCATGCCAGAGGATCTTTGGAATATACCGGCTTCAGATTATCGTTTGCAGCAGCCTGTCCCATTATGCAGAACGGGACATCTGAACCCAGCTTCGCACCGGTATCACACAGCTTCTGAAGCGGAAGCTTCAGATCCCACAGCATATTCAGAGCGTGGATTACAGCGGCTCCATTGCTGCTGCCTCCAGCCAGACCTGCGGCCACAGGTATGCGTTTTACAATATCAATGGAGATGCTGCCGTTAATATCAGCGGCGTATTTTTCCGCCATCAGGAGAGCCGCCTTATAGGCGAGATTGCGCTCATCTGTAGGCAGATAGTATCTGTTGGTGGAAAGGGATATATTTATGCCCTGCACTGAGCTGTCTTCTGTCCAGCGTACCTTTACATCGTCACACAGCAGAATCTGCTGCATTACCATGCTTACCTCATGAAAACCATTGTCCAGCAGACCGCATACATCAAGGCTCAGATTGATTTTAGCAAAAGCTTTTAATTTGATTTCTTTCATTGTTGTACCTCCGACGCCTGCCGGCGCTGAATGAGATAAGGCAGAGCAGTTTCAGATAAAATCCCGGAGCTCTGCCGGCGTATAATTTAAAACAGGTGAGCCTTATGGCTCACCTGGCTGAGATGCATTACTTTTTCTTCTTGCTCTTGTTCTTGGAATTCTTCTGCTTGCCGGACTGGCCCTTAGGGTTTGTAGCCTTTTTCTCAGGCTGGCTCTTAACCACCTCGACCTTGTATTCGCTTCCTGCTGCAGAAATCGGACGAGGTCCGGAAACTCTCTTGTTGGATGAAGCCGGTGTTTCCTCGAGAGCAGCCGCTATTTCAGCATCCTTAGCTCTCTGCTTTTCGCGGGCAGCCGCCTCCTTGGCCTTTCTCTGCTGATCCTTGGCAACAATCTCTTCTACGGATTTACCGGTTCTCTTTGCTTCCTTATATGGATTTACGGTCTCGCTCTTTCCTTTAGCCTGGTTTTCCTTTTCCATGGCCTTCTTGGTAGCTCTTGTTGTATAGAATATCATACCAGCCATCATTACAACCATCATTATAGTGTATATCATGGTGGATCTCTTCTGGTTAAGCGTCTTGAAGGTTATTTTCTGGTCAACACCCAGAGTCGTTCCGTCTGAAGCCTTGAGACCCTTGCCTATGGTAAGAGTGTATTCGGTATCTCCCTCGATGGTGATGTTATTGTCGATAGTATCGGAAACGACCATCATCAGACCGTCTTTTTTCTCCTTGTGGCTGTAGTATACCTTGATAGGGATTTCCTTGCCCTTGCTGTCTGTAAGTTTGAACTGCTTATCGTTGGCATCCTTGGCTTTCTTGCTATCCTGGAGCATTTCCTTGCTGAAATACAGCTTGACACTCAGGTTTTCTACAGAAACTCCTGAAGCGCCGTTTTCAGGTGTTGAGGATACGATAGTGAATCCTGCTTTTGTTGCTGATGCCGTATTATCGGCTGTATCGTTTTCTGCCGCAAAAGCTGCCGGCGCCATAATTGACGCAATCATCATAATAAGGCAGACAAATACACCTATTCTTTTCATTACTGTTTTTCCTCCGACTTTTCTTTCCGTAATTTTCTAAAAAAATCCTTCATTAAGCAGCTGCATTCCTCCTGCATAAGTCCGGTTTCTATTTCTACGAAATGGTTAAGCTCAGACATTTGAGGGATGTTCAGCACAGAGCCGCATGCTCCGGACTTGGGATCCATAGTGCCTATGTAAAGCTTCTCAAGCCTTGCCCACACAATGGCTCCGGCACACATACTGCACGGTTCTGTCGTAACGAACATGGTGCAGCCCGGCAGTCTCCAGCCGCCCAGCTTTGCCGCAGCACGCCTGATGGCTATCATCTCGGCGTGAGCTGTGGGATCCTTAGCAGTTTCGGTCATATTATGACCCGATGCAATGATTTCCCCGTCCTTCACTATGACAGCACCGACAGGAACCTCGCCCATAGCCGCTGCTTTTTGTGCTTCCTCAAAAGCTGCTTTCATATACTTTTTCATATACCTTACAATGGTATCATATTTTTATTCTTCTATCAAGGGAATTTCCTCAATATGCCCATTATATCTGTTGATTGCAGCAATCCAGTAGCCATAGATATTTTTGCGCCGTTCCTCTACAGGGATGGTCTTATCCTGACTTTCCTCCTCCATTCCCAGAAGAGGCTGCCAGAATACGAAGCCCGATTTGCCGCCGTCAGGCTGTTCCTCGGGAAAAAAGCGCCCCGGGATGCCGAGAAAGTAATGAGAGTCGCGCCAGCCATAAAGGAAATGCCCGTACTTTTTCATAGGAGCAGCTGCGCCGGGAGCAATCATCGGGAAGAGCTCACAGTCGGTGATTTTTTTCCAGCTGGCTTTGGCAAGGTCGTGCTTGAATGGTATCACATCGATGTACTGCTTCTGTTTTTTGGCGATTTCAATACACCTTTCCAGAAGATAGGTATTGTAAAAGGGACTGTAATCCTTGGCCGCAGGCTTGCGTGATACCGTGCTTTTTTCACTGGAGCGGGGTATGACAAAATCTCCCTTCAGAACCGGGTGAAGAGATTCGCTGCAGTTTACTGTAGACATGGCAGCGATGATAGCCGTTGAGAAATCACTGAGGGCATTGCCTCTGCCGTCCATATCGGCAGGGTTTATACGGAAGCTTCCCTCGCCCTTGCCGTCTGCCGTTTGTGACATGCTGCCGACCATGTGATAGTGCCACTTTTCCTTTTTGCGGCCTGCCAGTATCAGCTTGTATACATACTCGCCATGAGGGAAAAATTTAATGTTATCCATGACGGCTACAATGAGCCCCTTGTCATCATCCTTTTCCAGCTTGATGTATCCACGCATATCGATTGAATGATCGAATGCGAATCTTTTGTTTTCAGCCTTCAGTAAAACAGGGCTTTTCTTTACATTAGCAAAATCCATTATGCGCCTCCTTGTTAATTCCGTTTATTTCTAGTAATATATGAAAATAAGAGGTAAATATGATTTTTTCAAAAAAACCCCTTGCATTGTGGAGGATATGCTAGTATACTGTCACCAATGCAAGAAACAAGATGATAGAGGCGCGAAGCAGAAGAAGGGTCAAGTAGTCGGCAGGCTGTGACTTACCCGGAGGCAACCTTCGCCGAACTGGGATATCAGGCGTGGTATTCCGGTGGGCATATAGTCAATAGCTATATGACTGTCTGTCGGGTCTGTCCGGCAGTTGTGCTATCCTTAATGACTTTTTAGTGTGTATGTGGTAATTTGAGTCAGTAGGGAAAGCCTTACTGGCTTTTTCATTTCAGAAGCTTAACATGTCAATGGGCCGTGAGCCCGCATCTCAGGTTCGGAAACGTCCTATCATCTGTGAAGTAAGACGAGAAGGAAGATAAGGCAATGGAGATTTTACAGATCGGCGGAGTCAGCTGCAGGAAGCTGGCGGACGAGTTCGGAACACCCCTCAATGTTTATGACGAAAACAAAATAAGATATCAGGCAGAGTCCGCGGTCAGAGGCTTTTCATCGGAGAAGTTCGAGACTGAAGTGGTGTATGCATCTAAGGCGTTTTCTTCGATTGCACTTTTCAGAATGCTGGGTGAGGAAGGCATAGGCTTTGATGTTGTCAGCGGCGGAGAGCTTTACGGCGTTATACAGGCCGGCGGCGACATGAGCAAGGTTTATTTCCACGGCAACAACAAGAGCAATGAGGAAATGGAAATGGCACTTGATGCAGGTGTAGGGTATTTCGTGGTTGATAATGTGATGGAGGCATCAAGGCTTGCGGACATTGCAGACAGGAAGCAGAGAAGCACAAAGGCTCTGCTGAGAATAAACCCTGGAATCTCGGCTCACACCCATGAATATATTATGACGGCAGCGCCTGATTCCAAATTCGGTATTCATATTAAAGACAGGAAGCATATAGAAGAAGTGATACAGAAGCTGTCACGGAGCAGGTACGTCAAGCTTAGCGGATTCCACAGCCACATAGGATCACAGATTGTGGAAGCGGAATCCTTCGAAAAAGCACTGGAGACGATGATAGGATTTCTGGCGGGGATGAAGGCCGATATGGGACTTGATAATATGGAGCTTTCCATCGGCGGCGGCTTCGGTATAAGATATCTTGATACCGATAAGCCTGTAGAGCTTGGAGATATGTGCAGCAGAATGGTTGCAGCGGCAGAGAGATATACTGAGGAAAAAGGCGTAAGCATTTCGAAGCTGATAACCGAGCCTGGAAGATCCATGGTGGGAGAAGCAGGATGTACACTTTACACCATCGGAGATATGAAGACCAGCGGTGACAAAAACTACATCTTTGTTGACGGCGGTATGAGTGACAACATCAGACCGGCTCTATACGATGCGGAGTACACAGCAGTGCTGGCGGAGAAGCCGGATGCAGTTGGTGAAACCACATACTGCGTGGCGGGCAAGAACTGCGAATCCGGAGATGTGCTCATCAGACAGATCAGACTTCCGAAGGCAGAGACCGGTGACCTGCTGGTAATGAAAGCCACTGGTGCTTACGGATACTCCATGGCGAGCAATTACAACAGGCTGGGACGTCCGGCAGTGGTATTCGCTGCAGACGGCAATGCCAGACTGGTGATAAGAAGAGAAACCTATGAAGATCAATATAAATTAGAAGTATAGGAGGAGATCAAAATTAATATCGTACAGAAATACAATGGAAGAAGTCTTGATTCCATAGAGAAGATTCAGGCAGTAGCAAGACACATCGCAGAGACAAAGAACAGATGCGAGGGGCTGGTGGTAGTGGCCAGCGCCATGGGAGAAACAACAAACAAGCTTCTGGCAATGGCCAGAAAGGTAGGAGAAGATATTCCGAAGAGAGAGCTGGACGTGCTTCTGGCAACAGGTGAACAGCAGACGGTTGCGCTGCTTGCCATCGCGCTTCAGAACCTGGGCATTGAGGCTCAGTCGATGACTGGTTTTCAGAGCGGCTTCGTAACAAATAAGTATCACACCAATGCCAAGATAAAGGAAATCAACACCGAAAAAGTTGAAGAAATCATAAACAGCGGCAAGGTTGCTGTCGTAGCCGGATTCCAGGGTATCGACGAAGAGGGTGATATCACAACACTTGGAAGAGGCGGTTCGGATATAACAGCAGTGGGCATCGCGGCTCATCTGGGTTGGGACTGTGAAATGTACACCACTTCCGACTGCATGTACACAGTGGATCCTGAGCTTTATCCGGAGGCAAAGCCGATAAAAGCCATTACATATGAGGAAATGATGGAAATCGCCAATCTGGGCGCAGACAAAATAGAAACCAGGGCCGTAGAGCTGGCCAAGAAATACAACGTAAAATTATATTTAGGTAAATCATTGGAAACAGATAAGAGTAAAGGAACATACATCATGAGCAAAGAAATGATCATAAATGAAAACTTATTAGTAGAAGATATGCCGATTACAGGCATGAGCATCCAGGACGAGGTGTCCATTTTTACACTGAGAAACGTGCCTGCTGACGGCAAGGCTGTTGCAGAATGCTTCAGAACACTTGGAGAGCTTCAGATAAACGTTGACATGATTTCACAGCAGATGGCTGCCGACGGAACATGCACAGTATCCTTCAGCTGCAGCAAGGAACAGGGTGAAGCCCTCATGGCTGAGCTGGGCGGACAGGAAGTATTCAATGACGTTGTGATAAATAGAGAGGGAAATCTGGCAATGATATCCCTGGTAGGTGTAGGCATGGCAACACATTCAGGCGTTGCAAGCAAGGTGTTCCAGGTTATGGCAGAAAACGATATCAGATATTATCACATCACGACATCGGAAATTTCAATTTCAGTTACAGTTGAGATGGAACAGAAGCTCAAGGCAGCAATTGCGCTCTGCAGAGCATTCAGACTGTAAGCTGCAAAGGGAACGGCAGTAAAACGTCAGGAGAGAAGAATGGTTTTATTTTCAAAATATCACGGATGCGGCAATAACTTCATAATAGTCAGGGAAAGTGAGCTTTGCGAATCACTTGGCGACAAGGTCGGCATTTCGGAGGGTCAGCGCATAGCGGCATACAGTGCCTTTGCAGTTGATGTGTGCGACGCCGATACAGGCGTAGGTGCTGACGGCCTGATAGTGGTGAGAGAAACTCCGGCTCTGGAGATGGTGTTCTTTAACAGAGATGGAAGCCGTGCACCGATGTGCGGGAACGGCATCAGGTGCTTCGCCAGATTCTGCTTTGAGGAAGGTATCTGCAGAGAGAGTTCCTATCCGGTTCAGACGCTGGCGGGTGAAATGGTGGTGGAGGTAACCTCCACAGAGCCTTTCAGGGTAAAGATCAACATGGGAAAGCCTGTGTTTGATCCGGCGGCTGTGAATGTGGATTATGACGGAGAAAATTATCTGGCTCAGCGCCTGACATTGTCCGACGGAAGCGAATATGAGATCGACAGCTTCTTCATGGGAACCGTGCATACCGTGCTTTTTGTAAATGACTATGAGACCATAAATATAGAAGGCATCGGAGAGGAAATCTGCAATCATCCGGTGTTCAGAGAAAAAACCAACGTGAATTTTGTAAAAGTAATAGATGACAGAACCCTTGAGCTCATGACCTATGAAAGAGGTGTGGGCATGACGCTGGCATGTGGTACAGGTGCATGTGCGTCGGTGACAGCAGCAAGGCTTAGAGGAATCTGCGGCAGCAGAGTCGAGGTGAGATTGCCTCTGGGAAGTCTTTATATTGAAGCAGCAGCGGACGAAAATGTTTATATGGAGGGTCCGGCTGCAATAGTCGCCAAGGGAGCGTTTTATCAGAAGGAGAATTAACGATATGATACAGGGATCAATAGTAGCGCTTATCACACCTTTTAATGAGGATGGCAGCGTAAATTATGAAAGATTAAGGGAGCTGGTTGACTGGCACATCGAGGAAGGTACGGATGCTATTCTGGCTCTGGGAACTACAGCAGAAACACCTACGCTTACAATGAAGGAAGAGGACGAAATCGCACGCATTGTTATCGAGCAGGCGGCGGGCAGAGTTCCTGTCATCGTGGGAAGCGGTTCAAACAATACAATGATGGCCATTGAGCAGAGTCTGAAATTCCAGGAAATGGGCGCTGATGCACTGCTGGTAATCACTCCGTACTACAACAAAACAAGCAAGGCTGGTATGGTATACCACTTCACACAGGTTGCTGATGCTGTTGATATTCCTGTCTATGTGTACAATGTACCTGGCAGAACCGGTGTATGTATCAGTTATGAAGCATTAGCCGAAATCAGCCAGCATAAGAATATTGTAGGTATCAAAGAGGCCAGCGGTGACATGTCTCTGGTTTCCAAGTTTGCTAAGCTTATCAATGAAAACTTCAATATATATTCGGGTAATGATGACATCAATCTGCCGATTCTGTCAGTTGGCGGAGCGGGTGTGATTTCGGTACTGGCAAATATCCTGCCGAAGGAAACCCACGATCTGGCAATGGCATATATCAATGGAGAGACAGACAAGGCAAGAGAAATGCAGATGAAATATCTTGACTTTATCAATGCGTTGTTTATCGAAACAAACCCTATTCCTATCAAGGAGGCTATGAATATGGTCGGCCTCAATGTTGGTGGATACAGAATGCCGCTGTGTCCTATGGCAGAGGATACCAAGGCTGTACTTAGAGGTGAGATGGAGAAGCTGGGTCTTCTCTAGGATTTGATGTCGGTGGGTCTGGTGGCGGCTGATTGCCGCCGACTTTGTCGGAATTCTAATTATGGAAAGGGGACGTTGACGACTATGAATATTGCAGTTCTTGGCGGCGGTGCCATGGGAAGCGTGCTGTCGCAGATGATAGAAGAAAGAGAGGGAATGCAGCTGGCTGGTGTTGTGGATCCTCTGGCGGGAGATACACTTGAGGCACTTGCTGCGGAGCCTGATGTGGTGATCGATTTCAGCAACCCTGCAAACCTTGAGATGCTTTCGGAATACTGCAGAGCACACAGCTGCCCGGCAGTGATAGCAACCACTGGTTTTACGCAGGAACAGACTGAGAAAATAAAGGAGCTGGCGCAGCATGTGCCGGTGGTATTCTCAGCAAATTACTCTCTGGGAATAAATATAATGAAGCGGGTGATAGCAGAAATCACTCCGCTGCTCGAAGACAGCTTCGATATAGAAATAATTGAAAAGCATCATAACAAAAAGCTGGATTCACCTAGCGGTACGGCGAAGATGCTGCTTGCAGCGGCTGATGAGTCGGGTGCATATGAGCATGTATACGGCAGAGAAGGCAATCGCAAGCGCAGCAGGGAGATCGGTATCCATGCTGTAAGAGGCGGAACTATCGCCGGTGAGCATACGGTTATGTATGCCGGGACTGATGAGATACTGGAAATCAAGCACACCGCAGGCTCAAAAAAGATATTTGCATCGGGCGCATTGAAGGCAGCTGCCTTTACTGCTGATGCAGAGCCTGGATTCTATACAATGGAGGATGTGCTGTTTGGATAGACTGCAATAGATTGCAGTTGGTTTGGTAGGCTGCGACAGATTGTGGAAGTTTATGGCAGATATATACAGGCAGCCGGCCTGTGTCAGGAATGAAATTTAATTACAGATTACGAGGAGGGCTTTACAGCAACTATGGAAGCTAAAGAAATAATAGAGTTTATCGGCAATGCCGAGAAAAAGACACCTGTGAAGGTTTATGTAAAAGAGAATGCTGCAGTTGAATTTGAAGGTTGTCAGGTATTCGGCGCCGGCGACAAGATCGTATTCGGTGACTGGGTCGATATCAAACCGGTACTTGAGGCAAATGCAGAAAAAATAGACGATTATGTTATTGAAAACGATTGCAGAAATTCAGCTATCCCTCTTCTTGATATGAAAAACATCAAAGCCAGAATCGAACCGGGTGCTGTTATCAGAGACATGGTTGAGATTGGCGACAATGCGGTAATAATGATGGGTGCCATTATCAATATTGGTGCTGTTATCGGAGAGGGCACAATGATAGATATGGGTGCCGTGCTGGGCGGCAGAGCTACTGTCGGGAAAAATTGTCACATTGGTGCAGGTACAGTGCTGGCTGGAGTTATCGAGCCTCCTAGTGCTCAGCCTGTTATCATTGAGGATGACGTGGTAATCGGTGCCAATGCAGTTGTGCTTGAAGGCTGCAGAGTTGGAAAGGGTGCTGTTGTAGCTGCTGGCGCGGTTGTCGTTGACGATGTGCCTGCTGGCGTTGTTGTTGCAGGGGTTCCGGCTCGTGTGATCAAGGATGCATCCGATACTGCCGCAGAAAAGATTCAGGTTGTTGATTTATTAAGAAAACTCTAACTTTAACCACATATTCATTTAACCATTCAGTGCAGCCCTGGCGGGGACTTTTGTTCATGCCGGGGCTGCGCTGTTTTTTACACACATTTAACCCCTGCATGATAGTTCACGTTCATTTTACATTCTATAATTAAAACGAATGAAAAATGAAGGAAGAGAAAAATGACAGTTTACAAAGAAATACGTAAAAATACAGAACTGATCATGCTCACAGTGGTGCGCTGCTGGCATACCAGATTTTGAAAGGTACTCATATGCCTCTTGAAGATATAATAATAATCACTTCGGCTATAGGTCATCACGATGAAAAAACAGGAACAGCCATTGACCCTGTTTCTGCGGCACTGATCCTTGCCGACAAGACAGATGTCAGAAGGAATCGCGTACAGAATCCTGTCAAAGTGAATTTTGATATACATGACCGGGTCAATTATGCCGCTCTTTCATCAAAGCTTGAAATCAACAATGAGAAGAAGATCGTACAGATGAATCTAGAGCTTGATGACAATATACGCAGTCTGCTGCTGACTGATATTCCGGAAACTCTCGGGTGTTCCTTTGAAAATATCATGCAAAGTGCACTGCATGACAAGGGCAGTGAACTATTTGCGAAATACTGCTGCAGCTTCCGCAAAGCAGTTTCAATTTATTCGGTTTTTTCAAGCAGGAGGAGTTCGCCTCGGAAAAGGAATACCGTGTTGTGTTCAAGGAGAATGACGAGAGGGAGATACATTATCGTGAAAAGGATGGATTTCTGCTGCCATACATTAGAATTGAGCTGAAAAATGCTTGCAGTGCCGTGAACAAAATTACGGTTGCACCTCAGAACCATGTGGATCTTGCCAAGGAGGGAATGGAGATGTATGCTAGACAGCTGGGATATGATGCCCAGGTGTGCCTGTCAAAAATAAAATTGCGATATTGATTTGGAATTGTTATAGTGCTAATATGAAAACGCCTGATAATATGCAGAGTATTAAGCGAAAGCCGGGAGACAATACTATGAAAAGATACAAATCAATACACATGGTCAGAATGGAAGACCTGAATCATCACCAGAACCTTTATGCAGGGAGAGGTACGGAATGGATGATAGAAGCCTCGTTTATTGCGGCATGCCTGGAGCACGGAGATAAACACGGGCTGCTTTACAAAAACACACATAAATTCAATTTCATGAAATCGGTGGAGCCGGGAGACATCATCAGCTATGAAAGCACCGTGGTAAGAACCGGCAGGACAAGCCTCACCATGCATGTACATCTAAAGAACGAACAGACAGGAGAGGTACATGCTGAAGGATATACGACCTTTGTCACTGTGAAATCAGGAACCAAGGAGCCGGTGGCTCACGGTATCGAGCTTAATGAAACAGATGATCCTGAAGAACTCAGCTGGAGAGCAGAAGCCAGAGGATTTTTCGCATAGTCTAAAGGGAACTCGGTGCGTGTTTGCAGGAATTGGGCAGCCAGTGGGCTCGTGACTGATTGGAGGGATTAATGAGTCTCCAAATATGCTTCATAAAGCCACCATTTGGAGACTACTGAAAAATAAATCGCCTCTCATAGTTCTCACGCCGTGCCTCCCCGGCTCTGATGCGGTCCCTCTCGCAGTGCAGACACAACCGTCACTAAGGGATTTAATAATGAGACATGATTTACACTTTTCTTTACAGAAACCTTCTGATATAATATAAAGTTAGAAAAGTGTATTTTTTATGCACTGATAAACAGGAGAGTAAGATGTTAGATAAATTAGATTTTATTACAGGTAAATATGATGAGCTGGCGCAGAAGGTATCTGATCCCGAAATTATAAACAATCAGCCGGTATGGCAGAAGTATATAAAGGAAATGGGCGAAATGGAGCCTATTGTTAAAGCCTACAAGGAATACAAGAAAGCCAAGAGTGACCTTGAAGGTGCCAAGGAAATGCTGGATGAGGGCGACGAAGAAATGAGAGAGCTTGCCAAGATGGAAATCAGCGAGCTTGAAGAGAAAATCGAAGCTCAGGAGGAAGAACTGAAGGTTCTGCTCCTTCCGAAGGACCCTAACGACGAAAAGAACGTAATTCTGGAAATCAGAGCAGGAACAGGCGGCGATGAAGCTGCTCTCTTCGGTGCAGACCTTTTGAGAATGTATACCAGATATGCCGAAAGAAACCGCTGGAAGACAGAGCTTATGGATATTAACGAGACAGGAATCGGCGGAATCAAGGAAGCTGTTGTACTCATCAAGGGTAAAGGTGCTTATTCAAGACTGAAATATGAGAGCGGAGCTCACAGAGTTCAGCGTGTGCCGGAAACAGAATCCAGCGGCAGAGTTCATACTTCAGCGGCTACAGTTGCTGTACTGCCGGAAGTTGATGACGTGGAAATTGACCTGAATCCGAACGATGTTCGTGTTGACGTATACAGAGCATCAGGCAACGGCGGACAGTGCGTAAATACGACAGACTCTGCTGTTCGACTTACTCATGAGCCGACAGGTCTCGTTGTTACATGTCAGGATGAGAAATCTCAGATTAAGAATAAGGAAAAGGCATTCAAGGTTCTGAAGGCAAGGCTTTATGATCTGGAAATGCAGAAGCAGCAGGATGAAATTGCCGGACAGAGAAAGAGCCAGGTCGGTTCCGGAGACAGAAGCGAGAGAATAAGAACATACAACTTCCCTCAGGGGAGAGTTTCAGACCACAGAATAGGGTTGACCATCTATAAGCTGGATGCATTCCTAGACGGAGATATAGATGAAATTGTTGATGCACTGATTACGAGCGATCAGGCAGAAAAAATGAAAAACTTCTAAAATCAGGGCTCCGAGCACCAGCTTCCGGGCATCAACTTCTGGGCATCAGCTTCCGGGTACCAGCTGAGAACAGATATGAAATACAGTCTGAAAATACAGCCTTAAGAGGAAAGAAAATGAAAACGAAAATACTATCAACAAATGAAAAAGATATTGCAGAGGCAGCCGGAATCATACAGCAGGGCGGGCTGGTGGCTTTTCCCACTGAGACGGTTTACGGTCTCGGTGCAGATGCTCTCAATGCTGATGCGGTGGCAAAGGTATATGAAGCCAAGGGTCGCCCGAGCGATAATCCGATGATAGTTCATATTGCCAGAGCCAGCGATATAGGACAGCTGACACCTATGCTCAGCGAGGACATAGTAAGCCTTATCGATAACTTCTGGCCAGGCCCGCTGACCATGGTGCTGAGAAAAAAGGCAGGCGTTCCGGACAGGACAACAGGAGGACTTGACACCGTAGCTGTGAGGATGCCTGACAGCAAAGCAGCACTGGAGCTAATAGCCAGAGCTGACTGTCCGATTGCGGCACCAAGTGCCAATATTTCAGGAAGACCTAGCCCTACCAGAGCATGTGATGTAATTGCGGATATGGACGGCAGGATAGAGGCGGTTATCGAAGGCGAAGACTGCAGAGTGGGAATCGAGTCCACGGTGGTGGATATGACCGGTGACGCTCCGGTTATACTGAGGCCGGGAATAATAACTGCAGAGGATATCGAAGCAGTTCTGAACAAGAAGGTCACATACGATAAAGCGCTGCTCAGAGATAAACCGAGCGAGGACGGAGACATCACACCTAAGGCTCCCGGCATGAAGTACAAGCATTATGCGCCGAAGGCAGATATGGTGGTGGTGGAAGGCCAGCGCAACAAGGTCAAGGCCGAAATCGAAAGACTCAAAATGCTTAACGAAAGACTCGGCTCCAAGGTCGGCGTGATACTATTTGAGGAAAAAGCATTCGTTGAAGCAGCCCATGACTTTTTCGCAAGACTCAGGGATCTCGATAATGAGGATGTTGACCTGATACTGGCAGGAGCTCTCAGCGATTTTGACGGAGTCGGCTTCGCAGTTATGAACAGGATGCTTAAATCGGCAGGATATAATATTGTTAAGGTATGACAGCCCGGCTTCCGAAATGTAAAAGGAACGGAACCGGCGAGAAGGAGAGATTATGAAAATTGCAATAGCCAGTGATCACGGCGGATACGAGCTCAAGGAGCATTTAAAGAAATATCTGGAGGGCAGAAATATCGAGGTATTAGACCTTGGAACTCATTCTGAGGAATCGGTGGATTACCCTGAATACGGCAGAGCATGCGGAGAAGCGGTAGCAAGCGGCAAAGCTGATAAAGGCATCGTATGCTGCGGAACAGGAATTGGAATATCCATCGCTGCTAATAAAGTAAAAGGAGTACGGTGTGCACTTTGCACAGATGTGCATATGGCTGAGATGACAAAGAAGCATAACAATGCCAATATCCTTGCCATGGGCGGCAGAACCACTGAGCCGGAGAAGGCAGAGGAAATCACTGCAGCATGGCTGGATACCGAGTTTGAAGGCGGCAGACATCAGAGAAGAGTGGATATGCTGGATCAGATGTGATGGAAGACCCCTGTGCGGAGAGAGGTGTTCCCTTTACAGCACGTGCGTTTTGCGCACATAATAAAACGGTCATAATTTGTTTTATATAAGAAAGGCAGGTACAAAATGAGCAATGTATATGTATTTGATCATCCGTTAATTCAGCACAAAACAGCGATGATAAGAAAAGAAGAAACAAGCGTTAAGGATTTCAGAGAGCTTGTTAAGGAAATCGCCATGCTTATGGGTTATGAAGCAACGAGAAAGCTTCCGCTGGAAGAGGTTGAAATCACAACACCTATGCAGAAGACAAAAGTGAACATGCTGGCAGGAGAAGACATTGCCATCGTACCTATCTTAAGAGCAGGTCTTGGCATGGTTGACGGAATGCTTGCTCTTGTACCGAATGCCAAGGTGGGACATGTGGGCCTTTACAGAGATCCGGAGACTCATGAGCCTGTGGAATATTACTGCAAGCTTCCTGCAGATATCGAGAACAGACAGATTTTCGTAGTGGATCCTATGCTGGCAACAGGCGGAAGTGCATCTGCAGCTATCGATTTCATCAAGCAGAGAGGCGGCAAGAATATTATTTTCATGTGCCTTATCGCAGCACCTGAGGGCATTGAGGTTCTTCAGAAAGCTCATCCTGATGTCGATATTTTCATCGCAGCCAAGGATGAATGCCTCAATGAGAACGCTTATATCCTTCCGGGACTGGGCGATGCAGGCGACAGACTTTACGGCACAAAATAAAAATTAGGAGAAGAGAGAAAAATGAGTTTTGATTTTATACCTGACAACGTCAGCAAACATGATAACGTATATGACGTATTGAAGGAAAGAGGCTTTATTGAGCAGTCAACAGATGAGGAAAAGGTTCGCGAGCTTCTGCAGAACGAAAAAGTTAAGTTCTATATCGGATTTGACCCGACGGCGGACTGTCTGCACGTAGGTCATTTCATGCAGGTCATCATAATGATGTATATGCAGAAGTACGGACATACACCGGTGGTTCTTATCGGCGGAGGAACAGGAATGGTTGGAGACCCGTCCGGACGTACCGATATGCGTCAGATAATGACAGTTGAAACTATCGAGCACAACTGCAATCAGTTCAAGAAGCTCTTCGACAAGTTTATCGACTTTGACGATGAGTGGGAATATGTCGGCAACAACGGAGTTTATGAACCGGGACATGAAAACAAGAAGCCTGAACCGGGCAAGGCAGTTGCTGTAAATAATGCACGTTGGCTCAGACCTCTTAATTATATTGATTTTGTCAGAGAAATCGGATCATCATTTAATGTTAATACAATGCTGAGGGCTGAATGCTTCAAGCAGAGAATGGAAAGAGAAGGAGGCTTGACCTTCTTCGAGCTGAACTACATGTTGATGCAGAGCTATGACTTCATGGTAATGGCAAGAGACTTCGACGTGAAGATTCAGTTCGGCGGAAATGACCAGTGGTCAAACATCATCGGCGGTGTCGAGCTGACAAGGAAGAAGACAGGCAAGGAAGTGTACGGCATGACATTCTCCCTGCTGACGAATTCAGAGGGCAAGAAGATGGGCAAGACCCAGAAGGGCGCACTGTGGCTTGATGCTGATAAAACTTCCCCGTATGAATTCTACCAGTACTGGAGAAACGTCGGCGATGCAGACGTGGAGAAATGTCTGCGTATGCTCACTTTCCTTCCTATGGATGAGGTTAAGAGATTGGCATCTCTTGAGGACAGAGAAATCAACAAGGCCAAGGAGGTTCTGGCCTACGAAGTGACCAAGCTGGTTCACGGCGAGGAAGAAGCGAAAAAGGCACAGGATGCAGCCAGAGCGGCATTCGGCGGCGGCGGAGATATCGCCAGCATGCCGGTGACACCGTTTGAGCGTGCAAAGCTTGAAGGCGAAGGTATGGGAGTTGTAAACTTCATCAAGGAGCTGGGTCTGGTGCCGAGCAACAGAGAAGGCTTCATGACCATTGAACAGGGCGGCCTCAAGATAGACGGCGAGAAGATTACAGATAAGAAATTCGCTGTTACACCTGAGCTTTTCACGAATGGTAAGATCCTCGTAGAAAAGGGCAAGAAAAAGAAAGTTGTAGTTGAACTGGTATAAAAATTAAAGTGGCTGTCGCCCTAACGTTTTTTCGTTAGGGCGCAACTTTTTTTATGCTATTTAATAAAATCGATGATAATAACCATCAGCATGATAACAGCTATCAGAAAAATAGAGCTCCATAGCAGAAATCCGAGGACTTTCAGAAATGGGTTGGAGCTGCGGCGCAGAGGGAGTCTGTCTGCAAATCCCAGATAGTTTGTACCCGTTGCAACTACCAGCATTGTCCAGATAAAAAAGCTTATCCTGTTGATGTAGATTTCTGCAGCCGATGGATTGCCTTCAACCTCAAGGGTTGAAGCCAGAAAAATAAGAATCAGGTATCCGGCACCAGCGAGAATCATTTTCCATGGTTTGTGTGTGCGAAACCCAGGAGGAAGTGCAGAATGATATAAGCGAGAGCCTCCAGAGGCTTGGGAATGGTCTGCCGAAGCGATTCGGGCAGCGCATTTTTTCAAGGCGGTGGATAAATGCCTTGCTGAAGGATATCTTTTGTCCGGATCTATATTCGTGCATTTTGATACTATTTTTGAAAGGGGTTTTGGGCAGAGTTGTTCTTTTGGAAACTTTCCTGTGAGCATCACATTGATTATTACGCCTACTGCGTAAATATCTGTCCTGGCATCCGACTGACTGAAGCCGAACTGTTCTGGTGCGGCATAATCGGCAGTTCCCATGAGAACAGTATCGCGCGTTTTGGAAGCGTCATAGGTTTTTGATGCATTGAAGTCAACCAGAGTGACTTTAAGCTCATGGGAAATCATTATATTTGAAGGCTTGATATCGCGATGTATCACAGGCGGTGACAGGGTATGAAGATGCTGAAGTATATCGCAAAGCTGCATTGCGATTTGCAGGGCAGACATAGCAGTGAAAGCCCCGTGTTCATTCTCATATTCTGATAAAGTAATTCCATTGATGTATTCTTCGATTACAATGAGTTTTTCTTCGTCTTCTATAACATGATAGATTTCGGGGATGCCCGGTACGTGTACCTGCAGGAGTGTTCTGTAAAGTGTCGCATCATATTGAGACAGTATTTTTTTTACGAAAAATCTGCCGGTATCAATATGCTGTATGAGAGTTACATTGGAGGACCTGCCTATAGATGCAATGTCCCGGTAAAAGGAAAGTGTGAGTTCATTTTCAGGTTTCATGCTGAAGCCCCTTCATTATGTTGCTTTATTATGAATTTTAGTATAACATATTTTTGATGAGGGAGAAGACATATGAGCAAAATAGAAAATCAGAAAACAACAGGTCGTCTTGAAGAAATGCTGAGAAATGTGAAAAATGAACGTGATGCTGCAGAGTTTATTGATAAAAACCTGAATGACGGATATGAAACCTTTGCAGAATATTTTAACGATTACATTGCTTATAAACGATTGGAGCTTCCTGATATTATGGCTAAGAGCGGCGTAAGCAGGAACTATTTTTATAACATCCTCAATGGAGACAGAAATCCCGGTCGTGATAAGATAATTGCATTATGCATCGGAGCGGGAATGAATTATGATGAGACGAACAGGGCTCTCAAGATAGCGGGAACAGGGATTCTATACCCTAAAAATGAACGGGATGCCAGGATTGGGATAGCGATAAACAATAGAATTACCAGCGTGCTGGAGCTTAATCTCATTCTGGAAAGAGAGGGACTCAGACTAATCGAATAGTCGAAGTCCTTTTTTTCTTGCTGTCAGCACGACAAAAGGTGCCGGTTTTCCAGTAAACTGAAAGTGAGCACTAGACTATAATTCAGGTGACAATATGAAATTCAGGAGGGAAAAATGAAAAACGCAAAGCTCGTTATAGGTATCGTGACACTGGCTCTGGCTCTGCTGGTTATGATGCAGTCATGTGCAGCTGGTCTGGGGAATGCCCTTGAAGAGAATGGCGAAACCGGAGGAAGTGCAGGTCTGCTACTGGCAATATGCTTTATCGTATCTGGTGTGCTGGCTGTAGTAACACGCAAAACGCATGGAGGCGCAACATATGCGGCTGCAGGATTTTATATTGCAGGCGGACTCGTTGGTTTGATGCTTGCGGGGAGCTACAGTGACCTTTACGTATGGTCGACCATAAGTATCGTATTCGGTATAGTGTTTATAATATTCAACATTACAGCAAGGAGAAAAGAAAAATGAAAAAATTCACAGCGGTTTTATTAACAGCATTGCTGGCTTTTTCGGTGGCGGCATGTTCATCAGAAAGCAGCAGTTCGGAACAGGCGGAGGGTCCTAAGGATTCAGGGACGCTTGGAGAATATGAGGTTGCTATCAAGGATTGTGAGATGACTCAGGATTATGACGGTAAGGATGCAGTGGTTATAACGTATGAATTTACCAATAACAGTGATGATGCTGCAAGCTTTGATGTGGCGATGATGACTAAGGTGTTTCAGGACGGGGTTGAACTGGAATATACCTCGGTATATATCGACGAAGAGTCGCTGGAAGCGGTGGATGACGATTGTATGAAGTCGATTAAGCCGGGAAACTCGCTGGAGGTTAAGACTGCCAGGGTTCTGGATAACATGTCTTCACCTGTTGAGGTGGAGGTCGAGGAGTTCCTTGGGAATGGAGATAAGCTTACGAAGACCTTTGAAATTGCAGAATAAGCAGGCTCTTTTGCTGACTGTTAAAAGAGTGGAAACGGCAGTTGTTGGAATAATCATCGCATTTATTGTTTCAGAAGCACTGCAGAAGACAAGCCTCAGAAACCACTTTATCTATACTACAGATGGTAAAGGAGGGGCGCAGATATGCTAGAAAAAATGAAGAGCTTTAAAAAGATAGACGCTCACAGCCATGTCGGCTATTTCGGCAGCTGGTCTGATGTGGGCATTACGCCTGAGGAGCTTGTAGCCCAGATGGACGAATACAATGTTGAAAAAACGGTCATATCCACTTTCCCTATCGCAGAGCTGGCAAGAGAGCTCGATATACCTCTCATGATACATACAGGTCATCCACCTTTCTCGCTTCCATGGAGCGTTGCGCAGCTGGCAGATATATATCCTGATGTGACAATGGTAATGATTCATATGGGTCACGGTAACGGTATGTATGTTCAGCCAGCTATCGATATGGCAAAGAAGTACCCTAATCTGTACCTTGAGACTTCGGGAATGCCGATGCATACCAAGATCAAGGAAGCCTATGAAACTGTCGGTGCTGACAGAATAATGTGGGGTCTTGACGCTCCGTTCCATCATCCAACGGTTGAAATGCAGAGAACAATCGTAAGCGGATTGACGGATGAGCAGCTGGAGGACGTATTTTACAATAACGCGAAAAAGCTGCTTAAGCTGTAATTTCATAAAAAAACTATGCGGAAGCATCGGTGAGAGCCGGAGCTTCCGTTATTTATGAAATGTGCTAATAATTTCCGCAAGATTATACCTGTGAAATGCGTGCGTAATTTGTTATTATATAAAATGAACGCTAAAGAACAGTAAAAGCGAAATGACAAAAAAGAGAGGTGCATAACAATGGAAAAAACTTCAAAACCATCTGTTCTAAAATTCATTATACCGTCGGTCATAGGTATTCTGATATTTATGATTCCGGTAAAATATCAGGGTGACTGGACTATATGCGTTAAGATAATTGCAGATATAATAGGCAATGCACTGGCATCAGTACTTCCTGCTCTGTGCGTGGCAATTATCACGGTTTCTGCTGTCCTGTCGGCGGCATCCCTTGCTAAACCTAAATTCATGACATCACATCCGCTTATCTGGGATACCTTTTCGACGACGCCTGTATGGGTAGTTGTAAGGGTTGTCGGAGCGGTTTTTTTGTGGCTGACATTCCTGGGTGTGGATGCAGGCGATAATGATACAGGTATTATTCATATGATCACAGAGGGCGGAGCCGGTGGATTCGTACTGGGAGATCTTCTTACCGTGCTGGTTATAATATTTGCAATAGCAGGTCTTCTGCTGCCGCTGCTGCTTGACTTCGGTCTGCTGGAGTTTATCGGCGCGCTGCTGACAAAAATAATGCGTCCTGTGTTCAAGATTCCGGGACGTGCAGCTGTTGACTGCTTCACATCATGGATAGGCGACGGAACTCTGGGAGTAATGCTTACATGCAATCAGTATGAAGGTGGATATTATTCAGCCAGAGAAGCATCTGTCATTGCCACTACGTTCTCGGCAGTGTCGATAACCTTCAGTATTGTGGTTCTGGCTCAGGTGAATCTCATGGAATACTTCGGTCTGTACTATCTCCTGATATGTCTGGTGGGTGTTGTGTGTGCTGTTATCGTGCCGCGTATACCGCCCCTTTCACGTAAAAAGGACACGTATCTTGTAGAAGGCAAGGCTATGGGTTCGGAGATACCGTCTCAATACAAGAATTCGCTTGATTACGGATATTCGCTGGCAATGGAAAGAGTTGCCGAGCACAAGGGCATCAAGCAGTTTCTGGGAAATGGACTTAAGAATGCTATGGGCATGTGGTTCGGAGTGCTGCCTACGGTAATGGCTATAGGAACACTGGCGTTGCTGCTGGCAAATAACACTCCGATATTTGAAATCTGCGGCAAACCGTTCCTGCCGCTTCTTGAGCTGCTGCAGGTGCCTGAAGCGGCTGAGGCGTCAAAAACCATGATAGTAGGCTTCACTGATATGTTCACTCCGTCAATTATTGCTGCAGAGTCTATCAGCAGTGCGATGACGCGATTTATAGTTGCCACCATATCTGTAACACAGCTTATTTATCTTTCAGAGGTGGGCGGCCTGATTCTTGGCTCCAAGCTGCCGGTAAATATTGTTGAACTGTTTGTTATCTTCCTTGAGAGAACGATAATAAGCCTGCTGATAGTATGCCCGCTGGCTCATCTGCTGTTCTAAATTATTGACATAATAATAAAGCACTGTCGCATTAACGGTTTAATCGTTGCTCCACCACAGGTGGTATGAAGCTCTCGATTGCATTGCGCAGCTTCGGGTGATGAATGACAAAATGGATTGCCGGAGCTCTGCCGCGAATGCTTCAGTGCTTTTTAAATGAGCGAGGTATTCCTCCTTTGTAATGTCAGATACTTCGTCCTCAATACAATCTGTTTTCAGTATGGTTTCCGCCCATTGGCGATGAGCAGCGGCGGATATGCCGGATGCATTTGTTATGTCCTTTGCCAGGCAGTTTAATTGTTCTATATAGCCGTTCAGTACTTCGTTGAATTTCATAGATAAGTCCTCGCAATATGATATTTGATTCTATTATACAGAAAAAATCGTATGAAATAAATCTTTACATGTGTGCGTTTTCCGATTTGACAAATGCCTTTGTGGGAATTCCTATCTACTGCATAATAAAGGCCTGCAGCATCAGATGAAATAAATTCACTGGTGCCGCAGGCCACTTTTATAGTTTTAATCTCCTGTAGCTATTTAACAAGCTTCAGAAATTCTTCCTTCATGCTGCATTTCAGCGGATATCCCAGATCTGCGAAGGTCTTGTCCAGAGCGTCCATAGTAACGGTCATTTCTTCAACACGTGCATTTTCACCCATGTGACCTATTCTGAATACCTTTCCGGCAAGAACATCGAAGCAGCCTGACAGCATCACATTGTGCTTGTCTCTGATCGTTGAAAGAATCTGCTGATCTGTCAGACCTTCAGGAACCTCGATTACAGTTACGGTATTTGAGAAACCTTCCTCCAGATAGAGTTTCAGTCCAGCCTTTTCCACAGCACCTCTCGTTGCTGCGGCAATTTTTGCGTGGCGCTCAAGTATATCGCTGTCAGCCTTCACATTGTCGATAGCGACGCGTATGCCGTTGATATCGCTTATCGGCATTGTGTACGGGAACCACTTGTCTTCATAGTAGGTTTTGAAGGTGAGTATGTTTGCATAAAAGGCTGCTATAGGCGTTTTGCGGTTTTCCATAGCCTTCATAGCCTTGTCGCTCACCCACAGCATTGTCAGACCTGCAGGCGCAGAAAGCGCTTTCTGTGAACCTCCGCAGAGTATGTCTATCTTGCTGTCATCCACATTTACATATTCTCCGAACATGCCGGCAACAGAGTCGACAACGGTGAGGATACCAAACTCGGCAAGCAGCGGGCAAAGCTCTGAAATATCATTGAGAACGCCGCTTGGTGTGTCGCAGTGAACTACTGTGGCGTATTTAAAATCGGAATCCTTTTCCAGAAATGCTCTTAAATCAGCAGGGTTTATTGGACGGTGATAGTCTGATGTAAAAAGAACAGCTTCTCCGCCGTACATTGTCACAAAGTCGGCAAAGCCTTTGCCGAAGATTCCGTTATCCAGTACCAGTACGCGGTCTCCGGGTTCTGTCAGTGAAGCACATGCTGCCTCCAGCCCCAGAATACCTTCGCCGCCCAGAATATAGGCAGTTCCAGAGGAATGGAGCAGCTCCTGCAGTATATCGCAGGTTTCTTTGTAAAATTCGCAGAATGCCGGGTCAAGGTCGGGATTTGTTGTTTCCAGGCTTCTTGCCATACGTACATTTTCCTTGACCTGAGTAGGGCCTGCGGTCATGATTTTATACATATCATATCTCCTTTATCAAATTAATACTTCTGTGCAATTTTTTTGAGTCTTCCTGCGAATGGAACAACGATTATTCCGGCAACAACAACCTGAAGGATATTTCCAGGAATTGAACCGAGAGGTATTACCCAGTTGTGATACAGGATGACTTCTGCAAAATAGTAGCCGACAATTTTGATTACGAGAGCGGCTATTACTGCAACGGTGTTGGCGATTACAGGCCTTGTAGGAAGCTTTTCGCTTATGAGGCCGGCAACAAAGCCCATGGCACCTACGATAACAAAAGTGAACGGAGCCCAAGCAGTCCAGCCTGAAATCAGGTCAAACAGACCCATACCGAAAGCGCCTGCGATGGCACCTGTTTTTCTACCGTAGATCATAGCTGCCAGGAAGAGAGGGATGTTTCCTAAATGGATAAGGCCTCCGTTTCCCATGATTGGCAGACGAATGTTGATAAACATTGTGGCAACCAGAGTGAGGGCTACAAACAAAGCGTTGATTACCAGCATCTGAGTTGCCGATCTTGAAGCGGTTGGTGTAGTTGTGTTCATTTTATCTTCTCCTTAATGTTAAATAATAATACTCCATTTAAATAATACAGCAGAATTGAATATTAATAAATATACAAAATTTAATATTTTTTAGTATACACTTGTGAAGACGTATAGCAAAATTAAAAAAATCAATATGCAGTTGGAGCATTATTTAAATATGGAAAAAGGACAGATGAGTTCCGGTTAATTTTACCGACATTATTGACAATGCCCGTCTTTAGGAGTTAACACCATAAATATTTAGAAGCAACATACATATCCACCA
>JAUNDC010000009.1:70170-97957 GCA_030526355.1 Bacillota bacterium | reverse complement strand
ATGATTTATTAGAAGAAGTCATCTTTCGTTTGTACTATTTTTATACTACCATCAGTGATTGTTTTTCGACGTTTCAATAGCGTATGACAGATAAAACGTCGAAAAGTTTTCACAAATAAACCGGCACATCCTATGCCGTAGCTGTGCCGGTTGCAGATAATGAAATTTTTTCGACGCCAATTGCCTTCAGACATGCCCAGGCGTCGAAAAAATCCCAGCATTGTCTTATTAAGAGGTTGTGTTTCGACGTTTTTTTGTTTACAGTCACAGAAACGTCGAAACAGCGGCCCACCGCTGGCTGAATCAGGGGAATGCGGCGAGCTGCTGTTTGCTAAAACTCACATTATGACTTGACGTTTACGGGGCTGCCAGCAAGCCATGCAGTTACGTTTTCAAATACGATATCAGCTCTGGCCGCCAGAGATTCCTCAGAATAGAACCCAACGTGAGGAGTCAGAACAGTATTTTTGGCAGTGAGCAGCGGGTGATCAGGCGCAATAGGTGGCTCCATTTCAAACACGTCAATGCCGGCTCCTGCAATGCGGCCATCGTTCAGTGCATCAGCCAGAGCCTGACTGTCAACAAGAGGTCCTCTGCCGCAGTTGATGAGAAATGCTGTCGGCTTCATGGAATCGATGCGGGCTTTGCTGGCAATATGCTTTGTATCCTCTGTGAAAGGCAGATGCAGAGAAACTATATCACTCTGCTGGAACAGCTGATCTATATCCACATATTCAATTCCCATCTCTATGGCTTCCTGCTTTTCATGCCTGTTATAACCAAGAAGTCTGCAGCCGAAAGCTTTGCAAAGCTCAGCAACCTTCAGACCTATGGCTCCGGTGCCGACGATACCGACAGTTTTGCCTCTGAGAGTGTTATGCTTGTAGCCTGCTAAAGTTCCGCCGCTGCGAACAACCTCACTGTAAGGCACGATGTTTCTGAGACAGGCCAGCATAAGCCCTACAGCAAGCTCGCCGGTTGAATCGGTGGCATAACCCTGGGAGTTGCATACAAGTACATTTTTCGCTGCACAGGCAGCCATATCAACATGATCCACTCCGGTGAATCCGACTGAAATCATTTTGAGATTCTCTGCTGCATTTATGATGTCGGCGCTTAGATGACTGTTGGCGATAATAAACACGTCAGCATCCTTCGCACGTTCTTTCTTTTCATCATCGGTAAGCTTCTGCATACACGGTACAAATTCATGACCGGCATCGGTGAGCGGGCGCGCAGCTTCTTTCAGCACATCACTGCTTACGCCAAGGGGTTCAAGCATTACTATTTTCATTTCAATTTCCTCCGGTATATTTTGATATTGGTGCGCTCCGGCAGATGGCCGGATGACACGGATAATGATATAGTAAAGCCTCGGCATCAAAATTTCAAATGTTTTATGTATTAACGGGATAAAGTTAGAAAGCTCGGCTCGGCCGTCCGTTTTGTCCGAATGTCAATCGTTTTTGAAAATGTCTTAAAAAATTAATAACGTCAGAACCATATCTTCGACGCTGTGATTAAATGGTGTAGGTTTACAAATATGTACAGCTGATAGACCCTTCTGCGGTTTTAAATGTGCAATTGTTTTCGCGTTCTATTGAGTTTTGCACATCAGACACGTAATAATATGACCGCATTAGCAGCATGGCGTCCCGTGCTTTTTCTTGACAAAAAGGGTAAAGGAATGCTATACTGGACAAAATAGGTGTGATATCCAGATTCGATGTTAGGAGGTGGAGGCTATTCTGATAATCAAGGAAGTGGAATATGCCATCAGGATACTTGATGAACTGAATAAAGAAAGTCCGCTGTCAGCGAAGGAGCTTTGCGAGAGACGAGAGCTTCCGTCCCCGTTTATATACAGGGTGCTTAAGAAGCTTGAAGCTGCGGAAATCCTGAAGATCAGGCGCGGAGTTAAAGGCGGGTATCATATTAGTACAGATCTTGATACGCTGACGTTGTATGATGTTATACAGGCATTTGATAATACTTTTATTGTTATTGAATGTATGAAATCAGAGTATGATTGCTCACGCAACAGCGACAGGTCATGCTGCATGCACAAAGCCTTCGGAGACATCCAGAAAACCCTGAAGCAGGAATTTCAGAAAAAGAGCCTGAAGGAGCTGCTGGGATAAGAAAATGCCGGAAACTCTATAAAAATCGTTTGAAAAAATTTCATATAGTGTGGTAGAATACCAATGTTGAGTAGCAGAAAATGCGTAAGTCCAAACGGACTTGCGCATTTTTTTTTCGGCAAAGCCGGCTTTGCTCAAAACCGGCGAAGACGAATTTATTTCAATACGAGGAGGTACTCATGAAAAAAATACAAAAAAATCAAACAAGACAAAAACCGTTTAATCACAGGAAATCATTTATGGCAGGAATCCTTTCGTTGTCACTTCTGACGGTGATGGCAGGAGCGGCAGTTGCACCGGCACTTGGTGTGATACAGGTTTACTTCAGCGATACCAACCCACTGTTCGTTCAGATGATAATCAGTGTTCCGGCGATTTTTATAGTTATTACCAACTTTATTTTTCCGAGATTATGCAGGGCTTTTGGCGCAAAGACGCTCGTCATGACAGGACTGCTGTTTTATACAGCAGGAGGCTGCGCAGCCGGGTTGTTCAGCAATGTTGCTCTGGTTCTTGTGATGCGTGCACTGGTGGGAATAGGGGTAGGAATAATAATGCCGCTTTCCACGGGACTGCTGGCGTACTATTTTCCGCCGCGTATGCAGGGAAAGCTGATGGGACAGTCGTCAGCCATGAATCAGATGGGCGGTGTAGTGGCAACACTGCTTTCAGGGATTCTTGCCGGTTTCAGCTGGAGGGCAAGCTTTCTCGTATATCTGATGGGACTCATCAGTATAGTGCTTTGCGGAATATTTATGCCTGACGAAAAAATACATCAGCACACAGAGGATGGAGAAAAGAAAAAGGCACACCATGCATTCAGAGAGAACTATGTATATGTGATAGGGATGTTTCTGCTTATGACGATATTTTTTATCTACCCGTCGAACTTTGCGATGGAAACAGCTGCCGATGGTGTCATTCCTCAGCAGCTCGTTGCAGTCATAATGGCGATGATGGATTTCGTTGCTTTTATAGGAGGTCTGACGTTTATAAAGGTTAAAAGGATATGCAGGGGCAAAACAAAATACTTGGCACCGGTATTGTTTTTGCTTGGATATTTGCTTATGGTGCTGCCGGGCGGATGGGTAGGAACTCTGACAGGCTCAGCAATGATAGGCTTTGCCAATGGAGCAGGCATACCGTTCATTATATCCGAAGCGTCTGTTAAAGCAGGAAAGAATGCTGCTGTTACAGTGCTTCCGCTTATCTCAGCGGCACTTTATCTGGCGCAGTTTCTGTGCCCGATTATCATGTCAGCTGTTACAGCAGCCTTCGGCGGCATCGTACCGCATCTGCCGTACTGTTTCGCCGCTTTGCTGGCAGTGGCGTTCTGCCTGTGGTCGTCTAAAATAAAGCCTGATCGCCCCTGAGCTGTCTGCGACAATTCTCCATAAAGCCTGAACGCCCCTGAGATCCTTAGCTCAGAGGCGCCCGGCCAATTAGTCGTTTAAAAGATAAAAAGATTAAAGGAGTAGTTAATCCTCGTTCAGCAGCTCTATTATTTTCCAACGAAGCTGGAGCTGCTGCTCTTGAGTAAGCTCACAGTCACCACCGCTCTGGTGCTCCTGCGCGGAGTCATCGGTCTGAGCTGATGCGGAATCCGTAGTTTCGGTGCCTTCATCCAGAAGACACAGCGGCGGAAACAGCACGCACCACCAGTTTTCGCCACGACCCTCACCCAGTGTGATGGTAAGCGCTTCGTAATTTCCGGCAGGAAAAGTAATATCACCGTAAGCTTTCTCAGGAATATAGCGGATTCCCATTGATACATCGGCGGAATAGTCACACCCTTCGGCTGCAATGATGCCGTCTGCAATTCTGGTTATCCGTGACTTATCACTTTCCAGAAAAGCCCTCATATCCTCGATGGAATTCAGCTCCTCCTGTCTGGACATATACTCGATTACTGCATCACGAACCTTCAGCTTCAGCCCCTGATCACCAGCAGAGTTGCTGTTGGCAACCACATGAAGCCTGACAATTCCGTCGTGTTCGTTTTCCGCAGCACCGGCATATGTAAAAAACAGCAGAAATCCCATTATTATCACCAGAGTCAGAGCTATGACACATTTTTTTTCATCAGATAGTTTTTTCAATTTGATTCCTCCTCGTTTCAGATGTCCTGTACATCAAGTCTTTACAAGGTGAGGAGGGTTTATACATATCCGGATGAATTTTTGGATAAATTTTTTGATATGGCTCGCTTCAGAACCGTAGAAATTCTTCGGTGGAGCTTACTTCATTATCAGCAGCTTCATGCCCTCCGGCAGCGGCTTGCTCCGGTCTGCCTGATTAAGCTCGGCTATGGTATCTATATCGCTTCTGTAGCGCTTGGCGATGCTCCACAATGTATCGCCCTGCCCTGTCACGTAGACAGCCAGAGGTGTGCGCTTTACAGGCGCACCGGATTCAGTGAAGGCCAGCTCCGACATGGTTACAAAGGTGTTCCTGCAGCATATCCATACGCTTATTGCGGCACTGATATTGACCTCAATCTGGCGGCTGTTGATTTCGTCGAACCAGAATTCCTTGACGCAGGCATTGACCTCGACAGAGCCGGTATCTGCCGATGCAGGAAGCTCTAGAGAACCCCTGAGCGGAACCGTGCTTGTTACTGCAAAGGGAACGTTTCCTTCATCCAGAGCGAGAATGGTCACCGGAACGCTGCCTTCGATAATGATGCGTCCGCCTTCTGTTCTGCCTTTTACATCCAGAAATCCGCTGCTGCCGCATACCAGACGTTCAGGTCTTTTGCTGGTGTCATCGATGCTGATAACCTCACGAGCCGATATCTCTCCGGAGACTGTGGCCGAGATTGATGACAGCGGATGCTCAGTAAGGCGGAAGCTGATTTCGCGGGTTTTGTGATATGCATCTGAAACTACAGGCACCTGTGTATCGGAATATCCGCGAATTATGGTTCTGACCTGGCCCTGAAGCTTGAATTCCTCATCTGATTCGATGGTCATGTAAAGCTCACTGCAGTTGTAATCCGTACTTATCATGGAGACGTCAAGGTTCTCCTTAAGTGGAATAAACTGAGTGAAGTCGGTTTTGCTGTTCATGCTGCACAGCTTCTGTTCTCCGGAATCTTCTCCGATATAAAGGATGTGTGAGCTTATCGCCGCATTTATAACCAGCTTGCCTGAGGTGACCTGCTTGTGGTTTTCGATTACCTCAAAGGTTTCTTTAAGTATCCTGACTGCCTGTGGCTCTCCTTCTCTGATGTTGATTTCCTGAGAAATTTCGGTGCTCTCTTCGGTTTCAAAAACCAGCTCCGATGCGGGAACAGAATCTCTGAGGCATACCAGCTCGGGATCGCTTGAGCTCTGGAAAGCTGTTAGCTCCTGCTGTGCGATTTCGGTTATTTTGAAAACAAGCTCACCTGTGGCTGTGAATTTGCGTTCGTTTGTTTTCGCTGCCTTGACTTTTCTGATGAAAACGGATGCCCTGAAGGTGGAGCTGTTTCCGGAACTCCAGCATTTGTCAGTCCTGAACGGGATTGTCGATTTCACCACGTCAACAGGGCATCCTTCGGGAGCTTCCGGGCGGTATACGGTGTAAAAGGTGATTTCACCGGATATGAAATCGTCGGAGCTGTAGATGTTTCCTGCGGACTGCTGGGTTTTGACTGCGGCTTCTGCAAAAAGGATTTCACCCATGTCGGGCATTGTGTCAGGCACCAGCAGTGATTCCTCAAAAGGCAGAATATATTCACTGGCTCCGCACCGGTTCTTTATGGAAAGCGATGTGTACTGAGGCTGCGATGTCATTTGTGTGGTAACCGGTGGAGAGACTGGAGCTGACGGGATTCCGGATCGCTGACGATGGTATGAATTACGGGTATGGGCAATCAGCGCCTGCGGTTCATGCGGAGCTGCCGATGCCGAGGTTGTTGGCGCTTCCGGAGCTGTCACTGCCGATGCCGAGGTTGTTGGAGCGGCATCTGATGTGTGTTCCACCGCCTGTGGGCAGCTGGAAATCCCAAGCTCATCGGGATTAGCTTCCTCTATTTCCACATCGACGTAATGCGGCTCCGGTACAGTTTCATGCTCCGGCTGTTCTGTTTCAGCCTCGGGCTCAGTTTCAGTCGGGATGCCTGCCTGAAGCGTGCTCTTTACATCATCATTATTATGCACATCAGAGCCTGCGGCTGTCAGATTATCATAAGGGGATATTGTCATTTGAGAAACCTCCTTGTATTCTGGGAAAATTCGGGGGAACTTTTAAAAAGCATTCCCGTAATATGATTTACAGTCTATCTTTTTCAGCTTATTCAGATTGGGCTTCGGATATGACAGGTTTGTGCAGACAGCCGTGATGTGATATTATAGGTAATGGCTGCCATTGAGTTTGCCGCTGGCGAAGGCGGCAGAATGGAGATGATAAAATGAACGATAACAATGTAAATACAAAGAAAACCTCATATCTCATCAGGAGATTCATTCCATATCTTATTAAATACAAGACGGTGCTGATACTTGATTTGTTCTGCGCGACGCTGACAACCGTATGTGATATAGTGCTGCCGATAATCATCGGATATCTGACAGATACGGCTGCAACAGATGTTGCTCAGCTCACCTACAAACTGATAATTTCCATAGGGGCACTGTATCTGGTGCTGAGGATAATAGATCTGTTTGCGAGCTATTATATGTCAAGAGTAGGTCATATAATGGGTGCGAAGATAGAGACCGATATGAGGACCGATCTTTTCAAGCATCTTCAGGAGCTTTCCTATTCATATTACACAAACACTAAAATAGGTCAGCTGATGGCCAGAATGACAAGCGATCTGTTTGATATTACGGAGTTTGCTCATCACTGCCCGGAGGAGTTTTACATAGCTGCGCTCAAAATTGGGGTGTCCTTCTGCATTCTCTGTACAGTCAACATACCTCTCAGCATAATCATTTTCGCCATCATACCGTTCATGCTCTTCTTTTCCATGCGCATCAACAACAGAATGCGTACGGCCTTCAAGAAACAGAGGAACCAGCTTGGTGAAATCAACGCCAGCGTGGAGGATAGTCTGCTTGGGGTCAATGTGGTGAAATCATTTGCCAACGAGGGCGTGGAAACAAAGAAGTTCGAGAAGGGCAACCGCAAATTTCTGGACACAAAGAAAGAAACCTACAAGGTTATGGCTAATTTTCAGAGTATCACCCGCCTCTTTGACGGGATAATGTATCTGACAGCCACGGTGGCAGGTGCGATTTTTATGATGAAGGGTCTGATAACTGCAGGTGATTTCGCAACATATCTGATGTATGTGGTAGTGCTGATTGCAGCTATAAGAAGAGTGGTGGAATTTACCGAGCAGTTCCAGCGAGGACTGACAGGAATCGAACGTTTCATCGAGGTTATGGATGTCGATTCGGAAATCAGGGATATGCCGGATGCCCCCGATATTAATGATGTGAAGGGGGATATTGTTTTTGAAAATGTGACCTTCGGATATTCCAGGGATGAGCCGCCTGTGCTTAAGGACTTCAGCCTTGAGATAGGCGCTGGTGAAAATGTCGCACTTGTGGGCCCCAGCGGTGCAGGAAAGACGACCCTGTGCAATCTTATTCCGAGATTTTACGATCCGGATTCGGGAAGGATTCTTATTGATGGTACAGATATCAGGACAGTGACCAGCGAGTCGCTGAGAAACCAGATAGGCATGGTGCAGCAGGATGTGTACCTGTTTTCCGGGAGTGTCTATGATAATATTGAGTATGGCAGACCGGGTGCGACAAAGGATGAAATCATTGCGGCTGCCAGACTTGCGGGAGCGCATGATTTTATCAGTCAGCTGCCGGAGGGTTACAAGACCTTTGTCGGTGAGCGGGGAGTACGCCTCAGCGGCGGGCAGAAGCAGAGAATATCAATAGCGCGCGTTTTCCTCAAAAATCCGCCGATTCTCATTCTCGATGAAGCAACGTCGGCGCTGGACAATGAAAGTGAACATGTTGTACAGGAATCTCTGGAGCTTCTTACCAGCGGCAGAACGACTCTGACGATTGCCCACAGGCTTACAACTATCAGGAATGCGCAGACCATAGTGGTTCTGACGGAGGAGGGTATTGCCGAGAAGGGCAGTCACGATGAGCTGATGTCGCGAGGAGGCCTGTATTCAAGATTATATAAAATGTACGAAGAGAGCTCGAGTCCCAGCAATTAACGTGTCGTAGAGAGCTCGAATCTCAGCAATTAACGAAAAACAGCACTTTGAGAGTGCTGTTTTTCGCTATTTCCAGTCCCCGTCTGTGTAGGCTTTGCCCTTGATGCTTTCCACATCGATTCTGATTATTGCAGTTTTACCGATAGCTCCGGCGATGAATTTCTGTCCGCCCTCCTTGAAGTCAGGGGAGAAACGGTCGATAAATGTATCAAGTGCTTTTTTCTTCTCCACATCGTCTTCAACAAATGATGCCTTGCCAAAGGCTATTACACTTTCAAAGGCTGCTGTGAATTTTGAAGGCAGAATCTCGGAGCTGAGTATTGCTGTGAAGCATACCTTGCTGTCCTTCTGAAGCGCATCGATTTTGTAGCCGTATTTAGCAGAATGGATGTAAATATGCCCGTCAAGATAAACATAGTTTACAGGCACCCCGTAAGGATAACCATCATCGCCGTTTACGGACAGGATTCCATGGTGACCGGCTGTGAATATTTCCGCTGTTTTTTCTGCAGACAGCTGTCTGTCTTTTTTATACATTTCTCTGTTCATATCTGTTGCCTCCTTGCATGATAAATGCTTCGCAGCTCTGTGTGCTTATGCGGCTGCGTTTCGAATGTATCTGCTGTAATGATACCCTTGGTTCTGCACAATGTATGTTGCGACGGCAACGTAATGTCTGATATTATAATAGTAAATATGTCCGAAGTGATGAAGGAGGAGTCTTTATGGATATTTTTGAAAATGTGGCAAAGGAAGACAGAGAGGCGATGCTTAAATGTATAAATGCTCACGAAAAGGTGTTTCGCAAGGGTGATTTCATTTTGTCTTCAGATGATTCTCCGATGCTGATGGGCATAATTCAGGATGGCTGTGTGCACATGGTGACGGAAGATATGTGGGGAGCCCGATCCCTGCTGTGTGTACTGGAGCCGGGAGACCTGATGGGAGAAACCTTCGCCTGCGCCAGAGAGGAAAATTACATTATCGAATATCAGGCCGTATCAGACTGCCGGGTGCTGTTCATGGATTTCGGCAGAGTAATGCATACCTGCGACATGATGTGCTCTTTCCACCACAGGCTCATTGAAAATATGGTAAAAATGATTGCAGCCAAAAATCTGGAATTCATCAAGAAAATAGATGTTATTTCCAAAATGCACATGCGCGAGAAGATTTTGACGCTGCTATCTCAGTTTGCTGCCGCCGAGGGCTCCAATGTGTTCGAGCTGCCAATGGGACGTGTAAAGATGGCCGAGTATCTGTGCGTTGACCGTTCGTCAATGACTCGCGAGCTCGCAAAGATGCAGGCTGATGGCCTCATTGATTTTGACCGGAACAGATTCACCCTGAAGAGTATGGAGTGATGATAAGCGCGTAAAATGAACGCGGGCAGGCATGCGAAATGAACGTGAGCAGGCATGCAAAAATATTTGCATATGCCGCAATGGTATGATAAAATTTTAATACAGAGCGAACTTAATCAGCAGAACAGGCAAGATTGCGGCTGGTATCAGTCTCAGATCGTCGGTGGACCGGCAGGAAACAGAGGAGAGAGCATTGAAAGCGAAGGATTATCAGGCGATACTTCAGATAGCATCGGACATAATGGGTGAAGGTATGCACGTTGTGGACAGCAGCGGCAAAAGTATAATATATAATGAGGAAATGGCGAAGCTTGAGAAGATAAGCGTCAAGGATGTGCTGGGCAAACCGTTCCGGGAAGTGTTTTCTTTTATTCCGGAGGAGGAGAGTACGCTTTACAGAGCTCTTAAATACAATGAAGCCACTATAAACGAGGAACAGACATATCTGAATGTATACGGCAAGCAGGTCACCACGATAAACAGCACCATGCCTATTGAGGTGGACGGCAAGGTGGTGGCGGCAATAGAAGTGGCAAAGGATATAACCAATATCAAGAATATGAGCGATACTATCCTGGAGCTGCAGGAAAGCAGCATCGGCTATGGAGGACTTGACGAAGACAAGGTGGACAAGTACGGCAATCCCAAGATAAAAAAGTACACCTTCGACAGCCTGATAGGCAATAATCAGAAATTCAGAGAAGAGGTTTCACTGGCAGGAAGGGCAGCCAAAACCGATGCCAATGTGCTGATTTACGGTGAAACGGGAACCGGTAAGGAGCTTTTCGCTCAGAGCATCCATTATGGAGGCGCCAGGAAGAAAAAGCCGTTTCTGGCTCAGAACTGCGCGGCACTGCCTGAGAGTTTGCTTGAGGGAATCCTGTTCGGGACTGCCAGAGGAGGCTTTACGGGAGCCGTAGACAGAGCAGGGCTGTTTGAACAGGCCAATGGAGGTACGCTGCTGCTGGATGAAGTGAGCGCAATGCCTTATGAGCTTCAGGGCAAGCTTCTGCGTGTTCTTCAGGAAGACTACATCAGAAGAGTTGGCGGAGAAAAGGATATTCCTGTTGACGTCAGAATAATTGCCACAATAAACGAACCGGCGGAGAAACTCATTGCAGAAGGCGCGCTGAGAAACGACCTGTATTTCAGGCTGAACATTGTGAATCTTAATATACCTCCCCTCAGGGAGCATAAAGAGGACATACCCGTGCTTGCTGAGCGTTTTATACAGAAAAGCAATGCAAGGTACGGCAAGGAAATCTGGATGATATCGGATAAGGCTCTGGAAAAGCTGCAGAAGTACGACTATCCGGGAAATGTTCGTGAGCTGGAGAACATTATCACTGCAGCAGTTTCGCTGGCAGATAATGAGCATGTTATAAGTGATCGCGACATAAATATAAATAGAAGCTATAAGCAGACCTCGCCGCTGGTTTCGGAATTCGCCAGAGAGACATCCAGTCTGGCCGAATATCTTGAAGGCATAGAGAAGACTGTAATACAGCAGCATCTGGTAAAAAACGAAGGCAATGTATCAAAGAC
Organism: Bacillota bacterium; assembly: GCA_030526355.1. Lineage (GTDB taxonomy): Bacteria > Bacillota > Clostridia > Peptostreptococcales > Anaerovoracaceae > Lentihominibacter. The sequence goes on along the minus strand of JAUNDC010000009.1, from coordinate 86,732 downwards.
AGCCAGAGATCTGGGAATGGTTCGGCAGAATCTTCAGCATAAAATCAGAAAGTATGGACTATTGTAACATAGTAAAGTGGTGATTGAATAAGCAGTGTATGCAAAAATATTTGCGCACACACTGCAATTTTTTTTGCATGCAAGTGTGAAATACTGAATAAAAAGAATGACTATATCTGCAGGAAAGGAGAATGAACAGTGTAAAAACATTGGGATTTCAATGTTTTGAAAAATACAAAAAAGTGCAGGACGTGTTGGCACAGTAATTGCGTTATATATGGGCATGATGGATATAGTAAATAAATATTTCCAGGATGAAAAGGAGAGAAAATTATGCAGAATGTAAAAGTAATTATCTGGGGACTTGGCGCTATGGGCGGCGGAATCGCAAACATGCTTTTAAAGAAAAAGGGTGTTGATATCGTAGGTGCTGTAGAAATCGGCGACAGAGTCGGCAAGTCAATGTTCGACCTTCCTATCATCGATGTTGAAAGAGGAGATAGAGAAGATGTAATTATGGGAACAGCAGAGGACGTAATCAAACCGGGTGCTGCCGATGTTGTAATCGTATGTACAGATTCATTTACAGCCAAGGTATTCCCTAAGCTCAAGTTCGTTATGGAACAGGGAATAAATGTAATCACTTCAGCTGAAGAAATGGCTTATCCTGCAGCTCAGGAGCCTGAGCTTGCAAAACAGCTTGACGAAATCGCCAAGGCAAACGGAGTATCCGTTCTGGGTACAGGAATCAATCCTGGACATATTATGGACCTGCTGGTACTGGTAATGACAGGATGCATGGTAGATGTTAAGCACATCCTTTCCAAGAGAGTAAATTCATTATCACCGTTCGGACCTACAGTAATGGAAGAACAGGGAATCGGCATCTCAATTGATGAATTCAACAAGAGAAAGGCTGAAGGAACTATGTCAGGTCATGTTGGATTCGCAGAATCAGTTGGCATGATGGCTGAAGGTCTGGGTCTTACAGTTGAAGAATTCGCACAGGATATGGAGCCGATTCAGACAGATGTTGACAGAAAATCACCTTACGGCTTCGCAGCAGCTGGTTCATGTGCAGGTGTGGCAATGGTTGCAGATGCCAAGCTGTCAAACGGCATGGAAGTAAGAATGGAGCATCCTCAGCAGATTGAGCCTGAGCAGGTTGGAATCAATACTGGTGACTATGTAATCATCGAAGGAACTCCTGCAATCAACATGGTTAACAGCCCTGAGGTTGAAGGCGGACTGGGAACAATCGCTATGATAGCTAACAGCATTCCTAATATCATTAACGCTGAACCTGGACTTCAGACAATGATCACACTGCCTATCCCTTGTGCAGTAATGGGCGACATGAGAAACAGAATCAAGCCTGAAAAGAAAATCGTAAAATAATCAATAATAAAACAGAAGACAACTCACTCATACGAAACATATTGATAAGGGGCACACCGCGTCCAGGGTGCCCCGCAATCAAACCAACAGAACAAAAAGGAGAAAAATCAAAATGGCTAAAAAAGGCGATTGGGTTCGTATCCACAGTGTCGTTCTCAAGGCTGACGAGAGAACTGCCAAGCTTCCTGACGACACTCAGAAGTGCGACCTTGAACAGTGGACAAAGGGTTTCCTGCAGGACGAAAGCGCTGAAATCGGTGACGAGGTTACTGTAGAAACCGCAGTAGGACGTATTGTAAAGGGAACAATGATCGACGATTTCCCTTATTATACTCACAGCTACGGCGTATTCGTGCCTGAGCTTATCCAGATAGACAAACAGTTAAGAGAAGAAATGGCAGAAATAGGAGGTGACGAATAATGGCATTAGCTAAGGATTATGCTTCCGTAATGGGACGTTCCAACGAAATTCAGAAGGATGCTCTGGGTCTTGACTATGCTGAATTTGAACAGTCACCTATTTCATTCGACTACGAAAAGCTTATGACTTCCACAGGATATACTCTTCAGGAGGTTAACAGAATTCAGAGCCAGTACGGCGTTGGCGACACTCCGCTTCTGGAGCTGAGAAACATTACCAAGCTGGCAAGAAAATATGCAAAGCCTGGATACGGTGCAAGAATCTTCACCAAGGATGAAGCTGCAAACGCATCAGGTTCATTCAAGGACAGAAGAGCTGCATGCGCTGTTGCTCACGCAAAGAAGCTGGGTTACAAGGGTGTTATGGCTGCAACCTCCGGAAACTATGGTGCAGCAGTAGCTTCACAGGCAGCAATGCAGGGATTGAAATGCATCATTGTTCAGGAATGCTATGACTCCAACGGAGTTGGTCAGCCTGAAATCGTTGAAAAGGCAAGAAAGTGCGAAGCACTTGGAGCAGAGGTCGTTCAGCTGACAGTAGGACCTGAGCTCTTTTACTCATTCCTCTCAATTCTCGAGGATACAGGCTACTTCAACGCTTCGCTTTACTCACCGTTCGGTATTGCAGGTATCGATACACTGGGATATGAAATTGTTCAGCAGTGCAGAACAAAGCTGGGCAAGGACCCTGATATGATCGTATGTACAACTGCAGGCGGAGGTATGGTAACAGGAACTGCCCGCGGTGCCAAGGCAGCAGGCTGTGATGCAACTATCGTTGCAGCATCCATTGACCTTACAGGTCTATCCATGGCATCAGACGTTGACTTCAACAAGAAATCATGTACTACAGGACATACAGGCTTTGGCGTTCCTTACGCTACAGATCCTGACCACAGTGACGTTCCTAGATCAGCAGCAAGACCGCTGAGATATCTTGACAGATACGTTACTACGACTCAGGGTGAGGTTATGTATATGACAGAAATGCTGGCACAGCTTGAAGGTCTTGAGAGAGGTCCTGCAGGACAGACAGCACTGGCAGCAGCATTCTCGCTGGCACAGGAGCTTCCTGAAGACGCAATTCTTGTAGTATCAGAAACAGAATACACAGGTGCCGGCAAGCACGTACAGCCTCAGCTGGCATTTGCAAAGGAGAACGGAATCGACGTAAGATTCGGTGATCCGGCTGAAGAAGTTCCTGGAAAGAGCGTAGTTCTCCCTTCAAGCCCTGCACTCTTTAAGTGCAAGGAAGCTGACGTTGATCGTTTCAGAAGATCACTTATCAAGAAGGCTGTAAAGAGAGCAGGCGTTAAGCCTACAGAAGAAGATCTTCAGTTCCTGGCTGAAGAGACAAAGACAAACAGAGAATTCGTTGTAAAAACTCTTGAAGAAAACGGACTTCTCTAGTAACGTGTGCCTTTGCATAAATAATTTATATAAGGAGAAAAAGGATGAAAAGAGCAGATGATTTTGAACAGCGCAGACAGCATATTGCTAATCTGACTGATGAAGAACTCTACAATAGATTTTGGGAGCTGACAGCTCAGGTTGTTGACCCTCTTCTTGAACTTGGAAGAAAGAACACTACTCCATCAGTAGAAAGATCAGTTCTTCTGAGAATGGGAGTATCATCACTTGATACTCAGAAGATTGTTGAAGGCTGCATGGACAGAGGTCTTATGGGACACGGTGCAGGTCATGTAGTATACAAGATTTCAAAAGCTAAGGACATCTCCATCAGAGAAGCGAGCGAAAAGCTTGCTGCCGGTGAATATTGGGATGAAGCAGTAGATTTGTTCAAGGGAGGTAAATAAGATGGCAGACTTCAAACTGGAACCAAATGAAAAGTTAGACGTTCGCGAGATCATGAAGGACCTGGACAAATATGAACCGAGAAGAAGAGGCTGGACATGGAGAAAGCCTGCACCAGGACTTAAGATGGGACCTTTTGAATACAAGGATTGTTCAGAACCGTTAAAGAACAGCGTAGGTCTTCCGCCTGCAAAATATTTCGGAAACATCGACCCTCAGCCGATGCCTGTAATCACTACTGAAATCGCTTCAGGTAGATTTGAAGATGATATCAGAAGAATGAGAATGGCTGCATGGCACGGAGCTGACCATCTGATGGTTATCAGACATATGGGTCAGTCACATATCGACGGACTTATGGAAGGTACTCCACAGGGTATCGGCGGTGTTCCTATCACAAGAAAACAGGTAAGAGCACAGAGAAAGGCTATCGATATCATCGAAGACGAGGTTGGTCGTCCGATTAACTATCATTCATACGTTTCAGGCGTAGCAGGTCCTGACGTAGCTGTAATGTTCGCAGAAGAAGGTATCAATGGTGCTCACCAGGATCCTCAGTACAACGTACTTTACAGAGATATCAACTGTGTAAGATCGTTCGTAGATGCATGCGAATCAAAGAAGGTAATGGCGTGGGCTGAGATTCTCCAGATAGACGGAGCTCACAACGCCAATGCTACAGCAAGAGAAGCATGGAAGGTAATGCCTGAGCTTATCGTTCAGCACGCTATCAACTCCCTGTTCTCAGAAAAAGTAGGCATCAAGCCTGAAAACATTTCATTATCAACAGTACCTCCTACAGCTACTCCGGCTCCAAGTGTATACATGGATCTGCCTTATGCAGTAGCACTGAGAGATATCTGTGACAGATACAAGATGAGAGCTCAGCAGAACACCAAGTACATCTGTTCATCAGCAAGAGAAGCTACAGTAACTCATGTCCTGAATATGCTGATCTCCAAGCTGACAAGAGCTGACATCCAGTCAACAATCACACCTGACGAAGGAAGAAACGTTCCTTGGCACATTTACAACATCGAAGCCTGCGACAATGCAAAGCAGACTCTCATTGGTCTCGATGGTCTGATGGAAATGGTTGAACTGAAGAAGGATGGTCCGCTCAGAGAAAAAGCAAGAGAAATTAAAGAAAAGGCTCTCCTGTTCATGGAAGAAATCGTTGAAGTTGGCGGATACTTCCAGGCAGTACAGGAAGGATTCTTCGTTGACTCAGCAGAATATCCTGAAAGAAACGGAGACGGAATTGCCAGAAAAATCGAAGGCGGCGTAGGCTATGGATACATCTTCGAAAGAGAAGACGACTACATGGCTCCTGTAACAGCTCACTTCGGATACAACAACGTTGAACAGTACGGCGGAGACCCTGAGAATCCGTCAGCACTCATCGGCGGATGTACCTTTGAAGACAGAAGCAAGATCGTTTACATCGACGAGCTTGATGAAGAAGACTGCGTAGACAGAAGATTCGAGAAGGTTGCCAAGTATCTGGACGGCGAAGCTATCAAGCCTGAAATGGAATGGTGTGCAGATGGAACCATCATGATTACTATGTGCATTCCTACACATGTTAGAGCTGCAGAAGCAACTGCGCTTGAAATCGGCAGAAAGCTCGGTCTCGAGGATCCTGAAGTAATCAGTAAGGAAGTTCTCCAGGACGCTGAAGGTACAAGAATTGAAATGAAGGGCAAGGTTCCATTTGATGTAGATCCTAATACCCTTGAGATTCCGCCTGAACCACATCACCTTGATGATGAGACTCTCTTCAAGGAATTCAGCGAACATCCAATGCAGGTGGTTTGCGGAACAGTTGGAGAAGACGAACACTCAGTAGGTCTCAGAGAGATCATCAATATCAAGCACGGCGGTATTGAGAAGTGGGGTGTAAAGGTAGAATACCTGGGAACTTCAGTACCTGTAGAAAAGCTGGTTGACGCAGCAGTAGAGCTGAATGCAGATGCTATTCTGGCTTCAACAATCATCTCACACGACAATGTTCACTACAAGAACATGAAGAGAATCCACGAGCTGGCTGTTGAAAAGGGTATCAGAGACAAGGTTATCATCGCTGCCGGCGGTACACAGGTTGTTCCTGAAGAAGCCAGAAACACGGGAATTGACGAAGGCTTCGGCAGAGATTCACACGGAATCGACGTTGCTACATTCCTGGCTGAAGAAGCTATGAGAAGAAGAGGCGAGCTGTAAAATACAAGACCTTAAGTGGATTGTAAAAGGCACGCGTATGAAATGATTTTAGAGAATGAACGGTTCAGGGCGGGCAGGATTGCCCGCCCTGGTTTTATAGCAAAAGAAAGGAAGTCGCTATGAAAGTTGATGTACTTGTAGCCGAAATCGGCTCAACGACAACAGTTGTAAATGCGTTTAAAGATATAGATTCAGAAAATCCTGTTTTTTGGGCTCAGGGGCAGGCTCCGACTTCAGTTCTTGAAGGTGATGTCCGAATAGGACTGCAGGGAGCGATTGACGATCTCTGTGCCAGAATGGGCATCGACAATCTGGAATATGATGAGATGCTGGCGACCTCTTCAGCAGCAGGCGGGCTCAAGATGACCGTTCATGGGCTGGTATATGATATGACTGCCAGAGCAGCCAAGGAAGCAGCTCTAGGAGCAGGAGGAATAATACATTTCGTCACAGCAGGCAAGCTTCGCAGAACAGATCTGGCGAAAATCAAGGAAATAAATCCGAATCTTATCCTTATTGCAGGCGGCGTTGATTACGGCGAAAGAGATACAGCCATCGACAATGCCGAAAAGATCAGAGCTCTGGGTCTCAAAACGCCGATTATATATGCGGGAAATATCGAGAACCAGGAAGAAATGAAGCTGATATTCGACGGGGAAAGCGGACAGCAGCTTTACAATGTCGATAACGTATATCCGAAGATTGACGACCTGAATGTGGAACCTTGCAGGAAGGTGATTCAGGATGCGTTCGAGGATCATATTATCCACGCACCGGGAATGGAGCATGTGCGTGATATGGTAAGCGGCCCGATAATCCCGACGCCGGGTGCTGTAATGGAATGCACCAAGCTGCTTTATGACTGTATCGGAGACCTGATTGTGCTGGACGTAGGCGGAGCAACTACAGACCTTCATTCGGTGGCAACTGAATCCGATCAGGTGGCGAGAATTATGATTGCACCGGAGCCTAAGGCAAAGAGAACGGTTGAAGGCGATCTGGGCGTGTATGTCAATAGAATGAAGGTAATCGAGTCCATAGGCGAAGAAAAAATGCAGAAGCTTTGCGACAAAGCCGGAATCGACCTGGAGAAAACTCTGGAAAGCTACGTGGCAATACCGAAAACCGATGATGAAATCAAGCTTGTGGAGATGCTCACAGAGGAAGCCGTAATGAAGGCCGTGGAAAGGCACGCTGGTCAGATAAGATACGTTTACGGGCCGTCGGGCAGAAGCACGCTGGCAGAGGGCAAGGATCTGACTCAGGTGAAATATATCGTCGGAACCGGCGGCGCACTTACAAGACTGCCTCACAGAGAAGAAATAATGAAAAAAATCGCAGAGTACGACGAGACGGGCATGCGCCTTTTCCCTACCTCCCATGCGGAGATTCTCGTAGATAATGATTATATAATGGCATCTCTGGGAGTGCTTTCAAAGAAGCACAGACAAGGGGCAATCAAGCTTCTCGAAAAGAGCCTCGGCTTCAAGTTTCCTGAGAAAAAGGAACGTATTGCCGGTCTTAGTGCTGCTTTGGGTGGAGTTGCAGAGGAGCTGGCAGAGAAGGATGCCAAACGTGAAGAGCTGATAAAGCACATTGAGGAGTGTGAGGCACAGGGCTATGATATGACAGCCTACAGAGAGGATCTTGGGTTGCCGTTGCCAGAGGGCTCGGATAATGTCGACCCGACGAAGCTGACCATGAAGAATGTAGATACCTGCGATCACAACTGCAGATACTGCTCCAGAACTTCATGCCCGAACAGGAACAGAGAAGCGTAGAATGCCGGACAGAACCAATATGCTGAGTTCAGTATCCGGCAAACTAAAACAATGAAGTCAATATGTTTTCGACGTGTTACGAATTTTTGAGCGCGACACGTCGAAATTATTTTTTTGGAGCAGGTGAGGTGGAGGGATTTTCGACGTGTCCCGTAATTCAGAGCCTTGACACGTCGAAAATATCAATATCATAAAAGCTGAACCCTAAGAAACTGGATAGAAAGTGAAGATTTTTCGACGTGTGAACCTGTTTTAAAGCTATTCACGTCGAAAAATCATCAGCGATACTCTGTTGATGAAAGAAATTTCGACGTGGCTGTAACGAAAACAGCTCGACACGTCGAAATCATATATCTAAAATAACGCAGAGACTGGGGATCTTGCATAATGTAAATAAATAACAAAAATGTATTGACAACCCAGAAAATAGAGTGTAAAATTTTCCCATAATTAAATCCAATATTTGACAAAAGAAAGATGGGAAAAGAGACATGAAAAGAAATGAAATAAAAATCAGAAAAGAAGTAAACCGTGAGCCACTTACTAGTGATATCATTTTTAAAGCGGTGTACGGTAGGGATACACCTGAAAGCAAAGCTGCCCTAATCGCCTTGTTAAATCTTGTACTTGATCGTCATAATGATCCGATTGTGGATATCAATTATAAGAATCCGTTTTCGATCGACGACAATTACGAAGGTAAAACAATAATAATGGATATTAAGGCGGAAACAAATAAGGGTGAACTTATAGACATTGAAATGCAGATAGGTGAGTTGGATATTTACATAAATAGAACTGTGTATTATGGTTGTCGGCAGTTGTCAGACTCCTTGGCAGGTGGAGATGATTATGGTAAAATCAAAAGAAGTATAATAATAAGTTTTGTGAAAGGCAAGCTGTTTCCGCGTGAAATACCATATCACTCAATTTTTACACTGCAAGAAAAACAGACAAAAAAGGAACTGAGTAACATTCTAGAGCTGCATTATATTGAATTAGATAAAATACGGTATAACGAAAGGCCGGCGAATGAGTTGAGTGAGCTTGAGAAACTGGGAGCATATATTAAATGCTCTGGGAATCCGGAAAAGAAGTCGTATGTGGAGGAACTTGTCAAAAAGGGTGATGAGGTGATTGAAATGACAGATACGATACTGAAGCAGATAAGTGAAGAGGACAAGCTTCGAGAGCTCAGGTTAGCTAGGGAAAAATGGGAAATGTGGGTAGCTATGGAGAAGGCTGCAGGATATGAGACCGGTAAAGCTGATGGTGAAATCAAAGGAGCCGAAAGTAAAGCGCGTGAAATAGCTATGAACCTGAAAAAAGCAGGCATTGATATAGAAATAATTGCTTCAAATACTGGTTTGACAAAAGACGAGATTGAACAGCTGTAGCCCATTGATTTACCGTTTTTTTGAGCGTATGCTGAGTTCAGCATCCGGCAAACTAAAACAATGAAGTCAATATGTTTTCGACGTGTTACGAATTTTTGAGCGCGACACGTCGAAATTATTTTTTTGGAGCAGGTGAGGCGGAGGCATTTTCGACGCGTCCCGTGATTCAGAGCCTCGACACGTCGAAAATATTAATCAAATATTAATATCACAAAAGCTGAATCTTAAGAAACTGGATAAAAGTGAAGATTTTTCGACGTGTAGACCTATTTTAAAGCTATTCACGTCGAAAAATCATCAACGCTACTCTGTTGATGAAAGAAATTTCGACGTGTCTGTAACGAAAACAGCTCGACACGTCGAAATCATATATCTAAAATACCGCAAAAGCACCCCCAAATAATAATAACGCAAAAGCACCCCGGTCAAATCAATTCTGACCGGGGTGCCTCTGCGTGTGCTGTAATCATATCATATGTTTAAGTGTTTAAGCGAAAAGTGCTGTTGACAGATATCTGTCACCTGTATCAGGCAGAAGAACAACGATGTTTTTGCCTTCGTTTTCAGGGCGTTTTGCAAGCTCCAGAGCTGCATGGAGAGCAGCACCTGATGAAATACCAACCAGAACACCCTCGCTCTTGGCGATGAGACGTCCTGTTTCAAAAGCATCATCATCGGCAACGGTAATAATCTCATCATAAACATCAGTGTCGAGAACATCAGGGACAAAACCCGCACCGATACCCTGAATCTTGTGAGGTCCAGGTGTACCCTTTGAAAGAACAGGTGATGAAGCAGGCTCAACAGCAACAACCTTGACATCAGGATTCTGCTCCTTGAGGTATTTGCCTGTGCCTGTTACAGTTCCGCCGGTGCCTACGCCTGCAACGAAGATATCAACCTTGCCGTCTGTATCCTGCCAGATTTCAGGACCGGTTGAAGCATAGTGAGCAGCAGGGTTAGCCTGATTGGCGAACTGCTGAGGGATGAATGAACCCGGAGTTTCGGAAGCCAGCTCTTCAGCCTTGGCGATTGCGCCCTTCATACCCTTGGTGCCATCAGTAAGGACAAGCTCAGCACCGTATGCCTTCATCAGATTTCTTCTCTCAACTGACATTGTTTCAGGCATTGTGATGATGATACGATAACCCTTGGCAGCTGCGACGGAAGCCAGACCGATACCAGTGTTTCCGCTTGTAGGCTCGATGATAACCGAGCCCTCCTTGAGGGCGCCCCTCTTTTCTGCATCCTCAATCATAGCAAGAGCGATTCTGTCCTTGGCACTTCCTGCAGGATTGAAATATTCCAGCTTAGCCAGAAGTGCTGCCTTGAGATTTTCTTTCTTTTCAATGTGTGTTAACTCCAAAAGCGGTGTTTTGCCGATAAGTTCTGCTGCAGATTTATAAATAGTCATTTTATTCACTCCTTTTCATTCATGTTGTCGGCTACACTGGAACTGCAAAGACAGCAGCGCAGCCGCACTTTGATTAATTGGTTTTGATGTGCGGCTCTTCCAGAGCCGCACATGTCGCATTAATAATAAGTAAGGTTATTTGATAGCGGCGAACGCATTTTCCAGATCGCCGATAATATCGTCAATATGTTCAGTTCCGATGGAAAGTCTTACTGTGTTAGGCTTGATTCCCTGATCAAGAAGCTCCTCCTCTGTGCACTGGCTGTGAGTCGTTGTAGCCGGATGGATAACGAGAGATTTAACATCCGCAACATTTGCCAGCAGTGAGAACAGTTTCAGATTGTCGATGAAATCCTTTGTTTTCTGCTCATCACCGTCAATCTCAAACGTAAAGATCGAACCGCCGCCATTAGGGAAGTACTTGGCGTACAGTGCCTTTTGCTTCTCGTCATCCGTTGCTGCAGGATGATTTACAGACTTTACCTGAGGATGATTCTTCAGGAAATCTACGACCTTAAGTGCGTTTTCCACATGGCGTTCAACTCTCAGCGACAGAGTTTCCAATCCCTGGAGGAAAATGAACGCATGCACAGGAGAAAGGGTAGCACCAGTATCTCTCAGCAGGATCGCGCGGATTTTTGTAACGAATGCCGCTGGCCCAACAGCCTTGGTGAAGCTTACACCGTGATAGCTCGGGTTAGGGTCGGTGAGAGAAGCGAACTTGCCGGAAGCCTCCCAGTCGAACTTGCCGCCGTCAACGATGATTCCGCCGATGCTTGTGCCGTGGCCGCCGATGAATTTTGTTGCTGAATGAACGACGATATCAGCGCCATATTCAATCGGTCTTACCAGATAAGGTGTAGCGAAAGTGTTGTCTACAACCAGCGGAATTTTGTGCTCATGAGCAATAGCCGCCACTGCTTCGATATCCACTACATCGGAGTTTGGATTTCCCAGCGTCTCGATGAAAATTGCCTTAGTGTTGTCCTGAATTGCAGCGGCAACTGCGTCGTAATCGAAGATGTCAACGAATGTAGTTTCGATTCCGTACTGTGGCAGTGTGTGTGCCAGCAGGTTGTAGGAGCCGCCGTAGATATTCTTTGCGGAAACGATGTGGTCGCCGTTCTGAGCCAGGTTCTGAATCGTGTATGAAATAGCAGCCGCACCGGAAGCAACTGCCAGAGCAGCAACCCCGCCTTCGAGAGCAGCAACTCTCTGTTCAAAAACATCCTGTGTCGGGTTTGTCAGTCTGCCGTAAATGTTGCCAGGGTCAGCGAGACCGAATCTGGCTGCTGCATGGTCGCAGTTTCTGAAAACGTATGATGATGTCTGATAAATAGGAACGGCTCTGGCATCTGTAACCGGATCCGGGGATTCCTGTCCTGCATGAAGCTGTAAAGTTTCGAATCTGTAAGTAGTCATTGTAAGTACCTCCTGTATAAGTATGTAAAATATTGTCTTAAGTAAATTTATGATCAGATTATTTTGTTTAAACCTATTAAGTAACCGGGTTTATAGGAATTATAATGCTATAAACATGCTATGTCAATAGGTTTTTGCATATTTATTGATTTTTTTTATGGATAAAGTAGGCTTTGTTGATATAATCTGCGAAGCTGACTTTGTTGATATTTCTCAGCAATTAACGAAAACAGCTATTTAGATTGGGTGTTTCGTAAAAAAGCCCGGTTTATAAGCCTTGGGAAAATGATGGTTTACGAAACCGCCTTCGCAAAATGTCTGTTTCGTAAAAAAATGGGATTTTATGTTAAATATTAAAAGATTTTTTACGAAAAGGCATAAACAAATCGAAGATTTCGTTAATTGCTGGGAATCTCATAAAAGATAATTTAGTTTATTACAATTAAAAAGTTCTGCCGTTCCAGTCGCGACAGCCCCAATAAAAAAAGGCTTTCTCGCCAGAACGACAGCCAACAGAAGCAATCGTCCGGAGAAAAAGCCAATCAGCTCATTATTCATAAATCAGATACACCTAAATAACGTAATCCCCGCAGCAGGCATCCTTTGCCTGGCTGGCAAGGTCGCTGAGATAGACACTTCCCAGATATTCGGTGATTATATCGTTGAGTCTGGACCACATGGGCAGAGTCGGGCAGGATTCAGCACGCTCGCATTCCATTTTGTCAGTGGAAAGACATGCAACGGGAGCCAGAGAACCCTCGGCAAGCTCCAGAATACTGAGCACAGTGTATGATTCAGGTTCGTGAGCAAGCTTATAACCGCCGCCCTTGCCGCGCAGACCGATAACCATATTGCCCTTGACTAGCAGCTTGATAATGGATTCAAGATATTTGCCCGAAATGTTCTGAGTTTCGGCAATGTCCTTTAACGGAATATATTTGTCAGGATCGTGCTTGGCCAGCTCGATCATCACCCTCAGGGCGTAACGCCCCTTTGTCGATACCATCATTACTAAATGCACCTCGCTTTTTTATCATGTCCGGCAGAGTTTCGCGGAAAAGGAACGTAAGATACTCGATAATATTGTCCTTTGCCCCTTCAGATTCATCCCTGATAAGATCACAAAGCATGCCGGCAATCGCTTCTGTGTAGAATTTGCAGATAAAATCTCTGAACCCGTCATCAAGAATGCAATCTGTTTCCTTCTCGACACCACACACGATAGTGCGAATGATGCCGGAAAAGTCTGAGTAAAAAAATTGTTTGAGCCCGTCACGGCCAAGGGAGTCATATGCACATCGCAGAATGTGTGCGTTGTTTTCCACATAATGCAAAGTGAATTGAAGTGCTTCCTCGTAGTCGGTCATTATGTCAAATTGTTTGACCACCTCAACAGCTTCATCCTCCAGCATCCACTGGAACAGGTCATAAATATCCTTGAAATGATAATAGAAGGTTTTGCGGTTTACATTGCATGCAGCTATTATCTCGCTGACAGTGACCTTGGAGAGAGGCTTGTGCTTCATACTTTCCCTAAGCGCTGAGACTAAAGCCTTCTTTGTATTTAATGATTGAATTTCGTGTTTCATATTAACATTATACACTTAATAGGTAGGTTTCAAAAGGAAAAAATTATCTGCTTCACAAATCAAAATGCAATTTGCTCCACAAATTGGAGGTATTGACCGTTTAATTTGCGGATAAAAACACATATAATTTCCTTTGAGCATAAACCAGCCCTGCTCTGGTCCTTACAGTATTCATACAGCAGCAAGGCGGGTAAAACAAGGAGACAGCATGGACAGAATTTTGAGAAAAGCATACATATGGGTAGTAAATCATCCCAGGATGATTGTGACGGTGTTTGCAGCAGCGCTTTTGATTTGTGTTGTACTCAAAGGTATGGTAAGTGTTAACTATGATATGAAGGATTACCTGCCGGAGGACAGCCCGTCAACAAGAGCACTGCATGTAATGGACAACGAATATGACGAAGGAACGCCTAACGTGCGTGTCATGATCAAGGATGTTTCCATTCCCGAAGCTCTCGATTATAAGCAGAAGCTTGAGGATATAGATGGCGTCACACAGGTTACATGGCTTGATGATTCAGTAAATATCGGAATCCCGCTTGAAATGATGGATGAGGATCTGACGGATAATTTTTACAAAGACGGCAACGTACTTTATCAGGTTACAGTAGATAAAAGCAAGAGGATATCTGCAGTTCATAATATAGAGATTCTGAAGGGAGCGGAGATTGCCGCATCGGGTGATGCAGTATCCACAGTTGTGGCAACTCTCAGCACGGTAAAGGAGATTAAGAAAATCACCATAATAGCAGTGATTTTCGTGCTTCTGATACTGGTGGTGACGACCCGCTCCTGGATAGAGCCGGTTATAATACTTGCAGGGCTGGGAGTATCAATAGGAATCAATGCAGGAACCAATATTATTTTTGGAGAAATATCATTTATCACCAATGCCGCCGGCAGCATACTGCAGCTGGCAGTGTCTCTTGATTATTCCGTGTTCCTGATACATCGGTATGAGGAGTGCAGGAAAACATGTTCAGATCACAAGGAGGCGATGGTTGACGCACTGTCTAAATCCACAAGCTCCATATTATCCAGCGGAACAACGACGGTTATAGGGTTCCTGGCGCTGATTCTGATGCAGTTCAGAATAGGCCCCGATCTGGGAATAGCTCTGGCAAAGGGAATACTGATAGGACTCATCACAGTGTTCTCCTTTACACCTGCACTTGTTGTACTCTGTCACAGGATTATGGAAAAGGCTCATCACAGGAGCTTCCTGCCGGATTTCAGAGACTTCGGAAAATTCGTTTACAAGGCAATGATTCCGATGGTGTGCATTTTCGCCCTGATAATAGTGCCGGCGTACAAAGCATCTAATTCCAATTCTTATTATTATGGATCGGCCTATATTTTCGGTACAGATACGAAGCTGGGAAGAGATACGGAGGAAATAAAAGAAAAGTTCTGCAAAAACGATACGTATGCACTGATGATACCGAAGGGTAAGCCGTCAGTGGAAAAGGAACTTTCGCAAGAGCTGCAGGAGCTCCCTGAAGTCAGCGGAATAATATCTTATGTGGATGCAGCTGGTGCAGAGGTGCCTAAGGAATACGTGGAAGCCGATACACTGAAGAAGCTTGACTCCGATAAATACACCAGAATGATCATATCAGTGGATGTTGAGGATGAAAGTGAGGAAACCTTCAGACTGGTGGAAACTATACGTGATATTGCAGACGAATACTATCCTGATGAATGGTTGCTGGCCGGAAGCGGAGTCAGCAACTACGACCTGATGGATACTACAACTGCAGATATGATCAAGGTGAATCTGGTGGCTATTGTAGCGGTTTATCTGGTGCTGGTGCTCATGATGAGATCATTGTTTCTGCCGCTGATTCTCGTGGCAAGTATAGAAACAGCAATATGGATAAACGTTTCGTGCCCGTATATCATAGGAAACCCCGTGTTCTATATAGCATACCTGATAATAAGCTCAGTGCAGCTGGGAGCCACTGTTGACTATTCCATACTTATGACAGACAGATACAGAGAGTACAGAGAAACGCTTGATAAGAAAGAAGCGGTAGTCAGCACAATATCCTCGGTAACCGGTTCGATACTTGTTTCAGGAAGTGCGCTTACAATGGTGGGATTCCTGCTGGGATTCATATCATCTCATGGTGTGCTGGCACAGCTTGGAATATTTGTCGGCAGAGGAGCGCTGTGTTCACTTTGCATAGTATTTCTGGTGCTGCCGGGAATGCTCTATATATTCGACAGGCTGTATATCAGAAAACCGGGCGGCAGAAAAAAATCAACCGGGAAGAAAATGACATTAAGGAGGAGCAAAGAAAATGGTATATAAAAGCGAATGGAGGAAGCTGACCGCTTTTGCTGCAGCTTGTGCACTTCTATGTTCGACAGCAGTACCGATGGTAAGCTGGGCAGGAAGCAAAGCGCAGAAGGAAGAGGTGGTATATGGTAATCTGGCATATGATGGCACCACGCAGAAGGTATATGTGGTGAACATTTTTGACGAGAATACGTCAGGGAGTGTCAGCGACTATGGAGAATACACAGAGCTGCGGAACATGTCATCTACCGATGAAATAGAAACAAAAGGGGATAAAATATATGTGAAAACAGATGAAGCGCCTTTTTATTATGAAGGCGTGATGGATGATGCGCAGCTTCCGTGGAAAGTGAACATAAGCTACAGGCTTGATGGTGCCAGGTGTGAGCCGGAGAAGCTTGCAGGCAGGAGCGGAGAGCTGGAGGTAAATATTGATATCAGCGAAAACAAGCTGTGCAATGATGTGTTTTATGATAATTACGCACTGCAGGTATCCCTTACCCTTGATGGAAATTACTGCAGGAACATCAAGGCGGAGGATGCAACTATAGCAAATGTGGGCAGTGACAGGCAGATCACTTTTACCATATTGCCGGGCAAAGGAGCTGACCTGAAGGTAACTGCCGATGTTGTGGATTTTGAAATGGATGAGATAACTCTGAACGGCGTGATGCTCAATATGGATGTGGATGTCGACGATTCGGAGCTGATGAAAGAGGCAGACCGGCTGATAAACGGAGTTGAGGAGCTGGATGATGGTGCAGGCGAGCTGGCGGACGGTATCGCAGAGCTGAGCAGCGG
>JAUNDC010000009.1:0-70070 GCA_030526355.1 Bacillota bacterium | reverse complement strand
GAGCTGAGCAGCGGTAGTAATGAAATCCTCAAGGGTATCAGAGACCTGATGAGCGGAGTAAGTCCGGATGCATACAAGAATATGATGAAGATGCAGGGGCTGGATATTGAAGAACTTGAGGTGGGCAATAGTCAGGCGATAGATGCGCTGAGCAAACAGATCGCTGCAGAAGCATTTGGAGAGCAAACCGCATTTATGGAGAATGTGGTAACGCTCCTTCAGGGAAGCAATGCTAATATAACAGGTATAGAAGGGTATCTGGGCGAGGCCAACAGTAAAATAGCAGAGCTTGAAAAAGGCACACAGGTGCTCAGTGAGGGTGCTGGTAAACTCAGTGAAGGAACTGCCGGATTGTCAAAAGGTGCATCAGGTCTGTCAGCAGGCGCTGACAAGTTGTCGGAAGGAACTTCGGAATTAGCGGAAGGGGCGGAAGCTCTTTCGGAAGGAGCCGATACCCTTGACGAGGGCGCCGGAAAGCTCAAGGAAGGTACAGAGGAATTCAGGGATGAGACATCGGATCTGGATACGAAGATATCAGATAAAATCGATGAAGTAAAGGACAGCATAACAGGTGACAGCAGCAAGGTGACATCATTTGTATCAGAGAAGAATACAAATGTGGCGAAGGTGCAGTTCGCATTAAGAACAGAAGCTGTCAAAAAAGCAGATGATGGGGCTCAGGAGCAGGAAACGTCAGAGGAAAAAGGATTCCTGCAGAAAATTATGGATCTGTTCAGATAAGACTGTGCTGAAAGAGCTGCCGCGATGCCGGAAACGGTGAGCGGGCAGGTCAATAACGCAAAAAAAAAATCGGCGAAGCCGACTATACTATAATATCAGTATCAGGTGAAAGGTGAAAGCTCTTCCACGCATTTGCCTGATGCTGTTTTATGTTGAGGAAGGGCTGCTTGTTGGGGATTGAGAAGAAGAAGTGTTTAAAGCAGCCCCGATATCCACAGTGCAATAAAGCATTAACTTTACCGCGTCTACATAATATCAGAATATTATGCTTCTTTCAAGAGTATAATTATGAAGATTTGATGAAAAAATATTCATTCAAAAAATCAGAACCTCGTTTCCATCAACATCTCCACATATTCGCTTTCCTCATCCTCCTTCAGAGCTTCCTCAAGAGGATGCCCGCACAGAGGACACACATTGCTTTCCGTATAGAAATCCTCATAGCATGCCGGGCAGTACATTTTACGTTCATCCTTTACATTGTTTGCTTCCATTGTATTTCATCTCCTTATTCTTCTGACGGATCAATAAGACCCAGATCGATTTTGAGCTTCAGTATTTTTCTGACGGACCTGTCGATGCGATCCTCTGTTATTATACCACTGCTGACCGCATCCAGAACAGCTTTATATTGTTTTTTGTAGCTGCCCGTGCACAGGATATCATTGCCGGCAGCAACAGCTGCAACGGCACTTTTTTCGGCGGGCAGATAATTTGAAATAGCCCCCATGGACAGGTCATCAGTAATTATTACTCCGTCAAAACGCAGCTTCTGCATTAGCAGACGGTGGCATGCAGGTGACAGCGAGGACGGCAGCCTGTCATCTATTGCAGTCACGATATTGTGGGATATCAGCACTGCAGGTGCGCCCGCCCTGATTCCCGCCTCAAAGGGCAGCAGGTCGTTATCCGTTATAGTGGAAAGGGAACGCTTGTCGATTGCCAGTCCTTTGTGAGTGTCTGCAGAGCTTCCATAACCGGGAAAATGCTTGAGGACACATGCGGTTCCATCCTCCAGGCAGGCTTCGGTAACTGCAGCGATATATCCGGCAGTGGTTTCGGCATCACGTCCCAGACTGCGGCTGTACATGAAATCGTCGGGATCCTGTGAAATATCACATATGGGAGCCAGATTCATATGAATGCCAAGTGAAGAGAGAAGTGCATTTTTCTCATGAGTATCGGCGATGACAGCGTCGAGACCGCCCTTTTCATACAGACGGCGAGGAGATTCGAAACGCTCATTCCGGAAGCTTTTGCTGCTGCTGATGCGGGTTACGGAGCCACCCTCTTCATCAACGGCAACAACAGGAGGAATTTCCGAAGCTGCCTTGATATCTTCAAGCTGACTTTTTAGAGTCTCAGGAGTGGTTTCACTGAAGCTTTCGCCGAACAGCAGCAGGCTTCCCAGATGATATTCACTGATGAGGTCAGGAGAAGGAGTTCCATTATAAAAGCATCCCATAAACATCTGACCGACTTTTTCTTCAAGGGTCATATCCGAGAGTAGGAGTTCGATGTCAGGATCCTTCATGGACTCAAAAAACTGCTCCAGGTCAGGACCTTTGCGGGGCAGTGAAGGAATGGCAACAGCATATATGATACATGCGGCTGCCAGTATTAAAACTGATAAAGCAAGTATTTTCTTTCTCATGATTTCTCCATTTTTGTCAGAACAGGCCGCAGTCTGCGAATCAGTAAAGCCGCATTATTATAGCCTTATCGAAATTTCACCCGAAGACAGAGTTTCTCTGGTGCCGTCGGTGTACATCACCTGAAGACACCCGTTTTCGTCTATATCCAGCACCTTGGCAGGGCGTGCTTCCAGCTCCTCCTCCGGAAGACTCTTGTACACTCCCTTGAAGACCTTTACTGTTTTGCCCAGTACCAGGCTTTTTTTCTTGTAGTAGCTGATGAAGCTTTTATCCTCGATGGTTTCAACTAGATCGAGGGTACTGGTTATGATGCTGGCAGCAAGGTCAGCATGAGAATAATCTCCCTCTACAGCTCCCACTGTATCAAGAAGCTCCTCGGGGAATCCATTTATATTGGTATTGACACCTATGCCTATCACGAGGCTTTCGATCTGGCCGGTCTCAAAATCTGTTATACCCTCGGTGAGGATGCCGCAGACTTTTTTGCCATTGACATACACATCATTGACCCATTTGATTCCCGCCTCAAGACCGCATACCTTTTCTATACTTCCGGCAACTGCAACGGCGGCAGCCGAGGTAACCAGCACTGATCTGGACAAATCAAAATCAGGTCGGATGATTATACTCAGATATATTCCGTCACGAGGAGAGAAAAAGCTTCTGCCCAGTCGGCCTCTTCCTGATGTCTGCTGCCGTGAAATTATCACTGTGCCATGAGAGGCGCCTTCGAGAGCCAGCTGTTTGGCACGGATATTTGTGGAATCGATGGTGTCGAATACCTGAAGCTGATTCTGTCTGTATCTTGCAGGCAGCGAAAGACGCAGCTCCTCTTCGGTTATACTGCCGCTGCCGGACTTCAGTACGTAGCCCTTGTTTGTAACTGCCTCGATAGGGTAACCCTCTTCCCGGAGGGCTTTTATCGCCTTCCAGACAGCGGTTCTTGATACATTAAGCTGCTTTGAAAGCTCTTCCCCAGACAGGAAGCTTCCTGAGTTTACGGTAAGCGCTGTAAGCACTGAATCCTTGATAGCCATTTGTCCTCCTTGCTAGATATCATACAAGACGTGCACAATCAGCCCTTTGAAGGCATATTATGCATTTAAAGTCATAAATATTATAGATTATAACAGAAAGGGAGGTCAATATGATAAAAGGTTCAATTGTTGCTCTTATTACACCTTTTGATGAAGCTGGCAAAGTCAACTTCAGCAGATTGAGAGAGCTGGTGGAATTTCACATAGAAAACGGCACGGATGCTGTGCTTGTACTTGGGACAACGGGAGAAACCCCTACTCTTACGGATCAGGAGCAGGAGGAAATAGTCAGGACAGCCATTGAGCAGAGCCGGGGAAGAATACCGATTATAGCCAACAGTGGTGGCAATAATACCGAAAAATCTCTGGCAAAAAGCATCAGATTCGAAGAACTGGGTGCCGACGGTCTGCTGGTAATAACACCATATTACAACAAACCGAACCGGTCGGGCATGATAGAGCATTTTTACAAAATAGCTGACAATGTCAATATCCCTGTGTACATCTACAATGTTCCTTCCAGAACGGGAATCTGCATAAGTGCGGACATAGTGGAGGAGCTTTCGAAGCATCCTAATATTGCAGGCATCAAGGAGGCCAGCGGAGATATGTCATATGTTGCGAAGCTTTCCCGTCTGGCAGGGGATGACTTCTGCATATATTCCGGCAATGACGATATCACCATCGCGATTATGTCCATGGGTGGCGCCGGAGCAGTATCAGTGTGGGCTAACCTGATGCCGCAAAAGGTACGTGAAATGACACATGCATACCTTGACGGCAGAACCGAGGAGGCCAGGCGGCTGCAGCTGGAGCATCTGAAGCTGGTGAATGCCATGTTCTGTGAGACAAACCCTGTTCCTGTCAAGGAGCTGATGAACATGGCGGGAATGAATGTGGGAGGCTGCAGGCTGCCGCTTGGCGGCATAAGCAGCGCCAACAGGCGGGTGCTTGCCAGCCTGGCCGAAGAGTATCGGCTGAGGTGAGATAGGGCATGATTAAATATGATCCGGCATTGAATATGTAGTTTCGGTGAATTATATATAGTTGCCTTGACAACTAATGCGTGTGGCAGTAAAATAGTTGCCGATACAACTATCAGCTTTGCGGCTGCAGAGACAGCCGCAAGCTGATCTGCATGAACAAACGAAGAGAGGAATTCAGATGGATGAGAGAATACATGGTTCAATACACTGTGACTTTTCCATAATCTACAGGCATGGCAGGATTATGCATGATAAAGCGATAAAGCAATTTGGACTGACAGGCCAGCAGATGGGGTACATGAGAATGATCCATAACACTCCGGGGATGTCCCAGGAGGAGCTGGTAAGAAAAATGAAAATAGATAAGGGTGCTGTAGCCAAATCAATCAGAGATATGGTGGACAAGGGGTATGTGACCAGAACACAGAATAAGGAGGATAAACGGGCATACTGTCTTTATCTGACAGAGAGGGCTGAGAGTATCTGCCTTGAGGCTGACCGGCAGAGCAGTGAATTTGAAAAACAGCTGACGGAGGGAATGACAGCTGAGGAAATTGAGCTTTTCGGCATTCTGCTGGGTAAGCTTATAGCAAATCTTGAAAAAATAATGGCAGGAGGAGATAAATGAAAACATTGCTGAAATATTACAAACCATATGTTTTTATCATCATTATGAATCTGGCTTTTCTGTTTGGACAGGCAATGTGCGAGCTGGCACTGCCCGGGTATATGTCGGATATCATCAATGAGGGTATAGTCAAGGGAGATATGGCATTCATAAAGCATACTGGACTGATAATGCTGCTGGTAGCGGCAGGCTCGGCGTTATTCGCAGCGGCAGGCAGCTATACGGCGGCAAGGGCAGCGGCAGGTTCGTCGAGAGATATCAGAAGTGCATTGTTCGCTAAGGTTACAGGGTTTTCGGCGGCTGAGCTGGATGAGTTTTCTACCGCATCACTGATAACACGCTCGACGAATGACGTGCAGATGGTGCAGCAGGCGACTGTGATGATTCTCAGACTTGCGTGTTTCGCCCCGATGATGGGGATAGGTGCGGTAATCAGAGCGCTGCAGACAAGCGTATCACTGTCGTGGACAGTCGGAGTGGCACTCGTTGTTATACTCTGCATAATGCTTATGGCGTTTTTTCTGGTTCTGCCAAGATTCAAGGTGCTGCAGAGCAAGCTTGACAGGCTGAATCTGATAATGAAGGAAAGATTGTCAGGTATACTTGTAATAAGGGCTTTTAATACAGAGAGTCAGGAACAGGAGAGATTTGACGGTGCCAATGTGGAGCTCACCAGGATCAATATGTTTGTCAACAGAGCGATGTCATTTATGATGCCGGCGCTCATGTTTGTAATGAATGCCGTAAGCATACTTATTATATGGGCCGGCTCACATCTTATAGAGGCGCAGAATCTCATGATAGGAGATATGCTGGCATACCTTCAGTATGCTATGCATGTGATTATGTCCTTCCTTTACATCACAATGATGTTTATCATGATCCCGAGGGCATTCGTTTCGGGTCAGAGAATCGGTGAGGTGCTTGATGTGAAGGCAAGCATTGAGGATCCGGTGGAGCCGCACAGCATAAGCAGACATGAGGGTGTAGTGGAATTCAGAAATGTATCCTTCGCATATCCGGGGGCAGAAGAGAAGACTTTGGAAAATATCAGCTTCACGGCCAGACCCGGCAGCACTACAGCTGTAATTGGGGGAACCGGCAGCGGCAAATCCACTCTCGTGAGTCTGATACCGCGATTCTATGATGCCACCGAGGGTAAGGTGCTGTTTGACGGAGTGGATATCAGGGATCTGACCCAGCATGAGCTTCGTGAGCATATAGGGTACGTTCCTCAGAAGGGTGTGCTGTTTTCGGGGACGATAGGAAGCAATCTGCGTTACGGCAATGACGATGCGGATGAAAACGCACTGCTGGAGGCGGCTGAGACTGCACAGGCAATCGATTTCATCAATGAGAAGGAGAATCGTTTCGATGAAGAGGTTGCTCAGGGTGGAACCAATGTATCTGGTGGCCAGAAACAGAGGTTGTCAATAGCGAGAGCACTGCTCAGGAAGCCTGAGGTGTTCATTTTTGATGACAGCTTCTCGGCACTCGATTTCAAGACTGACAAGGCCTTGAGAAAGGCTCTGGCTGAAAAGGCTCAGGACAGCACAATCATAATTGTTGCACAGAGAATAAATACGATACTGGATGCAGACCAGATACTGGTGCTGGATGAAGGCAGACTTGCTGGTATAGGTACTCATGATGAACTGATGGAAACGTGCGATATTTACAGAGAAATCGCTTTATCTCAGCTTAGTGAAAAAGAACTTGAAAGGGGGAGAGGCTGATGGCTGGAGGCAGAAGAGGACATGGACATGGGCATGGTGGTCCGGGCGGCAAAATGATGCCTGGCGAAAAAGCGCGTGATTTCAGTGGTACCCTCAAAAAAATTGCGGGGTGCCTCAAACCATACAGGTTCAGGGTTTTCATTGTGATTTTATTTGCTGTTGCAAGTACTGTATTCAATATTGTTTCGCCTACTGTTCTTGGGGAGGCGACGGACAAGGTCGTTGAGGGATTGATGAGCGGAAGTGGAATTGATTTCAGGGGTCTGCTGTTCATCCTCATGGTTCTTCTGGCTATGTATGGTCTGAGCTTGCTGTTTGGCGTGGCTCAGGGCTGGATAATGTCAGATGTTTCCCAGAAGGTAATATACACTCTTCGTGAGAAAATGTCTGCCAAGCTTGATCGTCTTCCGCTCAGTTATTTCGACAGCAAAACTCACGGTGAGATACAGAGCAGAATGATAAATGACATCGAAACGGTGAATCAGACTTTGTCTGTCAGCATGACACAGATGATTACCAGTGTTACAACAATAGCGGGTATTCTTATCATGATGCTGCGGATAAATCTGCTGATGACTGTTGTGGCGCTGGTGGTGCTGCCTGCGTCCATGATCGTGATAAGGCTTGTGGTTTCGAAATCACAGGGGCATTTCAGGAACCAGCAGAAATATCTGGGATATGTTAATGGTCATGTGGAGGAAATGTACACTGGTCATGAGATTATTAAGGTCTTCAATCGTGAAGAAAACTCAAAGCTCAAGTTTGGTGAATACAACGAGAAGCTTTATGAGTCAGCCTGGAAATCTCAGTTCCTGTCAGGAATAATGATGCCTGTTACCGTTCTCATTGGTAATATGGCTTATGTTGCGGTTTGTCTTTTGGGTGGATATCTGGCAATCAACGGCAGAGTATCAATTGGTGATATTCAGGCTTTCATTCAGTATGTCAGAAGCTTTAATCAGCCTATTTCACAGGTGGCCAATGTGGCGAACCAGCTGCAGTCAACCGCGGCGGCGGCGGAGCGTATATTTGAGCTTATCGAGGAGTGCGAAGAGGTGGATCTTGACAAATCTACTGAGGCTGTAATAGATGTTGATAATGTAAAGGGTCGTGTATCCTTCAGCCATGTCAGCTTCGGCTACAGCAAGGATGAGCCTGTAATTAATGATTTTTCATTTACGGCAGAGCCTGGTCAGCGTGTTGCGATAGTTGGTCTTACTGGTGCTGGCAAGACAACGATTGTAAAGCTGCTTATGCGGTTTTATGAGCTCGATGGTGGGCATATAAGCATAGATGGCTGCGATATCACGAAGCTTTCGAGAAGCAACCTTCGCGAGATGTTTGGTATGGTTCTTCAGGATACATGGCTCAACAGCGGGACCATCAGGGAGAATATCAGATATGGCAGCCCGGAGGCATCAGACGCAGATGTGTATGCGGCGGCTGAAGCTGCGCACATTGATCACTTTATCAAAACTCAGCCAAAGGGATATGATATG
This sequence comes from Bacillota bacterium, assembly GCA_030526355.1. GTDB lineage: Bacteria > Bacillota > Clostridia > Peptostreptococcales > Anaerovoracaceae > Lentihominibacter. The sequence goes on along the minus strand of JAUNDC010000009.1, from coordinate 61,788 downwards.
GAAATCAATGAGGAGGCCAGCAACATTTCACAGGGTCAGAAGCAGCTGCTTACAATCGCCCGTGCTTTCCTCGCTGATGCGCCTGTTCTGATTCTGGATGAAGCTACAAGCTCGGTCGATACCAGAACGGAGGTGCTGATACAGAAGGCGATGGCAAGGCTTATGGAGGGCAGAACAAGCTTTATAATCGCTCACAGACTTTCTACCATCAAGGATGCGGATCATATTCTTGTTATGAATCATGGCGATATTATTGAACAGGGAACCCACGAAGAGCTGCTTGCGCAGGGTGGTTTCTACAGTACACTTTACAACAGCCAGTTTGCGGAATAGCTGCAAATAATTATGAGCGCTTAGGGGTATCTGGAAATAATTTACAGAATAGAATTTACATGAAGCTCTCTATGCTGTCACAGTTTCATCATATAACAGTGATATAACATATGGCATACAAAAGGAAAGGGATGGTGCCATTATGGGTGGAGAAGTAAAGTGTGAAAAAAGGGTCAGAAGGATGAAAATGCTGATTTTTGCAGCGTTGTCTGCGGTGATAATTCTGGCAGTCGCTTTTGCTGTAATGCCTGTGAATAATCAGTCGGAAGCGTCTGCAGCCTCCGGAGACACTACAGCCTCTGGAGAATCTGTGGACTCCGGAGACTCTGTGGCTTCAGGCTCCAGCTGGCGGAGCAGCCTGGAGCCGGTGCTGGTGGACTGCTCGGATCAGAATTCAGTGGTTCTCTATGATCGAAAGGTCAGCGATGTCAATGATACGGCTTCGGTTGTCAAGCTGCTTGATGCTATGAAGCTAGAGGCTTTTGCAGGCAAATACTCAGTGAAAATTACAGGAACAGGTGAAAATTGCAAGCTTTTTATTGAGATGAAAAATCCGGTGAAGAAAAGCGAACAGGAAACATTTAACAATAACATGGAAATATATGCTCAGCAGATGCTGGCTCTTATTGTGGAAATCAATAAGGTTGAGTGGTCGTGTCCGGCTGAATCCGAGGGTTCTCCGGAAGAGTCTGTTACTGGAGCAGTTGACGCAGCCGCTGCCACTCAGGTACTTGGAATGGATGTGAAAAAGTTCGGAACCTCATCAGCAGAAGTGCACAAGCTGCTTCTGATGCAGGCAAGAAATTAACACAGGCTGGTAATTAACGCATGTCGGAACTGTCGGGCGGACAATTACGCAGGTTCAATCTGTCAGATTGACAATTAACGCAGACAGAATCTGTTAACCTGTTAGACCGATAATTTGCGCAGGCCGAATTTGTTAACCTGTCAGTCGGGCAATTTGCCCAGACCGAATTTGTTAGATCGGCGAACTAATCAGACGGGCTCGCTAAAATGAAAAGTCTCCAAATCTTTGCCGTGATGGCATTGGTTGGAGACTTTTAGGTATATTGAAGGATATTTTGCGATGCAAGTCTCCAATATTACACTTCAGAACCATGATTTGGAGACTATTTCCCAGCATTATACATATATTGGCAATAAAGTCTCCAAATATATCTTTTAGGGAGACTTTTTGGAGAATATCAAGTTCAAATCACACCGAAAACAGCCAAAAGTCTCCAAATGATAGATTACATAAACATATTTGGAGACTTGCATGTTTGGATGCATGTTTGGAATAAGAAGGCTTCACCGGCGAGAAGCAATGTTGGTGAAGATTACCGATGAAATTCAAAGTCCAGAAAACTTCAGCAGCAGAATTTCATCGGGAAACTAGTGCTTGGAGTGTGGTTGCCGATGACGGTCGTTATGTAGAAAAGACTCCATAGGGAAGAAGTTACCGATGAAATCGCCAAATTGTAGAAACTCAATTTTGCAAAGATATCGGGGAATCAGAAACCGAGCCATTGGAATTCACCTGAACGCCAAGCTGTCGGGATATACAGAAGTTAAGCCATCAGGTAGAATAGATGATATTTGATGGTGTACTTATCAGCTGCCTTTTTTTGTTGACAGGAAGTTTTTTTATTGCTGCTTCACGCTTTACAGCTGCCGACTTATCCGGCATTATTTCGATATATGCGGGTTTAACTGGTTTGTGGCTTCGTGTATATTTAGCACCCTGCCCATTCATGTGAGCGGCGAAGCGTTTGTTGAAATCATTGGTCCAGCCTGTATAGAGAGACCCATTATCACACAGAAGCATGTACACGCATGGTGTGCCGGGGGTGATGCTAATTACAGGCTCCGCCGCATCTGATTTCACTGATTTTATTTCCGTTGAAATATCTTTCGTTGGTTCTATTTCGATTGATTTGTCTTTTGCTGATTTCATTTCAGTTGATTCTGCTTTCGCTTACCTATTTCTATAATTTTTTATTATGAAGGAAATATCGCTGTGCGATATTTCTGGAATATCAAAAAAGTCTACCTCTTGACAGAATAGGCATAGCCGACTTTTTTATTTGTTCAACGTCGCTGATACATATTAATCTGTTCACAGCAGATTGCACTTATAATAAATTATGCATTCCAGCTGTTTCATTGTCAAACTGTTTCACGAAACAATTAAATAAGCACAAAAATCTTTGTAAATTCCTGAAGTTAATTCCGTTGAAACTTCCACTGTTGTATTTACTCTTTATATTTACACACACATTTTGGAAACAAAAAATATAAAACCCATTGACAATTTTCTTCAATAGTAATATAATACAATAGAGTTAGTAGTAACTAACCAAAGCGCTAGACTAACCAAAACGGTGATTCAGTTGATATATGAAAATCCAAACCCCTCAGGGGAAAATTTTTTGGTACAGAGTTAGTTATCACTAATCAAACAAATGATTAGGTCTCCTAACCAAACAAATGATTAGTTAATCATAACCAAACAGATGAATAGTTGTTCCTAACCAAGTAGATAAACTGTCACCCGCCTTGATCCATTTCATTAAATGATATTATTCCTTAAATTAAAAGAGTATTGGGAGCAGAGAGCAAATTTACAGTAAAGGAGCTATCGTTCCAGCCGACCTGATTAGTCAGCTGTGCGACAGCCCCTTGCTGAGGCGGGATGGAAGGAGAAAAAAGCCATGTCAGAAAAGATGATAGTAACGCACTGTTCACCGACGCTTGCGGGTATGAAAACAGGTAATTTGTTCAGCTGTAGATGCAGCTGCGGCAGCGAACTGTTCGGCTTCACAGCAAGCTTGAACAAACAGCTGAATCAGAGAGGGGTATACATCAGAGTGCTGCGCTTCAGCAGAGGCATGGCGCTAATATATGTGTACAGGAAGGCGAAACTGGCAAAGGCACTGGAGGATATATGTGTGAGGCAGTTTATGGAAAGCTGCGGGTACGACTGCAGCAGTATTGAAGGGATGCTTGACATTCTGGCTGAGCGCCTTGGAGAGTACAGCGAATTTCCACATGAAATAGGAGTTTTTCTGGGATATCCGTTTAAGGATGTTAAAGCATTTATTGTAAATAAAGGCAAAAACTATAAGCATGTCGGATGCTGGAAAGTGTACACGAATGAAGCTGCGGCGAAACGCACATTTATGAAATACGACAAATGCACGGCTATTTACAGCAGAATGCTGGATAAGGGAGCAAAGCTTCCGTCACTTACAGTCAAAAGCAATCTAATTTGCCCATAGCTACTATTTTTACCCATAGATACTATTTTCGCCTATAGATACTTATTTTTCTGATGAACAGAAAGAGCTTCAGGCTCGGTTGTTATACCAACTGATACCTGAAGCTCTTTTTGATGCCTGCGGGATAATAATGGTGAAGCTCTCGACTAAAAGGTCAGCCTGCATTATAATTAAGAGAAACAATATTTAGAGAAAGATGCGGAGAGGTTTAAATGCCGAAACAATATATAGCACCGGGGATATACAGAGAAAAAGACAATGCAGGAGCGAACATATACAGAATCGAAGGAACAGACAGAACGATTCTCTTTGATGCGGCAGATGTATCGGATGCATTTACTGAAGGCGCAGATATACTGGTGATAAACAACTGCACGCCTGACAGGGCAACCCATATAAACAGGATAATAGAACAGAATCCTGGCATAATACTGGCAGGAACAGCTACCACCTTGAACTTCACAGCGGAATATCTGGGCATAAAGCTTAACAAGCACATAATACGCCGCAGAGAAAGCATGAACGCAGGCGGGTTTACGATTGAGTTGGTGCCCGTGCCCAACATAAACAGAAGCAGGCACCAGGACAGGACGTGGAAAAAATCATACAGATTCCTCCAGATGCCCAACTGGCAATGGACAGATACGATATGCCTCATTGTAAAAGAGCATAAACTGCTTGTCAGCGGACAGCTTTTCAGCAGCAAAGAAGGAAGCAGAGAGAGATTCTTCGCAGAGAGGCTCCGTCCATTTTACATATACGTGGAAAAAGCACTGAAGCTTCTGGAAAGAGAAGACCTGGAAACTATACTTCCCGAAGAAGGTGATGCCGTGAAATTCGATACGGGAATCAGGGAGTACAGGGAATGGACAGAAAGAATCAGCAGCATCAGGCAGAACGAAAAGTATATATTAATTCCGTATGCTTCCAGATTCGGATGCACGAGGCATCTGGCAGAAGCGGTTGCATCCGGGGCGGAGCGTGTTGAAGGAATCAGAACACATCTGGTGGATCTGAGCAGGATAAGCCTGTATGAAGACAGGAAGACTCTGGCGGAAATTGCAATGGATGCTGAGGAGGCGGATGGTTTAGCTGTCGGAACGCCGACTATAGACGACGATGCTGCCGTAGAGGTGATGCAGCTTCTTGCCACTATGTCTGAATCGATATGCAGAGGAAAGCCCGCAGCAGCCTTCGGCTCTTATTCATATCGTGAAAAAGGAACGGCAAATGCGTTGGAGAGAATGAAGCAGCTCGGCATGCAGGTAACGGCGAAAGGATTTGCCATAAGATTTAAGCCGGATGAAAACGAAATCGAAGAAGCAGCAGCCTTCGGTGAATATTTTGGAGAGTGCGTAAAGGCAGGAGAAATCCTGGACAGGAAAGATAATTTCAAGCCTGAAGCGGAACAGGAGGAGACTGTACATACTAACCGCAGATTTGTCATAATAGGCAACGGAGCTGCGGGAACGGCTGCAGCAGAGGAAATACGCAGACTGGACAAGGGCTGCAGTATTAAGCTTATATCACGGGAACCATACAAAGGATACAACAGGCAGATGCTGACCAAATGCATACTGCGTGAAATACCGGAAAAGAACATATTCCTTTATGAAGACAGCTGGTATGAGGACAGGAATATAGACTTGCTGACCGGCGTGGAAGTTACACGCATAGATCAAGCCGGCAGACAGGTGATGCTGAAAGGTAGGAAGACTGTATCCTATGACAGACTTATTCTAGCAACAGGAGCAGAGCCGGTAAGAGCAGACCTGCCTGGGAGCAGTATGGAGGGAATTTTCTGTGTTCATGACCTGTCGGAAATCAGCAGAATAAGGAACTACATCAGCGGCGGTAATGTTACGGACGTGGTAATTCTGGGAGGAGGAATTCTGGGTCTGGAGACAGCAGCCGACATTGCAGGAGACAGATTCAAGGTGACTATCATAGACAGGCAGCCATATCTGATGGCAAAACAGCTGGATGAGAAGGCCGGCAGGCTTGTTGAGGAAAAGCTCAGGGAAGCGGGAGTAAATATAATCACAACCGATGAAGTACGCAGCTTCACCGGTCAAGGACCTGTGGCTGGAGTAGAGCTTGAAAGCGGAGCGCATTGTGATGCTCAGCTTGTTATACAGTGCCTGGGAATAAGAGAGAACAGCAGGCTTCTGGAAGGCATGGCGGAAGGGCTGCACACAGACAGCTGCAGCGGTGGCATAGCAGTAAATGAACGAATGGAGACCGGCATACCGAATATATTTGCATGCGGAGACTGTGCGGTATTCAACGGCAATAATTACGGTCTATGGACACAGGCCGTGGAAATGGCACGCGTTGCAGCTGCAAACGCAGTCTTCGGTGGAGAGGGGAATAACGGCAGGATATACAGTCAGGTGATACCGGCTGTTTCATTCACAGGCTTTGGGATGAGCGTGTTTGCCGTAGGGGATAATGGAAAAGGCGAGGCTTCAGCCTATCAGACAAAAGAGGTTCGGGATCATGAAGCAGGAGTTTATAAGAAGCTGTATTTTAAGAACAGGAAATTCTGCGGAGGAATACTTTTCGGCAATGTGGACATGACCACATTGCTGCTGGAGGCATATGAGAAAAGAACTGCATTTGAAGAAATAAGTGTTTAGACAAAGCGAGAAAACCCTGAAATTTACGGAATATAGAAAAAACCGGTATTTGAGAAACTACTGCTGACTAACTGGACTTTTTCTGATATAATGGAGCGGAACGGAGAAACTATACCAGATGATAGATAATTACGGCAGAGATATAAACTATATAAGAATTTCGGTAACGGAGCTCTGCAATCTGAGATGCAGATACTGTATGCCGGAGGAAGGTATCGAGAAACGAAGTCACGAGGAAATGATGACAGCGGAGGAAACTGTTGATGCAGCAAAGGCAGCAGTTTCTCTGGGTATCAGAAAAATCAGGATAACAGGTGGGGAACCGCTTGTTAAACGTGGTATCGTGAAGCTTTGCGAAGAGATTGCAGCAATTGACGGAGTGGAGGAGCTATGCATAACCACCAACGGCACACTGCTGCGAAAATATGCAAAGCGTCTTTATGATGCAGGCGTAAACCGGCTCAACATAAGTCTGGACACTCTTGATCGAGATAAATTCAGCTATATCACGAGGCTGGGCGAGCTGGATGATGTTCTGGACGGGATAGAAGCTGCCTTTGAAGCCGGCTTTGAGAAAATAAAAATAAATACAGTGCTGATGGGCGGGTTTAATGACGATGAGATAGAAGCCTTTGTCAATCTGACGAAGGACAGACCGATCGAGGTGAGATTCATCGAGCTGATGCCTATCGGCGGCGGGATAGACTTTGACAAGGCGAAATTCATCAGCTGTCAGCAGGTTCTGCAAAGGGTACCTGAGCTGGAATCCCTTGAGCTGTCGGATGGCGTGGCATCCATGTACAGACTTCCGGGAGCTGCAGGAAGAGTAGGACTCATCAGACCTATCAGCTGCGAATTCTGCAGCGGCTGCAATAAAATAAGACTTACAGCAGACGGAATGCTGAAGCCATGCCTGCATCTTGATGCGGAGATTTCCGTCAAAGGCCATACTCAGGATGAGATGGCGGAGATAATGAGGGAAGCAATTCTCAATAAACCGCAGAAACGTGAAACAATGGATGCTGACAATCCAAGCAGAGCAGGAAGGAATATGAATCGCATAGGAGGATGAAATGGCAGAGTTCACACATTTTAACGATGAAGGCAGAGCGAAGATGGTAGACGTGGGAATGAAATCCGAAACCGAGCGTACTGCAGTGGCGGCAGGAAGAGTTCTGGTTAACCGCGAAACCTTTGATAAAATTAAAACCGGAGGCATGAAAAAAGGCGATGTACTGGGCACTGCACAGATAGCAGGAATCATGGCAGCCAAAAAGACCTCTGACATCATACCGATGTGCCATCCGTTGATGCTGACGGGAATAGACATCAGGTTCAATATGAATGAAGAGCTGCTGGCAGTCGAGATACAGGCAGAGGTAAAGTGCAAGGGAGTAACAGGTGTGGAAATGGAAGCTCTGACGGCAGTTTCCGCAGCAGCTCTGACAGTGTACGATATGTGCAAGGCAGTCCAGAAGGATATGGTTATAGACGAAATCTGTCTTCTTTCGAAGAAGGGCGGAAAGAGTGGGGACTTTTATCGCAAATAGGCGATTTCCCGGGAAATGATATGAAATATGTCATAAATAAGAACTCCGCAACGGCAGTAAAAAGCGGGATAAAAATGAGAATATAAGAAAAAGAAGGAGCAATATGGAATACAGAGCAGCTGTAATAACGATGAGCGATAAAGGCTCGCAGGGACTCAGGGAGGATACAGCCGGTGATTCGGTGGTGGAAATACTCAAGGCAAACGGCTGGAAGGTAGAGTACAGAACCATGATTCCCGATGATATGGAAACAATAAAGCAGGAGCTAATAAAATGTGCCGATGAGCTGAGAGTCACACTTGTGGCGACAACCGGCGGAACGGGATTTTCTATGAGAGATGTGACACCTGAAGCGACTCTGGCGGTTGTTGACAGAGAGGTCAGAGGCATACCGGAGGCCATGCGTGCCGAAAGCATGAAGATAACACCGATGGGAATGCTCTCCAGAGCAGCGGCAGGACTGAGAAAGCAGACGCTGATAATCAATCTGCCCGGAAGCAGGAAAGCGGCGACCGAATGCCTGGAAGCAGTAATCAAGCCGATAAAGCATGGAGTGGAGGTGCTGCTTGGTGAAGCCGGTGACTGCGCTGCCATTCACTTGCCGAAGGGCAGGGTCAAGGCAGTATGCATAAGTGAACAGAAGGGCGTTCAGAAGCATGAGGTCTCAGAGGTTTATCTGGAAAAGGAACACGGCATCGTAGGCGACGCACATGCAGGAAACTGGCACAGACAGGTGAGCCTGCTGGCTGCCGAAAGCATAGCCAAAACCCAGAAAGCCCTTGACTACAAGCTGGCCAACGGAGATTTTGCAGAGAACATCGTGACGGAAGGACTCGTGCTCTTTACACTTCCCGTAGGTACGAAGCTGCAGATCGGGCAGGCCGAGGGTGAGATAACCCAGATAGGCAAAGAGTGCCATCACGGCTGCGCTATCAGAGAGCTGGCCGGAGACTGCGTGATGCCTCGAGAAGGTATCTTCATTAAAGTGAACAAACCGGGGAAGGTGAAGCCCGGAGATGAAATAAAAGTATTGCCGTAATTATACAGAAAAGAGGTTAAAGAAATGAGCAATAAGGTAACTGATTCAATTATTTACGTTGGCGTCAATGATCATGACATAGACCTGTTCGAAGGACAGTATATCGTACCTAATGGAATGGCATATAACTCATATGTTGTTCTGGATGATAAGACTGCAGTATTTGATACTATGGAAAAGACAAAAACAGCTGAATGGCTGGCAAATGTCGAAGCTGCCCTCAATGGCAGGAAGCCGGATTATCTTATCGTGCAGCATATGGAGCCGGATCACTCAGCGTCGATTCAGGCTTTTGCAGAGAAATATCCTGAAGCTGTAATTGTAGGAAACAAGAAAACCTTCAAGATGATAGGTCAGTTCTTCCCGACACTTGAAATGGGAAAGACTCTGGAGGTTGCAGATGGAGATGTTCTCGAGCTTGGAGCACATAAGCTGAATTTTGTATTCGCACCTATGGTTCACTGGCCTGAGGTAATGATGACTTATGAATCCACAGAGAAGGTTCTGTTCTCAGCTGACGGCTTCGGCAAGTTCGGAGCTCTGGATGTAGATGAAGACTGGGCATGCGAGGCCAGAAGATATTACATAGGTATTGTCGGTAAATATGGAGCTCAGGTTCAGGCTGTGCTGAAGAAGGCAGCAGGTCTTGAGATAGAAACCATCTGTCCGCTTCATGGACCTGTTCTCAAGGAAAATCTGGGATACTATATAGATCTTTATGATACATGGTCATCCTACAGACCTGAATCAGAAGGCGTGTGCATCTGCTATACATCGGTATACGGAAACACCAGACAGGCTGTTGAGCTTCTGGCAGAGGAGCTGAGAGCACGGGGCGTTGAAACAGTGGAAGTAAGCGATCTGGCAAGATGCGACATGGCAGAGGCTGTAGAGGATGCTTTCAGATATGACAGACTGGTGCTGGCAACTACTACATACAATGGAGAAATCTTCCCGTTCATGCAGCAGTTCATAGACCACCTGACTGAGAGAAACTTCCAGAACAGAGCAGTTGCATTTATCGAAAACGGTTCATGGGCTCCAGCGGCTCAGAAAATCATGAGAGCAAAGCTCGAAGACTCAAAGAATCTTATAATTGCAGAAAACAACGTGACAATCTTGTCTGCTGTAAATGACGATACCGTTAAGCAGATCAAGGCTCTGGCAGCAGAGCTGGCATGCATGAATGGAGCATGCTGCTGTGTATGTGAGGAGCCTGAAGGCGTAAAAATGAACAAATATATATGCAATATCTGCGGATTTGAGCATGACTGCGATGGAGAGTTGCCTGAGGACTTCAGATGCCCTCTCTGCGGCAGAGGACCTGCGGACTTCACAAAACAACCATCTGAAGACAATGCATGCTCATGCAACTGTGGATGCACTCCTGCGAAAAACAAGTATGTCTGCAACATCTGCGGTTATGAGCATGAATGTGAAGGAGAGCTTCCGGCAGATTTCAAATGCCCGCTTTGCGGTCGTGGAGCAGCAGACTTCAGCCTGGTGAAATAAAATGCTGCATATAGGATGTCATCTTTCATCGGTAAAGGGCTTTGAAAATATGGGAAAGCAGGCACTGGAGATTAACGCTGATACATTTCAGTTTTTTACCAGAAATCCCAGAGGAGGCAAGGCTAAGGACATAGATCCTGAGGATGTGAAGCGTTTTCTTGAGCTGGCAGAGAAGAACAGTTTTGCCAAGCTGGTAGCTCATGCGCCATATACCCTGAATCCGTGTTCCGGTACTGAGAAGGTGAGGAATTTCGCATTCACCGCCATGGAAGATGATATGAGAAGAATGGAATACATCCCTGGCAATTACTACAATTTCCATCCGGGAAGTCATGTGGGACAGGGAACAGAGAAGGGCATAGAGCTTATTGCAGACCTGCTGAACAGGATTATAACTCCAGACCAGTCCACGATAATTCTGCTGGAAACAATGTCCGGCAAGGGCAGTGAAATAGGTGGAAGGTTTGAAGAACTGAGGGAGATAATTGACAGGGTAGAAATCAGTGATAAGCTCGGCGTATGCATGGATACATGCCACGTCAGCGATGCAGGCTACGATATCATCAACGATCTGGACGGAGTTCTGGATGAGTTCGACAGAGTAATAGGTCTGGAAAAGCTGTACGCTCTCCATATCAATGACAGCCTTAATCCTGCAGGCTCCCACAAGGACAGACATGCCAGAATAGGAGAAGGGCATCTGGGAATGGAAACCATCGTAAATGTGATAAATCATCCTAAACTAAAAGGGCTTCCATGCATACTGGAAACCCCTAATGAGCTGGACGGTTATGCCCGCGAAATAGAAATGCTGCGCAGTGAGTATACTGCATAGCATGGGCACTGCTTACAAGCGTGTATAAGCGCGGTCAAAGGTGATTACCACAAAGAATGCCGGATTTTCAGCCTTTGCAGCTGAATCAGCTATTGCTGTGATTTCCTTTTCCGAGAGCTTGCAGCCTGGGGCAAGGACTACATCAAATATAATATTGGTATGGGTAGGACCCGGAACGATTCTGAAATCGTGGATGCTTTCGACACCGCTGAGAGGTGCGAAGGCGTCTGCGATTATTTTTTTCATTTTTGTGATGAGAGGGTCATCTGTTTTGACGGGATCCATATGTACAACGAATTCCACATGAAGCTCATCATTAACTTTCTTTTCTATATTATCAATCATGTCGTGACTCTGCATCAGGTCACCGTCGGCATCGACCTCAATATGAATCGAAGCAAAAATCTTACCGGGGCCGTAGTTGTGCACCATGAGATCATGTATACCGAGAACATCGGGCTCTTTTTCCACAATCTCTGTAATTGCGGCAACAAGTTCATGATCGGGGGCTTCTCCCAGAAGCGGACTGGTTGTTTCCCTTACCAGCTGGATTCCCGACCATATGATAAAGAGGGCAACGAGACAACCCATCCATCCATCTATCTGAAGCCCTGTAAATTTTGCCACGAGAACACTGACGAGAACAGCCGATGTTGCTATCACATCGTTCCTGCTGTCAGCGGCGGTGGCAGTGAGTGTTACGGATTTGATTTTTCTGCCGATACTTATATAGAACCGGGATTGCCATAGCTTGATAAGTATGGCGGCCACCAGGATTATGATAGTGATATAGCTGAATTCAAGCGGATCGGGGTGGATGATTTTATCTATTGAGGAACGCAGTAGCTGGAGTCCTATCACGATGATTATGATGGAAATGAACAGCCCTGTCAGGTATTCGATTCGTGCATGCCCGTAAGGGTGATTTTCATCCTCAGGCTGTGAAGCCAGTTTGAAGCCTACCAGTGTGATAATGGACGAGGAAGCGTCTGCCAGGTTGTTAATGCCGTCTGCGATGATGGCTATGCTTCGCGAAAAAATGCCAACCAGTATCTTCATAATACAGAGAAACAGATTGGAGATAATGCCGACTGCGCCGGCAAATTTGCCGTAGCGCTCCCGGACTTTTGAGTCTTCGGTGTTTTCATAGTCCTTAACAAATAACCTGATAAGAAGCTTTCCCATTAGCCCTGCTCCTTCTGCAATGCCGCAGATACAGCCTGAGCCAGCTGATCTGAGCATGATGTTTTCTTAAATCCGCAGGTGATGCCTGACAGCTTTTCCATGAGCTGCTGTGCAGTCATACCTTCAACGAGAGTTGATATGGCCTTGAGGTTGCCGTTGCAGCCGCCGTGGAAGTGTACGTTTTTCACGATATCTCCGTCCAGTTCAAATTCAATGTTAGAAGAGCATGTGCCTTTTGTTGAATAGTTGTATTTCATATCTCAGTAACCTCCATATAGTTATTATGCAGCGAAATGTTATTTTTGCAGAAAAATTTACTTTTGCATGAAGTCTATGGTACAATAAAAAATAAAAAATTACAATAGAAAGGGAGAGAAAAAGAATTATGGCAACATCAAGAAGAAAGCCGGGGAAAAGTAAGCTGCCGGTGGTTGTGGTTATAATAGCGGTAGTCGTTGTGCTGGCTGCTGCAGGATTCTTCGTATTTGCAGGAGGCGCAGGCGGGAAGCTGGCGGACTTCGGAGCAAAGGAACAGTATGTGAGCCCGCTTACGGGACAGGTTTATGATGAGGAGCTGCCTGCAAGGCCGCTGATTGTTTCCATAGATAATGTAGGGGACGCTATTCCTCAGTCATGGCTTTCCAAAACGGATCTTGTGTATGAATTCCCTGTTGAGGGAGAGCAGACGAGACTTCAGGCGATATATTACGGACAGTTCCCTGAAGAGTTCGGACCTATCAGAAGTACCAGACCGTATTTCGTGGACCTGACGAGAGAGTACAAGGGCGTTTTTCTGGCACATGGGTGGAGCCCTCAGGCTAAGGAATATCTGATGAGCGATGTGGTTCCGTACATCAATGCCATGAACAGCGACTGTAAGTTCTACAGAGTTGATGACAAGGAAGCTCCGCACAATTCATATATCAAATGGACGGAAGTGAAAAACAAGATAGACAGCAGCGGCTGGTGGGGCGAGAAGCAGGATATCAGACCATTCAGCTTCCTCAGCGGTGGACAGCTCAATGAGGGAGAGGCTGCAGCAGAGCTTTCATTCAAATATTCCGCAATTGATTATAAGTTCACATACGACGCCGAAACCGGCAAATACACAAGAACTGTCTTCGGCAAGGAATATACCGACAAGGAGACAGGTGAGCCGATTACATGCAGCAATGTGCTTGTACAGAAGGTAAAGAGCAGCGTTCTCGATGAAAAGGGACGCTTGCAGATAGATATGTGCGCTGGCGGCGAAGCGGTGCTGTTTACAAATGGTGTGGCTGTAAAGGGAACCTGGGCCAGAGAGAATCTGGATTCAAGAACCATTTTTACTGATACAGAAGGAAATGAATTCAAGCTGACACCTGGTAATTCATGGGTTGAAGTAGTCGACCAGAACTGTGAGCTCAGTTATAAATAGCGTCTGTTCACGAAAAAGGGGGGAGCTGCATTGCGTAGCAGGAAGAACAGTGTTGTCACAGTGGTATGTGCGTTAATTATACTGTGTGCTTGTATGATCTATGTGAACCTGGTGCAGAAGAGCATATACAAGGAGAGCTCTGTGCATTTGCAGGAGCTGTACGGACAGGTTAATGAGACCTTCACTTCGCTTGTTTCAAGAAACTGGAACATGCTGAAGGATTGGGAACCGTATATACAGGAGCAGCTGGAGCTTGGGAATGAAGAGAATGTAAAGGAATATATAAGAACCGCCAGGGAAAACTGGCAGTTTTCGGAGTTTTATTTCATAGACGCTGACGGCAGATATATGACTGAACAGGGCATGAGCGGCTATATTGACTTCGGAGATGAGCTGGCTACGTTGATGGAGGACAAAGGAAGTGTTGTGCTGGAAGCGAATCTGAATTCCAGTACAGCATTTTCTGTTTTTGCAGTACCGGTTGAAGAAGGCACATATAATGGCTTTGAATATTCCGCTATCGCAGTGGGGTATGACAAGAAAAAAATGGAGAAGGTGCTTTGCTTTACGGCATTTGACAATAATGCCAACTGCCGGATAGTTTCGCATGACGGCCGCGTGCTGTATTCCGTAGGAAATGATGAGAATAGGCCGTACAACTATTTCAGATACCTTGAAGTGTACGGTTCGTTTGAAAATGGAGATGTTGCTCAGATAAGAAAGGAGCTTGCAGAAGGAAAGAGCGGCACAGCCAGATACAGCCTGAGGGGTGTCAAATATTATATGGTATATGAGCATATCGGATTTCAGGACTGGATACTTCTGGGGATAACTCCTGCCGGTGTAGTTAATTCAAGTGTCAATCAGGTACAGTGGTTCACGATACTTATTATCGGGTTTATATTTATTATGCTGATAATGCTCGCGGTTTATCACATTATGCAGCACAGCCTCAGCAAAATCAGGGAGAAGGATGCTGAGCTGAAATACAGAAAACAGATGTTCAATATGCTTGTCAATAATACCTCTGATGTTTATATAATGCTTTCGGCAGATGAAGGGCGCGCCGTGGAATACATAAGCCCTAATATGGAGAGGCTTCTGGGAATCCCGGCGGAGGAGCTTTACAGGGATTACCACAGGCTGAACAGCGGTATGGATTATGACTGGATGGAGCTGCGTGCAGAGCTGGAGAAGCTGCCGCTAGAAGGCTCCATTCATCAGCACCACGAGAGAATCAATGAACAGACAGGAGAAGTCAGATGGTATGATGAGACCTTGTATTATCTTCGTATAGATGATCAGGAGAAGCTTCTGCTGGTAATGACGGACCAGACGGAGGAACGTCAGAGCCATCGCCGTCTTGAACAGGCCCTGGATATAGCTAGAAGCGCCACCTTGGCAAAGAGCAGCTTTCTTGCCAACATGTCACATGACATCAGAACTCCGATGAATGCCATAATCGGATTTGCCCGTTTGCTGGAAAAGAACGCCGATTCTCCTGAGCGAGTACATGAGTATATTTCCAAGATAACGGCATCGGGACAGCACCTTTTGGGGCTGATAAATGACATCCTTGATATGAGCAGAATAGAAAGCGGCAAAATGACCTTGAACATGGGAGATTTCAAACTGAGCGAGTTGCTGGAGAGCGTTTATGCCGTTATACAGCCGCAGCTTGTTGCCAAGAATCAGAATTATACGGTATGCTGCGGGGCACTGGCTGAAGATGATTTCAGCGGAGACTGCACCAGAATACGGCAGATACTCCTCAATCTGCTGACAAATGCCGTTAAGTATACGCCGGAGGGTGGCGACATCAGTCTTGAAGTAACCGAGCTTGAGCAGGTTTCAGAGAATTATGCGCACCTGAGCTTTAAGGTCAGTGACAGTGGCATAGGGATAAGCAAAGAGTACATTGATGTGATGTTTGAGCCTTTTACAAGGGAAAACAATACAACTGTGAGCGGAATTCAGGGGACAGGGCTGGGAATGTCAATAACAAAGAGTCTTGTAGATCTGATGGGCGGAAATATTTCGGCAGAGAGCACTCCGGGCGAGGGAACTACCTTCAGAGTGGAGCTGGAGCTCAGACGATGTGACAGGATAACGGTATGTCAGCCTGAAACCAGTGAATCCGGTTCACTTGACGGTATACATATCCTTATTGCAGAGGATACACCGATGAATGTGGAGCTCATCCTGGATCTGCTGGAAATGTACGGTGCTGAATGCTGTGCCGTGTACAATGGTACGGAAGCAGTTGAACGTTTCGAAACCTCTGATGCCGGTGAATTTAATATCATACTCATGGATATCCAGATGCCTGTGATGGATGGCTATGAAGCGGCAAGGCGAATCCGTGCGTGCAGTCATCCGGATGCTGAGACTGTTCCGATAATCGCCATGACGGCAAATGCCTTCGCAGAAGATATCAGAAAATGTCTCGATGCAGGGATGAATGCACATATTGCCAAGCCGCTTGATATTTACAAGCTGAACCGCATGATAATCGAATACACTACAGAGCACAAGAATTGAACCGGCTGTCTGCATAAACGGGTTGGCTGATTAATTAACGGCTTCCTGCAGAACCTTATTGGCAACAGAACCAGCTGCTTCTGAGCCATAGCCGCCGTTTTCCACCAGCACTATGAAAGCATACGGGTGGGCATCGTCATTGAGAAAGCCTGCAAACCATGCATTCGGCTTGTTGCCGTTGCCTACCTCAGCGGTTCCGGATTTAGCGCAGATTTCAAGTCCCGGGAAGTTACCTGACCCATAGTTGTTTTCCACATTGTTCGCCATCATGTCTTTGAGGGATGATGCTGTGGAGGATTCTATCATATCTTTTGTTTTTGTTCCTACCTTAGGTATCTTTTTGAAGTAGTTTGTGACCAGGGAGGAAGGTTCGATAATGTATGGCATTACCGCTGTGCCATTGTTGGCTATTGCACCCATGTAAACCATCATGGAACAAGGATTTACCATATCGTGATACTGTCCGATTCCTGTCCAGGCAAGACTGACACCGGAGTCGGGAAAGTCGAACGTGCTCTTTGCAGTATCGATTCCGTTGATATCTATTGATTTTGAAAGGCCTGCCTTCTTGACATATTCCTCAAGCTTTCCCGGCCCCAGCTTTTCGGCAAGCTGACCGAAATAACAGTTGCAGGAAACTTCAAGTGCTTTTTTCAGATCTACCGTGCCGTGAACTGCCAGATCGGTAACCTCGTCGCCATGGCCGTAGTCGACAGAACCTGTGCAGGTGATTTCCCAGCTGTAGGCATCATCGAGGGTTTCTATGGCAGCTGCAGCTGTAACGAGCTTGAATATGGAACCTGGAACGAAGGTTGCATCGATGAAACGGTTGATATATACGCCATCGTACTGGTCTTCGTTGTACTGGTTGATTTCAGGTGGGTCTGCAGGGTCATATGTCGGGCTGCTGACCATGCATATAATCTGTCCGGTTTTGTAGTTGTAAACTCCTACAGTACCTTTTCTGCCATCCATTGCATCGTATGCTGCTGCGCATACATCTGCATCCAGTGTCAATGTCAGGTCACGCCCCTCATTGTTAAGGGTGTAGATGCCGTTGACAAAGTCATATCCGACCATTTCGTTGATGAATGCTCTGTTGGCACCTGTTGAAATGTTATTGTCCTTGTCGCCGGTTATGTGCATCAGGGCACAGCGTGTTGAATAATCATCGTTGTACTGCATACCCTCTGAGGAGTTTTTCATCAGAAGGCTGCCGTTGATATCATAAAGCGAGCCCTTGGCAAGATCTCCTTCTGAATAAAGATCACGATTACCTTCGTAGGATGCCCATTCATCGCCGTAAGCGAAATATCTGTAAGTGAAAACGCCTGTGCCGACAAACAGAACACATGCAAGCAGGAGGCACATTATGGCGCGTTTTTCTATTTTTTTCATTTCTTATCGCCTCCGAAAATATCATCAAGTGTCAGCGGCTGGTAATTCTCATCATCAGGAAGCCCTCTGCCGGATGAAGCAGATCCTCTGCTGCTTTTTCCGCTCGGAGCCTTGCGGCTGTCCGCTGGTTTGCGGCTGCCGGCAGAACGCGAAGCGCGTACGGGAGCATCTGAAGGTCCGTTGCGGAGTGTTTCCAGAATATCATCATTCGACCGTGAGGATGTTGGCTTCTGATGCTCAAGCCTCTCAAAGAATGCATCATCCGAAAGATCACGATATTGTACAGAGCGTTTCTTTGAGGATACCTGTGTTTTTGTTATAGTAGGCTTATCGTTGTGATAAGTGTAATCCATCTGGTTAAATCTGTTTTGTACAGGTCTGCCTCCCTTGACCTCGCGAATAATCTCCTCCGGTTCATAAGGTCCTTCGCTTTCCATCTCGTTGTCAAATTCGCCCTTCTTGTCAAGCCGTATTGCGATGCTGGCGTTCTGTCGCGTATCGGCAGCCTTGAGAAATGCCAGCATGCCCCAGGAGGTTATCATACTGGTGCCTCCTGATGATACGAATGGGAAGGTTACTCCTGTGAGAGGCAGCAGATCCACGGAACCGAACACATTCAGTATAGTCTGGAAAATGAACAGTGATGTGGCTGCGCAGGCGGCGATGCTGTAATATGTCGAACGGCCTGCAATTATCGAGCGGACAGCAAATACGCCGAGAGTAATAATACAAAGCACTGCAAGAATGGCAATTATCATGCCCCACTCCTCTGACAGTACTCCGTATACGAGGTCGGTGCTGGCGGCTGCTACATCGGTGAGATTTCCTTCTCCGGCACCAAGCCCCACCAGTCCTCCGCTGGCGGCAGAGGTCATTACCTGAACCTGCTGGAATCCGCCTCCTGTCGGGTCATCCCAGACATGTCCCCAGGTATCGAAGCGGGTTGCGATATAAGGCTTGAATCTGAGAACCATCATGCCCATCAGACCTGCAGCCCCGACGATGAGTATAAGCTTGGAGAAGTCTCCGCTTCGCAGGAAGGATATGACAAGGAAGGTCACAAAGAATATTATCGCTGTGCCGAAGTCTCCCATAATGGCAAGACATCCCAGACAGAAAACCGAAAAGCCCATGAATATGGTCAAGTTCTTTTTCTGCTGAAGATCGTCCAGAGTAGCAGCTCCGACAAAAATGAATACTATTTTAACGAGCTCGGACGGCTGCATCGAGAAGCCGCCTATGGATATCCAGTTGGCAGCACCGTATTTGACAGTCCCGAATACCAGGTTGACTATGAGCAGGAATGCACTGATACCCATAAGAATATATATGATTTTCTTGGTTCTGTTAAGGTCTCTCAGATACCAGCACAGTCCGAAGAAAAGTACAACACCCAGAAGTACACATATTGCCTGCTTAAAAACAGAGCCGGGATATGCTGAGGTGGTGACTGCAAGACTCAGGGTGGAAAGGTAGAACGCTATCATTTCCATCTCGAAGCCTACGCGTCTGAAAAGTCTCAGCACGATAACATATGCCCACATCAGGGCACACAGAAGCCCGTACGCAAGCGGCAGCTGCGCAGGGAAATCCTCTCCCAGAGACACCTTGAACTGTATTACGGTGAGAAGCTGGAACAGGGTGAGAGCCACAAGAGTAGGCCATGGTGACACAGGGGTGGTCTTCTGCTTTCGCCTCTCTATGTTCGACATCCTCTCTTCAAGGCTTACCGGATAAAGTGTGAAATCTGCCCCTCCGATGGTAAGCACATCTCCCGCTTTGAGCACCGTAGGCTCTTTAACACGGACGCCGTTGATGGATGAACCGTTTTTTGAGTTGAGGTCATTGAATTTCCAGACCCCGGCAGAATCGCGTATCAGCGTTGCATGGCTTCTTGACACGCTGTTGAGATTGAGTATTACGTCGCATCCGCGGCCGCGTCCGATCAGGTTCTCCCAGTGTGTGAGAGGCACACTGGTTCCGTCCGGGCAGCCCAGATAGGCCCATATTTCCGATGGGTTCTTGGCTCTGAGAAGAGAGCGGATCTGACGTGCCAGTATGAACAGCGACAGTATCATGAATATCCAGCGGACGGCAGTCGTAAAATATATTCCTGCCAGCTCCAGAAGTGTACCGATAGTTTCCATAAAAGCTCCTTCTTTATTCAAATCAGATTATATGTTCTGTAATAGTATCGCATACAGAGGTATGGTAATAATACACATCAGAGTTGTAAGCAATACACCTTTTGTTGCAAAGGATACGTCAGCCTTGTACTGTTCCGAGAAGATAACGGAACACATTGCCACAGGCATGGCTGCCTGCATGACCAGCACTGTTGCCAGAAGTGACCCTGTGCCGATAAACAGCTTCACAAGTATCAGGGCTATTGCAGGCGAGATAATCAGCTTCAGGAAGCATACCAGATAGCTGTATTTGCTGGTAAACAGTTCCTTGAATCTGATGTCGGCCAGGTGCGAGCCCACAATGATCATAGCCAGAGGACTTGTTACAGAGCCTATGGACTGAACAGGACCGCCTATGATATCCGGCAGGGTTATGCCTGATATGTAAAGTGTAAGCCCAATGATAACGCCGAAAAAGCACGGATTTGCAAGCCCCTTGAGGGTGTCGGTAATCCTGCCCTTTTTTTCTCCGGCCGCAGAGCTCTGAATCAGTGACAGCCCTATTGTGAACATGAATACATCGTAGGAAGCATCGCACAAAGCTCCGTAGAATACAGCCTCGTGTCCAAAGAGCCCGTTGAGGACAGGCAGTCCTATGAATCCGGTGTTGCCGAAAACAAGCATAAAGGTCAGCAGACCTGACTGCGATGCCGGAAGCTTTGCAAATCTGGCAATTAGCTTCGAAAGCAGCATGGCTGTGAGAATCACGCCCATGAAAATCAGAACAACGTATTTGCAGTTATTCAGAACTCTCATGGAAAATTCCATCTGCATAGCACTGATAACCAGGCACGGATATGTTATGTATGTGATCAGGGACGACATCCCTTCAGTGTATTCCTTCGTCAGTATGCCGTTTTTTTTTAATATATATCCTGGTAATATTATAATAAACGTTTTTGTTAATGCTGTGATTATTTCAACTGTTCCCATATGATGACGGGTCCTTTCAGAAGTATTGCAGTTAAATTATACTAAAAATCACAAAACGGGGCAATAGTCAATGCCCTGCGGTGCTGGGGCGAGATGGTGAGGGGGCAATGAATTATGTATACTTTTTCGAATAGTTACATAATTATTGAACTTCAAAACCTTAGGTGCTATTATTAGGTAAAACATAGAAATTCATTTAAAAAACGAATTCTACACAAATGCGTTTTAAGGAGGTACGAAATGTTAAAATTTGCTTATATCATCAACATGCCGGGACAGAATCCTGATACATATTCAGCTGTTTACGAAAATGCTGAAAGCTATAACCTTGTTGTGGGTGTTGACGGTGTGGAGTCTGCAAAGGATTACGTAAAGAGCCTGGCTGATGATGGGTATACCCTGTTCAACCTGTGCGGGGATTTTGATGATGCCATCACAGCAGATATTCAGGAGGCTGCAGGCGCTGATGTGAAAATCAGACATGCGGATTACATGCCGGCAGAAATGGAAAAGTTAGGCAAGCTGGAGGATCTGCCTACTTACGGTATCGTAATAGTAATGCGCGGTGTTGAAACGCCTCAGCAGTTCGAGCTTAAGTGTGATGACTGTGATACTACTGCAATATTTGTCAAGGATCTGGAGCAGGCAAAGGATGCTGCCAAGGGTCTAGCTGATGGTGGTATCGCATTTATCGAGCTTTGCAGCTGGTTTGACAAGGAAAGAACAGATGCAGTGATTGATGCTATAGGCGGAGCGGTTCCTGTAGGAACTTGCGGAGAGCTGTAAAGTGCACACGTGCTTTTTGCAGCATTGTTTAACTTAGTGTTCATAAACGAATATAGAAGGAGCCTCGCCCGATAACTTGTCAGTTGTTGAGTGAGGCTCCTTCTTTGGGATTTTGGTAAGGGAATTACTTATTACATTTGTCAGAAATCAGTCTTATTTATAGTGAAGCAGTCTGTGTGCATTGTCACCCTTGAGAAGATCCTTGTAGAGAGCTTCTGCGATAGGGTTGCTCTGTGATGTGCGTACATTTGACATTCTGTCTGCTTCATACATACCTTCGGATCTTTCGGCTCTTGCTCTGTCTTCAACGAACGGCTGTCCTGCGCCTGCGATGCATCCGCCCTTGCATGCCATAACCTCGATGAAGTCATAGTAAGCTTCGCCTTTCTGGATCGCCTGAATAAGGTTTTCTGCATTTCTCAGACCGCTTACGATAGCGATTGAGATTTCTCTGTCTTCTCCGTAAGGAAGCTTGACTTCCTTGACACCTTCAAGACCTCTTACTCCTGTGAAAGCGATTTCGGCAAGAGTGTTTCTGTCCTCAGGATCTATAACGTGTCTGATAACCGCTTCTGTTACACCGCCGGTTACACCGAAGATGATTCCTGCACCGCTGGCGATACCGAACGGCATATCAATAGGTTCAGGCTGAAGTTCTTCGAAGTTCAGACCTGTCTCTCTGATCATAGTTGCCAGCTCCTGAGTTGTGATGGACAGATCAACAGCCTGTTCACCCTCGAACATACCACGCTCCTGATGTATTTCGTGCTTCTTTGCAGTACAAGGCATGATGGCTACGACCTTTGTCTTTTTCTTTGTCTTGGTTTCAGCCGCCTGTCTGTTAGCCTTTTCCTTTAAAATGGAACCGAACATTTCCATCGGTGATTTGCAGCTGGAGAGGTTGTCCAGAAGTTCAGGATGATAGTTCTCTGCATACTTGAACCATGCAGGGCAGCATGATGTGAAGAGTGGCAGTTTTTCGCCGCTTTCCAGCTTGGACACGAACTCTCTTGCTTCCTCTATTACTGTAAAGTCAGCACCTGTTGCTGTGTCATATACGTCATCAAAACCGATTTTTCTGAGAGCTGCAACGATTTTGCCCATTACGTTTTCGCCCTTTTCGAAGTTGAATTCGTCTCCGAGAGCAACTCTTACTGCCGGTGCAATCTGTGCCTGAACGATTGTATTGTCATCAGCCAGCATTTCCCAGAGCTCTGCAACGTTGCTCTTGATAGTGATGGCAGCTGTAGGACATACTGCTGCACACTGTCCGCAGTTTACACATTTTGTTTCCGCTATAGGCATGTTGAAGGCCGGCTGTACTTCCATCTTTGAGCCTCTGTTAACGAAGTCGATGGCGCCTACTCTCTGGATTTCGTCGCATACGCGTACGCAGTCCCCGCAGAGAATGCACTTGTCAGGATGACGGATGATGGCAGGAGATGAGAAATCCTTTGTTCCGTCCATGCTGTATGTTTCAAAACGCACGTCATTAATTCCGAAACGTTCAGCCAGCTCCTTCAGCTGACAGTTCTGTCTCTTATCACATGTAGTACAGTCTCTGTTGTGGTCTGCCAGCATCAGCTCCAGAATCATCTTTCTGTATTCTCTGAGTCTCGGTGTGTTTGTCTTGATCTCCATACCTGCTCTAGGAGGTGTGGAGCATGAAGCCATGATGTCGCCTCTTTTATCTTCAACGATACACATTCTGCATGCACCATATGTTGAAAGCTTCGAATAGTAGCAAAGTGTAGGCATGTCGAAGCCCGCTTTTCTGATTATTTCCAGCAGGTTCTTTTCGCCTTCGATAGGTACAGGCATTCCGTTTACGGTCATAGTTCTTTTATTATTTATCGTATTCATCTTTAGCCCTCCTTAATGGCGTTGAACTTGCATTTTTCGATACATGCACCGCACTTGATGCACTTGCTTGAGTCAATTGTGAACGGCTCTTTTACCTTGCCTGAAATAGCTTCTACAGGACAGACTCTTGAGCAGAGTGAGCATCCCTTGCAGCTTTCGGCTTCAATGTAGATTGTTTTGAGAGCCTGGCAGTTCTTTGTTCTGCACTTCTTGTCAACGATATGTTCAACATATTCGTCTCTGAAGTACTTGAGGGTTGATACAACAGGATTTGCGGCAGTTTTTCCGAGACCGCAGAGTGCTGTTGAAGTGATGGTGTCGGCAAGCTTTTCCAGAGTATCGAGATCTGACATTTCGCCATTTCCTGCAACGATCTTTTCCAGAATGTCAAGCATTCTTCTTGTGCCTTCTCTGCAAGGTACGCACTTTCCGCAGGACTCGTTCTGAGTGAAGTTCATGAAGAATCTTGCAACCTCTACCATGCAGGTGTCCTCGTCCATAACAACCAGTCCGCCTGAACCGATCATAGCACCGGCCTTTTTGAGACTGTCAAAGTCGAGAGGCAGGTCGAGGTGTTCTTCTGTCAGACATCCGCCTGAAGGTCCGCCGATCTGTACTGCCTTGAATTTCTTACCGCCTCTGATGCCGCCGCCGATATCATATATGATCTGTCTTAATGTAGTTCCCATCGGAACCTCGATAAGGCCTGTGTTAACGATGTTTCCTGTGAGAGCGAAGGCTTTTGTTCCAGGGCTCTTTTCAGGGCCTATTGTCTTGTACCAGTCAGCGCCCTTTTCGATGATGATAGGTACGTTGGCAAAGGTCTCTACGTTGTTGAGAAGTGTCGGCTTGCCAAAAAGTCCCTGTTCAACTGTTCTAGGAGGCTTAACTCTAGGCATTCCTCTGTATCCTTCGATGGATGTTGTCAGAGCACTTCCTTCGCCGCATACGAAAGCGCCTGCACCCTTGACGATGTGAATGTCGAAGCAGAAATCCGTGCCCAGAATATTCTCTCCGAGGATGCCTACTTCTCTTGCCTGTGCTATAGCTCTTTCCAGTCTTTCAACTGCCAGAGGATATTCAGCTCTTACATAGATATAGCCTTCTGTTGCTCCTGCAGCATAGCCTGCAATCATCATACCTTCCAGCATCTTGTGAGGGTCACCTTCCATGATACTTCTGTCCATGAATGCACCAGGGTCTCCCTCGTCGCCGTTGCATACAACGTATTTTATCGGTGACTTCTGAGCCTTGACCTGAGTCCATTTTCTGCCTGCCGGGAAGCCGCCGCCGCCTCTGCCGCGAAGGTTTGAATCGTAGATTGTTTTAACGATTTCATCACGGTCGATGTCAAAGAGGCATTTTTCCAGTGAACTGTATCCGCCATAGGCTATGTATTCTCTGATGGATTCTGCATCTATCTGTCCGCAGTCCTCCAGTACGATTCTTGTCTGGTGCTTGTAGAACGGAATCTCCTCCTGTACAGGATATTTGATACCGTCTCTTGTATAGATAAGGTCTTCTACGATTTCATCGCCTGCAATGGATTTTTCTACGATTTCTTCGCAGTTTTCAGGCTTGACCTTGAGATAAAAAAGCTTGGCAGGCTCGATTCTCAGTACAGGCCCCATTTCGCAGAAGCCGTGGCATCCGCTCTTTTTGAGTCCGATGCTGTCTTCGCATGCATCTTCTGCCAGGGAAACATCGCAGTTCAGTCCCTTTTCATCGATAAGCTTCTGAAGCTGTGCGTATATTTCCATTGATCCGCCGGCAACGCAGCCTGTTCCGCCGCAGACATATACTTTTTTCTTTTGGGTGCCAAGATGAGACAGGTACTCTTCTCTGCGCTTTATTAATTCGTTTCTGTTGCTGATTTTCATTCTGATCCTCCTATTTCAGTTCGTCCAAGAGAGCAGTAGCTGATTCCGGAGTCATGGCTGGATGAACCTTGTCATTTACGGTCATTACAGGAGCCAGTCCGCATGCGCCCAGACATGATACGGTTTCTACGGTGAAGAGTCCGTCATCTGTTGTCTTTTTGTCTTCTGTGAGTCCGAGCTTGTTTCTGAGTGCGTTCAGAATAGGAATTGATTTTCTCACGTGGCAGGCAGTTCCATCACAGATTTTGATAACGTATTTGCCCTTAGGTTCAAGCGAGAAGTTTTCGTAGAATGTAGCTACACTGTAGATTTTGGCGATGCTTACATCTACAGCATCGGACAGGTACAGCAGAGCTTCCTTAGGAAGGTATCTGTATTCCTCCTGGATGTCCTGAAGAATTGCTACGATAGGTCTTTTGGGTTCGTGCTTCGCGATTATTTCATCGATTTTTCTGCACATTTCTTTGTTTTCCATCTTATCGGCCCTTTCTTACATTTGATATGACTTTAACAATTACCTTTTATATTTGTTTTAATAATTATGTAAACATTCTACATTATGGTGCTGCGGATGTCTAGACACTAGGTTGCTTTTTGATACAAAAATCGGAAAAATTTTGACGTTTTTTCGTGTAAAAAGAAGAATTTTTCTTAAAAACAGGCAAAAAAGTGCGTAAATTTATCAAAAAAATGAAAAGAATTTCGGCGATTTTTTGTGAAATACTTAACAAAACTGCAAATAAGTACAAATATTTGGTAAAAATTAATGAGTATTTCTGAAGAATTTAATGTATAATTTAGCAAGAAAAGCTGCTTAGTTGTCACGCAGGGCGATGAGCATTACGGAGCATATGATGAGGGCAGCACCCAGCAGCTGCAGTCCTGTAAGCATAGTGCCATAGATGATAAATGCCAGTATTATGGTAACTGCCGGTAGCAGATTCTCGAATGCCGAGACTACTGTTACAGATAGATTTCCTATTGCGTAGACATAGCCGGCTTCTCCTATTATCATGCATATTATTGTCGTGGCTATCAGGATGATGATGCCCTCGGCAGTGATGCTGAAGTGGGGGTGGCTGAGGAGAGCAACAGGGCACTGGAACACAGCTCCTGAT
Organism: Bacillota bacterium; assembly: GCA_030526355.1. Lineage (GTDB taxonomy): Bacteria > Bacillota > Clostridia > Peptostreptococcales > Anaerovoracaceae > Lentihominibacter. The sequence continues at coordinate 35,292 of JAUNDC010000009.1, read as the reverse complement.
ATGAAAATGCCGGTGAGTATTGTTATCAGGTCGTATTTTTCATACAGCGGTTTCATATATGTTATCTGGAAGACCCATACGATGGCAGCCAAAACTATGAAGCCGAGGCCTTTGAGCTTAGGTCCGCTCAGATCTCCTGCCACAAGAAGATATACACCGGCGATGGAAACTGCTATGCATATTATTTTGAGCCTTGTTATTTTTCTTTTGAATACAATCCTGTCCCCGATTATTCCGAACATAGGCACAGTTGCCAGTATCAGAGAGCCAAAGGACGCCGAGGTAAGTGATATGCCTATACCCTCCAGCGTAAAATACAGCGACATTGCAGTTGCGCCGCATATGAAGAACCGCAGCCGATCCTCCTTATTTATATGAATTCCTTTGTTTCTGATCATGCACATTGTAACAAGAACGATGCTTCCGATAACAAGCCTCAGCAGTGTGAAAACTCCGGAGGACATGTACTGCAGCATATACTCTATTGCAATAAAGTCGAAGCCCCATATGATGATTACGCAGGTTATGGTAATCAGAGGCAGTAATGATTTTCTGGTATCTTTCATATTTATCACGCTTTCATGTTGCTGGTATCAGTGACGTCAGTGTGCGTTTTGCAGAAGCCACCTGTTCTGCTTCTATAATACCGCAAATATATATACCGTGGCAATTGTTCGCGGCAGAATTTTCGGGCTAAAAGATTATCAGGCGCTTGTATTCATTGTGTAAATTGTATAAAGATTGTGTGACAGTGGTTGATATAATGTATATGGAGTGATAGTTTTATTGGAGAATGAAGGAAAAGAGGGTGATTATTTGGATAAGAGTATGAAGGAAAAGTGTCTTCTTATTGTATTTGCGCTGGTGCTGTTTGCAGTGTTTTATAATATTGAGCTTGTATGGGGGCTTCTTAAACAGGCGGGAAGTCTGATTTTCCCGGTTGTGCTTGGGCTTGTGCTTGCATTCGTTCTGAACGTTCCTATGAACGGCTTCAGCAAGATGATAATGAAGCTGGCTGCCAGACTGGGAAGATATCCGGCTCAGAAGCCGGTGAACATGATAAGCCTGCTGCTTACGATAATATCCATACTGCTGGTGGTATTCCTTGCGGGATGGCTACTGGTGCCTGAACTGATAAACTCAGTCAACAGTGCATACGATATGTTTAGAGATAAATGGCCTGAGCTGAGTCAGAGCCTTCAGAAATATGATATCAATACCGATTATATAACAACGTGGCTTGCAGGCTTTAATGCTGAAAGTCTGATAAAAAACATTGTGAACGGAGCAGGTTCGGTTGCGAATCATGTGGTGGACGTTGCCAGCACTACGGTTTCCGGTGTTGTTTCCGCAGGTGTTGCTATAGTTGTGTCGGTATATGTGCTGCTTAGCAAGATAACATTGTCCAGACATTGCAGAAAAATCTGCTATGCGTATCTCAAAAAAAGAACGGCAGACAAGATATATCATATCACCGGACTTCTCAGGGATACTTACGCTAGATTTCTGTCAGGGCAGTGTGTGGAGGCTATTATTCTGGGGCTGCTGATACTGATTGCTTTCTCGATATTCAGGCTGCCTTATGCAGGTATAACGGCAATGCTTACATGCATATGTGCATTTATTCCTTATATTGGTGCTTTCTGCGCCTGCGGTATCGGTGCGCTGCTGACATTGCTGGCTGAGCCGTCGAAGGTTATTGTCTGTATCATAGTTTATCTGGTGGTGCAGTTTATCGAGAATCAGTTCATATACCCTAATGTTGTGGGAAGCTCAGTTGGGCTTTCTCCGTTATGGACTCTGCTTGCTGTGTTTATCGGCGGCAAGCTTTTTGGTCTTCTGGGAATGATATTGTTTATACCGCTTGCCGCAGTCATTTATGCACTGATACGTGAGGATGCCAACTGCCGGCTTGAGCTCAAAGCCATGGCAGACAGCTAGTGTGCATTTTACATAAAAACAGGCTGACGAATAAACTGCCGCATCGGCAGTAATCATCCGATGCGGCGATAATCGTATGTAATTAAATGGAGTTTATTTTAATAAATCTGCAAGCTTAATCATGGCTTCGGTTTCGGCTTTCATTGTTTTTGCCAGCTCTTTCTGCTGTGCTGATACGGCATTGTTGTAGATTGTGATTTCTTCATCGTATGAAACCTTTTCGCCTTCTGCAGCTGCTGCGGCTTTGTCGAGTACCGACATTGTTGCTTCACTGGTATCTGCAAGTATTGAGCCTTTGCCTGTTCCCCAGAAAATATTGCCTTTGTTGGTGTCTTCCAGCAGGGTTTTGTGTGAGGCTTCGTTGGTTTCAGGGCTGAAGTTGTAATAGCCGTATTCTGAACCTCCGTTAATCTGCCATGCCAGATCCAATGCTCCGGATGTTTCATCTTCACTTGACAGTTCTCCTTTTTCAAGGGCTGCTGTCACGCCTGAAATAACATCAATGTTGTTCTGATATGGAACATGCTTGATTACGATATCAGAAGTGAGGATGATGCCGATGAAATTGTCCTGAACATATTTGAATGCTTTGAGGGTCTGCTTGTTGAGCTCCGTCCCTTCTGCTCTTATAGCTGCCAGTTCATCCTCTGAAGCACCGTCTTTGACAGCTTGCTCGTATCTTGTGTTTATGTCACTTATTTTATTGTTGAATCCTTCGGCTGCTGTTCTCAGCTCTGCTGAAGCTTTTTTGTATGCTTCTATATCTGCATCGGCAGCTTTGGCGATGTCTTCGTTGAGTGCTTCATCGATGTCATCGCAGGTTGCTGTGAGATCAAGCTGCAATGCAGGTGTCTGATCAAGATAGATTGCCAGAGCTCCGTAGGTGTTGATATTGGTGGTCATTACATCAGCATTATAGGTATCCTTGTCATCTGCAACGGTGTGGTAGCGCTGCTGTATCCAGCCCTTGTCACCGTCCTGTGTTCCCGGCATATTGATAAAGTAAGGTACTCCTGCTGCCCGGTATGAAACTCCGTCTTCCATAGTATTGGAATCCACAGAGGTTTCGCTGATGCCTTCAGGATAAATATCGTTAGCTGGTGCAGCCAGAAGTCCTGAATCCGATACGAGATTGTTTACGATGCCGGCGAATTCAGGAACGCAGCTGATCTGGCTCTGCTCTTTGCCGTCATAGAATGCCGGCAGTTCGAAGTTGATCATTGCGATAGTTTTTCCTGCCCATTCAGGGTGAGCATTGTTTATCATTTCCCATGCGCCCGTAGTCCAGTCGAACTGGCTTCCTATAGCGCCCCATTCTTCTGAGCCGTGAGCTACGAAAATGATGTCGTTTTCAGGAGTATATTCTGAATCCTTCATTGCCTTGGCCATTGCCAGCACCAGTCCGATTGCGCAGCTGTCATCCTGGAAACCGTTAAAGTATACGTCATAATGTCCTGACACGATAATCTGCTGGTCAGATGATTTCCCTTTGATTTTGCCGATGACGTTGTAGCTTGTGCCTTTGTCAGGCTCCATTACATTATCAACCTTTAATGTGGCATTGCTGTTGCCGTCCTTGATTGCAGCAGCGATTTGATTGTACTGGTTCTTGCTGATGCTGACGCAAGGGATTACATCTTCTGCACAGAGATCCTGCATGTTGATCATATCATCGGAATATGTAGCATAGCCGCCGGTATCATAAGTAACTACAGCTGCAGCACCGTGAAGTGCAGCTTCGTTCATGTACTGGTCAATCCATGCAACGTTCCACTGATCTATACCTGCAAGTGCTATTTTGCCATTAACATCCTTGCCATCATAATCGGCAGCCGTTCCACCTCCTACATCTACGATTTCAGCAGTGATACCGTCCTTGTCAGTACCGTTTGTGGCATATGAAGCAGGCATGATATCGATGTCAGTGCCGTCAATGGTGAGGGCAGCATCATTGAACTGCCATTTATCCACTGTTACGGGTACTTTTTCCACGTCCTCAAGCCCCAAGGTTTCCATTTCCTTTGCCAGATAGTCTGCAGCCTTGTGCTCTGCATCAGAACCGGCAGTTCTCCAGCCAAGTTCATTGGAAAGATACTCTTCATCATACGCCAGGGTTTCCGCAATACCGTAGGCGTATTCCTGATCTACGCTTTCAAGATACTTTTCCACGGCAGGTGCCATGGAAAGCTCTGAATCGATACCTGTGCTGCCGCATGCTGTAAATGTAAAAATGAGTGCTGCGGATAAGCAGACAGCCAGTATCTTCTTTAACTTTCCTTTCATTGTCTCACTCTCCTTTCAGAATAAAAATAATTTTCTGACTAATTTATTTTTTAATCCAAAAGTGTGCTTTTTACAATAGTCCACCTGGACCATTTTCCTGGTTCACTAAGTGGACCAGCTCCATACGTGTTGAAATATCAAGCTTCTCGAAGATATTGTGCATATGACGTTTGACAGTGTATCGGGAAATGACAAGTTCTTCGGCGATTTCGGGGTTTGTCATTCCGTTGTAGGCTAACTCCATTACTTCACGTTCGCGTCGAGTCAGGTTGTGGGTCTGGGCGATGAAATCCAGACGTGACTCCATGGACGGGGTCTGCTCCGGTTGTTCGTCGGGAATTGTAAACAGAGCAGAGAAATCTTCCTGAAGCACTAGTAGTATTGTCAGCAGATTGATAATGAAAATGAACAGTGCTGTGGGGTCCGGTAGGGTTCCGTTTTCCGGATCAGAGTATCCGGTCATTATCAGGGTTACCAATATAGCATTCCATATTCCGTTGACAGCGATGAAAATCGATATCATGGTGACTAGAACTCTGATTTTTTTCTGAACCAGCTCGCCGAGGCTTTTACAAAGCTGCCACAGGTTTACGAAGGTCAGGAATACCCCAAGGAATATTTCCGTTAATACCGTAGCCGTGCGTTGAGTGCCGGGTTCTGTCAGATAGTAGTCATTCATAAGGAATCCGTAGCATGCTACAGCTACAGCAGCAGATATAATAAAAAGAGCATGAAGAATGATTGAAGTACTTTTTGCATACGGGCGTTTAATGTCGCTTTTTTCTCTGAGATAAGAGGACCAGAAATATACCTGTCCAATGAAGAGACATATATCAACTATACGCATGATAGGTGATGTCGTATGCTGTCCGGTGGCCAGAACCTTGTAATCTATATAAAAGTACAATGCGTCGATGAGTGCGGTGCATATCATGAAGTTCCTTATTGCCGACAGCAGATTGCGGTTGCCGTCTGTGCGGTATTTTGTAAGGAGTAGAATCAGAAGGATAACAAGCAGGCCAACAAACCCTGCAAATATATATGTAAAAAAGAACACTTCGCTGAACATTTGATATTCCTCGCTTTGATGAAGATATTGAATATTTTAGACCTGAGGTATCCAAATGTCAATGTGACGATGAAATGCATTCAGGAAAATGTTATACTTTATACAAATGCATAGCTACAGCTCTGGTGAATTGAAATTGTGATAAATCGGAGCTCGTTATACGAGAGAGGTAGAGATGATGAAATATAATTTTGATGAAGTAATTGACAGAAGAAATACAGATTCCATGAAATGGTCTCCGTCGTACCTGGAGAAACATTTCGGAAGTGCAGACTGCATTCCGCTGTGGGTGGCGGATATGGATTTCAGAACAGCACAGCCTATAGTGGATGCGGTTAAGGCTCGTGCGGAGCATGGTATATTTGGATATGCTCTGGCGGAGGATAAGTTTTATGAAGCGGTCATCAGCTGGCAGAAGCGCAGGAACGGCTGGAGTATTGAGCGGAAGTGGCTACTGTTTTCACCAGGAGTCGTTCCGGCTCTGTGGCATATTGTGAAGACCTTTTGCAGTTCCGGGGACAAAGTGATAGTTCAGAGCCCGGTATATTATCCGTTTTATAATGTGATAGAGGATAACGGCTGCCATGTGATAAATAACAGATTGCTTAATAATGATGGCAGATATGAAATGAATTTTGACGAGCTGGAAAGGCTGGCGGCAGACGAACGGGTTAAAATGATGCTCCTTTGCAGCCCGCACAATCCTGTCGGGCGTGTGTGGACGGAGGATGAGCTGCTCAAGGTTTCTGAAATTTGTCTGGCACATGACGTGCTGCTGGTATCTGATGAGATTCATTCGGATCTGGTTTATCGTCCCAATGTACATATTCCTGTGGCCAGTCTGTCAGAGGAACTGATGATGAATACAATCACATGTACAGCTCCGTCCAAAACTTTTAATCTGGCAGGGGTGCAGGTTTCGGACATCATTGTGCCTGATACTCGCAGGCGAAGAAAGCTTGCAGCGAGCTTCAAATCCGCCGGTGTGATGCCAAACGTTTTCGGTCTTGCTGCGCAGACTGCGGCTTATAATGAAGGTGAGGAATGGCTGGAGCAGCTGCTTGCATATCTGTCAGGAAATCTGGACTATCTGGAGGATTTCATAGCATCGCGGCTGCCGGAAGTACGGTTCAGAAGACCTGAGGGAACGTATCTGGCGTGGCTTGATTTCAGCAGCTACGTGTTTGATGCAGACAGCCTGCAGAAGCTTGTTATGCAAAACGCACGGCTGGCTCTCGATGATGGATATATTTTCGGCGGGGACGGTGCTTCGTTTCAGCGGATAAACTTTGCCTGCCCGCGGGAAACCTTGAAAGCGGCGATGGAAAGACTGAAGACCGGTATTGATGGCGGGCAGGTCTGAAGAACAGTGTTGATGATGGGCGTGCTCGCAGGCTGGCGGGCAGATTTGATTTTAGGTTTAAGGGCAGCAATATATTTTCGACATGTAGCAGCTGATTTTGCCCCGACACGTCGAAAATGACAGCGCCGCCTCAGCGCGTAAAAAAATATTGAAATTTCGTATTGCTCATGTATAATAAAAACAGGAAACAGAATATTTACTGCCACCGGGTAGTTGTGCGTAAGCACTCGTGATGTATCGTTAGGTCTTTGAAGATGCATCAACGTGTGCTTGTTTTTTTAAGGAGTGAAATTTTGGTTTTGATGAATCCCTTCAGGGAACTTACGAAAAAGGAATGGGTGCTGTGGATAATATCGTTCGTTATTGTAACGGTTTCAAATATTATGACGGGAGATGTGAGCCTAATAAAACTAGCCGCAACTGACATCGGAGTGACTGCACTGATTTTTATTGCAAAGGGAAATGTGTGGGGTCAGATACTGGTAGTCATATTCAGTATACTCTATGCTATAACCTCATACGATTTTCGATATTACGGAGAAATGATCACATATCTGGGTATGACTGCGCCGATTGCGGTTATGTCGATTGTTTCGTGGCTCAGGCATCCGTATGAAGAGGATCGGAACGTTGTGGAGATAAATACGCTTTCGGTGAAGCAGACGGTGTGCATGTGGGTGCTGGCTACTGTCGCTACAGCGTTGTTTGGGGTAATTCTCACAGCATTGGATACGCCGAATCTGTTTTTTAGCATAGTATCTGTGACTACAAGCTTCCTCGCATCATATATGATGCTGTTCCGAAGCTCCTGGTATGCTGTGGCTTATGCCGCCAACGACATGGTGCTGATAATCCTGTGGATATTGGCGACTGTTGAGAATTTTGCGTACCTGCCTATGATTCTGTGCTTCGCTACTTTCCTTGTCAATGATCTGTATGGATTTATCAGCTGGAAATTGCGGGAGCAAAAACAGGCGCGCGCTGCGGGGTGAGTTGGATTTTAGCCGGACGATTATGTTCCGTGGGATTGTTGTTTTGAAATGGGACGGATTGTGATGGGTCTCAATCCGAAGGAGCCAGTATAACTCTCGTTTATAAGTTTGTAACAAGGAGGACAAGAAATGTTTAGAGAAATGAGACGAAAAAAACAGGAATTAACAGAAGAAAGAACCGTAGAAGTGCTGAAAAGGTGTACTGCCGGCACCCTGGCTGTTATTGGGGATGGAGGGTATCCTTATTCAGTGCCGCTCAGTTATGTTTATGATGATGGTAAAATCTACTTTCACTGTGCATCAGAAGGGCATAAACTGGATGCAATAAGAAATGAAGAAAAGGTATCATTCAGCGTTATTGACAAGGATCAGATTGTTCAGGAAAAGTACACTACATATTTTCGCAGTGTAATAATTTTTGGCAGAGCTCACGTGATTGAGGAGGCAGAGGCCAAAAGATCAGCTCTGGAAAAGCTGGCACTCAAATATTCGCCAGATTTCAAAGAAGGTATAGCCGATGAAATCGATGGCTCTTTTGATGCGGTGCGCATGGTGCAGATAGATATTGAACATATGACAGGCAAAGAAGCGATTGAGCTGGTAAAGAACGGAATAACCGACTGACCCGTGTGCCTTTTGCAGAATCTTAACACCGACCGACCCGCGTGCCTTTTGCAGCTTGAAAGGACTGCTCCTTTATAGTAATATATAAAGACTGCCGCTGCTGAGGAGGCAGCGCAATTTGAAAGGATATCGGTGCTGCGATATTCCACATTTATTTGAGGAGATTATTATGAAAAATCAGGAACAAGCCCGTGATGGCTTCAAAAGCCGCTGGGGTTTCACGCTGGCATGTGTCGGCTCTGCTGTGGGTATGGGGAACATCTGGAGATTTCCGTATATGGTGTCTGAATGGGGAGGTCTGACTTTCCTGATACCGTATTTTATTTTTGTTATTCTTATCGGGGCAACCGGGGTCATTGAAGAAATCGCCCTTGGGCGTTCGACGGGATCCGGACCTATCGGAGCTTTTGGAAAATGTACTGAAATCAGAACCGGCAGCAGGTTCGGGCAGTGGATTGGAGCTGTTCCGGTAATTGGAGCGCTCTGCCTTGCCATAGGCTACACAGTAGTCGTGGGTTGGATTTTTAAATACACCTTCATGGCCCTGACTGGCGGTATTGCCGACATGGGACAGGATATGGATGTTATTGGAGGAATGTTCGGACAGACGGCATCGGCATGGGGCAATAACATGTGGCTTATCATAGCGGTTGCTGCTGTGGGTCTGATAATGATATTCGGAATTGCCGGAGGTATCGAAAAAGTAAACAAGATTATGATGCCGGCACTTTTTTGTCTTTTTGTGATTCTGGGCATATACATTATGACGCTGCCTGGCTCAAACGAAGGGTACAAGTACATCTTTACACTCGAACCTTCAGGGCTGCTTAAACCGGAGCTTTGGGTATTCGCTTTCGGTCAGGCTTTTTTCTCGCTTTCCATAGCGGGCAACGGAACTGTTATCTACGGTTCATACCTTGGAAAAAACGAAAATCTCATCAAGTCTGCACGCAATATCGCTGTGTTTGATACTATTGCGTCAATGCTGGCGACATTGGTTATTGTGCCGTCGATGGCAGTTGGCGGAGCGGCGCTTGACACTGCGGGACCAGGGCTGATGTTTATTTATCTTGTAAATGTGTTTAACGGGATGCCTGGTGGAACGGTGGTAGGAATTATATTCTATGTGTGCGTGATGCTGGCGGGAATAACCTCGCTGATGAATCTTTATGAGGTGCCGGTTGCAGCACTTCAGGAAAAGCTGCACATGAAGCGGATTCGGGCAGTTCTGGTGATTGCGGCTGCAGGCTGTGTTGTAGCTCTTCTGATACAGGCGATTGTATCAGGCTGGATGGATGCTGTTTCGATTTATGTGTGTCCGCTAGGTGCAATGCTGGCAGGCATTATGTTCTTCTATGTTGCAGGTAAGGATTACGCTGAAAAGGCTGTTAATGAAGGCGCTGACAAGCCGATAGGTTCGTGGTTTGTAACGCTTGGAAGGTTTGTATTTGTTCCGCTGGCGCTTATTGCGCTTGTGGCTGGGGCGTTTTTTGGCGGAATCGGCTGAGTTGGCGGGATTGATTGATTTGGAGGGATTGGTTAATTTGGTGGAATTAGCTGAGTTGGCGGAATTGAAGGGTGTTGTTTCGGAGCTTTAAGTTGGAGTTATTTTCATCGGTAAACTGCCTCTAAACATCAATCTACCGATGACATTTTGTTAGCGAAGCTTCTCGGAAAGGCTGTTGTCATCGGTAACCGCTCCTCGAATACAGATCTACCGATGAAATTCATTTTTTTGAATATTGCAGAACAGCTGACTTCATCGGCAACTCTGCCTCTAATATAAATTCTCCGATGAAACGGCGCGTTTGAGATTCAGCAATCTGTGGGTTTCATCGGCAACTGCTCTTCATGCACCAATCTGCCGATGAAATTTTGCTTTTGAAGTTTGCTGAGCCGCCGATTTCATCGGCAATCTCCCTTCGTGCACCAATTCTCCGATGACATTTTGTTAGCGAAGCTTCTCGGAAAGGCTATTGTCATCGGTAACTGATCTCCAAACACAAATCTGTCGATGAAAAAATGCTTCAGAACCTTAGGCAGGAGTTGTTTTCATCGGGGAACTCCTTTTAAGCACCAATTTACCGATGAAACAGCAATCCATCACGTTCTCCATGACAATGGTTTCATCGGTAACCACTTCTGAAATGCCTATTTACCGATGATATTTCTGCTCGTGATCTATCTACGTTTGCTATATCATCGGTAACCGCTTAATTTACATCAATCTACCGATGAAATGGCGCGTCTGAGCATATTGAAACAGATACTTTCATCGGAACAACAAGGATGAGGGGTTATCGCTCCCCATACCAACGCTTCTTGCTGAGCCAGTAGCAGATCGGCAGCGTATACATGTAGACTGCATACGGAAGTGCATGATAATCCATTCCGAAGAATGACAGCGGTACAGAACAGCCTATGCTCCACGGAATGAAGCATGCGATCAGGATAACTGAATTTTCCATATCGATGGCAAGCTCCTGTCTGGAAGCATCGGCATCTTCATATGGCTTTGAGAGCAGATCAGAACACATCAGAGTGGCAATAGTCTGATTGCAGAAAACAGCCGCTGACCCGAAGCTCAGCAGAAGCATCATCGAATATCGCCCGATTTTACTGCAGCCTTGGCTTATTCTGGTCTGAAGAGTTTCCAGCATCCCGGTTCCATTGAAAATTCCCGAATATGTACATGAAATCAGCAGAATAACAACGATTTCCAGCATTGAAACAAGCCCGCCGCCATTGAGCAGTGTTCCCAGACCTCCGCCCTCGGACTCATATCCCAGAATGCAGATACGCAACACTTCCAGCAGAGAAACTCCCTGGACAAGCCATGCTACCAGGATGCCGCTGACGATACTTGCAGCCATGGAAATCAGAACGCTTACCTTGAGAAGAGGCAGCAGAAGCATCAGAACAGCAGGCACGAAAGCCCACAGAGAAAGCTTGAACTCACTTTCAAAGGCAGCGAGGAGCTCGCTGTCCACATGAGTGATTGGATTCAGCACAGATACCACAATATAAACAGCAGTACATATTATCAGAGGCAGGAGGCCCGTGCGCATCATCATTTTAACATTATCAAATATTTTTGTATTGGTTACAGCGGCTACCATGTTGGCGCTGGAGGAAACCGGAGAACAGCGGTCACCGAAATAAATTCCCGACATCAGCACACCCGCTGTAAGCACAGGATTGACACCGCCGCTCCTTGCCAGAGTCATGAAAATAACCCCTACTGTCCCCGCAACTCCAAAAGATGTGCCAAGGGCATAGCTGAGCAGACATGAAAGCAGAAACGCAATAATTAGGAATAACGGCGGCGTAATGATTCTGATGCCGTAATAAACGAAGATAGTGATAGTGCCCGATACACGCCATATTGCGGTAAGGAAACCGATGACAAACATGACCTCAATGACAATAAGAGAGTCACGGGCTCCGCCGGCGCCCATCCGGCAAAGCTCCCTGAAGCCGAAGCCGCGTTTAAGGCCGACAGCTGTGAAGGCAATCAGCCCCACAAGCAGAGCAATAACCATAGTAAAACCTTTTATAAGAGCGGCAAGCATCACCGCCATGAACAAAATGAAAGCAATTAAAAGATCCATTTGAATTCCTTTCTATAATGTCAAGCTCTAAAAGAACGCTGCATTGACTTAAATCTGCCAATAGTTTAACATGAAGGCATAATTTTGTAAAACTCACGCAGTAGGCGTATGGGGATAACTCACCGGAGGCTTGACATGAAAAACGAACGTCTTGACAGGCAGGTGGATTTCTGCCGGGAAATAGATAAGGAAAAATTTATCGAGAGGGAAACGTATGTGACGGGGGCAGTCCGTATGGAAAACGATGCAGAGCACTCATGGCACGCTGCACTGATGGCAATTATTCTGATGGAATATACCAGTGAAGAAATAGATATTCTTAAGGTGGTCACGATGCTGCTGATTCATGATATCGTGGAAATTGATGCGGGGGATGCCTATGCGTATGATGAAGCGGCACAGGCGACTCAAGGTGAACGTGAGAAGCGTGCCGCTGACAGGATATTCGGGATTTTGCCCGAAGATCAAGCTCGGGAGATGAAGCGTCTGTGGGAAGAATTTGAAGCCAGAGAAACTGCAGAATCAAAATTCGCACATACTCTTGACAACTTCCAGCCTGTAATGCTCAATGCGGCAACCGATGGCAGACGCTGGAGCGAGCGCGGTGTGAAGCTTGAGAAAATCCTGAAACGAAACGAGATCACCGCAGAAGGCTCGAAAGCCCTTTGGGATTACTCCCTTGAGAACTTCATAACCCCAAATGTGGCAAAAGGCCGTATCAGGAAATAGGGAGAACATGATAAGAAAGAGCAGCGCACTGGCTATAACGTGAACAGCGCACCGCTCTTTTTAATTATCCAGAATTGACGGTATTACATTTCAGCCTCAGCCGCTTTAATCATAATAGCACATTCCATACGCTTTCTGAAAAGCTCACAGCCTGGTTCATAAATGCCTTTAATGGAGCCGCTGGCATGATAAGCGTTGGCCGCGCAGCCGCCGGAGCAGTAAAGCTTCGCCCAGCAGTCCTTACAGTCAGGCCTTGAGTACGCATTGCAGCTGCGGAATTCTTCACGAATATCGTCGTTCGTCACACCGTTCCACACATCACCCAGCTTGTACTTTTCCTCGCCCACAAACTGATGACACGGATACAGATCGCCCCACGGAGTTACTGCCATGTACTCGGTGCCGGAGCCACATCCGGAAATTCTCTTGTAGATGCATGGTCCGTTTGTCAGGTCGATCATATAGTGATAGAAAGTGAACGGGTTGCCTTCTTTGCGGCGTTTTATCATCTCCTTAGCCAGTATTTCATACTGATCCTTGACTATTTCAATATCTTCAGGAGTCAGTGCCGATGGGTCGTCAGGTGCACATACGACAGGTTCCATGCTGAGCTCTGTGAAACCAAGCTCTGCCATATGGAAGACATCTTTTGTGAAATCAGGGTTGGCGTGTGTAAAAGTGCCGCGCATGTAATAATTCTTGCCACCGCGGGCCTCAACTATCTCTTTGAATTTAGGAACTACTTTGTCATAGCTGCCGTTTCCGGCGAAGTCCACGCGGGTAAGGTCATGGATTTCCTTTCTTCCGTCCAGGCTGAGGACGACGTTGCTCATTTCACGGTTGGCAAAATCGATAACATCATCATCGATCAGAACTCCGTTTGTTGTCAGCGTAAATCTGAAATTCTTATCGTGTGCCTTTTCCTGCTCTCTGGCATATGCCACAAGCTCCTTTACGACATCCCAGTTCATAAGCGGTTCGCCGCCGAAGAAATCCACCTCCAGATTCCTGCGGCTGCCTGAATTCTCGATGAGAAAGTCTAGCGCGCGTTTTCCGACCTCAAGGCTCATGAGGGCCTGATCCCCGTGGTATTTTCCCTGACTTGCAAAGCAGTAGGAACAGTTGAGATTGCAGGTGTGTGAAACGTGGAGACAGAGTGCTTTGATGATGTTTCCTGAGCGTTCCTTGAAAACGCCTGCAGCGTCTGCGAAGGTATCCTCTGAGTAGAGCTTTCCGGCATCGATGAGAGATTGAACATCTTCTATGCAGAGCCTGAGCTCCTCTTCGGTCACATCGCCGTGATTGGCGTATTTTGTGAGCATTTCCGATACGATTTCGTCTGCAGACTTGCTGTTGAACATTTCGATAATGTCGTAAGCGACTTCATCCACTACATGAATAGAGCCGGAGCATGTGTCCAGCACGATGTTGTATCCGTTTAATTTATACTGATGAACCATTATTGATTATCCTCCGAATCTGATTTTGGCGCCCGGTTCGGGCAGTGTGCTTTGCAGGACCGGACGCATTTATTATACATTAAAAATGCTGCCGTTGGGCAGCATTCTCATAACCGATTATTCTTCTGTCTTTTCACATGGCTGGTTTGCTACACCGCAGCTTGTTTTGCAAGCTGACTGACATGAAGTCTGGCATTCGCCGCAGCCACCATTTTTAGAACTTTCACATAAGTTACGAGTATCGAGTGTCTTGATTCTTTCCATGATAACCTCTCCATATTTTAGTTTTGTTAAATTCACAACTTAAATGATAGCACGATGAAATTTATAAGTCAATGGTTCAATTTGGACAAACCTAATGATTTCAATTCGGATAACCTAATGCTTCTGTTCTGTATAGTAATTACAATTGTTTTTTCGACGTGTTGAGGTAAAATCAGCTATGTCACGTCGAAAATATATTCGTTTTCTTTGGCTCTGATGTTGTTTTTCGACGTGCCTATGCCCAGAAATGTTAAACACGTCGAAAATTATCATCCTGATGCCTCCTGGTGCAGTAACTGTGCTGTTGTTTTCGACGTGTCGAGGTAAAATCAGCTATGTCACGTCGAAAATATATTCATTTTCTTTGGCTCTGATGTTGTTTTTCGACGTGCCTATGCTCAGAAATGTTAAACACGTCGAAAATCATTATCCTGATGCCTCCTGGTGCAGCCAAACCTAATTATTCAATTCTTAGCTAAGACGAACCCCTCAAGAAATGACACATTTAACTGCAAAAACTGTCTATCATGGAGAAACGGAATTTTATACAATAATAATGCAGAATCAATAAGGAGTGGAACATTATGACTAAAGGATTTCAAAGATTTCTCCTGCTGTGGGCAGGCGAGCTGGTTTCCTCCATTGGTGGAGGGCTGACAAGTTTTGGGCTTACAGTATATGCATTCAGAGAAACAGGCAGTGCAGCAAGCACTGCATTAATAGCTTTCCTTGCTTTTATGCCGAACCTGCTGCTGGGGATTCCCGCAGGCGTGCTGGCAGATCGCTTTGACCGCAGACTTCTGATGATGCTTGGGGACGGTCTGTCCGCTGTAGGAATTGTTTATATTTTTATATCCATGCAGAATGGCGGTGCAGAGCTGTGGCAGATATGCCTGGGTGTAACAATAAGTTCTGGTTTTTCATCGCTGATGGAGCCAGCCTATAAAGCCACTGCATCGGATCAGCTGTCGAAGGAGGAGTATGTAAAAGCGAGCGGGCTTGTGAGTATAGCCGGCAGTGCAAGATATCTGATTTCTCCGTTGATTGCAGGTCTTCTTCTTGCCGTAACTGATATTAAACTGTTATTGGTTATAGATATATGTACTTTTTTCCTGACAGTTTCAACTACCGCAGTGGTACGCAATGGACTCGAAAGGAATCAGACAAAGTCCGTAACATCATTTGCTGACGACCTGAAATGTGGGTGGAATGCTGTAGCAGGAAACAGAGGAATTCTGACTCTGGTTGTAATGGCGGCGGTTATGACCTTCTGTATGGGTGTGATGCAGATTCTCTCTGAGCCGATGGTTCTGGATTTTGAGAGCAGCAGGACTCTCGGGATTGTTGAAACCATTTGTGCGGCCGGAATGCTTGTTACCAGTGTCATTCTCGGGGCAAAGGGCATGAAAAAAGGAATCGTGAAAGCATTGAGTCTTTCTCTGTGCTTTGCAGGAGTCTGCATGTCCGGATTTGGAGCTAAGGAAAACCTGCTGACAATCGGTGTATTCGGGTTTATGTTCTTTGCTATGATTCCTGTTGCTAACAGTGGTCTGGATTACCTGGTAAGAACCAATATTGCAAATGAACTTCAGGGAAGAGCGTGGGGAGTGATAGGTTTTATCAGCCAGCTGGGTTATGTAGTATCATATGGCCTTTCAGGAGTCTTTGCAGATGTGATTGCCCGATTGAGCGGGCTGAGTGTAGGCCGCAGCTGTGGTGCCCTGATTATGGTGTCGGGGATTCTGCTGGTGGTATCGGCGCTTGCTTTGTATTTTACAAAAAGCGTCAGAGAGTTGGAAAAAAGTTGCTAATTAACTGTTGACTCTGACGTTACGTGATAGAGTATCATGGTAATTGTTTAGGGAGGGCAAAGCTATGATGACAGTAAGTGAAGTGAGCAGATTAACGGGAATAAGTGTGCGGACACTGCATTACTACGATGAAATCGGTCTTCTGAAACCGACGGAGGTGACCGGAGCAGGGTACAGGCTTTATGATAATGATGCCCTTGCCAGACTTCAGAATATCATGATGTTTCGTGAACTTGAATTTTCCCTGAAGGAAATCGGGAGAATTATAGACAGTCCTGATTTTGACAGTCAAAAGGCACTGGAGCAGCAGGTTGAGCTGCTTAGGCTCAGGAAAGAACGTCTGGAGCAGTTGATCGAGCATGCTTTAGAGCTGCAGAAGAAAGGAGTAAAAGAAATGGATTTTAGAGCATTTGACAAAAGCAGATTAGACGAATATGAACGTAAAGCGAAGGAAATGTGGGGAGACACAGAAGCGTACAGGGAGTATGAAAAGAAAACAGAGGGGTATACAGGTGATATGATGGAAAGAAAAACAGAAGATATGATGAAAATATTTGCGGAATTCGGTAAAATTCAGGATAAGTCCCCGGATTCCTCTGAAGCTCAGGAGCTTGTACGAAAGCTTCAGGCGTTCATCACTGACAACTACTATACATGCACAGATCAGATTCTGGCAGGGCTGGGGCAGATGTATGCGGCCGGCGGAGAAATGACAGATAATATAGACGCTGCCGGAGGGTCAGGCACAGCCTGTTTCGCAGCGGAAGCCATCAGGGCTTATGTAAATAAGTGATATTTTTCGCATGTTTTCGATTTAGTAAACCTTGCTGTCTGCTATCTGCACAGCCCCTCCAGAAACAGCGGCATCATCATCTGGGCGTGCTGGCACAGGGAATAATTGCCGCTTGAAATACACCATTCATACATTAACCCGCGTTCGAACATGGCATAGGCGCGGGTTATATCATTTATGGAAAGCTCGTCTTTGAATATTCCCTGTTCCTTGCCTTCGATGGTTATCTGGCGCAGCAGCTTGTAATAGGTTCTGTTGGTGTTCAGCATATGACGTTCGCCGCTTGTGGTCAGCTGTGTCGCGAACAGCCTGCTGAGAAGCTCTACTGAAACTGTATTTTCAATCAGAAGAAACAGCTCCTGGTTGAGAAACTTCAGCTTCTCAATAGGTGATAATGATGGGTTCAGTTCCTTTTCCAGTTCCGCATATTTATCGTCAAAAAGGTACGAGAGTGATGAAAGCAGAGAGTCCTTGCCCTCAAAATAGTGATAGAATGAACCTCTTGATGTGCCGGAAACCTCTACAATTTCCTCTATGGTAGTGTCATCGTAGCCCTGTTGGTAGAACAGCTTCCAGGCAGCTGAGACGATTTTTCCTTTTGTGTTTCTCGAATTTTTCTTCATTTTTTGACCTTTTTTTATATTTTATTTTTGGTATTCAATAATAACTAGAATACATTCTAGTATAATATCTTTGAAATTTCAATGGTATATTACAATATTACTTTGAATTATACAGGATAATATATAGAATTCATTCTGCATTTCGTTCTTGTTTTGAATGTGTTATACTGTGTGAGCCGTCTGGAAGGATGAGGGTTATACGTACCCTGGATCTGCAGCGGCAGGAATCATAGTCATTATTAAAAGGAGAGACAATCAAAATGATAAACGGTGAGATTTTAGCTTTTATTTTATATTTCGTCGCGATAGTATTCGTAGGCATCTTCTTTTTCTTTAAAGAACGAAAGGATGCTACTCAGGCGAACTTCTTCCTGGGCGGCAGAAAAATGGGTCCATGGGTAACTGCCATGTCGGCGCAGGCATCTGATATGTCCGCATGGCTTCTGATGGGGCTGCCTGGAAGCATTCTTGCCTTCGGTTTCGGACAGATGTGGATAGGCATAGGTCTGGCGCTGGGTACAGCAGCCAACTGGATTTTCGTGGCAAAGAGACTCAGACAGTTTTCACATGCTGCAGGTGATGCCATTACAGTTCCTCAGTATCTCGGAAACAGATTTATGGCCAAAAGCAATACGCTGCAGGTAATCTGTGCTGTAATTTTCTTCGTATGCTTCACTATTTACGTTGCATCGGCATACGTAGCAGGGGCATCGGTTTTTACAACGATATTCCCTTCACTTGAAACCAAAACTGCAATGATAATCTTCGCAGTGGCAATGCTGGCCATCACTTTCTTCGGCGGATTCAAGGCCGTATGCTGGACGGACTTTTTCCAAGGACTGTTGATGTTCTGTGCACTGCTGGCTGTACCTATTATTATAGTAATAACTCAGGAACTGGATACAAGCGCACTGGCAGCTATCTACTCATATCAGGATGCCGTAAGCGGTGAGATGGTTGAATGTGCTTTTGGAACAGGTATATTTGATGCTTCATGGCAGGATGTTATTTCAGGTCTGGCATGGGGACTTGGCTATTTCGGAATGCCTCATATTCTCGTGAGATTCATGTCTATCGAGAAACCGTCGATGGTAAAGAAAAGTGCTACTATGGCAATTATCTGGGTTGTAATAACTCTCGGATGTGCATGCCTTATCGCATACTTCGGCAGAATGCTTATGGCGGAGGAACTCCTGACAGACGGTTCGCAGAAGATGGTATTTATTGAATTTGCAAGACAGCTGTTCCCAAGCTTCCTGGCTGGAATACTGATGGCGGCAATTATTGCGGCTTCAATGTCAACGGCAGATTCACAGCTTCTCGTAGCATCAAGCTCCTTTACATCTGATATCTACAAACCGATAATCAGGAAGGAAGCAAGTGAGAAGGAGATTCTCTGGGTAGGAAGAATTGTAGTGGTAATAGTAGCGATTATCGCGTTCTTTATCGCCAACAGCAAGGGCGCAGGTGCTCAGGCCATCATGAATCTTGTGGAAAACGCATGGGCCGGCTTCGGTTCATCCTTCGGACCGGTAATACTTCTGTCACTGTTCTGGAGAAGGTTTACATACAAGGGTGCCATCGCTGGCGTGCTTGGCGGAGCTATCGTAGACGTTGTATGGTACAATCTGCTGTCCGCGTCAACAGGCATATACGAGCTGTTCCCTGGTTTTATTGCAGGATTTATCTGTGCAGTTATAGTGACTGTTCTCGATAAGGAGCCTCATGAAGAAGTAACAGCACTGTTTGACAAGGCAATGGCTGAGGGTGATGAATAATCCAAACCATGTAAAATGAACGTGAATCAAAAGCTCATCGCGTTAGGATTTAATCTGATGCGATGGGCTTTTTTTGAAATAGCTATCCAGCGCGCGACTATTCAGACGTGTATCCATATACCGTTCTTCCGATTTGTTCTATATTCACATGAAAATAATATATAATCTAGATGTATTGAGGAGAGTAGACATGAATACTTTTTCATATCACCCATGTCAGCCCGGATATTATCAGGCCGGGAAAAAGTATCAGGAACTGAATTACAGTGAGGATTGCAAATTAGGGGAAGTGGTCTGTCAGATGTTTGAGGTGACAAGCCCCAGAGAGCATAACATCCGTGTAATACCGGACGGCTGTAACGATATTCTGATAAGCTATGATGGAGAACAAATAAACAGCTGGTATTCGCCGTCGATAACCAAATCCACAAATTTTCATTTTAAGAAGGCGGAGTGGGTTTTTGGTGTGCGATTTTACCCGGGAGCGGATTGTTCGCTGTTGCGGGGGAGCATACCTGTCAGCAAATCGCATCCGATAGAGGTCAAGGAACTGCTGCCGGATTTTGACAGCTTGGATGATGAATTGAAGAAATCAATGTCATTTGTGCGGAGACATGAAATAGTTGAAGATTATCTGCTGGCCAGGATAAAACCACGGAACAACGTAGAGGACATATTATCGAGCTCCGTGCGTTTTCTGATAGATGCAAACGGCGTTATTTCAATAGAAAAACTTGCAAAAGCAGTAGGGTACAGCACCAGATACCTGAGGCAGCTTTTTACAGACTATATCGGTCATTCCAGCAAAGAACTGGCAAACATGATACGTATGCAGAAAACGCTATACTGTCTGCTGGAGGAACGGGATCAGAAGCTGAGCGACATAGCTATAAGGTATGGATTTTCGGATCAGTCCCACATGAACAGGGAATTCAAGAAATATATGGGAGTGACAGCTAAGATAATAAAAGAACGGGGCCAGTGGAACAGCATCCTGGGAGCTGAGCTAAGCAGGATTTTTTAAGACGTGCCGCAACGAACAGAGCTAGGCTTGCGACTTTCAGTGATAGACGGAATGTATACATTGTATGCAATTCCGTTTTTTTCTATACAATCATTAAATAATGTTATAAAAATTCTTTTGGCATTACTATTGCCGGAGAGGGGAACAAAATGAAAATAACAAATGAATCAGTAGTTTTCAGTTTCAGTAAAAAAAATGAAGCAGCGGTGTGTGTAGACGTTCCGGCAACGATAGAGGTCGAAACCAAGGATTGTTTTTCAAACCAGCTGTGCTCACCTGAGGACAGAATGGAGCAGCTTGACTGGGATAAAACGAACCCTGCTACGGGACCGATTTATATAAATGGAGCAGAAGCCGGAGACACATTAAAGGTGACTGTTAACAAGATAAAAATTGCAGAACAGGGGGTTGCCTGCTGTCTGGAAGGCGAAGGCGTGCTTGGACATAGAATAAAAGGTGCGCATACAAAAATAGTGCAGGTCAAGGAAGGCGTTGCACATTTTGCACAGGGCATTGAAATTCCGGTCAATACGATGATTGGAGTAATTGGAGTGGCACCGGAAGGAGAGCCTGTTAATGCAGGAACACCGGGGCGCCACGGCGGAAATATGGATAATACTATGATAACAGAAGGTGCGGTATTGTACTTCCCTGTAGCGACAGAAGGTGCATTGCTGGCACTGGGCGATGTTCACGCAGTGATGGGCGACGGTGAGATAGGTGTCAGCGGTCTGGAAATTCCGGCCGAGGTCAGCTTGACAATCGAACTTATCAAAGGAAGACAGTATGCATATCCAATTCTGGAAAACGATGAGAGCTTCAGCGTTATTGTATCCAAACCAACAGTTGATGAAGCTGTAATCAGGGCCACTGAGCTGATGTACGATTTTCTGACAGAACGAAGTGAACTGTCGGATACAGATGTGGTAATGCTTATGAGTCTTGCAGGAAATCTGCAGATTTGTCAGGTGGTGGATCCGGAGAAAACCGTACGCTTTGTATTCCCTAAGGTATATATTGACAGAGCCGAATTTTAGAAAAGTATAAATGAACAGAATCTGGAGCCGATCTGGGCGGCAGACAGGTGAAAAAGGAGCATATCATGCAGATTATCAAAGATTACGTATATAATTTTTCAAAAAACAATAAGCCGGTGGCTGCAGCTGAACCGGGGGGAATACTTCAGTTTGAAACACTGGACTGTTTTTCTAACAGACTTAAAACCGAAAATAACCTTATCACGGAGCTTTCATACAGCTACGATGTGGCAAACCCGGCAACAGGCCCTGTATATATTAATGGCGCAGAACCGGGTGATGTCCTGGTGGTTGACATTCTGGACATCAAGGTTGCACAAGAAGGCACCATTACTACCGATGGTGTTTGCGGGCCACTTTATGATCATTCAGAGATAAGAACGAAGAAGATTAAAATCGAGAATGGATATGCAGATTTTAACGGCGTCAAGTTCCCGATAGAACCAATGATTGGAGTTATCGGTACGGCTCCTGACGGAGAAGATGTGATTGATGGTTATCCCGGAAATCATGGTGGAAATATGGACAGTAAGCTTATCAAAAAAGGAGCAAGGGTATATCTGCCTGTAAGAGTAGAGGGTGCATTGCTTCAGATGGGCGATGTGCATGCAACTATGGGAGATGCTGAGCTTTGCGGAACGGGCATAGAAATTCCGGCATCTATACAGGTTAAAACTTCACTGATTAAAAATTTTGAGCTTAACTGGCCTGTTACGGAGACAGAAAATTACTGGTATGTTAATGCTTGTGCTCATAATTTTGACGAGGCAATCAAGAATGCGTCTCTGGAACTGCAGCGTCTTATTATGAACGCCACCGGGTGGGACGAGACTGATACATACATGTATATGTCGGTGCAGAGCGATGTAGGAATAAATCAGGCCTGCGTACCTTGTGAGGTGGCTATGATTCTAAGATTCGGAACACCGAAATTACCACAGTTTAAACCACTTATCGGATAATGTGAAGGACGCGCGATTTCGCAGTTAAGCTGAACGTGTAAAGGGAACGCGATCCCCAATTGCATCTGAAAGTGTTTTAATAGATTATTATTATTTTATTGATTTAAGGAGAGAAAGATCATGAAAGACCAGCAGCAGAATGCAGGTAACATTGAACAGTTTGGTTATAAACAGGAGCTGAAGAGAGCTCTGGGGCTGAAAGATGTTATCTTGTATGGCGTATTGTTTATGGTAATTATTGCGCCACAGTCTATTTTTGGCGAAATCCAACAGGCCAGCGGCGGTATGACACCGCTTGTGTACATTGTTGGTTTTGTTGCTATCAGTTTTACGGCTCTGAGTTATCTGCGTATGAGTAACAGGTTCCCGATTGCAGGTTCTGTATATGCATATGTACAGAGAGGAATCAACCCGCATGTGGGATTTATCGGCGGATGGCTGATATTACTTGACTATTTATTTGTTCCATCACTTCTTTATACAATGGTTGCTAACTGGGGCGTGGAACTTATCCCTGGAACTCCATGGTGGTTATGGATTCTCGTATTCGTTATTTTCAATACGATTGTAAACGTTCGTGGTATGGAAATGACAAAGGGTGTTGACTGGATAATGTTCGTTATCGAAATTCTGGCACTGATAGCATTCATTTATTTGGGTTTCAAGTATGTAATAGGTGGAGGCGGATATGGTTATGTAGCACCTGACCCTATTTACCAGCCGGGCAAGGTTGATGCTCACTTTATTGCTTCAGCATGTTCAATTGCATGTCTGTCATTCCTTGGCTTTGACGGAATGAGTACACTGGCAGAAGAAACTGTTGAGCCTGAAAAGAATATCGGTAAAGGTATTATGATTGCACTGTGTGCTATCGTTGTGGTGTTTGTACTGCAGACATATGTTGCAGCACTGATTTTACCTGACTGGCAGAATACTGACTTGGCTACAGGCTTCTTTGATGCAGCTGAAGCAGCAGGCGGTGAAATTTTCAGAAAGATATTACTGGTTGTTAATATTATCGCTATAGGTGTTGCAAACATAATGAACGCGCAGACAGCAACTGCCAGAATGCTCTACGGAATGGGTCGTGACGGCGTTATTCCAAAGATTTTCGGAAAGGTTCATCCTAAGTACCAAACACCATATGTATCAGCAATTATAGTTGGCGGAGCATCACTGTTTATACCTCTTATCCTGTCAATGTCACAGCTGGTAAGACTGGTTAACTTCGGAGCACTGGCTTCATTCGTTCTGCTGAACTTCGCGGTATTCCTTTTCTTCTTTATCAAAGAGAAAAAGAGAAATACCTTTGGAGAGTATGTAAAATACCTGATATGCCCATGGCTTGGAATCCTCATCTTAGTTTATGTGTTCACAGGCTTTGATAAGATGACTTACATAGTAGGTATTGTATGGCTCATCATAGGACTTATCATCGGCGCAATCAAA
The DNA here is from genome assembly GCA_030526355.1 of Bacillota bacterium. Lineage (GTDB taxonomy): Bacteria > Bacillota > Clostridia > Peptostreptococcales > Anaerovoracaceae > Lentihominibacter. Next base: position 11,479 of record JAUNDC010000009.1, on the reverse strand, counting down.
TCCAAAGGATACAAGGAAGTTCCGGAAGCGTTCAAGAATCTGGAAGTTTAATACAGATAATGATATCTCACAATAAACCAGAAAAGACCCTCGTGTTTCAGCATGTGGGGTCTTTTTTGTTTCAGTTAAGATTAAGTGGTATGGTGGAGATGATACTTTGATTTGTTGTGATCATATGATATGAAATAATGCTACTGTAAACTGAAATTATCTGTTAGAATAAGCTTGGGGTTGATATTTAGAAAGGTGATTTATGAATAAAGAAAAAAACTTCAGAACATTGAATGTTGCCGTAATAATATTTTTCGTTTTGATTTTTGCTTCTGCTGTGCTGTTTCAGATAAGAACCAACCATAATACAGCCATAGCTACGAGCAAGGCGATGATTGTACAGCTTGAGGATGTTATTACCACAAATGAAAACAACATCGAATCACTTATGAACACTTTGAAGGAGGAGTATATTGTTCGTGCCAAGGCTGTGGAATACATAATAGTGAATGGTGCAAGAACAAAGTACACACCTGAAGAATACGGTGAAATAGCTGAGCTACTGAATATTGACGAAATACACATCTTTGATACGTCAGGTGAAATCGTTGACGGAACTAATCCTGAGTATTATGGGTATAATTTTGATTCGGGTACACAAATGGGTTATTTCAAGCCTATGCTAAAGGATCACAGTCTTTCAATGTGTCAGGACGTTACGCCGAATACAGCGGAAGGCAGGCAGATGATGTATGCAATTACGTGGATGAGCAATGGGAAAGGCATGATACAGGTAGGAATAACTCCAGAACATCTGATAGCTGAAATGCGAAATCAGAATATTTCGGATGTAATAAAAGGAATGCCGGTTGTTAACGGCATGGACATTTATGTATTTGACAGAGTCGACCATAGCCTTGAGGCTTCCACTGATAAAGATATTGATGATGACGCTATAGCGAAGTTTGTGAGTGAGATAGACAGGCTGGATCAAAAGCAGAAAGGCAGCAGTACAGTAGATGCGGTGGGGCACAATGATTATATGACTATTGACAATTTCAGCAAATATTGCATTGTGGTTACTGTTGATGCTGCAGCAGCGAATAAAAATGTGGTGATAAATTCATTACTGCTGGTTATGGGTCTCGTTGCCGCCTTTATCATGATTACAATTGTAATAAGAAAATCTGTAAGAGATCTGACAAAAAGTCGGGGTGAGCTTCAGACAGCGCTGGAATCAGCACAGAAGGCGAACGTTGCCAAAACAGTTTTCCTGAACAATATGTCTCACGATATTCGTACACCTCTCAATGCAATAACAGGTTTTACCGATATTGCTATCAATAACATTGACAGCAAAGACAAGGTGCTGGACTGCCTCGAAAAAACTAAAAAATCAGGCAAAATTCTGCTGGAACTGATAAACGATATTCTGGAGATGAGCAGAATTGAAAGTGAAAATTCTCAGCTAAATGAGAGCAGCGTGGAAATGAGAGATGTGTTCGATGAAATAAGTCCACCGCTTTATGAGCTGGCTGATAAGAAGGAGATTGACCTCACGTTTGATATCAGTTCGTTAAAGGACAGTAGGGTATATGCTGACCGGACAAGGCTGGATAGAGTCCTGATAAATGTAATAAACAATGCGGTAAAGTATACGAATAATGGTGGCTGCGTAAGGGTTCAGCTGTCTCAGGTAGAAAATGAACGTGACGGGTTTGGCTCATATTGTTTTGTGATTGAAGACAATGGTATCGGAATGAGTGAGGAATTTCAGAAGCATCTTTTCGAGAGATTCTCACGTGAGAATTGCTCTGATACGGCAGGTGCAGGAGGTACTGGGCTGGGGCTTGCAGTGACAAAAGCCTTTGTTGATCTGATGGGTGGAAGGATTGATGTGCAGAGTAGACAAAATGAGGGCTCCAGATTTACAATCACCATACCTTTCAGGCTACAGGAGGTAAACGAGTCATCAGAAGGCATAACCAAAAAGATAAATGAAGCCGATGATATTCTTAAAGGCAAAAGAATACTGCTGGTGGAAGATAATGAGCTGAACCGGGAAATAGCCGGGGAAATTCTGACTGTAGAGGGAGCAGAGATAGAAGAGGCGGTTGACGGTACGGAAGCACTGAATAAAATTGAGTCAAAAAATATTGAATACTATGACCTGATTCTTATGGACATCAGAATGCCGGGAATGAACGGATACGAAACGACAAGAGAACTAAGACGCAGGTATCCTGAATGCAGAGTACCTATTGTGGCACTTTCGGCAAACGCATTTGAAGAGGACAGGAAGCTTTCTCATGAATGCGGGATGGACGGTCATATATCAAAGCCGATAATAATTGACCAATTGAAAGCAGAGATTTCCAAGGTATTAAGGAGATAAAAAATGGACGACAACAGAACTGAACGAAGCTGCATAGACTGTGCTGTGACAGCCTGCGATGGAAAAAACGGGATGTATCCGGATTTCTGCCTGACAGCAAAGCTGAAGCCCGAGCTGCTGGAGACCGCTGTGAAGCTGTATATAGAGGATGAGGCAAATTCCACTGTAATGAAAGCGGCGGCTGAAGTTGAAGCTGAAAATTATTGTAAAATGACACGGGTTGAAGAAATCGCAGAATTCGCATCAAAAATCGGAGCGAAAAAACTTGGGATAGCTACATGCGTCGGACTTATCTCAGAGGCTCGTACAGCAGCAAAGATATTCAGACATAAGGGCTTTGAAGTCGTAGGGGTGGCATGTAAAATCGGCGCACAGCCAAAGACGTCTGTCGGTATCGATGAGCGTTGCTGCGAGGTGGGAGTCAACATGTGCAATCCTATAATGCAGGCAAAGCTCCTCAATGAGGAGAAGACCGATCTCAATATTGTTGTCGGGCTGTGTGTAGGCCATGACAGCATGTTTTATAAATACTCGGATGCGCTTTGCACCACTTTGGTAACAAAGGATCGCGTGCTGGGGCATAACCCGGCAGCAGCGCTTTATCAGGCAGGCTCGTATTATTCCAGACTGTTTAAATGATTATAAGAGATGATTATGATGTTGTGGTTAAAAAGATAACCATAAAAGATGTGACTATAGATGAAGCAGATAAAACTGCTGAATATGAGCAGGGAGCGTACATTTTCAAAGAAGAGGAATATGGAATAGTTTTCCATTTTGTGCAAATCTGAAGAAATTTGATTGTTATTTACACATTATTTTATTGGGTGCTGAATTTCGAACGGCATTCAGCACCCGCAACAGCAAATTAGTTTAAATGTATCGGGAGCTAACAGCAAACAAAGCAATCAAATGTGGATTTTTATGTAAAAAGCACTTGAGAGGCATGCAGATAGATTCAATATCTCGCAAAAAATGTGTAAAAAAAGTTCAATACCTCTAATATTTACACGTTTTTATGGGAAACAAGTATTTTAGCCTCCCATTAGCTTTATGGGAAACAGGTATTTAGCTTCTCATAAGCTGCTCCGGTCTGATATGAATTACTGTGCCTCCGAAAGGCTCTATCGTCTCATCGCCATATACTACCCAGATTGCCTTCAGATACTTGTCAGGCATCGGAGCCTGCCCATCCGTGAATATGATACGATTGTCGACACGAAGGGTGAAGGCTTCTGCTGCCACATTGAAGTCCGTTCCTCCGCCACCCTGAAAAGGCATGTCCTCAATATCTTTTTCGGTTCTGATATCGTGAAATCCATAGAACACAGTATCGAAACATCCCGCCTTTAATTTGGAGAACGACAATATATTCTTGCATTCCCGCAGGAAATTTCTCAGGAGTTCTTCATCTACCGACCAGCTGGTATCCAGAACGATTTCCGTCTCGGGAACAGGAATTTCCTCCAGAACAGGCCTGACGATACCGTTTTCCAGGACTGCATTCGTATATGACCAGTCCACACCGTAATTGATTGTGTCCAGCAGAATAAGACGCCAGTCGATAAGAGGGGAGGCACTGCCGATCTCCTCCACGATTCTGGTATCACGGTTGACGGCATTTCCTGCCTTTGATTCCTTTACCTCAATCAGTGCACGCTCGTCGTCATCAGAATCATCGTCATCAGAATTATCTTCTTGCTCCGGCAGCAGCTCAAGAAGAGTTTCATCATCCTCGTCGTTGTCTTCGGAAGTATTTTCAGAATCCTCATCGGAATCATTGTCGCCATCTTCGTTACCTGAATTTTCATCTTCCGGTGTCTGCTGGCCGTTTCCTCCGCCAGCCACAGGGTTTTCCTGACCTTCCAGCTGCCCGAACAGCAGCTCTATGTCCAGCTTTTCCTTGAGAAGAATTTCATAATACTGCTCTGCATCATAATCGATAGCTTCAGGGTAATTAATGCCGCCCGAAATGATATCAAGGCCATCACGCTTGAGCATCTGGTTGATTACCGCATCGGCAGCCATCTGCCATATCTGAGGATCCTTGCCGGCGCCTCTTGACGCATGAGAGAAAGCGATATGACACAGCTCGTGAGCCAGAACAAAAACCTGATCATCGGCAGAGAGGCCTGACATATACCGGGGATTATAAAAGATATCAGTCCCGTTATTCATTATTGTTGCTGTATCTTCAGTTTCGAGATATTCGACGCCGGCTGCGATGCTACCGAAGTATGGATATATAGCGATCACCTTGCGTTTTAAAGCTGTGATATCATATATCATTTCTTTTCCTCCGACAGTGCGTACGAATCAAAAACTGCTCTGAATTCCTCACCCAGCTTGGACACGAAGCTTCGCACAGTCTCCAGCTCCGAAGCTGATGCCTGTGTCAAGCCTACAGTGGTAGCATATCTCTCAGAGGTATTAAGATTCTCTAATTCTTCATCACAGTAGTTTCCGTTAAGCACATCCTCCAGTGTGATGACAGGCTGATTGCAGAACTGAACGAATTCATCGGTGATATCCTCGCCGATCAGTGAACGCAGCATTTCCGGACGTCCTGTTGTATAGAGCATTTTTGAAGCCATTTCCCATTTTCTTGGGTCGGCATTCGGCTTTTGCCCATCATACGGACTGCGAAGCGTTTCGCCTCTTTTGTATGCGATATATGCGTAGATTGCTGGGTGTATATCGTTCTCGCGTGCCCATTTCAGCCATTTTTCTGTTGTTGTATTGATATATACATGAGCAAATCTGTTAAAAAACGGTGCCGCCAGCTGATGAGCTGCCAAGGAATCCTGCATGTCATTTCCAGCAGCGACAACTCTAGCGTTGTCAGGGAGTTTCCAGATGCCGTTAACCTCTCTGTCCAGCACGATATTGAAGGCCATGCCCTGAATGCTCGGCAGTGCGTTGTTGATTTCGTCAAAGAAAACCACATGCAGTCTGTCAGGTTCCTGCTCGCACTTTGCCTTTACCTTCTTAAACCATGTTGGTGGTATATCGATCATCTCTCCGGTAGACTGGTTGTACACACTTCTGCCGTTCAGACTGTCCGGTGTGGCATTGCGCAGATAAATGATTTCACATGTCGGGTCTATCTGCTTTACTCTGGCGCTTTTTCCTTCTGACGAAGGCCCGTGCAGAAATACGGCCACACCACTTTCGATAGCTCCTCTTATAATATCCTCTTCACTGACCTCACCAAAAGACAGCCCATAAGGGTTCCTTCTCCTTGCAGCTTTTTTCATATCCTCTTCATATGCCGCCTTTTCCTCAGAAGTCATTTCGTGAAGGGTGCTTGGAATAAGGTCTTGTGCAAGGGTTGTGTTCATATAAGTATATATAGCTGTTTTTTCGAAATTTCCGTCATAATAGTTTTCGCTTGTAAAGAGCACACCTGATGCGAGAATCGTTCTGCTGACAAGGAGTCCTGCCTTTGCATCATGCAGCCATCTGACAGGTGATACTTCAATCCATACGACATCCCCTTGACTGCAGTTACGTCCGTCTGATAGATAGTGTGCATTTTCCAATGTAAAAGGCACTCTGATGTATTTGCTTCCGTCGTGCTGGAATTCTTCGTGCTGTGCATTATATTTTTTGCCGGTTTTTATAAGTCTGCCTTTGGCATATTCCTGTTCCAGTGTTCTCGAAAGTGCTTTGTCTGCTGCATTCTGGGGGTATTCGCCTAATTCGGCTTCTTCGAAACCGGATATGTCTTTAACTGTTCTGCATGGCAGCTGGGAAATATCCGGGCATTCAATTGTCGGGCGTACATTGCCGTGAGCTGTTGCGTATGCCATTCGCTGATTGCCGCTCTGATCGACGGTGCAGACATCTCCGTACTCTGAAGCTGAGGAAAGGAACCATCTGCCGGTTCCGTTTTCGCTGACATCCGCTCCTGAAATGATTGCAAAATCCGATACGCTGCATTCTGTCCCGATTGCACTGATTAAATCTATTCTCTTTTCCCCGAATACCTGTTCCTGTGAAAGTAATCTGTAATTGTAATTCATTGCTCTATCCATCCTTGTTATAGCTTCTATAACATAATACACCATAATTGGGTCTGTCGGAAGAGCCAATGTGCAAACAGTTGAGGGTGGCAATCTATTAAGGGTGGCAATTCCATAGAATAAGGAAGTATAATATGTGTGCAAGTGAAATCAAGTGAATAACCTTTCGGTTCGTTATAATAAAGACAAGTCATGAGGAAAGGAGTGTGCAGATTGTACGAGTGGTACAGGAACATTCAGCTGATTGTTGATGAGATAGACAGCTGTATTAAGAGCTGCGGTGATGAGGCGATTACGCTGCATCGGCTGGCGCAGAAGCTGGGATATTCAGAATTTTATATATCAAGAAAATTCAGGGAGATTTCGGGAATGCAGCTTAGGGATTATCTGAGATACAGGAAGCTTGCTTTTGCGCTTAAGGAGATACGCGATACGGATTTTGGTATCCTGGATATTGCGCTGAATTACGGATTTTCGTCTCACGAAGCTTTCACGCGTGCATTCAAGTCAGCATATGGGATTACACCTAGTGAGTATCGCAGAAACCCTGTTCCTGTTGTGCTGCGAACCGCCCTCAGACCATTTGATTGTTATTTATTAGGAATTGGAGGTACAGGTATGGCAGAATCTATTGAAAACGTAAAGACTTATTTTGTGACGATACCGGCGCATAAGTTTATGCACATCAGAAATTATGAAAGTATAGGTTACTGGGATTTCTGGCAGAAGCAGAGCCTTATTCCGGGCCAGGACTGCGAGACTATCTGCGGTCTGCTGGATAGCATCAGCGGCAAACTGGATGACAGGGGAGGCGATGAAGCTAACAGCGAAAGTGGACAGCTTATGGCTTTTATCAATGACCCGGCGGGCAGAATATGCAGCTGGGGAATCCCTCTGGCAGAAGCATATGGTGTTCGACTGCCGGCAGATTATGATGGTGAAGTACCGCCGCAGATGCAGATAATGGATGTTCCTGAAGGGGAGTACATTGTTTTTGAACACGGGCCATTTGATTTCGAAACCGAAAATCAAACAGTTGAGGCTCGAATTGAAGAAGCAATGAAATCATTTGATTATACGGCCAGCGGATATCAGCTGGATCTGACGCCTGGGAGAGTGTTTTATTTCTATCATGACTGCAAGCAGTTCTGGAAATATGTCAGACCAGTGGTAAAGACTTGCTGTGCTGGATAAATAATGTTGATATTTTCGTGTCAGGCTTTTTTGGGATGGTGGCATTTCTGTTTCCCAATTACCAATTTGCCGATGATATTTTGAAACCAGGATGTTTCAAGGCTATCCGGTTATAATATAAACATCAGAAGAGGTGCATTCTGTGAAGGTGTGATATAATCGTCATATGTCGTAACTGAATCATCGGCTATGAAAAGAAGATATGCCGAAACTGAATCATCAGTTATGAAATGTAGAAAGGAAGGCGATGTTGTTGTGAGTATATTTAATATTTTTAACCATATGGATACAAATACAGGTGTGGAGAAATATTTGAATACGGAAAATGCTGTGCTGCTGGATGTGCGGACAAAAGAAGAATATGAAGCAGGGCATATTGAAAACAGTGTGAATATACCGTTACAGAGTATTGAAACAGCGTCAGAAAAAATAACAGATAAAAACATACCACTGTTTGTATACTGTCAAAGCGGTGCCAGAAGCAAGAAAGCTACAGATGCATTAAAAGCAATCGGTTATGTAAACATCACAAATATCGGAGGTATCAGCAAATACCACGGTAAGCTTATTAAAGGCAGTCTATAGACATTGACCCACCGAGTCGGACTCTCGTTTTTTGGAGTCGGACTCTCGTTTTTTGTTATCATACATCCTGCTGTCAGCAATGGAAATCAGCTCAATTGCCTCATCATAGTTTCGGCAGACCCTTGCAGCTTCTCCTATGCTGGCGCTGAAATCAAACCCTATGTCAAATTCATCAGACAGCTTTTTCACGCTATCGTCGATAGTGCTTATTACTGTGGCTGTTTCTCGATTGTTCAAATCTGCCCCCGCTATAAGGAACTCATCGCCGCCGTATCTGCATATAAACAACCTGGATTCCACTACTCCGCAGGCTTTCTTCAGGACTGTGGAAACCGCCTTGAGTACTTCATCTCCGATAAGGTGACCGCAATTGTCATTTATCATTTTGAATTTGTTGATATCTATCATGATGAATGTCATCTCACGGCCTTCGCTGCCTTTTGTCATTCCTTCGATGTATTCATCCAAAGCTCTGCGATTATTCAGCTTTGTCAGAGCATCGGTATGGATTACAGATGTCTGTTTTGTTTCATAGAGCAGCAGTATCGCAACAGTAATTCCAATCTGGAACATTGTAAGACCGTAACACAAGGATTGTATGATTCCTCCCAGCAGTGCGGGTACGGCAAAATAAAGGAGGGGCTTTATCTCAGTTCTCCGCAATCTGCTGTCCTCCTTGCGCAGTGCTGCTATTACTTTGGCTTCAGCAATGATAAGATACATGAAGCAGACGATAACATGTGCGGCTATTAATGGACCTCTGACATAGGTGTTTTCCTGTGTGACTTCAAACAGCAACCCTGTTGGCGGGTTAAGCAGCAGAAGAATCATAAACAATGCAAAAGGCACGGTGTAAGCGATGTAAAGAGCGTCGCGCTTCCTGCTTACCTCACCGAGCTCATAAAGAACATATATCATCCATTTGTAGCTGATATATACACCCAGAGCCAGGTAGGCCATGTTTATCAGCTCGACACATAAAGGGGCTCCGGTAAAAGACCTGCCTCTGAATACAGCTGCGAGCATGTCGGAGACACACAGCAGGCAGGCCGCAATAACAAGAATACGCAAGGTTCTTGTCTGTATGGAAGATTCTCTGTTGAATCGTATTCCTCTGAAAAGAATCAATAACAGAACTACAATGCTTATTATATTAATCTGAATATAGTAAATAATCCTGTAATCCATATATGCTCCTGCACGACTCTGCCTGATACATTAAAATTATAAATGTATTCTGTTATTAGGGACTTCGTAATGATAATCCAATAATAACATTTTTTTTAAGTCTGTACAATGCCGCTGCGTCAAAGTTGTCAATCAGAATGTAATTGGTGCCGGACTATAACGGTATACTCCTGTGCTCCGGCTCCGCAACGTAATCCGAAACCGTAAAAATCCCAGCCAGCACAATGACGCATACGGCAACACGCAATACCTGTCGGCTCCACCTTACTTGTGCCGCTTTTGTTCTGAAATATACGCCTACTGTTAATATGATTCCACCAAGGGTTTAATAAATGCACCGAATATCATGCAAAGTGCACTTGTTGTTTTCTTCTTCTGTGTACTGAGTTCATTTTTGCTGTATTCTGCCATTTTAACTGCAGTGTCTATTACGTCCTGATTCATTTGCTCACTTTTCCTTTCTCCGTCAATTATCTCGGATATGCTGACCTGATAGAATTCAGCCAGTTCAACCAGCAGGCTGATATCAGGCATATTACTTCCTGTGTTATATTTTTTTCTTTGCGCAGTGTTTTCAGAAACAGACCTGCTTTTTTCTGATCCATTTTGTGTACCTCCTCGATTGACAGCTTAAGTTAAAAGCGACCCTGTTTACACGACATAAAGCGAGAAAAGCCGTGTTTTCATACCGGACATGGTTGTCTGGTTTCTAGTGAAAAATAATAACACCGGACGAAAGTCTGGTGTTATAGCAGAGGGGTTGTAATTTTCATTTATTCTATTAATTCCAACAACTGTTCATCACTCCAAAACTCATTTGGAAATATAGATATCTCTTCCTTATGTTTTCGGATAATTCTGTTTGGGCTAATGGTATTATCATATACATGTAAAATATCACAAATATCCATTAAGATAGAGATATTGTCTAATGCTTTATAATACCGTTCAATGATTTTTTCTTTTTCAACATTATGCCCACCTGATTCAACTCTAGCTTTCACACGGGCAACATTAAGCCAAGGACTTGCAGTCAATACAAATATACATTTTATAAAATATCCTTCTTCTTTTGCCTTTTTCAGGATATCCAGTTTATAGTTTGATGATAAAACGGTTTCAAATGTAAAATCCTCTTTTTTTTCTATAGACTCATACCTTCTTTGATCTACAAACATTGCAGCATTTTCATTGGACGTTCCAGTAGCTGCAACAATATCATCTGCATTTGTATATTCTCCTACAATTTCAAAATATTGTTTTATTGTACTTTTCCCTGATCCGTTTGGCCCTGCAAAAACCAGAACCATTGGTTTCTTATTCAACATTCACTCTTCTCCCATCAGGATATTCAACGTATGCAGTTTTTGTTTCCACGTCAAATTTTGCTATAGGTTTTTTGCAAAACTCTGCTTTTGAAATTGCCGCTTTTACAGCTTGAACGGCTCTTGCATCCATTTCTGCATCGTTTTTAGAAATCCCTTTCTCTTTATTAGAAGAATGAATTATTTTTATTGAGCGGTTGTTTTCGTTAATCACTTTTGTCATGGTCATATTACCATCTCCTCTATAAATAAAATTACGTTATAAAACATTTTATTCTTAGTTTCACCCTATTTGTATTATACTACCGAAGCTTTTATAAAACAAATGCAAACCAATTAAATGTAAGCGTACTTTGTAGATGCCTACTTGTTCTTCGTGCAGATTTATCTCTATTTCGCAGTATTCATTGCTGTCGTCAGGATATCATCAGCATCAAAACTGTTTCTGAAATAATTGAAACCAATGGCAAATATACTGTCTCTATACTTTGTGAAAATTTCTTCAATATTATATTGCATTAGTATAATCTCCATATCAGTAAAAGTACTTTCACTGATAATACCATTTAACATGAAGTTTTGTTACAAAAAATTTCTGATGCAAATAGTTTTACGAATGGTCGGGTGACGCATTCACTAGTCAAACTATCGAATGGGCAGTCAGATCATAGATACGCACGGGCGGTCACGTCATATTAATTGCTAGCTTGAAATCATTGATGTATAATCTCATCTTTGACACTTTATTGTTAAAAAAATCTTGCAATCCATTGGTA
>JAUNDC010000060.1 GCA_030526355.1 Bacillota bacterium | reverse complement strand
GATGTATTAAAGTTGATCATTGATCGGATTACTAAGTATCAGAATGATGACACTTTAGCGTTCGAAGAGATTGAAGTATCTGAGAGGACCAGAGGTCTCTTGGCAGGAATGCTATCTGTAGATGAAAATGATATCAATGAAGATGTGATTAATTATCTTCAGATGCTTTGCGATAGAATGGATGCTTCAGAAGAAGCCTTTTCAGACTTGGTTTCAAGTCTTGAAAATGACTTTAGGAACCAGTTAAAAACGATTAAGCGTGTTTCAAAAACGGGTAAAGAGGGTACAGCAGCAGAGTTATACAAACAGGCTAAGAAGGATGCTGTGAAGGCAAAAAAGGCAGCAGCCAAGAAGAATGATATAGATTTCGAATTGATCGAGATGTGTAATGATCTGGCAGCAGGTAATTTCAGAGTAAATGGCAAAACAAAGGTATACCTTTACTACTTTGCTTTTATGTTTGACATGACAGTGCCATTAGATGGTAGGCACTGTGCTCCTGAAAGAAATATCGTAAAAAATCTTTTCCAGGATTTTTACAATGACAATTTCTTGAGATTGTTATCTTCTGATTATACTGATCCTAAAAATGCTACTGCATTTGAGAAAGAACCTACCGGAGAAGGCATCAATTATAAGAGCTTTGTTGAAATGATCTATATCTATTTCCTTTGCAGAGATGATTTGAACATGACGCAGGGAGAAAAAATTGATAAGGCTGAATCAATCATAGATGAATGTGTTAAACGTGCAAAAAAGGAAGGTAAGCTTTCAACGATAAATACTGGTATCCATACGGATGTTTACAGAGATTTGCATGTAAATGTGTTGCTTAATAAAGAAATCGACGAGATTTCTGACTACATATTGGCACATTATCAGGTGTTCTCTCCAGATAATTCCGGTATAGCCAGAATCATGATTGCTTCTGAGGAAAATACAGCATCTGATTTGATTGAAGAAATTATGGATGATCTAGATGGAGCATATCCTGATATTGAACTGTTTGACGTTCGTAAGAAGACAGATCTGACAAAAGAAATCAAGGATGACATTGCTTTCAAATTGGATGTGATTTTTGATTGGAAAGTTAAATCATTATTGGAAGAAAAGTACGCCGGTGACGATGCATTCTTGCAAGTAGTAAAGGCTATTGATGATAGAACGCATATTAGTAATGGTCGCTTTAACAAAAATGAAAGATCCAGAATGTTAATGTTGCTCCACGTTTTGACAGTGTATTCATCAGAGCGTGATCCTTTATCTATGTTCAAACTGCAGAGTCGTCTGGAAGAGAAAGGTGTTATTTCAGTAGGCAATCAGATTACAAATGCGATTAGCGGCCTGATTGAGCTTGGATTTGATATTTTCAGAAAAAGAGATGGCTACTATTTAGGCGAGCATGATTATGATGATGACATTTTGAATGGTATCCTTAAGAAAGTTTCAGGACGTTATTATTCAGTTGATAACGCATCTGAGTTACTCATGACCGAGGCACTGATCTGTAGATTGAGATTTGACAAGCGAGTAACCAGAAGTGAATTGATTGCAATCCATTTCAATTACTATATTGCGTTAATGAATGAAACGGAAGGACTTGATACTTTCCCCGATGTGTTCGAAGACTATGCGGCTACAATTAATCCATATTTGGAAGAGGCACGATATCAGCCGCTAAGCGAAAAGAATATTTTCGATATGTATATTGTTACAGCATTATATTTTTATCTGGTAGAAAACAACGGATACATGTAAAGAACTTTTCCCCCCTGCTCACAGTCAAAAACAACTTGTTATGATTACTACATCAAAGACAAAGGAGTGATGTGTGTAAGATGGTTATTAACAAATTCAGCAAGACAGGAACTTATCACAAGGAACTTAGAAGAGAAAATCAAGATTATCTATACAGCGTTGATGGGAAGGATTTTCTTGCGATTATGTTGGCTGATGGTGCTACGGCATGTGAAAAGGGATTAGAAGGAGCTCGACTATCATGTGAATCTATGGCAAAGGTTATTAGGCAGGAAGGCAGTGTATTTTTTAACTATCCCAAAGAAAAGATTGCATATCTTCTGACGGAGCAGATTTTATATTGCCTTGAATGTAATAAAACGGATGGTTGTGACATTAGAGAGTATGGAAGTACTTTTGCTATGGTGTTTATGGAGAAAAAAACTGGAAGAACCGTTTTGGTGAATTTGGGAGATGGCGCTATTATCTCAGTAACTGAAAATGGTTTTTCCTATCTCCTGAAACCAAAGCGATATAGAGGTAATCCGTGCTTGACAACAACCAAAGGTGCTGGAAAGGCTATTGATATAGCGGTATGCAATCTGGCACTGGGAGACAGTATCTTGATGTGTTCGGATGGTTTCCTAGATCAAATAGCAAAGGAAGATATTGCTTCTCTTCTGAATTCTTACGATATTGAAGGTTTGAATCATAAGCTATCTTTGATTGAGAATGAGGATGATTGCAGCTATATCTCTTTCACCCGTGAAAGAAAATAAAAGGAGATACAAGGATTATGGAGGAATCGGGACGTAAATATCTCACAGGTTCAATTATGCTGTCAAGAAACGAAGATGGCAGTTCACCAGAAGAGTATTTTATCAAATCAGTAATAGGAGAAGGTGGTTCGACAGTATGCTATGAGGCTACCAGAACACTTAAGGATGGAATTGTAGAAACAGGAAAACTGAAAGAGTTCTATCCGGTCGATTCAGTGGTCGGAAATCAGGCGTGGTATTATTCTTTAGAGCGTCTTCCAAATGGACAGCTTGTTCCAGGTGCAGGTACAGTGCGTAAATTTGACGAGATGTGTCAGGATTATCTCAGTACTTATAAGCTGCTAAGAAAAGTAATGGTGGATAATCCTAAAAATGAGATCCTGAAAGGATATATACAGCACGGGGAGATACTGTATGGAAGTATGACTCAGTCGAATACTGCAGCAGCGAAATCGCCGCTTGCATTCTGGAAAAAGAAAGCAACTGATTCAATAGATGATGTGGATCTCCGGAAACCTACTGTATATATTTGGTCGCCAGGTGTACCAGGTAAAGGCTTCGATCTGTATTTGGCAGAAATTAAGAAGAATCCGGCTAAAAATCCGGAAAGCAGACTTCAGGATATTCTGTGCGTGATTGATGCGTTGACAGATTGCATTAAAGCTCTCCATACAGCAGGGCTGATGCATATGGATATTAAACCATCTAATTTCTTGGTTCAGTATGATAGTGATTTTGAGATTAAGCCGAATAATATCTCTCTGTTTGATATTAATACGCTTTGTTCCGTGGATAGTGAGTATTTACGTGTGTCTGGAACCGAAGGTTTCTGTGCGCCTGAAGTCACTAAGGGAAAAGCAGATAACAGGTCCGACATTTATTCAATTGGTGCAATGCTCTTTAATGCGATTGTGATTACAAAGGATATTCCAGATGGTCTGTATCGGGACTTTTACTATTCTAGTATTGACCAGTTGGTGAAGCATTCTGCATTATTCCAGGCATCTGAAACTAACTCCGATGCGGCTTTGATGTCCAGACTTTGCAAGATTCTCGAAAAATGTTTGGTAAAGGATCCTAGAAAACGTTATCAGAGTTGCTCAGAGCTGAAACTTGATCTGGATAAAGCGAGACAGCGATTAACAAAAATGCTATGGACTCCTGTCGAGAAAAGCACTGAAGGTTTATCAGAGCCTACAGTTGTTATTCAGAAGCTTCTTTATGAACATCCGCTTTATGAGACGGTCAATGACCAGGCAAAGGACATTAATGTTTTAGTAATAGGATCGGGTACTTATGGTCAGAAATTCATCGATGTTTGTTTACAGTCTGGGCAGATGTCTGGAATTAATTTGAATATTGTTGCAGTTTCAGATGAACCGGAAGAAGATAAAGCTGCATATTTACGTTTTAGACCGGCTATTTCAGAGTTTGTAAATATTAATGGTTCAATGGCTGGGAATGAATCACTTTCATAAGTCAATAGATTTTGAAGTAATATTTCATGAAGAATCTGTGTGGGTTGGAGATGATATTGTCTTTCATTGTTATGAAGAAAATGGAATGGAAAAATCCATCGAGAAGAAATGGTAAAGAGGAAGAAATACAATGAAAAAAAGAATTGTCATTATTAGTGGTTTCTCAGGCGCTGGAAAAGGCAGTGTGGTACATCGCCTTATGGAAATTGAAGAGAATGTATTTAAGGATCAATCTAAAATTTGGCTCTCTGTATCAGATACTTCAAGAGCAATGCGAAATAAGGAAGATATTACCGTACTCGAATTGAGGACGCAGACGGTAAGCGCGTGAACCTTTATGCA
>JAUNDC010000059.1 GCA_030526355.1 Bacillota bacterium | reverse complement strand
GTATATTGTAAAGGACTTGCTAAATGAGTCAATTACAATATACCAGGAAATATCGCTGCGCGATATTTCCGGAATTTCAAAAAAGAGCGTCGCATTAACGGAAGAACCCGTTAATGCGACAGCTCTATCTTAGCTATTTCATTTTGAAACTATTTCATTACAGCGCCTCTGGCTGATGAATCAACATTTCTCATGTATCTTGCAAGCCAGCCGCTTGTCACGTTAGGTTCAGGTGCGACATAGGCAGCACGCCTTGCAGCAAATTCCTCGTCTGAAACCTTCGCATTGATAGAAGCGTTAGGAATATCGATTTCGATAATATCGCCTTCCTGCAGGAGTCCGATATTGCCGCCTGCAGCAGCTTCAGGGCATACATGACCGATTGAAGCGCCTCTGCTGGCGCCGCTGAAACGACCGTCAGTGATGAGGGCAACGGTTTTATCCAGCTTCATACCGGCAAGTGCGCTTGTAGGATTCAGCATTTCTCTCATGCCAGGGCCGCCCTTAGGACCTTCGTATCTGATGACAACAACATCACCGTCAACTATTTTGCCATTGTAGATTGCATCAATGGCGTCCTCTTCACAGTTGAATACTCTTGCAGGACCGCTGTGTGAGAGCATTTCAGGAGCTACCGCACTTCTCTTTACAACACAGCCATCCTGTGCGATATTTCCCCACATGATAGCGATGCCGCCGGTTTCGCTGTAAGGCTTATCTATAGGTCTTATTATTTCATAATCCTTAACGTGCGCTCCCTTGATGTTTTCGCCTACAGTTTTGCCTGTAGCTGTGATAAGGCTCTCGTCAATAAGGCCTTTTTTTGTCAGCTCGCTGAAAACAGCCATCAGCCCTCCTGCGCGGTTCAGATCGTGCATGTGAGTGCCGCCTGCAGGTGCCAGGTGACAGAGATTAGGAACCTTGGCACTGAACTGGTTGAAAATATCCAGATTCAGTTCAACGCCGGCTTCGTTGGCGATTGCCAGCAGGTGAAGCACGCTGTTTGATGAGCAGCCCAGAGCCATATCACATGCCAGGGCGTTTCTCAGAGATTTCTCGTTGATAATGTCGCGTGCCTTGATGTCCTTTTCCACCAGATTCATGATTGCCATTCCGGCATGCTTGGCGAGTCTGATTCTGCCGCTGTCAACTGCAGGGATGGTGCCGTTTCCCGGCAGAGCGATACCTACAGCTTCGGAGAGGCAGTTCATGCTGTTGGCAGTATACATACCTGAGCATGAGCCGCAGCCAGGGCATGTGTTTTCTTCAAACTCCAGCAGCTCCTCGTCACTGATGATGTCGGCTTTTCTCGCACCAACAGCCTCGAACATTTTGGAAAGGCTGGTTTCTTCGCCTTTAACCAGACCTGACATCATCGGTCCGCCTGAGCATACAACTGCAGGAATATTCATTCTTACTGCCGCCATAATCATACCAGGAACAATTTTGTCGCAGTTCGGAATCAGTACGAGCCCATCAAAAGCATGAGCCATTGCCATTGTTTCAACACTGTCGGCAATAAGCTCGCGGCTTGCCAGACTGTATTTCATACCGATGTGTCCCATAGCGATACCATCGCAGACACCGATGGCAGGAACCTCGATAGGGGTTCCGCCTGCCATTCTTACGCCGGCCTTGACCGCTTCGGCAACCTTGTCCAGATGCATATGGCCTGGAACGATTTCGCTTTTGGCAGAAACAACTCCGATGAGCGGACGCTCAAGCTCTTCCTTTGTATATCCCATTGCATAGAAAAGGCTTCTCATTGGAGCTTTTTCCACGCCTTTAGTTACTTTGTCACTTCTTAAAGCCATTATATGTAATCCTTTCATTTAGATAGCGAAAAAGGTTTGCCGGGTCGGCCGGCAAACCTTTGGTTATGTATCTGACTTATTTCTTTAACCAGCTCATCATCTTTCTGAGTTCTGCGCCAACCTTGCAGAGAAGATGTTCTGCTTCGTTTCTTCTTGTAGCGAGGAATCTTGCCTTGCCGCCTGCATTGAATTCCTGGATAAATTCGCTTGCGAATGTTCCGTCCTGGATTTCTGTCAGAACCTGCTTCATTTCTTTTCTTGTTTCTTCTGTGATGAGTCTCTTACCTGTTCTGTAATCGCCGTATTCAGCAGTATTTGAGATTGAATATCTCATCTTGTCGAATCCGCCCTCATTGATCAGGTCAACGATCAGTTTCATTTCATGGATACATTCGAAGTAAGCCATTTCAGGTTCATAGCCTGCTTCAACCAGTGTATCAAATCCAGCCTTCATCAGTTCAGTTACGCCGCCGCAGAGAACAGCCTGTTCACCAAAGAGGTCGGTTTCTGTTTCTTCTTTGAATGTAGTTTCCAGGATTCCTGCACGACCTGCACCGATACCGCTTGCATATGCCAGAGCGTAGTCCTTTGCTTTGCCTGAAGCATCCTGATATACTGCGATAAGTGAAGGAACTCCTCTGCCTTCCAGATACTGGCTTCTTACTGTGTGACCAGGACCCTTAGGAGCGATCATGATTACATCCAGATAGTCAGCAGGCTTGATCTGGTTGAAGTGGATGTTGAAGCCGTGAGCAAATGCGAGAACGTTTCCTTCTTTCATATGCTTGGCAATCTGGTTCTGGTAGATTGAAGCCTGAAGTTCGTCCGGTGTGAGGATCATTACGATATCGCCGGCTTCTGCAGCTTCTTCAATTCCCATAACCTTAAGGCCTGCAGCTTCTGCCTTGGCAGTGTGAGCTGAACCAGGTCTGAGACCAACAACTACGTTTACGCCGCTGTCGTTCAGGTTCATAGCATGAGCATGACCCTGGCTTCCGAAACCGATGATGGCAACTGTCTTGCCGTCCAGCATACCTAAATTACAATCCTGATCGTAATATTTCTTAATCATTTTAAACATCTCCTTTATATTATAGATAAATTTTAATATACGTTTTTGGTCTGAAGCGGTGAAGCTTTGTGCTTGATTATTTTATTTTCAGGCTGGATTTCATCCCAGCTTTCCTCGCTTCTGCTTATTCCTGTAATACCTGTTCTGCATACCTCTGCAATATCGTAGCAGCTCATCATATCCATGAAGCCGTCCAGCTTTTCCGAAGCTCCTGTCATTTCGATAATAAGGCTGCTCTTTGACAGGTCAACGATTTTGCCTCTGTATATCTCAACAATTTCCTTGATGGCGGAACGCTCGCTCTTGTCAGCCTTCACCTTCATCAGCAGAAGCTCTCTGTAGATGCTGTTGTCTGATCTCAGTGTGAAGATTTTTTTCACTACTTCAAGCTTGGCTGTCTGGGTGATGATCTGATGCAGTCCCTGTTCAGTTCCTGTGAATACTACTGTGATTCTGGAAAGGTTCGGGTCGTTTGTTGCCGAAACGGTAAGGGAGTCGATGTTGAATCCGCGTCTTCCGAAGAGGCTGCTGATTCTGGTCAGAACGTTGGCCTGGTTATCTACCAGAATACTGATAACTTCTTTTTTTATCTGTTTATCCATTGTTCCTCCTCCTAACCTATGATCATATCTTCAACAGTGCCGCCGCCCGGAATCATCGGGAGAACTCTTTCTTCTCTTGCAATCGCGCAGTCTATCCATACCGGACCCTTTTCTTCAAGTGCTTTCTTGAACACTTCCTCGAATTCCTTAGGTGTGCTTGCTGAGAAGCCTTTCGCTCCGAAAGCTTCTGCCAGCTTAGGAAAGTTTGTCTTTCTTTCCGGTGTGGTAGCTGCATAGCGCTTGCCGTAGAAGGATGTCTGCCACTGATATACCATGCCCAGAACCTTATTGTTCATGATGACTGTGATGATAGGAAGCTCATTGCTGACTGCAGTGCATGCTTCGTTAAGGTTCATATGGAAGGAGCCGTCTCCTGTAAAATGAACGACTCTCTTATCAGGGCATCCGATCTGTGCGCCGATTGCTGCTCCGTAGCCGAAGCCCATGGTTCCCAGACCTCCGCTTGTAACGAAGTTCTCTGTTTTCTCGTGCTTCAGATATTGTGCAGCCCACATCTGGTGCTGACCTACATCTGTAACATAGATAGTTTCTTTATCGGTAAGGTCGCATACTGCATGTACGATTTCGCTTGGGTGAAGCTCAGCTTCCTGACATTTGACATCGCCGGTTTTCTTTTTCCATTCAGTTGCCTGAGAAACCCATTCTGCGTGATCCTTTTTCCTGATCAGCGGAAGCAGCTTGATAAGGAATTCCTTGACATCAGCGGTGATGCCAATATCGACGAGCACGTTTTTATTGATTTCGCTTGTATCTATATCAATCTGTATCTTGTTGGCCTTCTTGGCGAACTTCTTAGGGTTAAGTGCTACACGGTCACTGAATCTTGCGCCGAGCGCAATTACCAGATCGGCTCTGTCAACTGCTTTGTTGGCAGCGATGCTTCCGTGCATTCCGATAAGACCCAGATTTCTCTTGTTTTCATAGCCTA
>JAUNDC010000058.1 GCA_030526355.1 Bacillota bacterium | reverse complement strand
AGAAAAATGTATATTGTAAAGGACTTGCTAAATGAGTCAATTACAATATACCAGGGAAGTATATACCTGACACATAAGTATAGTTCTCTCACGATTCAAATCTAACGATATATGCTCCCAGCACCTGCTGACATGACAGTGCTGCTGCATTTTCCGGCGTGAAAGCTTTTTTCTCATAGGTGTTTTCAGATTTTTCTCTGAATGCAGGCAATGTCTTGCCGATACTTCTTCCTTTCGCATCATCTTCCGAAAACAACCATGCGAATTCACAGTCACAGAACTCTTTGTTCTCTTTTATTTCTCTGGCAGGAACAAATACAGTTTCATCTGCAGAGATATAAAAGCATCCGTCATTATCCTTTTCCGCAGGACAGCCTCCTGTGATTTCAGTTCCTGTATATGTCAGCATTAAAAAAGAACTGCTTACAGTAACCGTCCTGTCATTGCGGGTAAAGCTGATATCAGAGTCATTGCTGTCCCAGTGCCCGATATTCAGCCAGCCCCGCCTGCCTTCAGCTTCTACGGGAGTATTAAGCTCCACATAAACAATTTCACCATTTCCCGACTGCCGTATTTCTGCATTTATCCGCATCACCGGTCTCAGAGAAATGTATCCGTCCGGAAGTATAGCGCGTATCCTGTCCTGATCCACCTTATATGCCATCACAAACTGTTCTACATACATTTTATCCGCCTCACTATCTCAGGTTACCGTACTCATTATCATTTACAGGGTCAAGCCACTGAGTTCTACATTCATGTCCCGGAACCTCGATGGCAAGATGAGAAAACCAATCATCCGGTGCAGCACCATGCCAGTGTTTAACTCCTGCCGGAATATTGATACAGTCACCCGGTTTCATTTCTATGGCAGATTTACCTTCCTCCTGATAATATCCGCGTCCGGCAACGCATACAAGAATCTGACCGCCACCTGCCTGGGCATGATGAATATGCCAGTTGTTTCTGCATCTGGGTTCAAAGGTTACATTAAAAATACCAACCTGATCTTCGGATATCGGAGCCAGATAGCTTTGTCCGGCAAAGTATTCTGCAAAAGCGTTGTTAGGCTTCCCGATAGGAAATATCATTGACTTTGCATGAGCTCTCATTGACTCATCTTCATATGGCAGTTCTCCTTCATCTGACTGCCATACTTCCTTTGCAAGATTAAAAACAGCCCATCCTTTAGGCCATCCTGCATAGAAAGCAACATGTGTGATTATTGCAGCGATTTCTTTTTGTGTCACCCCGTGTTCCTTTGCATTCTGCAAATGAAATATAAGGGATGAGTCTGTTATTCCGGAAGACATCAAAGCCACTACAGTGATAATGCTTCTTGTCTTCAGGTCTATATCCTGGTTGTTCCAGTTTTCTCCAAATAATACATCATCATTGAAATGTGCAAATTCCGGTGAGAATTCGCCGAGTGCATTTCTACCTGCTGTCTGTACAATCTTACTCATTTTCTCCTCCTATATATTCAAACTCTTTACCCAGTCAGCAATTTTAGCTGCGCTGTATCCGTTCAGCACTTTTCCTTCAACAAATTCAGTCTCCGGTGCTGATGTTTTAAGCTCACGTACAGTATTGCCAAAGCTGCTGCCGCCTGATGTGGCAAAAACAATCACCTTTTTCCCTGAGAAATCATAGCTTTCCAGGAACGTATTGATAATTGTCGGTGCAACATACCACCAGATTGGAAAACCGATGAGAATCGTATCATATTTTTCTATATGAGCATCGTCCCCTGCAATCTCAGATCTGAAGCTTTTGTCAGACATTTCGATGCTGCTGCGTGACTTCTTGTCCATCCAGTTCAGATCAGCATCAGTATAAGGAACTTTCGGTCTGATTTCATAAAGGTCAGCTCCCGCAGCCTCTGCAACTTTTGCTGCTGCTTTCTTTGTTGTTCCGCTGGCACTGAAATATGCCACTAATGTGTTTTTCATGTTTTACTCCTCCTCCAAAATAAAAAATGCAGATGTGAGAAACTCTTTTCCACTTCTGCATTCATTTTAATTCTGATATTCTGTTATGTCCAATACCCTTTGATATGGGAACATTCATGCCTTAAAGGCATTGATTTCTTCTATGAATTTTCTGGCTGCCGTTGAGTATGGTATGTTTCTTCTCCAGGCAAGTACTGAATAGGAAACCAGTTCGGGATATAGTTTCCTGTTGACCAGAAAATCTTCTCTCCAGAATTTCATTGCACCTTCAATAGTAACAGGATATGCCAGCCCGTTTTTGGCCATAACTGCAGCATTTGTTGCAAGGTTAGCCACAAAGGCTACATTCAGCTTTTCGAAGTCCTTTCCAAACCAGTTGGCAAGCTCGCTCTGAATGTTAAGCCTCGACGGCAATATCAGCGGTTTATCCAGAAGATCATCTCTGGTAACTGCATCCTTTTGAGCCATGGGATCATCAGGCTTCATTGTAACAACCCATGAATCAGCTTCCGGAAGCCTGATATACTCGAATTCAGATGTATCGACAGGCTCCATCAGCAGACCGATATCCACCAGACCCTGTTTCATCATGTCCTGTATTATATCTGCGGTTGCAGTATGCAGCTTTATCTGAACCTTTGGATATTTTGCTCTATATGCCTCACAGATTCTTGACAATGACTCCACAGCTCCGAACTCTCCACAGCCTATGGTGACACTTCCTTCAACGAGCTCTTCATGGTTGCGCAGTTCTTCAATCGTTTTCTCTTCAAGATTGAGAATTTCCAGTGCTCTTCGTTTTAATAGTATCCCGGCCTCAGTAAGCGTGATGTTACGGTTCCCTCTTACAAAAAGCGTTGTGCCAAGCTCCTCTTCCAATGCTGCAAGCTGTCTTGAAAGTGTTGGCTGAGTCATGTGCAGAGTTTCAGCCGCCCTGGTAATATTCTGTTCTCTTGCCACTGTAAGAAAATATTTCAGTACACGAATCTCCATTAAGTTCACCTTCTTTAAATATTTTTCTTTTTAATACTGGTAAGCTGCATTTTTTGACCCTCGTCATCCTTTTGATTTAAGACAAAGCATATAAGTTAATGAAACATCATGTGAATAATGAATCTATAACAGAAGATTACTGGCAAATTGATGGGATGTGATGGTACACAAACTGGAATTTGTTTGTACAATGTTCAAGATATAACTGTTACTATGTCTTGATTAGAGTACAAACTCATATAAGAGGAACTTCCTCGGTACTCCAATATCAACATATGTGATTTCAACCTTATCCACATACTTAAATCCAAACGACATATACATTTTCTGTGGAATATCATTTCCCTCTATGCAATCAAGACGAATTGATTTAAGGTTTCTTTCCCTTGCTGTGTCTATTGCGTGTTGAACTAACTGCTTCGAGTATCCACGACCTCCATATTCCGGAAGGACACGCAAGGCATGAAGAACTACTGTCTCGTTATCATTTGCATCAATAAGCCATTTAACTGCGTGATACGCCTCATCACGATCATGATTCATAATATACGCCGCAACAATTCGACCATCTTCAATACCGATAAACTGATTTCTCTCTTTGATTGCATCTTTGATCATTTCATCTGGAGGGAAACCACCTTTATCTCCCTCCGGCAGAAAATCTTTTTCGCTCAAAACTTTACACATACCGTCATAAAACTGTCGCAATTCTATAAAATTTTTCTCTTCTGCATATCTGATAATCATAGAAATCTATCCCTCCAACTTTCGATTTCTCAGTTTCAAAAACTTGAATTTGCAGTTATCTATACTCATTCGGAATTTCGATATGAAATGTCTCACACAATAGCTTCACATCATGCACATCATTCTCATCAAATTCGTATCCCAGATGGAACATTACTTGACTATATGGTTCAATACAGGAAACCTCTATCTCCTCAATTTTTCCTTTGCCCGAAAAAGTTTCTATCGGAAAACAATCCCCCTCATAAAGAATTTCACCTTCGCCCGTATATTCAAAACAATGCAAATCAACAATTCTGTTTTTCGCATCTTCCCATACAGTATGGTTCAATGTTGTATATTCCATCTTAATCTCATAAAAGTCATTAGCTTTCATCATCTCTATAAAGTTCTGATAATCTTTCTTTTCTACAAAAATATCAATATCGCTATGGACTCTTGACGGATATCCAAGCAACGCATCTACACCCCATCCACCATCAAGAAAGACTTTAATCTCCGCATCTATCGAGAGTTGAAGAATCTGCTTTACATCTGTTATATTAACCATCTTATCATCTCCGCAAATTCCGATTTACACTTCCATTATAATTCCCATCTGCCGTTCCAGCAACGCAAACCTTTTGGCATCAAAAGGAACACTTACTGTCAACTCTACTCACTCTCGCCTGGTTCAAAGGAGCCCGCGTCCTCACGTTTCATCCCCAATACCATCAAAAAACCTCCTGTTTCATCCCCGGTTTCAGTGGTCTGAGATAATCTGAAACGGGTCTGAAATGATATTTGAAAAGACGCTGAAGCCTTG
>JAUNDC010000008.1 GCA_030526355.1 Bacillota bacterium | reverse complement strand
TGAGTTCGGACGCGCAAGCAACACAGCGTCACTTTGTTCTGTGTGTGGCGAACGCAGCAAGAAAAACTCTTTTTCATTATTCAAATATTGACTCTCGGAAAGTACAGTCTGATCACTGCTTCCCGCTTTTATTGTTGTATATGACTGACCCATTCCGTCTGCCGCCAGTGCATACAGCTTGTCTGTAGTAGTATAGGTCGTACTATTCATTGTATCATTCGTTGTCACTGTTGTAGCATTCATCAAGTTCTGTTCAGCTTCAGTGAAATTACCGGTCTCCATAGCCTTCAGTGTCGCACGAAGGTCACTTGCTCCGTAGTGGTTTGAATATACCTCTGATGGAGCAGTTTCATATACTCCAAAACTTGATTGAAAGTTCTTTTTGCTTGTGCTTGAATTAAACTTCTGTTCTGTTGCTATCGGGCTTGCGGCAAAGATGATGGTATTATCCCCGGTCACGCCGCTGTCGTTTCCCAGAATGTACCATTCCTGTGCATCTCCGTTGCTATTTTTACCAAACACCAGCCTTCCGATGTTGTTGGCCGTTCCGTCTGCATTTGGCGTAAACGTGTCGTCCATCAACTGCTCCTTCGTGGCATAGGCCGACACACTTGGTGCAAAAGACAACTCAATGGTACTTCCTTTCTGAATATTATAATCAGCCAATGTTTTTCCGTTTTGTAAAACTATCCCGTTATACCTTAAAATCTGAATTGTTTTGGAATATCCGGTTTCGTTTTCAATTTTTGCCTTAACATTATCAATGCTATCACCGGATTCCACTTCAAGAGTCAATTGTGCTGCACCAGTGATATTCAAATTCACATAGAGCTCCATAGCACTTGCTGAAATCGGTACAAGCATAAGTACCATACAAAGCGTAAGCACTATGCTTAAAATTCGTTTTTTCATTTGTTTTAACCTCCTAAAATTATTTTTGAATTTAACTTACTCTGTAACAGCACCCGATTTTGCTTGTGGGTTGTATTTCATAATAAAGAGTTCAAGGGTTTCCTTCAGCACATCTATCTGCGACTTCAGATAGAACTCATCCTCAAAGAGCGCGTAGTGTACGCATGCTCTGATCAGTATGAAAATCAGTGGTGTGATTTTTTCATATGGAATACCGAGCCTACCCTCCAGGCTCTTTGCATATTCTGTATAACGTTCATCTACACCTTTGAAGAATTCCTGCCCGTACTGCCTGTATTTCGGATGGGTATAAACCTGATACATCAGACGGTATTTCTTGCCGTGCTTTTTTGCCGTCCAGTAGGGTATCTCGTCAATAAAACGCCACAGGTTCTCTACATCTGTGGGGGCTTTCTCCATAAACTCATCTTCCACCTTTGTCATGCAGTATTCAGTGGACTGGATGATAAGGTCGTCCAGATTGTCAAAATACTGATACAGGCTTGCAACATTACAGTTGCATGCGTTTGCAATGGCTTTCACACCGATAGTATTAAGACCCTTCTCCGCATAGCAGTCGAAGCATTTTACCATAATCTCTACTTGCTTTGCCCTGCGTGCTTTTTCGTTTACCGTGCGCAAAATATCCCCCTCTCCTGTTTATAAAATAAATGTTCATTTATATTTTATTGTGCTCTATTTGCTGTGTCAAGCATGCAATGTAAAAGACGACGCCATAACAAAAAATTTATTTGTTAATGCGACGCCTTTATTATCGAACTTACTTTATGCCAGTACCGAAAATTTTCTATCCGTCAGATTTTCATCCTTTCTTATACGCTGGCGCACCTTCTTGAAAACCGGGGAATGGAAAAAGCACTCGCCCGTCACGTCCAGCATTTTCCTGAAATCACTGCCTGTTATTGATATGGCAAGCAGCTCCTCATCTACGAAATGTCTCTGCGCAAGGTCTGTTGCAGTGATGACAGCCTTCGGCTTGTCCTTTTTCATTTCGCTAAACGGTATTCTGAGCATTGATGCGCAGCCTGACACTGTGGTGGCAATGACATGATCATATTCAGCTCTGTTATAGCCATGGAGCACTATCAGCGCCGACAGCTGATCAGGTGTTGCGAAGCATACTACAACATCGGGGTCGAGGCCATCGCGATATGGTTCGAATTTTATAGCATCAAAGCCGCCCATCACATCCTTCGGAAGTCCATCAAACATGGCTTCTGCTGTAGCCGGATCGCATTTAAATTTCTCACCGGGCGGAGTCCACATCTGATCCGACCCATGGGATAAAAACACTCCAAAGCCTCCCGGTATTCTCGGACGCTCATCGCTGAAACCGGCATTATGCACGAACCCGTTACAGCTGCATGAGCTTCTATCCAGCACAAGGGTCTGTCCTGCCATAACTTTTTTTAATGATTTATAGATACAGCCTGCTATATGATCTATCTCCTCATCAGCAGCATTCACTCTGGTAACAGCTATCACTCTGCCGTCAAGGGCAAGTTCCTTTACAAGTTCCGAATAGCTCATGTTTATCCTCCTTATATGCGCTATATGCGGCATAACCGCCGTTTCATTACCGGATGTATTGACATAAATATTTTATAACATTCCGGCGCTGACATCAACTTTTAACTGTCTGAATCTTCTGCCTTATGGTAAAATGATGGTAAAATAAGTTGAGAAGGAGGCTTATATCATGAGCAGCAGAATCAAGGTGAATTTATTTGCATTTATTACTGTTCTCCTGTGGGGATCCGGTTTTCCTTTCACCCGGCTTATCGGAGACCAGATTTCGTCTTACTCGCTCTGTGCAATCAGGTGCATCCTGGCGGCCGTAATTCTGGTGATAATAGGTCGCGCTTGTCATATCAGGAAGCCTTTTCACAGGAAGGATCTGCTGTGGTTCTTTCTTTCGGGAATGCTGGGCTTCTCTGTTTATTTTATTTTTTTTAATCTTGGACTTGAGACTCTCACTTCGGCAACTGCCAGCATAGTAACGGCGGCTTGTCCTGTACTTACTGCGATTGCAGTTTTCAGGCTCTATGGAGAGAAGATCAATCTGACGGGATGGATATGCATCGCATGTGCTTTCGCGGGCGTCGCTGTGCTGCTGCTGTGGAATGGTGTGCTGTCAATTAATATCGGAATCCTGTGGATGTTTCTATGCGCTGCCGTGTTCGCCGGATACAATGTTCTCAACAGAAAGTTCTCCGAAATGGGCTATACGGCTATGGAGGCTGTTACCTACAGTGCTGTTTTCGGAGGGCTTCAGATGCTGTTTATGCTGCCCCACGTTGTTTCGGATATGGTATCGGCGGATTTTGCCGGCAATATGGCGGCCATCTATCTTGGTGTGATGCCGAGTGCTGTTGCCTACTACTTCTGGAGCAGAGCCATCACTCTTGCCGAAAGAACCAGCGAGGTCACCAATTATCTGTTCATTAATCCGCTTATTGCCGCCATCATCGGATTCCTGATTCTGCGAGAGGTGCCTGATATTGGTACATTTATCGGCGGAGCTATCATAATCGCCAGTGTGATTATTTTTACGATGAAAGGGAACGGTGAACGGTGAAGTTCGATGAGTTTCGACGTTTTTACCAAAAAACAAGAATTAACGGCGAAAAAAATTCGTCACTGCAAATGTCATGCAAATTTTTTCTACGTTAATTGACCTTAAAGTAATGGAGACGTCGAAAATAGCTCTTCTTATAGAGCAATTTTCGACATTTAAGTTAAAATATTACAAAACTTTCGACGTGTACACTCCTTTTGAGGCTGTACACGTCGAAAAAATCCCTAGCGCCTCCAATGAAGTGTTGTTGTTTCGACGTTTTTCGCTTTAATCTTAAATAAACGTCGAAACTGCGGCCTGCCGGCGGTCCTATTTTATTGTGAATGAACGCCGCAGTGATGGGCATCCCATGCTCATCACTCATTAAGTCCGATGGGGACTTAATGAGCAGGCAATGTTTATTTTTTTACGATTCCGTAGTACATTCTCGCAGTCATCAGATACACTGCCGCATAAAATTCCTCTTCATTCGATTATATAACCTGTTCCTTTCCTGGTTTTAATAAAGTCCTCGATCCCGATGGCCGCCAGCCGCTTGCGAAACCTGGTGACATTGACCGAAAGCGTGTTTTCGTCCACGAAGCAGTCCGTCTCCCAAAGCTTGTTCATCAGCGTATCCCTGGATACCGCACGCCCCTTGTTCTGCATGAGGATGGTGAGAATCTTGTTCTCGTTGCCTGTCAGCTCGGTCCTGCCGTCCCCGAAGGTGACTGTGCCAGATGCGCTGTTGAGCACCACGTCTTTGTGCTGTAAAAGGCACGTGTTCTGTGCGTTGAAGTCGTAGGCTCGTCTCAGGAGCGCTTGTATTTTGGCAAGCAGAAGCTCCATGTCGAAGGGCTTGGCCACAAAGTCGTCCGCGCCCATATTTATCGCCATCACGATGTTCATGTCGTCTCCTGCCGAGGAAATGAACATGATAGGCAGCTTGGAGATTTTGCGGATTTCGCTGCACCAGTGGTAGCCGTTAAAAAACGGCAGTGATATGTCCATCAGCACCAGCTGCGGATCGTATTCCACGAATTCCTTTGTCACGTGCTGAAGCTCTTCACAGATGCGGGCATCGAAGCCCCAGCTCCTCAGCTTGTCTGCGATAGCGCCTGCGATGACCTCATCATCCTCCACGATGAAAATCCTGTACATTCCCGATACCTCCGTTTAGTTTTCGTTGTGTTGCCTGCGCATACACTTTTCAATAGTTTTTAGCCACCAAAAACTACACTTTTCAATATTATTTATTGCTTCAAAACTACACTTTTCAATAAAACTATAGAGCTTAACATCACACTTATCAAGCTTAATCACTAGGAGTTCGGTTATTATCACATAGAGATTCTCTTTCGGCACTAGTAAATGTGCGCAAGGGGGCAGGGAATGCTGGGTGGGGGTGGGGAAATCAGGGGAAGTCAGCAAAGTCTCCAAATCATAGTTCTGAAGTGTGATTTTGGAGACTCACCCCAGACAAGATTACCTCACGCTATCACAATTCTTTGAATGTTTTTGGTATAATATCATCACACACTATATTCGACGATCCAAGATCACTTTTAAAACACTTATACAGGAGATATTCACAATGACATCAGATACAAGCCGAAAACTATTTATGCTTATGCAGCAGGTGGGATACTCTAAGCGATTCTGCCAATTGATATCGGAAAGCCTGAACACAGATTTCACTGCAGCCCGCATGATCGGTTACCTTAAACAGTTCGATTACAAACCTCCTATGGAGGAGGTTGCAGATGAAATGCTTGCGATACTTAGTGACAGGGATCGCATAGTAGAAAAAAAGATTACAGAACAATCCAATGAAAACTGGAATGAATTTCTGAGAATGCAGAAGGGCGAACCGGTTGATTAGAATTCTATTGCTGCAACGATTCTATTTAATATTGGTTCTTTGAAACCACTTCATAACAAAACAACCGACCTTCATTCGAAAGCCGGTTATTGTTTTCTCGCTTAACTCTTGTTGAAATTCCAATGCTGAAATTAGTCCAGGTTGTACTTGTTCTTGAACTTTTCAACACGTCCGCCTCTGTGTGCGAATTTCTGCTGTCCTGTAAAGAATGGATGGCACGCTGAGCAAATGTCCGTTCTGATTTCTTCCTGTGTGGACTTTGTCATAAATGTGTTGCCGCATGCGCAAGTTACTTTACATTCCTTGTAGTCAGGATGGATTCCCTGTTTCATGCTCTTTCACCTCTTTCCTGCTCAGGCTTACCACCTTAGCATAATTACTGTTTCGATATTCACAGCCCTTAAAGTGTAGCACACTCGCCCATACAAAACAAGTGTTTTTTTGCTTTTTCCAAAAGTTCTGCGAATCCCATGCTCGCTTGCACATCCATTATTCCGGCAGCTTGATTTTATCCAGAATCCCGCCCAGCTTAGCAAGCACCACACCATAATTGGTAATAGGTACACCGGCCGCTTCAGCTGCCGCAATCCTGTTCATCACATGCTTCCTGTTGAACATGCACGCACCGCAATGAATAATCAGATCAAACTCCTTCAGCGCATCTGGCGAAGGGAAATCATTGCCGCAGACATTGACAATCTGTATCCCCTTACCGAACCTTTTGCGAAGAAGATTAGGAATTTTTTCGCGTCCGATATCCTCGGAAAGAGGCACGTGAGTGCACGCCTCAGCTATCAGAACCCTTGAATTTTCAGTCATTTCGTCTAATGACGATGCTCCTGAAACAAACTTGCCGATGTCACCCTTATATGCTGCAAAAAGCACGGAGAAGGATGTCAGAGCACTTCCCGCTGGCTTCTTATCATAAACCAGATTAAAGCACTGTGAGTCTGTAATTATAAGATCCGGATCCCTGTTCAACGACGCCAGAGCACGCTCAAAACCATCGGCGGTGGTTGCTACTGCCGTGCATTTTTTATCAAGCAGCTCTCTTATTGTCTGAACCTGCGGCAGAATCAGCCTCCCCTTCGGAGCCTGGATATCCTGCGGCATTACCAGCAGCGCCAGACCGTTTTCATCTATTAAATCGCCAAGTATCTTTTCTCTGAGAAAGTCCTCCGGAACGGAATTTTCGATTGCCTTGCGAAGCGCTTCGAGGCCGCTTCTATCTGCGGCGCTGACTAGGATAACATTACGACCTCCCAGCTCAGCAGCAATTTTATCTGCAGCAGCCTTACGTTCTGCAGCTTCAAGCAGCTCACACTTGTTCACCGCAACGATCACAGGAACCTTCCTCGCCTCCAGCTGACTTATCCATATCTTTTCATGGGACAAATCGCCTATTGACGTTCCATCTGTAACGACTACAGCGATATCCGTCCTGTTCACCACATCCTGTGTTCTTTTTACGCGAAGACTTCCAAGCTCGCCCTCATCATCAAACCCAGCCGTATCTATGAATACAACAGGCCCTATAGGATGAAGCTCCATTGACTTGAACACCGGATCAGTGGTCGTTCCCGGTGCTGCAGAGACAAGCGCGATGTCCTGTCCCGTCAAAGCGTTTATCAACGATGATTTACCGGCATTTCTCCTGCCGTATATTCCAATATGCAGCCTGTTTGCTCTAGGTGTATCGTTCAGGCTCATACTAATTCCTCCCTTCAAAGAGACCGCCTGTCTGAACAGGCGGCCGCATCATATCATATCCTGATTTCAATGACTAGAATCTGAAATCCCTGTCACCCTTCTCTATGGCCTCGAGACGCTCAGCACATACCTGACGTACCTTTTCATTAGGAATCATGGCCATTCTCTTCGCTATGATCTCATCTCCCTTCCTACGGGTTTCCTCGCCGGAATAATCCATCAGGAACTCCTTGAGGGTCATCAGGGCGTTCGGCTGACAGCAGTTGGCAATCTGCCCGGATTTCAGCAGGCTCATGAATCTGTCACCGGTTCTGCCTTCTCTATAGCATGCTGTGCAGAAGCTAGGCACATATCCCAGGTCGATAAGCCAGTCCACAACCTCTGCCAGAGTTCTTCTGTCCTCAACGTCAAACTGAGTAGTATCCTCAGGTCTTTCCTCTTCAACGTATCCGCCTACGCTTGTTCTGCTTCCACCGCTGATCTGAGTGATACCGATTTCCAGGCACTCTCTTCTCGTCTTGGCACTTTCGCGGGTGGACATGATCATGCCGGTATAAGGAACAGCTATTCTCAAAACAGCAACGATCCTCTTGAATACATCGTCCGGCACTCCGTTATCGAAGGTATCCGGATCGATATCATCCGCAGGTCTGATTCTCGGAACACTGATAGTGTGCGGACCGCAGCCGTAGGTTTCCTCCAGATGGTGCGCATGCATCAGCATACCTACAAAATCGTATTTATAGTTTTCAAGTCCAAAGAGCACGCCGCAGCCTACGTCGTCGATACCGGCCTGCATAGCTCTGTCCATAGCCTCTGTGTGATAAGCATAGTCGCTCTTCGGGCCTGACGGATGAAGCTCCTCATAAGCTTTCTTGTTATATGTTTCCTGGAAAAGAATATACGTGCCGATGCCTGCATCCTTTAACATCTTGTACTCTTCAACAGTTGTTGCTGCGATATTTACATTGACTCTCCTGATAGCACCATTCTTGTGGTGAATGCTGTAAATAGTCTTGATGCTTTCCAGAATATATTCAATCGGGTTGTTTACAGGGTCTTCGCCGGCTTCAATAGCCAGTCTCTTGTGACCCATATCCTGCAGAGCTATTACCTCCTGCCTTATTTCCTCCTGAGTCAGCTTCTTTCTCGGAATCGTTTTGTTCTGGCCGTGATATGGACAGTAAACGCATCCGTTGATGCAGTGATTGGAAAGGTAGAGCGGTGCGAACATTACGATTCTGTTGCCATAAAAATGCTCCTTGATTTCCTTGCCCAGGTCAAAGGTTTTCTGGATAATGTCCGGATCCTCGCACTCCAGCAGCGTCATGGCCTCCTTGTATGAAAGACCCTTGTACTGTCTGCCCTTTTCCAGAATCTGTTCCATCATCTCCAGGTCGTTCTTGTGCTCCTCCGCATACTCCAAGGTTTCCAGTATTTTCTCGTGATTGATGAATTCTTCTGCTTTTGTCGATTTGCTGTTGTAAACTGCCATTTTTACTTCTCCTTTTCTCCTTAAGGCATTTCTTCAGCTGATGGGAGCCGCAATTCCTGCTTAACACAGGCTACAGCGGCCGTCTGCCATATGCCGTTATCATTCTTTCAAGATCTTTTCTGTCCTGCAAAATGTGCGTTTCTGCAAACTGCGCAGGATATATTTCGTAAGCCGCTTTGTATTCGTCCGGCGTTACTTTCTTCATTATTACATTTGCACCAAATTCAAAGGGGTTTTCCACATCGTGTCCGATTCCTGTCCCATCCTTTGACAGCTCCTCATGCGAAAGTATCGAAAGCGCCGTAGTCAGAGGCAGATTCGCATCAGGCAGCAAGAGTCTGGCTATTGCCACCGCTCGCCTTGTCAGCTCCGGATCCCCGTTGGGCTTTCCCGCCAGAGGCGTTTTGGGATTCGATATGAAAGGACCTATTCCAGCCATTTTGCATGGAATACTCGCCAGCAGCAGCAGGTCGCTTCCTATCGTTTCAAGACTCTGCTCCGGAAGCCCTACCATAAATCCGCTTCCTGTTTCATATCCCAGCCGCTTCAGCGTCCTGAGGCATCCAACCCTCGATTCGAGAGTTCCGCATGGATGCAGTCTGTTATAAAGCTCAGGATCTGCCGTTTCATGCTTCAGCAGATACCTGTCCGCACCCCTTTCATGCAGATATCTGTAGGTTTCCTCATCCTTCTCTCCACAGCTTACCGTAACTGCAGGAGCAGCTTCTGTTCCAGGCACAGTCAGCGATTTAATATCCTCTATCACAGCGCCCAGCCATTCCTTCGATATGCCGTCCTCCTCCCCTGATTGGAGAACTATAGTCCGGTAGCCTGCAGCAACAGCCTCAGCTGCTGTTTTGACTATTTCTTCCCGGCTCATTCTGAACCGCGGCAGATCCTTGTTTTCTCTGTTTAGTCCGCAGTATATACACTGCCTCTTGCAGATGTTTGAAAACTCTATGATCGCTCTCAGGTGAACTGTGTCTCCTACGTGCTCTTTACGCACCCTGTCGGCTTCCCTGTAAACCGGCGAAAAATCCTCTAATGCCAATAGCGATGCTATGCCTTCGGCTGATTTCAGCCTCGAATATATTTCTGTTCTGTCCATAATCCTCCTGAATTCACACCCAGCTGCATAGAAACACTGCTGCCGTGCTTTTTCTGTAAAAACAAAAAACTCTGTGCGGCAATGGCCGTACAGAGATCAGATACAGAAACATAACATACGCTGACTGCACAGCTTCCGCAGTCACGCATGAAATATATTCAGATATGTATCTGTGCCATCGCCTTCTTCCTCGGTCAAACCCTTAGAGTCAGTACGAAATTTTCAGTTGTTGTAATAAGATGTTATCTTAATTGACATTTTACCACACGATCCTTGCCAGGTAAATCCCTAATTACCTCGGCAGGTGTGAATTTTTGTGAATCCTTGAGCATCTTTCTCAGATCCTCTCCCTGGTCGTGACCTATCTCAAGCATCAGGAAGCCTCCGGGTTTAAGATGCTTATCCGCTTCCGATACTATTGTTCGATAAAAATCAAGTCCGTCGCGGCCGCCGTCAAGAGCCTTCAGGGGTTCATGCTTTTTGACCTCCTCCTGGAGTATGGAAATCATGTTTGTCTTAATATATGGCGGATTGCTTACTATCATATCGAATTTCCTGTCATTGACAGGTGCAAACATATCGCCCTTCAGGAATTTTACCTTCGCACGGAGGTTTGCAGCGTTCTCTTCTGCAATGGCAATCGCCGCTTCACTGATGTCGGTTCCCGTCACCTTGATATTGTTGCATATTTTTGCCATGGATATGCCGATAGCTCCGCTGCCGCAGCAAAGATCCAGCACATCCCATTCCTTCTGGCCTCTGAGCTTTTCAAAAAATGTCAGCTTTTCACGCGGCGTATTCTGAATGGTTCTTGCTGCCTCCGTTACCAATGTCTCCGTATCCTGACGCGGTATCAGCACGTCGGGGCTGACCTTGAAGGTATAGCCCATAAATTCCTGAACACCGGTGATGTGCTGCAGAGGAATCCTCTCTGCACGTCGTCTTATAAGCTCCATATATTTTTTTTCGGTTTCCGGGTCAACTTCCTCCTGGGCACGCAGAAACAGACCCACTTTATCTATTCCTGTAAGATAGCAGTACAGCTCCTCCGCATCGATTTTGGGGTCCATGCAAAAAGCCTTCGAAAGCTGGTATTCTCCTTCTTTTACTAGTATTCTGGTCTTCATCTGGTCGTTCCTTTCAAGCTATATGAACCTGCGTCTTCTGAGTGCAGATTTAAGTGGTTTGACCTCAGTCGGGGTTTCCTCTTCCGCTTCTTTTTCTTCTTTCTTATCTTTGCTTATTACTATAGTGCCGACAGCCGCATCGCTTCTGACAGCGTTTATTGCTGCTATGGCTACCTCCAGCTGCTTGTCATCCGGTTCCTTCGTTGTGATTTTCTGCAGATAAAGTCCCGGCAGGCTCAGCACTTTTACGACAATATTATCACTGCGTCCGGCCCATTTCAGCAGTTCATATGAAATTCCCGCAATAACCGGCAGCAGCAGAAGCCTTGACACGATTCTGAAAATCAGGTTTGGCCACCCCAGCAGGAAATGTAAAATGAACGCTATGATAAACACAAACATAAGAAAGCTTGTTCCGCATCTTGGATGGAGCGTAGGGAATTGCCTGCAGTTTTCAGGTGTAAGCTCCAGTCCGCATTCAAAGCAGTGTATCGTCTTATGCTCCGCACCATGATACTGAAACACCCTCTTGATTTCCCCCATGAAGGATATGACCCACACATAAAGCACAAACAGCAGTATCCTGACGGCACCTTCCGTAAAGTTCAGCCAGAATATACTGTCGGTCACCAGCTTCATCAGGTTTACCACTCCTGTAGGCAATATAATAAAAATTCCCACACAAAAAAGTATCGCAATCACTACCGATGAATATATCATGAAATTCCAAACGGCATCGCTTCCGAACTTGTTATTCAGCCATTTCTCAAATCTGCTTTCCTCGTACTCTTCATCCTCGTATTCAGCCAGTATATCTGCTGATTTCATCAGTATCTTCGTTCCTGATACCAGCGAATCCACAAATGCTGCCACTCCTCTGACAATTGGAATTCGGGTCCATTTGCCGGGCTGCTTTGTTTTCATTGTCTCGATCTTGATATCACCCCCGGGGAGACGTACAGCAAGTGCTGTTTTTTCCTCTCCCTTCATCATGATACCTTCCATGACAGCCTGGCCTCCCATTTTGGTCGGGCACGCATCCTTGCGGAAAATTTTACTTAAATCCATACTACCCCTCAAGCTTTATTTTCTTTATTACTTCAATAAATGTTTTATTATCTTTAGTATGTGCCAGGTTATCCAGGATGGTTTCAGTCACATCCTGAGTGTCTCTGTTGCCAAGAGCTCTTCTCATATACCAGATAGCTTCCATCTCATCCTGATTCATCAGCAGATCCTCACGTCTTGTTCCCGACTTGTTAAGATTTATTGCAGGGAAAATCCTCTTTTCGGAAAGCTTCCTGTCAAGATGCAGCTCCATATTTCCTGTCCCTTTGAATTCCTCAAAAATCAGGTCGTCCATACGGCTTCCTGTTTCCACAAGTGCTGTTGCCAGAATCGTGATGCTACCACCTTCCTCCAGCTTTCTTGCCGCTCCGAAGAATTTCTTTGGTTTATGAAGAGCTCCCGGATCGAAGCCTCCTGAAAGTGTCTTGCCTGATGCCGGCACTACCAGATTGTATGCTCTGGCAAGTCTTGTGATACTGTCCAGCAGAACGACTACGTCTTTGCCATGCTCAGCCAGCCTCTGGGCGCGTGCCAGCACCATCTCCGCTACCTTGACATGATGCTGCGGCAGCTCGTCGAAGGTGGAATATATAACCTCTCCGCTTTTCAGACTTCTCTTCATGTCTGTAACTTCTTCCGGTCTTTCATCAACCAGAAGTACTATCATTTCCACTTCGGGATAATGCTTCTCCAGACTGTTGGCCAGCTTTTTGAGCAGTACTGTTTTACCTGCCTTAGGCGGTGCCACTATGAGGCCTCTCTGCCCCTTGCCTATCGGCGCAATCAGATCGATAAGCCTCAGCGAAAGGTCTCTGCCGTCTTCAAGTATAAATCTTTCATTTGGAAAGATAGGTGTAAGTGAATCAAAATCCGGTCTTTTAATAGCTGCCCCTGGTTCTTCTCCATTTACGGTAACTACATAAAGCAATGCCCCGAAACGGTCCCCTTCATTTGGGTTTCTGCAGATTCCCTTTACCTTGTCCCCTGTTTTAAGATTGAATCTCCTGATCTGCGCAGGTGCCACATAGATATCTTTTTCACTGGTAAGAAAATTGTTAAAACGCAAAAATCCGAATCCGCCTTCTGCCAGCTCCAGAATTCCTTCTGTTTCAAATCTGTCATCTCTGTCCGGTGCTACTTTTCCTTTTTGTTTGTGTTTCTGCTGCTTGTCATTATTGGCTTCAACATTGGCGGCAGCAGCCTCTTCCTGCTTGTCCTGTTCGGATTTACTCTCTGCACCTGCTTCATCAGCCATAAGCGCAGCAACAAGCTCTGCCTTTTTCATTTTTTCATAGCCTTCAAGCCCAAAGGTTCCGGCAATCTGGCGAAGCTCAGCAACTTTCTTGGCCTTGAGAGTTTTCTCATCCATTGTTTTCCACATAAACAAATGAATCCTTTCTTATTCTTTATTATTAATCCATATCTCATTATGCATTATCTATACAAACTATATCTGGAAATTTCTTAGAATAATATATTTCTCGAATGAGTCTGAGATTATTACCAGATATAAATATACACCGATTTTTACGGCAGTACAAGTTTTGCCGGGAAATTTTCATAATTTTTATGCCTTAAGGCTTGTATTTTTTCGTGCTTGCCGTTCTAATCGGATTCGAAACAGGATATTAAAGCATATGTTAATTATGGTAAAATTATACATTTTATATCTGTTTATGTCAACATTTTCTTACATTATTTACTTTTTTTAACTTATAGGAATCTTGTCAGTAATACTATAAAAGGGACTCATTACACAGTGTGCAACAGTCCCTTTGTTATGATTCACTTCATATCAAGCCGTACTTATACATCCGGCTTTTATGTATGCAAGCTTATTTATTGTAGTTGTAGAAACCTTCGCCTGTCTTTCTTCCCAGCTTGTTAGCTCTTACCATTTTTCTGAGAAGCGGATGAGGTCTGTACTTAGTGTCGCCGAATTCAGAGTACAGAGTTTCCATGATAGCCAGGCATACGTCCAGTCCGATGAGGTCGCCTAATGCGAGAGGTCCCATTGGGTGGTTAGCTCCGAGCTGCATAGCTGTGTCGATACCTTCAACATCAGCAACTCCGTCAGCCAGGATGCCGATACCTTCGTTAACCATAGGGATAAGGATTCTGTTTACTACGAATCCAGGAGCTTCTGCTACGTCTACAGGAGTCTTGCCCAGAGCTCTTGTCAGGTCAAGGATAGCTTCTCTTGTTTCTTCTGAAGTAGTGAGACCCTTAACGATTTCAACCAGCTTCATAGCAGGAACCGGATTAAAGAAGTGCATTCCGATGATTTTGTCAGGTCTGTTTGTTGCTGCAGCGATTTCAGTAATTGAAAGAGCTGAAGTGTTAGTTGCGATAATAGTTTCAGGCTTGCAAAGCTCATCTAATTCCTGGAACAGGGCTTTCTTAGCTTCCATGTTCTCTGTAGCTGCCTCGATGATCAGATCTGCATCCTTAACGATTGAGATATCAGTTGAACCGTGGATTCTTCCCATGATTTCAGCCTTGTCAGCTTCTGTGATCTTTTCTTTCTTGATCATCTTGTCAAGGTTCTTCTCAACAGTTGCGATACCTTTGTCTACTGAAGTCTGTCTTCTTGCTCTCAGAACTACTTCGTAACCATTCTGTGCTGCTACCTGGATGATTCCAGCACCCATAGTGCCTGTTCCCAGAACGCCAATTGTTTTCATAATAATCTCCTCCTTATCAATCGACATGATTGCTTATTTAACTAAATGCATGGGACAGCTATCTGCCCTATTTTACACATTATACACCATTAAAGCGCTTTTTTAAAGACAAAATTTTATCAAATACGGGAAAGACGATAAAGACCGGACGTACCGGCGCCAATCACAGCTCCGCCGTTATTTCACAGCTGGTCTGCAGGAAATATATAAGCTGTCCATAATAAAAAGGCTCCGCCTTTGGCAGCTGCAGTTTCAAGGAAGCGCACCCCGACTTGCGAATAGAATCCATCCGTGTTTCTGTCAGCTCTCTGCTTATCATTTCAATGGTTCTGCCTGACAAGTGCCCCGTTGGTATCGTTATAGCATCATTGCCTTCAGCTCCATCCTCCGCGGAAATAACCGTCTCAAAAATCATATCACCGCCAGCAGCTTCATAAAAGCTCTCATTTATTACCGTGCATTTTACATCTCCTCTGCTCTCACAGAGCTTCTTCAGCCATCTGCAAAGCTCCTCAAACCTGGTATCAAACGTACCCATACGCTCAATCTGCCTGCTCTGTCTCAAAACGGCTCTGGCTGCGGCATAATCCGTACCATCCGTATCCCATTTCGGCGACGTTGCCATGGCTCTCGCCCCGTCAATAAAATCCCTGATATCAATACCAGCCACCGCCATAGGAAACAGACCAGCCGGGGTAAGGGCACCATAAAGCTCCTTCACATCTGCCGGATACTCAAAGATAATATACCCTTCCTTCTCTGCCTCCTTGTACAGCTCACTGCCCGCTTCAGTTATGACGATTGTCCTGCGCGATGCGAATTCACGGCTGCCGTACTTCTTTTCCATAAGGGCTTCCATCACACTCAATGCTGCCTGTATCTCCGGCTCCTCACCCGTCTTTGATACTACGCAGACCACCGTGCCTCTGCGGCTCATTTCCATTAATATGCGCCTCATAGAATCCTGACAGAAATCATGCCCCACAAACCTTATATCTATGCCATCAAGGGTATTGGGCAGCGCCGACACAGCCGCTCTGGCAGGCAAAGTCGCATTCGCCGTGCCGATTACCACCATCATTTCAGCTTCCTGCTTCAGGATGTCGGCAATATTGAGAATACGTTCCAGCTCTTCCCTGTCCTGATGCAAAGGTGCCTGAACCCATCCGTTATCACCTTGGTCTGACCATAGGCTGTCCAGCACCTTCCCGGCAGCAGGTCTTGAGACCTCCAGCGTTTCCCTGGATATACCCACATCTTCAATATCAATTTTTATATCCATTTCGTACCTCTTTTTTTATTATCTTGCTTCAGTCATGTATCTAATTCTATCCAGTTCCACCGGTCATTTCAATAGTTTTATGCAAAGTGCACGGTGATTTATGATGTCGGGTTTCATGGCATTTTGGCACAAAGAACAACGCCCGAAGCTCCGTATGTTCCTATTTTGCACATACCGTTTTAAATACAGCGATTTCATTGTCTCCCCGTCTGTTTTTCTCTAAAATCCGGCAAAACATTATTTTTTCATTATGAGAAAGGAGAACGTCATGAAAAAAACTTTATTATGCTTTGCCGCAGCTGTTGCTATGATGATATCTGTGCCTTCGGCGGCTTTTGCTTCGGACACTCTTGTTAAGTCTTCGGATAATCCTGCCGTTGTCTGCGCTGATGATGGCTGGATGCCTGCCACTGCTGGTTTTCTGATCGAGGATGCTATGCTCAATGCGGCTGCAGTTGCCGATTCGTCAATCGTAATTGATGACGAAAAAAACGGTTCGTCAGCCGAAGCTGCCGAACCTGTGTCAGGCGCTGATATAAGGACTGTATCTGTCAATCAGATTCTGTCGGGTGATGAAATGCAGATTGCTCCAATGTCAGTATCTGCAAGTAACATTGGCACTACACGCTATAGCGGCACCAGTGGAAATGTATCAGCATATGCAAACTTTACGCAGAAAGCCTCTAAAGCCACTTGCTCTATAGCTTTGCAAGAAAAATATAATGGATCCTGGAGAACAGCCACAGGACTACCTGTACGAGCTTATGTAAAAACCGTATATGATAAAACATATATATCTGCAGCAAAAACCTTTACTTTAAAAAGTGGTACTGTTTATCGTGCAAAAATAACCTTCAGTGATACAAATAGCAGCGGAACATATTATAAGACAAGATATACTGGTAGTTTTTAATCTTTAAATCCCTCTACAATTTTACTAATATCTGTATTCTTAATATGACCCTTAACGAAAAGGGTAACGCCATCATTCATTTGAATGGTGGCAATTTTTATATCCTCATTTTCTTTTATATATATCGGACCCTTATTGCTGTCAATTTTTAAATAGATATCTTCCATCTCCAATGCATTTGAATTATTCTTGCTTACATATTCTTGTATTTCTAATACTTCTTCTCCCTTTAAAAAATTGAATACGCATATTGTGCTGTTTCCTTCCATTTTCTCAACCGTCAAACTGTCAAACACATACCCTTCGGGAATATATTCCGGAACCAGCAAATTATCAACATGTTCTTTAGCTATTGCAATATCATCCCAATCATTGATTACCAGCATATCCTCACTGCTGCTTCCCCATCCTCCGTCTTCAATAACAACACCATCCTCTGTAACGATTTCTTCAGGGGCATTTTTGTCAGCCTCAACATCTTCGGCAATGGTATTGTATGCAAACAAGGCTGCAGCAATCACCAGCACGAACAATGCCGCTGCGCCGAAGCCTCTTATTCTCCGGGAACGTCTGCGTGAGGCACGCTTATCAAGCATGGCTTTTATTTCTGCTGCAGATACAGCATCGTCCGGATACTGCGACAGTTCCTGCCACGTAGCATCCTTTACCAGCTCCTGCAGACTTTTTCTTTCGCAGGGATCGCCTCCTGCCGGGCCTCTGCCATCAGCCATAAACATCCTCCCCTCCCAGAATTTCATAATAATTATTTCGAAGCTTGCGAAGACTCCGACGGTATACTGTTTTGACAGTATTCTCATTGATGTTCATGATTATCGCAATTTCAGAGAACTTATAATCACCCCAGAACCGCATCTGTATTATCCTTTTCCCCGTTTCAGGCAGCGTATCCAGCAGCTTCACAGCCTCGCGTCTGCGCTCAGCCTCCTGAAACAAACTTTCTGTCGTCTTCTCATCAGCCACATAATCATATACATCCACCTCTTCTCCGGCATGCGCCTTCATGATATTGGATATCTCCTTATGATCTCCGCGCTTTTTAAAATATTTAGATGCCCTCCGCATAACAATCGTACGCAGCCAGGCATCTATACTGTTCTGATCTCTCAACGTCCCTATGCTTTTCACTGCATCCTCAAACACGTCATTTCTCAGATCCTCAATATCGTTTTCGGAGACTCCCATGACCCTGAGAAGGCAGCTGATATAATTGCTCTTTGCACTCAATAATTCAAGCAGGCTATCTTTATACACTTCAGTTTACTTCTACTCCTTATTGACGATACCTTCCACATAAAGTCTCGCGATCTGCTCCATGCAGCCCAGCTGCTGTACAGAGCAAACGCTCAATGAACCAAGAATATTTTCGCTAAGCATTCTGCGCTTTTCATCATCAGAAACATAGGCTTCATCACCATAAAGAATATAATCCGCGCTTACTCCCAGAATCTGCCTGAGCTTATTGAGATTTTTTAGTGAAACACCTTTTTCTCCATACTCTATTCCCGCGATAAATTTACCCGAAACGCACATCTGCTTAGCAAGCTCCTCCCTTGTCATGTTCAGACCCTCTCGTCTCGCCCTTATTCTCAACCCCATTTCCTTCTTGTTCAAATCCTTTAATTCCATACTGAACCTGTCCCCCTTATACTGTGAGTCGTTTTATTTACTACTTATAGTTTAGTTGGACTTGCTCAGCGCGATTCCTTCTGTAAGGGGGTTCTATGTGAACTATGAATGGTTTTTCGCGGAAATTCGATTTTTTTCGACATTATATGAAACTTTTTTGAAGCATTGAGCCACTTTATATAATACTTAACTGCTTCAGAAAGGAGGCTTATCAAAATGGACATCAGCTTTAACAGAATAAAAAAAGAAATGTATCAGGCCGAAAAGCATATCGGACGCAATCTGAGGCTGCTGCGTCACTTATACTGCCTGAGCCAGGATACGGTAGCGCGGCGGCTTAACATCTCAAGATCAAATTACAGGTATTACGAAGCCGGTGAAAGGATTCCTTCACTTGACCTTATCTGTGATATTTCGGAGCTATATGGGATAAGCCTTGATTTTCTCATTGCCTTCGACATTTCAGAACACATAATATCCCTTCTCAAGGCAGGCAGTGACCGCTCAGATCCACTGCTGTTCATGGAAAAATACCTGAAGCTTTCTCACGGTGCCAAGCGGGAAATCCGTACACGCATGACTGAGCTGCATCATGATGAATTCGGGTTCAATAATTTCCCATGGGG
Organism: Bacillota bacterium; assembly: GCA_030526355.1. Taxonomy (GTDB): domain Bacteria; phylum Bacillota; class Clostridia; order Peptostreptococcales; family Anaerovoracaceae; genus Lentihominibacter. The sequence goes on along the minus strand of JAUNDC010000008.1, from coordinate 82,769 downwards.
ATATGATGAAAACAAAGGAGAGAATATAAAATGAGCGTGGACTTGAATTTACTAAGCAAAAATATGAAACTGCTGAGAATAATGAACGGCTTCAGCCAGGAAGAGCTGGCAAGCAGGATATACATTTCGCGAACAACATACACCGCCTACGAAAACTGCCACAAAACGCCAAGTCTGCAGACTCTGGATTCTCTGGCAGCTCTGTACAATATAGGCTTTGACACTCTGGTTTTTCATGATCTGTCACTGCGGCCGCTGAACAATATGTATCTCAATAATCAGGAGCCTGATCTGGGCAGACTCCTCACCGAATACGAACAGCTTACCATATCATCAAGGAAGCTGATTATGGAAAGGATGAACACGTTGCTTGAACGCGAAGAAATCTTCTATACACACTACAGCAGAAATACAGCTGCAGTGCGTTTTACATAAACAGAAATGTCAGCAGATTTATCATGCCGGGAATAGTGGCAATCGATACGACTGTACTCAAAAACAGCACCTTGCTTGCAGCCGCTTCATTCTGCCCCTCCTGCTCCGCCAGCATTGATACCGTGGCGCCTGTCGGGAAGCTTATCCCAAGCACTACAATGCATTTGGTCAAAGGCTCCACCGGCAGGAAGAACACCAGCACTAGCGTTATAAGCGGTAGCCAGACAAGCTTCATCAGACTCGCCTCGACTGTTCGTATTTCCTTGATAATATCGATAAAACGGCATTTCGTCAAAGTTGAGCCGATAAAAATCATTGCCATAGGCGTGGAAACATTACCAAGATACAGCAGGTACTCATCCACTGCCTCCGGAATGAACCCTCCGCACAGGCTTATGCCGAACCCTATCAGCAGTGCCAATATATTGGGATTCATCAGCAGCTTCAGTGCCGCCTTCATTAACGCTCTCGGAGTGGCCTTGCGTCTGCCCTGAAAATTTCTCCGCATAAGCTTCGTACCGTATGTGAACATAAAAAAGTTCATTGCCGCATTATGAGCCAGCATCAGCAGCAGACCGGTTTCACCGAAAAACAGCAATGCCACGGGAAATCCCATGAATCCATCATTAGGCGCGGCCATTGCAAACTCCAGCACGTTGGAATCCTCGGCCGGAAATCTGCGCAGTCTGGAATACCCATATGTCACCGCTCCATATAAGTAAAAGAACGCCAGACTTATTACGAAGGCTGTCAGAAACTGCGTCAGTATTCTGCTGTTCATATCCAGGCTTCCAATATTATGAACTATCATACATGGATAGGCAAAATACACAATCAGCTTATTCATGCTTCTGTTCATCTTATCGTCTATGAAATTTATTTTTCGCAGGAACCAGCCTGTGAACAGTATTGCAAAAAGAACAAAATACTTACCGTACATTTTACTCCCCCATAAAATATTGCCGCATGAAAGCGGCAATTTGTTTAGCTGTAATACAGGTTGTTTGTGATATATTCAGGATCACTGGTAACATCGATACCCAGTGCCTTGAGCGTTGTCTCATCCTTGTCACTGAGTATTGCGGTACAGTGAGCCTTGCAGCCTCTGAGACATGGAAGCTTGGCGAGCACCGCCTCTGCCGACGGATTTGTCGCAGCTGAGATTGTCAATGCTGTCAGAATCTCTTCGCAGTTGAGGCTTGTCTTCTCGGAACCCAGCACATCGGTTTTGAGCTCCTGAATACTCTTGAGGATGCTTGGCTGAATCAGGTGCAGCTCATCGGCCATACCACAAAGGTACTTGATGGCGTTGAGAACAGCAGCTGCTGCCGCCACCATACGTCTGGAGCTTCTGCCCGTAATAATTGTGCCGTCATCCATCTCTATAGCCATGACAACCACATTGGCATATCTATCATCACAGTTCTTTTTCTTCTCGGCATATTCTCTGGCAGGAACGACAACCTTCCTGTCCTCTACCGTCAAGGAAAGATCATCCATGAACAGCTTTATTCTTTCCAGAGTCTCATGCTCGATTTTTCCTTTTTTGAAATCGCATTCGGCAATCATATATCGTCTTATTATTTCCTGACATGAAGCCTCCCTCACCACGTCATCATCAGTGATGGCAAAGCCTACTCTGTTGACTCCCATATCGGTAGGTGACTGATACTCCGCCTCCTGACCGGTTATTTTCTCGATAATTCTCTTGACAACAGGGAAAACCTCCAGGTCTCTGTTGTAGTTTACCGCCTTTTCTCCATAAGCCTCCAGGTGGAATGAATCTATCATGTTCACATCCTTAAGGTCTGCGGTCGCAGCCTCGTATGCTATATTTACAGGGTGTTTAAGAGGCATATTCCAGATAGGGAAGGTTTCAAATTTAGCATATCTCACCTTCCTGCCACGTTTATTCTCATGATAAAGCTGTGACAGGCATGTGGCCAGCTTGCCGCTGCCTCCTCCCGGTCCTGTTACCACTGCCAGAGGCTTCGTCACTTCAATATACGGATTGGCACCATAGCCTTCCTCGCTTACGATAGTATCCACATCAGTCGGATATCCCTTGGTGAATCTGTGCTTATACGTTCTGATTCCGCGTCTTTCAAGTCTGTTGATGAACTTGTCCACAGCCGGTGAGTTGTCTTCATATCTCGTCACCACCACACTGTTGATTTCAAGATCATATTTTCTGAAAACGTCAATAAGTCTCAGCACTTCAAGATCGTATGTAATGCCGAAATCCTGCCTTGTCTTGCTTGTTGTTATGTCTCCCGAATAAATACAGATAATAATCTCTGCCTGATCCTTCATCTTCTGCAGGAGCTTTATTTTGGCATTTTCATCAAATCCCGGCAGAACCCGCATAGCATGCTTATCCTGAACCAGCTTTCCGCCGAACTCCAGATAAAGCCTTTCTCCTCCGCCATGATTGATTCTTTCCAGAATATATTTCGACTGTTCTTCAATATACTTTTCTGCGCTAAAACCTGTTTGTGACATCTTTCCCTCCAATTTTATATATATGCTATGGCGCATGTCAGTGTAGTAACCACCATTGCCAGTATTATCGCAACTGATACAATAACTATAGTTCTTTTACTCATCATACCCTTCATACCTCCCTGCTACATCATTGTGATATTCAATCTGTTTCTCCCCTCCAGCAGACCCTTGAGGCTTATGCTGTAGTCAATATCCAGCTGTCCATCTCCTTCTGCGGAAAGTGTATTCTCCAGTTTATTTGTCAGAACCTCCATTTCGATTGCACCAAAAGGTGTATCATAGAATCCGTTGTACCGCTTCCCCTTCTCGAAACGGATTTCACTGCCGATTCCTGCCCCGCTTCCTATCCGCTTCATCTGAACCTGATCGCCCTTGAGCTTGAGCCTTGTACGGCATCCCGGTATTCCCGACACTTCGCTTTCTTCATATATGAGGTATAAGGCGCCGCCTCTTTCATAAAGCTTGGCCTCCGTCACAAATTCCATGGAATCCTCACCGGCTTCCTTTGTGATCTGATTTCCTCTGATCCTGACCATTATCTCTTTCATTCTTTATATCTCCAATCACATATTATTAAGTATGCTTACCAGTTCGTCCTTATCGAAGTGGTATTTTTTGAGGCAGAACTGACACTGCATTTCAGCCTGCCCGTCTTCCTCGATAATCTCCTGCAGATCCTTTTTTCCTATGGTCATTAGCGCCTGCTCAAGTCTCTGTCTGCTGCAGTCGCAATTCCATGTTATATCCCTGGCCTCCAGAGTCTCAGGTTTGTATTCATCAGGAATATCTCTGAAAATCTCATCAAGCAGTGCCTGAACCAGCCCTGTGTCCGATTTGCCGCAGGAGCTTGCAGCTACTCTGCTAATTATCGATGTCAGCGGATCCATTTCAGCAATCATTTTTTCCAGCGCATCCACAGCACCCTCCTGAGCGTCAGGCAGCATCTGAATCACCATTCCTCCCGCAGCGCCTATGGAAAGGTCACGTTCTACCTTTACACCGAGGGCAACCGATGAGTTCTGCTGTTCCGATATGAAAAAGTACGCTGTCAGATCGTCTGCGATTTCTCCGCTTACCAGAGCTATTGTGCCGATATACGGTTCCTTAAGCCCAAGATCCTTAATAACTGTCAGCTCCCCTGTTCCCAGAGAGCCGCCGACATCAAGCTTGCCATTGTCCTTCAGTGGCAGATCCACATACGGATTGGCAATATAGCCCTTGACACGTCCGTCGCCGTATGCCGTTGCAAGAATCTGCCTTGCCGGACCGTCCCCCTTGAAATTGACCGTCAGCTTTTCGTCGGGACTTTTGAGCATTATTCCCATTATGCCTGCTGCTGTCAGCACTCTGCCCAGTCCCGCCGATGCCAGCGGTGTGGTATCATGTATCTGCGCTGCCTGCTGTACCATATCCGTAGTTATAGTAATGTATACTCTGAATGATCTGCTTTTATCTATAGCTATCAGTGCTTTACTCATAATTATTTTTCCTTCTGTAATAATATATCTATACGATTTTATCACATTATGAGGAAAATGTTTAACCTTTTCTTCAGATATTCACATATTTTCAACACTAAAATGACATAAAGTGTTTGTATATTTAGTTTATGATACGAAACAAAATAATGCAAAATGAAACGAAAATGAGGTGTATCCAATGGATGAATACAGAAAGAACCATTATACAGACTATGAACCAAACTTCATAATGCATGATGCAGAAGAGCCTGCAGAGGAAGCTTCCAGAGATTTATCACCGGAATATCCCCAGACAAGCAGCTGGCAGAACAGAGATCCACGCGATAATTTCAGAAACACTGCGCACTCCGGTACCTCCGGCTCTTGGGACAATGCAAATGGATTCAGAACAGAGCGAAAGAAGCGTCGTTCCTCCCGCAAACCATCAAGACCGGTTACGCTGACGAGAAAGAGTCTGGCTATGCTGATCGTTCTATGTATGATTCTGTCGGGAGCCTTCGGCATGGGCGGTGCCGCACTCGGCAGCAATCTGTTCGGAAATTCAGAAAGCACTTCCGGCTCTATATCCACGGGCAATGCCTCAACTGCAGGCTATACTCTTGAGGATGCAACAGGAAGCAATATGACAGTACAGGAAATAACGGCTGCTGCCAGAGAAAGCGTGGTTGAAATTAAAACCGAAAGCGTAACCTCCGATTCCTGGATGCAGCAATATGTTACCGAGGGTGCAGGAAGCGGCGTAATTATTACGGATGACGGATATATCATTACCAATAATCATGTAATAGAGGATGCGGGTAAAATCACTGTTACCACAGCTGACCAGAAGGAGTACGAGGCCAAGCTGATAGGTACCGATTCAATAACAGATGTGGCTGTGCTCAAGATAGATGCCAAAAATCTCAAGGCTGCCACATACGGAAACAGCGATCAGCTGGCTGTAGGTGATCTGGCAGTAGCCATAGGCAATCCTCTGGGAGAGCTGGGTGGAACTGTTACAGCCGGCATAATCAGCGCTCTTGACAGACAGCTTTCTATTGACGGCAAAACCATGACGCTGCTTCAGACCGACAGCTCAATAAATCCAGGCAACTCAGGCGGAGGTCTGTTCAACGGTGACGGTCAGCTTATCGGCATAGTTGTTGCCAAATCCTCCGGATCGGATGTTGAAGGTCTCGGATTCGCCATTCCTATCAACAAGGCCGCCAATGTGGCTCAGCAGATAATGGATAAGGGATACGTAAGCGGGCAGCCATCTACAGGCATGACATATGTTGAAAACAGCGGGCAGCAGCGCGGAGGAAGTCTTGACTTCTTCTTCGGCGGCAGCTCCGGGTCATCCAATGTATATATCTATTCAGTAGATGGAGACAATGCCAAGAAGGCAGGTTTCAAAGAGGGAGATATGGTATATGCCGTTGACGGCAAAGAAATAACAAGCTTCAATGATCTTTCCTCGATTATTACATCCCACAGTGTCGGCGACAAGGTGAAATTCACCATCGTGCGGGACGGAAACAAAAAAGACATCACTCTCACGCTGGAGGAAAAAACAGCTGAGAAACAATCTTCTTAATAGTTTAATGAGGGGCTGTCGCAACTGGAGCGGCAGCCTTTCTTACTGCTGCAGCTTTCGGCTCGCGGACATACTACATAATTGCCTCCTCTGATATTCAGAGCCCGCTCCTCAATAAGAACCTTCGCCAGCTTCTTCCTGGCTTCATTATATACTGCCTGCACCGTAGTTCTGGCAACCCCCATCTGCTGGGCGCACTGCTCCTGATTATAATCCAAATAATCTATCAGGCGGATTGTTTCAAATTCATCATAGGTCATTTCAACAGCTTCACCATTATCTGCAGCCGTCACAGGACCGAACTGACAGCATTTAGGTATACCACATATTTTTCTGCATTTCTTAGGTCTTGGCATTTCCGTTACCACCTTTCAGGATTTTAGATTTCTGACTTATGCCATAATTATAGCATTTTCAGACTCTCGTATCAAACACAAAACTTAATCAGCATTTTTTGATTTTATATTCTTAACACATAAAATTCCGGTAAACTTTTTGTGAAATTACAAAAAACCACTTTACACTTCAAATTCAAAGTGCTAGAATAGGTGCAAATGCGATGCAGTTCACTTACAGTCACCGCATTAATATTGTACGAGAGGACAGAAACATGTTATTCAGAGCATTTGCAGCTGCATACTATTACTTTTACTTTACTTTCTTTAGAGGTAAGGTGAATTTCGCTGCAATGAGATAGCTGATTTGTTCCGACAGACTTAAGTCAACTAACACTCCGCAGGTGAAATTCACCGGCGGGGTTTTTTTATGCAGAGACAACGCAAAAGGAAAACAGAAAGAAAGAGGTAATAAAATGATCGTTGTATTAAAGGATAATCCTGACCAGAAACAGCTTGACAATTTAGTATCATGGTTAAAAAGCATGGGGCTTGATATCCATTTCAGCGAAGGACAGTCAGCTACCATCATGGGACTGATCGGCGATACCGCTTCAGTTGACATCGACCTTATCAATTCGCTTGATATAGTGGAAACTGTCAAACGTGTACAGGAGCCTTACAAAAATGTAAACAGAAAATTCCATCCCGACGATACTGTTATTGAAATCGCTCCGGGAGTTAAAATCGGCGGCGGCAATTTCCAGGTCATCGCAGGTCCATGCTCTGTTGAATCCGAGGAGCAGGTCTGTGAAGTTGCCAGAGCTGTAAAGGAAGCCGGTGCAGGACTTTACAGAGGCGGAGCATTCAAGCCCAGAACCTCGCCTTACGCTTTTCAGGGAATGCGCGATGAAGGCATCAAGCTGCTGCTGGAAGCTAAGGAACAGTCCGAACTTCCTATAGTTACCGAGGTTATGGACATTTCACATCTTCCGCTGTTTGAAAATGTGGATGTTATCCAGGTAGGGGCACGAAACATGCAGAACTTCGAGCTTCTCAAGGAGCTTGGTCATATAGACAAGCCGATTCTCCTCAAGCGCGGTCTTTCCAGCACTCTCAAGGAGCTGCTCATGAGCGCGGAATACATCATGGCAGGCGGAAACGAGAAGATAATCCTCTGCGAGAGAGGTATCAGAACCTTCGAAACGGCTACGAGAAACACCCTCGACCTGGCATCGATCCCTCTCCTCAAGACAATGACCCATCTGCCTATAATTGTTGACCCGAGCCATGCAACGGGAATAGCTGATCTCGTCAAGCCTATGGCAATGGCAGCAACAGCAGCAGGTGCAGACGGACTCATGATAGAAGTACACAATAACCCGGCATGTGCCCTTTGCGACGGGGCACAGTCACTGACACCTGAAGCCTTCGCTGATGTGATGGAAGCCGTAAACCTCATCAGACCTGTGGCATACAAAGGATAAAGGTGATATTATGGAAATAGGAATCGTAGGCCTCGGGCTTATCGGCGGCTCCCTTGCCAAAGCCATAAGCCAGAGCACAGACAATACAGTATATGGATTTGACATTTCGGAGCAGGTGGTCAGGAAGGCAGTTCTGGTAAACGCCATCGAGCAGCCTCTAACAGACGAGCTTCTGCCGCAGTGCGACATCGTTATAGTGGCACTTTATCCGCAGGCTACAATAGATTATGTAAAGGAACATGCAGCACTGTTCAAGAAGGAAGCCATCGTCATTGACTGCGGCGGTATCAAGAGACTCGTATGCGACACTCTGATTCCCCTGGCTGAGGAACATGGGTTCCTCTTTGTCGGAGGGCATCCGATGGCAGGACTCGAGCATTCAGGCTTCACATATGCGAAAAAGTCTCTTTTTAACAATGCATCGATGATTTTCACACCGACCAGAGGACCTATAGAGAGCATGGAAAAGCTCAAAAAGCTCTTCACGTCCATAGGTTTTACAAATATAGAAATATCAACGGCCGAGGACCACGACAGAAAGATAGCCTTCACTTCTCAGCTGGCTCACGTGGTTTCCAACGCCTACATCAAGAGCCCTACGGCGCTCGAGCACGCAGGTTTTTCGGCGGGAAGCTACAAGGATCTGACCAGAGTAGCCAAGCTTAATGAGGTTATGTGGACCGAGCTTTTCCTTGAAAACGCCGATAATCTGACAGGGGAAATAGATACTCTTATCGAAAACCTGCAGCAGTACAGCACAGCCATTAAGCGCAGGGATGCAGATACACTCTGCGCTCTGCTTAAGGACGGCAGAGAGAAGAAAGCAATTATTGACGGAGAAATATTTTAAGGAGATTTAGCTATGATAAAGATTTCGGTTTCAGCCTCAAGGAAATACGATGTAATAATGAAAGACGGGCTTCTTTCTTCTGCGAGTGATTATATAAAAGAAGCTCTGGAGGTTAAATGTGATCCTGTTACCGGAAAAATCGTCGGCAAAAAGCTCTGTATCGTCACTGATGCCAATGTTGACCTGCTTTACGGCGCAGAGCATCAGCCACTGCAGACTTCTCTCAGATCTGCCGGTTTTGACGTTTACAAATACGTATTCCCCGGTGGAGAAGAACACAAGAACATGAAAACAATCTGCGGGATACTGGACTTTCTGGCAAACAATAAATTTACTCGAAGCGACATACTGCTGGCTCTTGGAGGCGGCATTACCGGAGATGTCACAGGCTTCGCTGCGGCGACATACCTGAGAGGCATTGATTTCATCCAGGTCCCTACTACTTTGCTTGCCATCGTGGATTCATCCGTCGGCGGCAAGACGGGTGTCAACCTGGATGCCGGTAAAAACCTCGCCGGCGCATTCTGGCAGCCGGGTCTTGTCATGTTTGACCCGGCAGTTCTTGACACCCTTTCATATGAACTCAAGCTGGACGGCATTGCCGAGGCTGTCAAGGCCGGTGCCATTGCCGATCCTGAAATAATATATATGATAAGAGGCAGCCATACAGTTGACGACCACCGGTTCCTCATGGATATAGCAGCCAGGGCAATCAAAGTCAAAAGAAAGGTTGTGGAAGAGGATGAACGTGATCACGGCAGCAGGCAGCTTCTGAATTTCGGTCACACTCTGGCCCATGCCATCGAAAAATGCAGCAGCTTCACTATCAGCCACGGTCATGCAGTAGCCATAGGTATGGACATCGTTTCCGCCGCTGCAGACAAATCCGGCTGGTCAAAGGAAAGCTGCTCTGAAATCATCACGGAAATACTGAACAAATTCGGATTTCCTCTGGAGTGTCCTTTCAGTGCCCGTCAGCTTACCGAAGCTGCTCTGCAGGACAAAAAAATCAGAGGAAACGAAATCACCCTTGTAATACCTGAGGCTCCCGGAAAATGTGTACTCAGAACCATCCCGGTAAATGAGCTTTATGACTTCGTAGCCTGCGGTATGCAGGGCAGAAAGGATCGCTAAATGAATGTACTTATTACGCCGTCAAAGCTAAAAGGACAGATAAGAGCCATTCCGTCAAAATCTCATGCACATCGAGTGCTCATAGCACAGAAGCTGGCACAGCTCCAGGGAAACAGCAGCTGCAGCAGCCTCGACATTCCGACTTTCTCAGATGATATCGGAGCTACAAAGAACTGTCTTGTGCAGCTGGATAAGGAAAAGCCTTACCTTGACTGCAGGGAAAGCGGCTCTACACTCCGCTTCATGCTGCCCGTGGCGATGGCTGTCAAGGACGAAGCTGTTTTCATAGGTGCCGGCAAGCTCCCCGACAGGCCCATTTCACCACTTAAGGAGGAAATGGAAAACCACGGCTGCAACTTCCGCATGGGAAATAAAGCCCAGAAAATAAGCGACAAATACAGAGAAATATGTACCATCACAGGCAAACTTACACCTGGAGACTACCATCTGGCCGGCAATGTAAGCTCTCAGTTCATAACAGGTCTGCTCTTCGCTCTTCCTCTTCTGGAGGAAGACAGCAGACTTAAACTGACAACAGTCCTTGAATCTGCAGGCTATGTCGACCTGACCCTGGATGTTCTCAGAAGCTTCAGTATCATAATAAATGAAACTGTTTCTGATGACGGATTGATAACATACCATATCCCAGGCAGACAAAAATACATCGAGCCTGATGATCTGTCAATACAGGGCGACTGGTCAAATGCAGGCTTCTGGCTGGCATGCGGTGCTCTTGGCGGTGATATCACCGTAACAGGCCTTGATATGGATTCATCCCAGCGCGACAAGGAAATTGTAGATATCCTGCGCAGAATGGGTGCGGAAATAATAATAGATAACACCGGAGTCGTAGCATGCCGCGGCGGCGCACCAGGCTGTATGCTCAAGGGCGCAGAGGTGAGTGTTGCACAGATTCCCGATATAGTCCCGGTGCTGGCAACAGTAATGTCACAGGCCGAAGGCTCATCCATGATTACAAATGCAGAGAGGCTCAAAATCAAGGAATCCGACAGACTCAAAACCGTATACGATTTTCTCAGCAGACTTGGAGCTGATATCACCTATGCAGGTGCGGGACTTTCACTGACAGGTAGATCAACCCTTAAGGGCGGTGAGGTCTCCAGTCACAATGACCACCGTATAGCAATGGCTGCCGCAGTAGCCTCCTGCGGATGCGAAGAGCCTGTAATGATTTGCAACGCAGAAGCTGTAAGAAAATCCTATCCGAGATTTTTTGAAGATTTCGCTGCACTGGGCGGCAATGTAAAGGAGATTTAACAGAATGAAATCATCTTTTGGCAGAAACATCAAAGTGTCCATCTGGGGCGGCTCCCACGAACCGGCCATCGGGGCTGACATAACTGGAATCCCTGTGGGCACAGAAATAAATATGACAGAGCTTGCAGCCTTTCTCAAGCGTCGGGCACCGGGCAGCAGCCCTTTTGCCACGAAGCGGAAGGAGCCGGATATTCCCGTTCCAGTAAAAGGGCTGACACCGAAAGAAGCCTCTGATGACATCATGGTCGTCACTGATACGGATATTTCCCTGGAAATACGCAATACCGACACACGCTCATCCGACTACAAAGCTCTGCGGACTGTTCCACGTCCAGGACATGCTGATTATACAGCAAGGCTGCGCTATGGAGACAGCCTCAACATGGCCGGCGGCGGACCTTTTTCAGCCAGAATGACAGCACCGCTGTGTATTGCCGGAGGTATTGCTCTCCAGCTGCTTGCTGCCAGGGGTATCATCATCGGAGCTCACATCAGCTCAGTCGGAGATATCTGCGACACACCATTTGACCCGATGGGTCCTGATCCGCAGCTCCTTTCCAGACTCAACAGAATGGATTTTGCCGTAATATCCGATGAAGCAAAGCACCAGATGCAGGATTGCATTCTGCAGGCCAGCAGCGAGCTTGACTCCATCGGCGGCACTGTGGAAGCGTGCGCTTTGCATATCCCTGCCGGAATAGGCGGTGCAATGTACGATGGTCTGGAAAGCGCACTTGCCCCCATACTCTTCGGTATACCGGCTGTAAAGGGCATTGAGTTCGGTGCAGGCTTCGGTGCATCAAAGCTCCGCGGCTCAGAAAATAACGATCCCTTCTATTTTGACGACGGGCAAGTCAGAACACGCACCAACAACCACGGCGGTATACTTGGAGGTATAACCTCGGGAATGCCCCTTATCGTCAGACTGGCCTTCAAGCCGACCCCGTCCATAAGCCGCCCTCAGGAATCGGTGGATCTGGACAAAAAAGAAAGCACCGAGCTTGTCATCAAGGGCAGGCATGACCCATGTGTCGTAACGAGAGCCGTCCCGATAGTGGAAGCTGCTCTAGCCATAGGAATTCTGGATTGCATGATGGAGGAAAAAAATGACTGAAACACTTGATAAACTGAGAAACGATATAGACCAGATAGATTCACAGCTCACCGAGCTGTTCAAAAAAAGAATGGAGACCTCTCTTGAGGTTGCCAAATATAAAAAAGAACACAATATGCCCGTCCTCAGTGACAGAAGAGAAAAGGAGATCCTGCACAAGGTTTCCGAGCAGATAGGTGAACCTTATGACGGGTATGCGCGGCTTCTCTTCAATACTATCTTTGATGCCAGCAGATCATGTCAGAACAATTACCTGGCACGAAGATCCGATCTTGCCGAAAGAATTGAGCAGGCATTGGCTGATACACCTACTCTTTTCCCGAAAAAAGCTGTCGTTGCATGTCAGGGCGTTGCCGGCTCCAACTCACAGGCCGCCTGCGAGAAGCTCTTTGAAGTGCCTAGCATCATGTTCTTCAACAGCTTCGAGGGTGTCTTCAACGCCGTGGAAAAGGGACTCTGTCAGTACGGCATACTTCCTATCGAAAACAGCTCCTATGGCTCTGTCGGAACGGTCTACGACCTGATGCAGAACTACAACTTCCATATTGCCAAGAGCCTCCGCCTGCGCATCAATCATAACCTGATGGCAAAGCCGGGCACCAGACTCAGCGATGTCAGAGAAATCTTTTCACATGAACAGGCTATCGGCCAGTGCGGAGAATTCCTCAAGGGACTTTCGGACGTGAAAATCACAGTATGCGAAAACACAGCTCTGGCAGCCAAGATGGTTGCTGACAGCGAAAGAACCGATGTTGCAGCCATTTCATCTATGGAATGTCTCGACCTTTATGGTCTGGAGCTTCTCAAAAAACATATCCAGACCAGCGACAATAATTACACCAGATTTATCTGCATCTCCAAGAAGCTGGAAATCTACCCGGGCTCAAACAAAATCAGTCTGATTTTGTCACTGCCTCACAGCCCGCGTTCACTTTACCACGCCATCGCCAAATTCGCGGCTCTGGGAGTAAATCTGACAAAGCTGGAATCAAGACCGATTCCGGGCAGCGACTTCGAGTTCATGTTTTACTTTGATCTGGAGGCTTCGGTATATTCACCTGAGCTTATCAATCTGCTGAGTGAACTTGAGAATCAGCCGGAAACCTTCGTGTTCCTGGGCTGCTACACTGAAACCATTTAAACCGGAGAGCAACGATGAAATACGGACTTATAGGAAAAACACTTGTACACAGCTACTCTAAGGAAATCCATGAAACTCTGGGGAAATACCAGTATGAGCTTTACAGCCTCACACCGGAGGAAATGCCTGATTTTGTAAAGGCACACGACTTCGGTGGGCTTAACGTCACCATACCATACAAGCAGGATGTTATCCCACTGTGCGACCATGTCTCTGAGCTGGCCGCCTCCATCGGTGCAGTAAACACACTTTACAGAAAAGACGGCAGACTTACAGGGCATAATACCGACTACGAGGGCTTCCTTTATAATGCGGAACGTTCGGGAATAAGCTTTGACGGCAGAACCGTGCTTATTCTCGGCACAGGCGGAACCTCTCTGATGGCCCGCAAAGCAGTGGCAGATCAGGGAGCTGCCGAAATATTCATCGCTTCCCGTTCCCAGTCGGAGGCTCACATGCTGACATACGAGAGACTGCCGGAAATCGCGGACAAAATTCAGGTAATCATCAATACCACACCTGTAGGCACGTTCCCCGGCAATATGCAGAGCGTGATTTCACTTGATGATTTCCCCGCCTGCGAGTCTGTCATAGATGTAATTTACAATCCTTTTAAAACCAGACTTCTGCTGGATGCTCAGAAGAAGGGGCTCAGGTATGCCAACGGTCTGCCGATGCTGGTGGCTCAGGCTACAGCTGCCGCCGGATATTTTCTCGGCACGCCCGGTGCTTTCATATCAGAAAACGAACGTATTATCGCAGCCATGGAGCGTCAGATGCAGAACATAGTCCTGATCGGCATGCCCGGCAGCGGCAAATCAACCATCGGCGGCATTGTTTCGGAGCTCACAGGCAAGGAGCTTGTTGACATGGATGAGGAAATTGTAAAGCGTGCCAATATGACAATCCCTGAAATCTTCGAAAAATACGGTGAAAAGTATTTCAGAGATATGGAATCCGAAGTCGCCGCAGAGCTGGGAAAGCAGTGCGGACTTGTCATTGCAACAGGCGGCGGTGCGGTACTACGTCCTGAAAATGTGGATGCCCTCAGGCAGAACGCACTTATGGTTCATATCAGCAGACCTGTTTCAAGCCTTCCTACAGACGGAAGACCCCTGTCAAAAGATGTCAGCACACTTATAACCATGGAAAAGGAACGTATGCCTTTATACACAGCGGCTGCCGATGTAACCCTTGATAATTCAAAAAAACGTCACAAGCAGCAGCTGACAGAGGCCATCAGGGAAGCTCTGCAGCTGTAAACAAAAAAAGTAAGCCTTGAAGACTTGCGCCAAAGCTTGATTCATTAATGAGTCGCTTTGGCGCATTTTTTCTCATAAATGAATCGAAACCCTTTGACACCGTGCATTTTGCGTTATAAAATTTATGATATATTTATTAATTTTCAAAAATACTTAAAAACTTCGAATTAAACGGAGAGACAGAATTATGATAAAAGAAGAATTTGGACTGGGCAGGGTAATCGAGCCCGAAAATACTGTACCTGTCACTGCATGGAAAATCGATAACAGCAAGGAAATAAATCCTTATGAAATCCGCCTCAGCATTGACAGGATTCATGTTGAATGGGACAGCTTCCAGCAGATATGCACCAGCTGCGGCTACGATGATGCCAAGATAAAGGCGAGAATACTGGATATAGTCGATAAGCGCGGCAAGCTTCACAATCCGTATACCGGCAGCGGCGGCATCCTCATGGGTACAATTGATGCTGTCGGCTCCAAGGTTGCTCACCTCTGCCCGCATAAACCGGGTGATGAGGTGTACTGCGTTACAGCTCTGATGGCCGTTCCGCTTCACATTGACCATATCAAGGAAATCGACTATGAAAGCTGCCAGTTTACCGCCAGCGGATACGGAATCTGCTTCAGACCCGAGCACCTTTTCCCCGTTGAAGCGGATGTGAAGAACAATTACACAATGATTGCCATCGACGAAGCCGGCAATTTCTACAGAACATACAAGCTGGCAACAGAAATACAGCCAAAGAAAATCACCATACTCAGCAGGGACCTTTTTACACCTCTTGTATATACTGAAGCAGTTAAAAAGGCTATGGGAAACAGCACTGCCATCAATGTCATCATCGATGAAACCTTGTTCCCCGGAATCAGCAATGAAGCCATTACAGAGCTCATGGCACCTGATATTCAGAAGGTTTATTTCGTGGATGAAACAAAGCCCATCGATACCTTCAAGGACCTTACCACGGCTGATCCGGAGCTGTGTGAGCAGGATTTTGTAATAGTTGGCGAGGATATACGCGGGGCTGAAACTCTGGCAGTACTGCTGGTAAAGGATAACGGCAACCTGTTCTTTTCATCGATACGAAGCAAATACGCACAAGGGGTTTTTGTGGCGGAAACCATGGGCAAATCCGTTAAGACAAGCTACTTTGACCAGTATATGCACGGCAATCAGGATTTTACAATGACTCTCCTCAAAACCGTAGCTGACAAGCTTGACAAGCTTGATGACATATACCGCCGAACAAAAAAGAACTCCGGCAAGCACGCAAACAAACTGAAATCAAGCGCTATGGAGACTGCCGAAAAAATCAACGATTTCGTTTACCAGAGCCCGGTTACGGGAGAAATGGTGGAGGAAGCCCTCAATATTGCCCGGTACGACTGCAATGTCATAATCCAGGGCGAAACAGGTGTCGGCAAGGAAAAAATCCTGGAGCTTATACATCATAATTCTCCGCGCCAGTCCAAGCCATGCATCAAAATCAACTGCGCCACCATTCAGGAGAATCTGGCTGAATCTGAGTTTTTCGGATACGACAAGGGTGCCTTCACAGGTGCACGTGATCAGGGCAAGGAGGGCTACTTCGAGCTGGCAAATCAGGGCACTCTCTTTCTCGATGAAATAGGCACACTCTCACTTACGATGCAGTCCAAGCTTCTGAGAGTACTGCAGGAGAACAGGTATTACAGGGTGGGCGGAACAAAACAGAAAACCGCAGACGTCAGAGTCATCTGTGCCAATAACATCCCTCTGCAGGAGCTGGTAAAGGAAGGAAAATTCCGTGAGGATCTCTACTACAGGCTCAATATATGCATAATCAATGTTCCGCCGCTTAGAGAGCGAAAAGAGGACATTGTCTGTCTGGCAGAGCATTTTCTGGAGCATTACAGCAAAAAATACGGAACAATCCGGGAGATATCGCCTGAGGCCATGGAGCTGATGTGTGATTATCACTGGCCCGGAAATGTAAGGGAGCTGGAAAACGTGGTCCAGCGTCTGATAATCAGCAGCAGGGAAACCATAATAGATGAGGATCTGGTGGATCAGCTGCTAAATAAAAGTGTATATGACAAAACAATGCTGGATGTAAGGAACGAATTCCGCAGAAACGAATCGGTGGATTTCAGAGCTATCATGGAGCATCAGGAAAAAAAGCTTATAGAATACGCCCTTCAGAAAGAAGGAACGACAAGAAAGGCTGCAGAATTTCTCGATCTTCCACAGGCAACCTTTGCACGCAAAAAAACAAGATACGGGCTTTAACAGCCCGTATTTTAATATCAGCTTTCTTTTGTTATCGCATATTCCGGCTACCGGTTCTCCTTATCTCATCATCTTTCCTGCTGGGAATGAGTGATCAGCCCTTTCATTCATCGGCAGGTTTTCCATTGCAAAGTCGATAACCTCGTTAAGCTCTTCTTCTGTATAGCTGATTTTATTTGTTTCAGCAAACTGTCTTGTCAGCTTTTCGAGTACTTCTCTGTCCTGACCGTGAGGAATAGTATTTCCCAGTGAATATGCTCTGTTAAACGCTTTCATTAATTCTGAATTTGACATTTTAATTACCTCCATATATATCAACAATAATTCTTTCGCTTTTCGTTAATATATATAGCATAAACCATGCCAACTTGTAAAAACGCATATTTTTCATGATTTCAGCCTATATTTTATTCTTTTTCGACATTTTCAGGTGTTTTTTGACTCATTTATGAATCGCCTGCATTTTTTCGGAATCCCATAAGCAGCACCCGCCTTTATTGTGTGCCTTGGCATAATACATTGCCTGATCGGCACGGGTTATCAGCTCACTTATGGAAGTGTTCATATCATCACACATAACAGCACCTACCGAGCATGCTGCACGAAAGCCGCCTTCAATCGTAACTCTGGTGAAATCTCTGCAGATTTCCGTTCCTTTTCTTAGGACAACCTCCTTGTCTCTGATTTTCTTGAGAATCACCACAAATTCGTCACCACCATAACGGGATACTACATCGGTGTCTCTGGTGTGGCGCACCAGCAGCTCTCCAAAACATTTTAACATCCGGTCGCCTTCCTTGTGACCCACGTTATCATTGACTGCCTTCAGGCGATCAAGATCAAAGATATAGCACGCTACCGGGAAGTCAGTCTTTTTTATCCTGCTGATTTCAATATTGAGTCCCCTTCTGTTAAGGAGCCCTGTCAGATAATCATGGTTTGCCTCATCCTTCAGCTTGATTTCGCGTTCCTGATATGTACGCAGACCGAGAAGCCGCGCCAGCCTTTTCTGCAGACTTCTTTCACTGCAAGGCTTTGATGCAAAATCATCGGCGTCCATATTAAATGCCTTTTCCTCCAGCTGCTCATCGTGATATGCAGTTGCAAGGACAGGAACTCTCCATGCCATATGGCTGTTTCTCAGTATCGACATGACAGCTGCACTCTGATTATCAGGCAGAGTCATACTCAATACTGCTGCGCATATTTCTTTTCCATTCTGCTCGACAATTCTGTTCAGCTCGTGGATATCATGGATTTCTATCAGCTTGTATGCGCCATGCACCGCCTGCTTAATCAGCTGCCTGTATTCCTCATCCTCATCTATAACCAGAATACATGGCTTGTCATACGGAATGATATGGCTGCTGTCTTTTTTCGTGCCCTTTACAGACTGCCCTGTCAATATCTTCTCAAAATCATGTACAGGCATAGGGCGGGCAAAATAGTAGCCCTGAACATAATCGCAGCCTATTTCTCTCAATCTCTCAAGCTGCTCTCTCGTTTCTACACCTTCGGCTACGACGCCGACCTCCATCCATCGTGCCAGGTTTATGATAAACTTCATGATTCCCTGATCCACCGGCTTGGCGGCCTCGCTGCGTATGAACTTCATATCCAGCTTCAGCACATCCAGCTCCATCTGATTAAGCATGTTAAGAGACGAATATCCGCTTCCGAAATCATCTATTTCTATAACAAAGCCCAGCTCTCTCAGCCTGCTTACAGTACTGACAATCTGTGCGGGGTTCTCGGTATATGCGCTTTCGGTTATTTCAAGATGCAGCTCCGACGGAGAGATTCCGTACTTTTTTACGATACCCATAAGAACCTGGGCAATATCTGCCTGATATACATCAGCACGTGATACGTTTACAGATACCGGCAGCGTTGGATATCCCTTATCCTTCCAGCCTTTCATATATGCGCATACCCGCTCCCACATATACTGGTCAAGTCTGGTTATGAATCCGTTCTTTTCAAACAGTGGTATGAATTCGCCGGGCGACATGAAGCCGTGTTCCGGGTGATTCCATCTCACCAGAGCCTCCGCTCCTGCAAGGCTGTCATTATGGAGGCAGTATTTAGGCTGAAGATATACATCAAACTGTTCCTCATCAAGTGCGTTTTCCATCATATCTGTAATCATCTGCTCTCTGAGAAGCTTGTTCCGCAGCTCATCATCATACTCTGCCGCTACTTTGCCGAACTGCCCTTTGATGCTTTCTGCGGCCATAAAGGCTCTGTCACACATCTGCTCTACAGGCACACTGTGATCTGTAACTCTGTACAGCCCCCATTTCATTACTATATTGCTGCTGTTTCTGTTATTCAGGCTGATCAGATTATCGAATCTTTTGAGGTTCTCTTCTGTACTTTCTTCAGGAAACGGATGCAGACATGCGAATCTGTCTGCGTCTATTCTGCCACAGATACCTTTGTTCCGTGCATGCTTTCTGAACACATTGGCCACCTCACGTAGCAGATCATCTCCGGAGGCAACGCCGAACACATCGTTGAACACCTTAAAATTCTCTATATTTGAACATACTATTATCCAGTTTTCGTCAGGATACTGCTGTAGCAGCTCGTAAACCTTTCCATAAAAATACTCTTTGCTGTACAGCCCTGTCAACCTGTCGAATTTGAGTGTATTGACCTGGGCTACTGTTTCTCTCAGATTTATTATTCCTGCAACCCTGTGTCTTATTATCTGTGGTCTGTACGGCTTGGGAACAAAATCCGCTGCACCGTGAGACAATGCTTCAATTTCATCTTCTTCTCCTGCACTCTGCGTCATTACGATAACAGGAATATATGCCAGCTCAGGGTCTTGCTTGACTTTATCAAGAAAGCTGTATCCGTCCATCACAGGCATTATCACATCCAGCAGAACCAGGGCTATATCATCCTTACGCTGTCTCATAATTTCCATTGCTTCCTCGCCGTTTCCGGCTTCCAGCGTATCATACTGATCAGCAAGGATTTCAACAAGCATCTCCCTGTTTATGATATTATCTTCAACAATCAGAATCTGTTTTCGAGACATACCAATCCCCTTCCTCTGTCTTTTTGTCTTGAATTAGATTATATCATCAAATACGAGCTGTGAAAAGGAAAACATGTGCGACGGCTGGCTCTACATCAGGTTATCCGGGTTTGAGTACAATCAGAGCGGCTTCAAAGCAACTAAATGTAAATTAATTACAAAAATGTATTGACAACCCAGCGTAGCCGATGTAAAATTTTTCCCATAAGAATAATACAATATTTTACAGAAAGATGGGAATAGAGAAATGAAAAAAGACGAAATAAAGATTAAAAAAGAAATTACCCGTGAGCCACTTACCAGCGACATAATCTTTAAAGCGGTGTACGGCAGGGATACCCCTGAAAGCAAAGCGGCGCTCATTGCCTTGCTGAATCTTGTGCTTGACCTCCGGGATGATCCGATTGTGGATATTACATACAAGAATCCGTTCTCCATCGATGACTGCTACGAAGGTAAAACAATAATAATGGATATCAAGGCCGAGACTTCCAGGGGCGAGCTCATAGATATCGAAATGCAGATAGGCGATTTGGATGTGTATGTGAACAGGACAGTATTTTATGTCAGCAAACAGCTTACGGAAGGCTTGGACAGAGGTCAGGACTATGGTAAAATGAAGAAAAGCATAGTTATAAGTTTTGTGAAGGGCAAGCTGTTTCCGCAGGAGATACCGTTTCATTCGGTTTACACGCTGCGTGAACGAAACAGTTTAAAAGAACTTTCGGATATCATGGAGCTGCATTACATAGAGCTCGATAAAATCAGGCGCGATGGTATGCAGCTTAGTGAAATGAGTGACCTCGAGCAGCTAGGGGCATATATGAAGTGTTCAGGAAATCCGGAGGAAAAAGCATATGTGGAGGAGCTTGTCAAAAAGGGTGATGAGGTGATCGGAATGACGGATACTGTACTGAAAAAAATAAGCGAGGAAGACAAGCTGCGTGAGCTCAGGATAGCAAGAGAAAAATGGGAGATGTGGGTCATGCTGGAGAGGACTGCGGGGTATGACAATGGCAAGGCTGATGGTAAAATCGAGGGCATACGCGAAGGTAAAATCGAGGGTAAAATAGAAGGAGCTAGAGAAATTGCAGCAAACTTTAAAAAAGCAGGAATTGATATCGAGGTTATAGCAGCGAATACAGGATTATCTAAGGAAGAAATAGAGCAACTGTAATAAGCCTATTATGACCATCATTTGGAGACTTTAAAAAGGCAGGCATGCCCGCACACTCTGCAATCAATTCTGCTGGCAAGCTTCTTCTGAGTCTGGCCAGTTTAAATCATTAAGTTCACATCAAAAAAACCGTCGAGTTAACGGTTAAACACGTTAACGCGACAGTTTTTCGGGATTTTAATGGCACCCCTAGCCGGAATCGAACCAGCAACTAACCCTTAGGAGGGGCTTGTTATATCCATTTAACTATAGAGGCATGCTTATTCAACTGTATTATCCGAGAAACAGGCTCGCTGCTCTCACGACCTGTATATAATAACACAGGTTATACGGTTTTTTCAAGTATTCTTTATTCTCCATTCTGCCTAATATTCATAGCAACACAGCCGCTTGAACACAGACAGCCCTAACAGTACCTTTTTAGTCCACTTTGTTTTTTTGATGTATTTTTGCTGTCCTTCTATATACAAAATATAGTGTCCTGGTGTATAATCATCACCAGATACAGAAGGAGGAACCGAATATGTCAGTAATAATCACAGGAAACGCAGATCCCGTTGAAGCTCAGGCTTATGTGGATTACCTCGAGAACAAATATAACCGCAAGCTGGACAAACTTGATATTAGAATAGACGGCGAATATGCCGATCTCGACTACACTTTTTCACACGTTCCTTTTGAGAGAATCAGGAGGATAACCGGATATCTTGTTGGCACCATGGACAAATGGAATGATGCCAAGGCAGCTGAAGAAGCCGACAGAGTCAAACATTCTGTTTCTTCCGCTTCAGGACAGATGGAAACGCTGGCATAGCCGCGGTCTGTCCGTTAACGCTACAGCCTGCACACGGTAATTGCAATGACTGATTTAAACGAACGCCAGAAGGGCGCAGTGCTGATGAGCAGTTCTGCGCTTCTTTTTTCTGCGATGCAGATAGCAATCAATATGACCGGCGGCAGCATACCGCTGATGGAGCAGATATTTTTCAGAAACATTGTCTGCCTCGTCATGAGTCTCATAGTAATTCTCAGAACCGGCGGCTCCCTGTTTGGAAGCAGGAAACACCAGCCGCTTCTTTTTGTGCGTTCATTTTTCGGATTTCTCGGATTCATCACCATGTTCTATGCATCTGCTCACGCACATCAGGGAGATGTCACCACACTTATGAAGCTGTCACCGTTTCTCATAACGCTCTGGGCAGCCATCTTTCTCAAGGAAAAAATCAAAAAAGTCCAGGTACCTGCACTTCTAATTGCCTTTGCCGGAGCTGCGCTCGTAGGCAACCCCGCATTTAATTCCAACATGTTCCCTCTCTTTATGGCATTTCTGTGTGCATTTTTCACCAGTGTATCCTATACACTACTGGCATATTTCAAGAACAAAGTGAACGGCATGACCATCATCATGCATTTCTCAACCTTCTGCGTTATAGCTACGATTCCGTTCATGCTTCACGATTTTGTCGTTCCCGACGCCCACGAATTGTTCCTGCTGCTTCTTATCGGAATTTTCGGAGGCTTCGGTCAGATTACGCTGACCTATTCATATCGCATGGCTACAGCTGCCGAAATCAGCATTTACAATTATTTCGGCATTGTATTCTCACTTATTCTGGGATTCATTTTTCTTGGTGAGATCCCTGACTGGTCATCCATTGCAGGCTGCACCCTTGTCATCGCAGCTGCTCTCATAACCTATCTTTTTTCGTCAAAAGAATAATCAGCTATACAACTGTCGGCAGTCTATGCATTCAGCACCGCAAAACTATCTCCAAACCTTGTAATTGCACAGCTTCTTATGATATAATTTATGTGTATGTTTAAAAACAGGTCAAAGCCGGCAGACACGCCCATGTTCCGGTCTATACATATTTTACACAGAAGAAACAAGGCGGCGTTGCCGCAGAACAAATTATTCATATAAATAAGGAGTGTACCATGAACAACACACAGAACTACACAAGCTCACTGTCTGAGAGATACCCGAGCAAGGAAATGAAGTACCTTTTTTCTCCTGAGATGAAATTCAGGACCTGGCGCAAGCTCTGGATAGCTCTCGCCGAATCAGAAAAGGAACTGGGTCTTCCTATCACAGATGAACAGATAGCCGAGCTCAAAGCAGCGGCAGACGATATAAACTACGAAGCCGCAAAGGAACGTGAAAAGGTGGTACGCCACGATGTCATGTCCCATGTTTATGCTTATGGGCTGCAGTGTCCCAATGCCAAAGGAATAATCCATCTGGGAGCAACCTCCTGTTATGTGGGAGACAACACCGATCTCATCATAATGACCGAGGCGCTCAGACTTATCAGAAAAAAGCTTATTAACGTTATCGCCAATCTGGCGGATTTTGCAGATAAATACAAGACGCTGCCTACGCTGGGCTTCACGCATTTTCAGCCCGCACAGCCTACAACTGTAGGCAAGAGAGCGACTCTGTGGCTCCACGACCTGGTGCTGGATCTTGAGGACCTGGATCATGTGCTGGACAACATGAAGCTGCTGGGTTCAAAAGGAACGACAGGCACACAGGCGAGCTTCCTGGAGCTTTTTGACGGAGACCTTGACAAGGTGAGAAAGCTGGACGGGCTTATTGCAGAGAAGATGGGCTTTGACAGCTGCTACCCTGTATCGGGTCAGACATATTCGCGTAAAGTGGACTCGAGAGTGCTCAACGTGCTTTCAGGAATTGCCCAGAGTGCACATAAATTCAGCAACGATATCAGGCTGCTTCAGCATCTGAAGGAAATCGAAGAGCCGTTTGAAAAGAACCAGATCGGCTCGTCAGCAATGGCTTACAAAAGAAACCCTATGCGTTCTGAGCGTATCGCCGCACTTGCCAATTTCGTAATGGCCGGAACTCTGAACCCTGCCATCACAGCATCTACTCAGTGGTTCGAGAGAACTCTGGACGATTCGGCAAACAAAAGACTCAGCATTTCCGAAAGCTTCCTGGCTGCCGATGGTATTCTGGAGCTTTATATGAACATAACTTCAGGACTTGTTGTATATCCTAAGGTTATAGAAGCAAGGCTCAGATCCGAGCTTCCGTTCATGGCCACCGAAAACATCATGATGGACGCAGTAAAGGCCGGCGGTGACAGACAGGTTCTTCACGAAAAAATCAGACAGCATTCCATGGCTGCAGGCAAACGCGTCAAGGAAGAGGGTGCGGACAACGACCTGCTTGACCGTATTGCTGCAGATCCTGCCTTTAACATGACGAAGGAGCAGCTTCAGGCACTTATGAAGCCGGAGAATTTCACAGGCTGTGCAGCTTCACAGACAGATGACTTCCTCAATAATGTAGTCAATCCGATTATTGATGCCAACAGAGATTCACTGGGCATGCACGGTGAAGTTACGGTATAGTCCCTTAACCGGCCGGATATACGGCTGATAATCTGAAATCAATGCATTAAAATACAAAGGAGATTCATATGATCAAAGCAATCGTAGGCGCCAACTGGGGCGACGAAGGAAAAGGTAAAATCACAGACATGCTTTCTCAGGAGGCTGATATCATTATCAGATTCCAGGGAGGAAGCAATGCCGGACACACCATCAAAAACAATTACGGCAAGTTCGCTCTCCACATGCTGCCGTCAGGTGTATTCTACGATCACACCACCAGCATCCTCGGCAACGGTGTAGCACTTAACATCCCGTATATGTTCAACGAAATCAACGACATCGTAAGCAAGGGCGTTCCAATGCCGAAGATTCTGGTATCGGATCGTGCCCAAATACTTATGCCTTATCACATTCTCTTTGATGAATATGAAGAGGAAAGACTGGCAGGCAAGGCCTTCGGCTCAACCAAGTCAGGCATCGCACCGTTTTATTCGGACAAGTATGCCAAGATAGGATTCCAGGTTCAGGAGCTTTTCATGGATGAGGCTCTTCTCCGTGAAAAGGTTGAACGTGTTATCGCCCAGAAGAATGTTCTGCTGAAGCACCTTTACAACAAGCCTGAGCTGGATGCCGACGATATCATGAATACTCTCATGAAATACAAGGAAATGGTCGAACCTTATGTATGCGACGTGGCTCTTTTCCTGGACGAGGCTATCAAGGCAGGCAAGAACATTCTGCTGGAGGGTCAGCTGGGTGCTCTCAAGGATACCGATCATGGAATCTATCCGATGGTAACATCCTCCTCAACTCTGGCTGCATACGGAGCTATCGGTGCGGGAGTTCCCCCTTATGAAATCAAGGAGATCCTCACAGTTGTCAAGGCTTACTCAAGTGCAGTAGGCGGCGGTGCCTTCGTCAGCGAAATCCTCGATGAGGAGGAAGCAGAGGAGCTGAGAAAACGCGGCGGTGACGGCGGTGAATATGGTGCAACAACAGGCAGACCGAGAAGAGTAGGCTGGTTCGATGCAGTTGCAACAAAATACGGCTGCATGACGCAGGGAACCACCGAGGTTGCTTTCACTGTGCTGGATCCTCTGGGATATCTTGATGAAATCCCTGTATGCGTCGGATACGAAATTGACGGAGAGGTGACTACAAGATTTCCTGCAACATCACAGCTGGAAAAGGCAAAGCCTGTTCTTAAAAAGCTGCCGGGATGGAAATGCGATATCACCGGCATCAGAAACTTTGAAGATCTTCCTGCTGAAGCACAGAACTACGTAAACGAAATCGAAAAGCTTATCGGCTTCCCTATCACATACGTTTCCAATGGACCGGGAAGAGAAGATATCATAAAGAGAACACCGGAGGTGTAAAAAAATGTACAAAGAAGCTATCAGAGCTGCCTGGGCTGAAATCAACATCACAAACCTTGATTACAACATCAAGAGCATCAAGGAAAAGGTTGGCCCCGGTAAAAAAATCACTGGAATTATCAAGGCAGACGGCTATGGACATGGCTCTGTAAAAGTTGCTACCGTGCTCAGAGCAAACGGCATTGATTCGTTCGGTGTTGCAACTCTTTCCGAAGCAATCCGCCTCAGAGAGGCAGGCTTCCTGCTGGAGGAAATTCTGGTGCTCGGTCTTACTCCTGAGCCATACGCTGATGTAATCGTGGAGCACAGACTTTCACCTGTAGTATGCGATTTCAAAAATGCCGAAGCTATTTCCAAGGCTGCACAGAAGGCAGGAATAATCATCAAAGGATATATCGCTGCCGATACAGGCATGGGCAGAATAGGATACAACCCTGAGGATCCCGCCTCAATAGAGGATGTGAAGATGATACAGACTCTTCCTAATTTCCAGATACAGGGTCTCTTCTCTCATTTCTCTACTGCCGATTCTGCTGACAAAACATATTCAGCAGTTCAGGAACAGAGATATTCAGTATTTTATAAAAGACTCAGAGAAGCAGGCGTGGACATTCCTCGCAGAACCCTGGCTAACAGTGCTGCAATAATGGAGATTTCATCTGCTCATTACGATATGGTGCGCCCTGGCATAATCCTGTACGGATGTTATCCTTCCAATGAGGTTGATAAGGCACAGCTTTCCATCAAGCCGGTAATGTCAGTCAAGGCAAATATTGTACAGCTCAAAAAAGTCCCTGCCGGTACTTCCGTAAGCTACGGCCGCAAATACACAGCAACAAAGGACAGCCTTATTGCTACTATTCCTATCGGATATGCTGACGGCTTCCCAAGGCCATATTCCTCCAAGGGTAAGGTCATAGTCAATGGTGTATATGCGCCGATTGCCGGAAATATCTGCATGGATCAGTGCATGATAGATGTTACTCATGTGCCTTATGTCAAAGCCGGTGATGAAGTTACTATCATGGGAAGCGACGGCATTTGTGAAATTTTGGCAGACGATATTGCAGAGGCAACGGGCACAATAAACTATGAGATAGTATGCGCTTTCGGCCAGAGACTGCCGAAGGTATATGTATACTGATCAATTCATTATGAAAGGGGAATGCATTATGAAAAAAATCTCTATTTTTGTTCTGGCGCTGATGCTGGCATTTGCCACGGCGGCGTGCGGCAGCAATGACACTGCGGGAAATACCGACACTGCAAGAAGCACCGATCAGACTCAGTCTTCTGATGCTGCGGCTGAAGAAATAACGGTAACCATCGATATTGATTATCCTGACAGCTCCAAGGTCGCAGATGTGGAAAATGCACGTGTTGTGATTGCCGACGGCAGCTCGGTTCTGGATGTCCTTAACAAATACGCTGAGGAAGCCAATATTAAAATTACTATGGATGATGGCAGCCAGATGCCATACGTTACAGCAATCAACAGCGTTGAAGCTACAGATACTGCAGGATGGGTATATGAGATTAATGACGAGATGATCATGGAAACCGCCGACAAGCATATTGTTAAAAACGGCGATGACATCGAATGGTCATTTGAAAGCTGGAACGATACAGACGATTAAATAAGCAGAACCTAAAAGAGACACCGATTGGTGTCTCTTTTACATATGCTCCTGCTGAGCAATCACTATTGCCTGCTCTGCACTCTGGAAAATATATTCCTCGCCTATCATATCAACAAGCCCGCCTTTTCTCATCTCCTCGAGAACCTTAGGCTGTACACTTGTCAGATATACCTCGGTACCATGGCTTTCCAGCTCCTCCACCAGCTCGATTAGTCCCTGGATTCCCGACAGGTCGATGACCGGCACACCTCGCATCGACAGAATGAGTCCTTCTGTTACTCCTTCCTGCTCTGACAGCTTCTTTACGAGCTTATCAACTACCGCGAAGAAAATTGCTCCTGTCAGATACGCTATTCTTACCTTGCCTGAAACCTTAGGCAGCTCGATACCGATTTCCTCAAGTCTTTCTTTATCAATCTCACTCACTGAAATATCAATGTCCGTAAGCTTATAGAGAATCAGTATGATGGATGCGCCAACGCCGATGATGATAGCCTGCGTCAGGTCAAGTACTACCGTAGCGCACATGGTAACGATGAATTTTACCATGCCTGATTTAAATTTATGATTGAAGATGAACTTGATGTTGGTCCAGTCGTTCATTCTCCATGCCGTTACGATAAGAACTCCTGACAGAGCCGAAAGCGGGATTGCGGACATTACCGGTGCCAGCACAAACATGGAAAGCAAAAGTATTCCTGCATGGATTATTCCTGTAAGCCTTGTTTCACAGCCTGCCTTGATAGCAACACTGGTTCTGGCAATCGCTGCTGTAGCAGGAACTCCGCCAAAAATCGGGATGATAATATTGCCTATTCCCTGAGCAATAAGCTCTCTGTCTGCGTTGAGTTCTTCCTTTTTCATCTTGCCGGCAGATGCTCCACAGAGAAGACTCTCTATCATACCAAGGGCAGCAATCGAAAATGCCGGAACGAACAGATCCCAGAACTGGCTCATATCAAGACTTCCAATGGCAAGCCTGTCATCAAGGAACAAGGTCTTGGGAATTTCTCCCACTACTGCCACATCAAGCTGCAGGAAATGATTTGCTATCAGCACTATTATCAGCGCCGCCAGCGATGAAGGCAGCTTCTCATTAAGCTTCTTTGGCCATATCAGCATTATTATTATTACAGCCAGACCTATTCCTGTAGCTGCCAGGTTTGGATTAAAGCCCGATGTAAAATATGACAGTACCTTCATGATGGCAAGGTCTCCCTCAGAGGTAACACCGAAGAAGTTGTCAAGCTGCCCCAGTGCTATTATGATGGCTATCCCCGATGTAAAGCCTGTTATTACCGATGATGGTATGTAGTATATTATTCGTCCCAGCTTCAGCACTCCGGCAAGTATCAGTATTATACCGGCAAGAAAACATGAAATAAGTATTCCCTGCATGCCGTATTTGGAAGCCAATGTTACAAGTATTGCAGTCATTGCTCCAGTCGGGCCTGAAATCTGAAATGATGCTCCTGAGAAAATACTTATTATTATTCCTCCGATTATCGCAGTAACAAGACCCGCTGCCGCCGTCGCACCCGAGCTGACACCAAAGGCAAGAGCCAGAGGAAGTGCCACTGCCGCAACAGTAACTCCGGCCATCAGATCCCTCGAGAACCTTTTACCATTATACCCTTTGAATTCTTTTTTTATATCTGCCGCATATTCTGTTATTAAATTCATGTTTCCTCCCGTGAAATCAACAAAAAATAATCCCCACAATCAATTATATATTGAAAAGGGGATTAATCAAGGGGTCAAACCCGTACTAATTTGCTGAATTTGTCATTTTGTCCTTTCAGGCCGGTTTTTTTTCCTCCATACCGGCTTTCTCTTCCTTAAGCTCTGTCTCCATGACAGTGTACCCTTTGCTGAAGGCATCAAGGTTTATTCCTGCTATGCTCGCAGCAAATTTATTTTTGATTTCCTCAACAATAGTTCCGTAATGGAGCTTCGGCAGCAACTTTGTAAGCGCTCCCAGCATAACCATGTTCACTACAAAAGGTTTACCCATATCCTCTGCTATTTCAGTAGCGTTTATCCTGTATACATCCGGAGAATCCGTTTCCACCAGCGTACTGTTTATAAGCACGATGGCGTTCTTTTTCACAGTATCCTTGTATTTATCATAACCCACCTGATTCAATGCAATGAATACATCTGCTGTGTCGACCTTCATATAATCTATATCGTCGTCTGAAATCACGACCTCTGCCTTGCAGGCTCCACCGCGAGCTTCCGGACCGTAGCTCTGAGTCTGGGATATATTGTAGTTCTCGCCCAGGCCGTACCCTTCAGCCAGCAGCACCGATGCAAGTATTACACCCTGCCCTCCTGCTCCTGCAAATCTTACATTGATCCTCATCTCATTTCTCTCCTTCCACATTGATAGCGCCGTCAGGGCACAATCTTTCACACATCCTGCAAACCAGACAGCTCTCCGGATTATCTACACCCGGCATTGCTGTGCCATAATTATTTCTTTTTTTTGATTTCACAAATATTTTTTTAGGGCAAACCGTCAGGCATATATTACAGCCTTTGCAGCAAGCCTTGTCAATGGTAATATCCGCCATACTTCTACCCTCTTTCTATTCCCTGTTCTCTAAGCTTTGCTTCTACTCTTTCAATATATTCGAGCGAGTTCTTATCGTGCCTGAAAACTCCCACCGGGATTTTGCCTTCCTGCGGCTCTTTGCCTTCTTTATAAAGATATGTTTTTTCTTTGTATATTTTCATAATTGCCGACGGATCCTTCTCTCCATACACGCCTTTGCCTGCCTGCACCGGACACTGTGTCAGCACCTCTATGAATGAAAACCCCTTATGCCCTATCCCTTCTGCAATGGATTTTGCCAGCTGCACCGGATGTGCTGTTGTCCATCTGGCTACATAGCTTGCTCCCAGTGCCATTACCATTCTGCATCCGTCGATTGGCTCATCTATGCTTCCAAAGGGTGATGTCTTGGTTACTGAACCTTTGGGCGTTGACGGTGATTTCTGACCACCTGTCATTCCGTATATGTAATTGTTTGCCATTACGACTGTAAGGTCTATATTTCTCGCTGCTGCATGCACCAGATGGTTTCCACCAATTGCCAGACAGTCTCCATCACCTGTAAACACAAGTATTTTCTTGTCCGGTCTTGCAAGCTTGAGTCCTTCTGCAAAAGCCAACGCTCTGCCGTGCATGGTATGCATCACATCCAGCTTATAATAGCATGGTATCCACGATGAACAACCTATGCCGCTCACACACGCAATATCATCCTTGATTCCCAGCTCCTCCATGGCATTCATCGCCGCCACCTGTATAATGCCGTTTCCGCATCCCGGACAAAACAATGTAGGCAGAGAATCCTTCTTGATATATTTCTCATAAAGCTTATTCATCTACGCCCACCTCCTTGAGAATCTCATCAAGTATCTCCTGCGGTGTATGAATGTCTCCGCCGCATTTTGACATAGGTATCACGGTTTTATCCTTGAGAACACGTTCCACTTCTCTGCAGTATTTGCCTACATTCATCTCCGGAACTATTACCGTATGTACATCCTTAGTAGCTTCCTTCAGCAACTCTTCAGGAAAAGGCCATACGGTATTTATCTTGACCAGACCTACCTTCAGATGGCTGTAGTCCGTATTTATGGTTTTCTGAACGCCTTTTTTTACTATATCCTTAAAAATCCTCAGCTTCGGCTTTATCCTGTCATCCTCCACTTTTCTGGCAAGCTTCACTGCATTTATCGCCGGCCTTACAACTGAGCCGTATGCAACAATAGCCACATCGGCATCGTCCATGAAATATGTTTTGATATCTGCGATTACATCTATATGGTCGCTGATTTTTTTATTAATATTATTGATAAACTCGCCGCTCTTTGATGCCATATGACCGATTCGTCTGCCCATGCTGTCATGCAGCTGACCTTCCACCAGTGTATTCTCTCCCTGAAAGAAATCAGCCTGAGGTGATACAACATATTTCTGTTTCACGCTCCTGATATTCTTTGATCCATCCTTGAGAACCACTTTTTCTCTCATATGGCCGATTACCTCATCGGCGAGAAGTATAACCGGGGTCCTGAACTGTTCAGCCAGTTCGAATGCTCTGACTGTGAAATCATACATTTCCTGCACAGAGGACGGAGAAAGAACGATAATCTCATAATCTCCATGGCTTCCGTATCTTGCCTGATATATGTCCTGCTGCGATGAAAGAGTCGGCTGTCCGGTAGAAGGACCGCCCCTCTGAACATTCACGATTACTATTGGGGTTTCTGTTACCGCGGCAAAGCCTATCGCTTCCTGCATCAGGGTATATCCCGGCCCAGAGGTTGCTGTCATAGCTTTTTTACCTCCCCAGCGTGCCCCAATAATGGCGCATGCCGAACCTATTTCATCCTCCATCTGTATGAAAGCTCCGCCGCATTTCTGCATCTCCGAGGACATCATTTCGATTATCTCTGTGGATGGTGTAATCGGATATCCTGCAAAAAATCTGCAGCCTGCATACAATGCTCCTCTGGCACAAGCTTCATTTCCCTGAAGTACCGCCTGGTTCTTTGCTGCCTCTGAAGTTCTTTTTTCCATGATTATCTGACCTCTCTTTTTAGTCTTTAAATTATGCTTCAGATTATCTTTGTCGGCTTTATATTAACATTGTATACGATTAGCTTCAACCCTAATACATTGAAATTTCAACACTTTTAGTGTTCTAAAAAGGCATATTGTATTATTGTATACAATTTTACCATTGTAAAACAGCACTGCTTTATAGGCTTTTTCTTTTATAATATTATTGTGTAATCTTTTATTGAATTGTCAGTCTGCGAAATCGATTGATTTAATATAATCATCTATCTCTGCAAAATCTATCATGAGATCTCCATCGAATATTCCTACAGGAACGGTATCTCTTATACCGAAAATTGATAACAGCTGCTCATCGTCTTCAAATCTATATACAAGAATTCTCTCGTTGTCATAATCCACAAGCCAGTATTCCTTCACTCCTGTTTCCTGATATTTATTTAGCTTAATGGTCATATCCTTTTTCCTGGTTGAAGGGGACAGAACCTCTATTGCCAGGTCAGGCGCGCCTTCTGCTCTCTTGCGTGTCAGTATACTGTGATTGCAGATTACGTATACGTCAGGCTGTACAACAGTTCTGTTGTCTGATTTACTGAGCCTGAAATCTATCGCAGCCTGCCCCGTTATGCATTTTCCCCCTCTGCTGCGGATATAGTTACGCAGAGCTGCATAGATTTCGCCTGCAATCAGCTGATGAATGATCGTTGCTCCTGACATATCATAAATAAACCCGTCAATCAGCTCCACCCTGAAATCCTCAGGAAACCTCTCATAATCCTCTATTGTATAATTACCATTATCAGCAAAATACTCTGTCACGTTCTCCTTCACCTGAAATTCATGCTGCTCTGAAACACTCCCGCCGCTCACATCGGTCATACATCCGTCAGCCTGAGAAGTGAGCGCCTTTTCGATTGCCTGCAGAGTTTCATATCGCGGAGCTTTAGTAAAGCCACCAAATATTTTCTGTACTGTTCCCACCGGAACACCCGACTTTGCTGATATCATGGCATAAGAATAACCCAGCTCTCTTTTTCTTGTTTTCATTTCTTCGATATTCATTTTTCCCCCTTCTTAAAATGACGATAACTGTTTATCCTCTATATTTCCTTAATATTTCCTTTTTATATCCTTATAATATCCCTTAATGATCCGTCTGTCAAGTATTCCACCGCTCCTCCGCTCTGATTCGGGACGACTCAAGATGTCTTGCCACTGCATCACGTGCCTTTTCCACATCTCTGGCTTCTATAGCTTTATATATTTCCTCATGCTCCTTGTAAATGCCGGGCAGATCCTCCTCCTTCCTCAGAGTGCTTTTTCTGGCGGTATGCACATAATCCTGATACGATTTGAGAACCTGAACAATAAATCTGCTGCCGGACATCTGATAAATCATATTGTGAAACTCCTCGTTGGCTGCCAGAAGCTTTTCATAAAAATTATTTACAGTATAAAAGCTCATCAGCTCCAGCTGATCATGCAGCTTCTTTATCACGTCCTTATCGGCGTTTTCTATTGCCCATGTGACTGCCAGCTTTTCCACTTCCTGTCTCACTGCGTAGATATCCGACATGTCCTTCCTGCTGAAGCCTCTGGCAAAGCATCCTTTGTTTGGTATATATTCCACCAGCTGTTCCTCGACCAGCTGGCTCAGTGCATCCCGCACCGGCGTTCTGCTTACCTTCAGCTCACTGGCGATTTTGTTTTCAATGAGCTTTTCTCCCATTTTATATTCGCCGTTTATTATTCTGTCTCGCAATATTTCTGTCACTTCTTCAGCAAGAGAACCCTCGCCTGACATTATTCTGCTCTGCACTTTACTCTCCTTTAAATGACAAAGCCGGCATCCGGATATTTCCCGGGATGCCGGCAACACTATATTCCCGTTGATTACAGCAGATGATTCTCAATCACCTGTACTGCCGGATCGAAATCCTCGATCTGCAGGTAATACTCAGCTGCATCAAACAGTGCCTGCATAGGTGCAAGTCCGATGAGCTCTGTTCCGATAACAGGAACTCCGTATCTTGCAGCCTCATTTCTTACCAGCTCTGTTACTCTATGAAGCGGAGTAACCGTAAAATCTGTCATGTTGATCGAAACCTGCGCAATGTTTCTGTCCTCAAGCATAACTCCCATAGCTTTAACACATTTCAACCCGCCGGATGATTCTCTGATTATTTTGCCTATTTTTGTTGCTATCTCCAGATTATCTGTTCCCAAATTGATATTGTATGCGATGAGCGGCGGTCTTGCTCCTACACATACGGCTCCTCCTGTCGGATGAATTCTCTGTCCTCCGAAATCAGGAATCCAGTCTGGATCCTTTACTTTCTCAGCCATTCCCTCGAACTGTCCTTTTCTCACCTTTGCCAGATTCTGTCTGTGAGGAGCTGTCGCTGATTTTTCATAGAGGAATACCGGCAGATCAGCCTCTTCTGCAATTCTTTTGCCGACTCTCTGAGAAAGCTCTACACATTCATCCATCGTTGCTTCCTTGATAGGAATAAACGGCATTACGTCTACGCATCCCATTCTCGGATGTTCACCCTCGTGCTTCGTCAGATCGATAAGCTCAACAGCCTTCTTTGCCAGCTTGACACTTGCCTCCTCACAGCCTTCCGGGCTTCCCATATATGTGATTACTGTTCTGTTGTGACTTGGGTCTGATGAATAATTCAGCAGTGTGCATCCAGGAGTATTTCTGATCTGGTCAACACATGCCTCAATGATTTCAGTATTTCTGCCTTCGCTAATATTAGGTACGCTCTCGATAATTTTCGCCATTTGCTTTCCCTCCGTTTTTTAAAGACTTCCTTCTATTTCTGCATAAAGCTTCTTTGCTGTTTCTTCTCCCTTTGCCAGCATTTTCTCTCCGCCTGCTTTGTATTCAGCTGCCAGATTTTCATCCTTTACTCCCGGCAGATTTATCTTGACATTAAGCCACGCTCCCTTCATGCACGTCATAAGGTTGAGCACTGCAACACCAAGGTCGCTTGCCGCATTAGGATTAGATTTTCCAACCATTGTTTCTGCAATTTCAAGCCCTGCTGCTGCCATCTCCATAACGCTGTAAGGAACCTTGGTAGCTTCAAGAGTTCCATCAGCTATTGCCTGCTTTCTTGCCGCTTTTTCCTCATCGGTTTCCTTTGGCATTTTAAATGCTGCAGCCACCAGATTGAAGGCCTCCGTGTCCTTATCAATAGCCTCGGCAAAACCTCTGTAAAGTTCACCGGCCTTTGCCTTTGCTTCTTTGCAGCTCTCCTGATAATCCTCATACTTCGCTTTTCCTATGGTAAGGTCGCATACCATTCCCATCAGTGCAGCAGCCTGTGCTCCTGCCAGTGCGCTTACACTGCCGCCTCCGGGAGCCGGTGCATCCGAAAGCAGTATATCAAGATACTCATTCATTTTAAGGTCGATCAGCTTCATTTGATTAATTCTCCTTTTTTGATTATTTTATCTGCTAAATTTGAACCGAAGCGGTAACATAGCATTTCGAAGTCAGGTGCATTCCATATTACTATATCTGCCTGCTTTCCTTCCTCGACAGTTCCTACTATATCTCCTCTGTTGATTGCGCATGCCGGGTTGATGGTAACAGCCGTCAGAATTTCTTCCGGTGTCATCTTGTACCTGAGGTATCCTAGATTGACTGCAAGCTGAAGATTCAGCGACGGACATGAGCCTGGATTGAAATCGCTGGCTATTGCTACAGGGATTCCTTTGTCTATCATTGTCCTTGCTGGTGCATAGGTCTTTCCCAGATAAAACGACGTTGCCGGCAGCAGCATAGCTGTTGTACCACCGGCTGCCATGGAATCCATGCCTGCTTCACCTGCCGCTATGAGATGTTCTGCAGAAACAGCTTCCATTTCACCTGCCAGAGCAGATCCGCCGATATCCTCTATTTCGTCTGCATGAATCTTAAGCTCGAAACCATACTCACGTGCCTTTTCCATGTATTTCCTGCTCTGAGCTGCATCAAACACCGAGTCCTCACAGAACACATCGCAGAACTCTGCAAGCCCGCGCTTTCTCACTTCAGGTATTACTTCATTGCAAAGCATATCTATGTACTCGTCACCTCTGCCTTCATACTCCGGCGGAATGGCATGTGCGCCCATAAACGTAGGAACTACATCCATCGGATGTTTTTCGCCGAGAGCCTTGATGACTTCAAGCATTTTGAGTTCATTTTCCAGATCCAGACCATAGCCGCTTTTGGCTTCACATGTGGTGATACCCATATGCAGCATTTCATCCAGAAAACCTGAACTCTTATCATAGAGCTCCTCAAAGCTTGCTTCTCTTGTCTTTCTCACCGTATCCAGTATACCTCCTCCGGCTTTGAGGATATCCAGATACCCTGCACCTGCCAGCTTCATAGGTATTTCATTCTGCCTGTAGCCTCCAAAAACCAGATGCGTATGTCCGTCAACAAATCCCGGTGTTGCCAGCTTTCCCTCTGCATCGATTTCTTCATCAAAGCTTCCCTCCGGAAGTCTGCCATCCTCTGTTACAGCCTTGATTATTCCATCCTCAACTGCAATTGCCGCATTATAAAGCTTCAGGTTTTTTCCCTGCTTGCTTCCCTTGTGACTGTAGCTGCCCGCAGGAGTCTGCAGACATCCGATATTTCTGATAAGTAATCTCATGATTTTCCCCTTGTTTATTTCACATATTTTGATACAACTTCATCAACCAGCGCATCGTCTGCCACGAACGGAATAGTTATGTGTCCCTGTCCTTCGTAGTTTTTGTTGTATGCTACGGATGTTTCCAGAGCGTTCTCGTTTCTTGCCCAGTTTCTTCTGGCAACGCCGCCCATTACGTCCCACATCATAGCCGATTTGATAATATTGTCTATTCTTTCACTTCCGTCAAGTACAAGACCGAAGCCTCCGTTAACAGCCTTGCCTATTCCTACTCCGCCGCCGTTATGTAAAGCGCACAGGCTCATGCCTCTGGCTGCATTACCTGCGAAGCACTGTACTGCCATGTCCGCCATTACATTACTTCCGTCCTTGATATTGGCGGTTTCTCTGAATGGTGAATCTGTACCGCTGACATCATGATGGTCTCTTCCCAGCATTACAGGACCTATTTTGCCTTCCCTTACAAGCTCGTTGAACTTGAGAGCGATTCTTGTTCTGCCCTCTGCGTCCTGATAGAGTATTCTGGCCTGAGTGCCGACAACAAGCTTGTTTTTCTTGGCATCTCTTATCCATACCCAGTTATCTCTGTCCTGGAACCTTCTGTTCGGATCTATGCAGTCCATAGCTGCCTTATCTGTAGCATCAAGATCTTCAGGCTTTCCTGAGAGGCATACCCATCTGAAAGGTCCATAGCCGTAATCGAACAGCATAGGTCCCATGATATCCTCAACGTAAGACGGCCAGATGAATCCATCCTTTTCATCATAACCATTCTTTGAAATCTCCTTGACGCCTGCATCATACATGGCCTTCATGAAGGAATTGCCGTAATCAAAGAAGTACGTGCCCTTTTCCGTCAGCTTTCTGATGGCTTCATAATGTCTCCTCAGTGAATGGTCGACCATCTCCTTGAACATTTCTCTATCCTTGTGAAGCATCTCCGTTCTCTTCTGGAAAGTGAGCCCTACA
Organism: Bacillota bacterium; assembly: GCA_030526355.1. GTDB lineage: Bacteria > Bacillota > Clostridia > Peptostreptococcales > Anaerovoracaceae > Lentihominibacter. The sequence goes on along the minus strand of JAUNDC010000008.1, from coordinate 45,073 downwards.
GGACAGTAGCCTCCATTATATACATTGTGGCATGATGTCTGGTCTGAGAGAAGATCTATATGGAAATCCTTCTCTACAGCCGCTTCCAGCAGATCTACTATATTTCCCCAGTAAGCTATTGAAATGCTTTCTTTAGCTGCCAGCTTCTCCTTGGCTATTCTGAACACTTCATCAAGATCTGTGCAGATCATATCCACCCATCCCTGATTATGTCTTGTTTCTATTCTTGATTTGTCGACTTCAGCGAAGATGCCTACTGCATTGGCGATGTTGGCTGCCTTCGGCTGTGCTCCGCTCATTCCGCCAAGACCTGAAGATACGAAGGTATAGCCTGCCAGATCGCCCTGCTCAGGTACTCCCAGATATTTTCTTCCTGCATTAAGAATTGTATTGAAGGTTCCGTGAACGATACCCTGAGGTCCTATGTACATCCAGCCACCTGCTGTCATCTGACCGTAATTGGCAACTCCCATTTCCTCGGCTACTTCCCAGTCCTCCAGATTATCAAACATGCCTACCATGAGAGCATTGGTTATAACTACTCTCGGCGCTTCAGGCTTGGATGGGAAAAGTCCCAGCGGATGTCCTGATTCGATGACAAGAGTCTGATCCTGAGTCAACTCCTCCAGATACTTCTTGATAAGTCTGTACTGAAGCCAGTTCTGACATGGCTGACCTGTTTCTCCGTATGTAACCAGCTCATATGGATACAGTGCAATTTCAAAATCAAGATTGTTGTCTATCATAACCTGGAAAGCCTTGCCTTCTATGCAGTTTCCCTTGTATTCATCAATAGGCTTGCCGTATATTCTCCCTTCAGGTCTGTATCTGTAGGCATATACTCTGCCGTAATTTTTGAGCTCCTCCATAAATTCAGGTGCCAGAGTTTCATGCAGTTCCTCCGGAACATATCTTAGAGCATTCTTAAGTGCAATCTTTGTCTGGTCCTTAGTAAGTCTGAATCCTCTGTCAGGAGCCCTTCTTACTCCTTCTGCAAACTTCGGATATTCAGGAAGCTGATTATCCAGTTTAATAGTCATTGCCTTTGATATTGCTTTATTGTCCAGCATTGCGATTCCTCCTTATTCATTATCTGAGCTGACCGACTGCTTTCTCAGCCACTTCTACTATTCTGTTTGATTTTATCATTTCATCGAACTTCTTCAGCTCGAAATGCATTACAACATCTTCATCCACCGGATCTACAGATTCTCTGATGAAATCATATACAGCCTGTGTTGCCGGCGCAAGTCCCTTTTCTCCTCTGAGCCATATTGCCTGTGAAGCTGCAAACAGTTCTATTCCCAGCACCTTCTGTGCATTGTCCACTATCATTGCTGCTGTTCTGGCAGCAGTTGTTCCCATGCTTACATGATCTTCCTGATTTCCCGATGATGGTATGGAATCTACACATGCCGGATGTGCGTATATTTTGTTTTCGGATACCATCGAAGCTGCCGCATACTGAGCGATCATGAAGCCTGAGCACACACCGCCATGCTTTGTGAGAAACGGCTCAAGCCCCTCAGAGAGCTGTGGATTTATAAGTCTTTCACTTCTTCTCTCTGAAATATTGGCATATTCTGATGCTGCCAGCTTGAGAAAATCAAACGCCAGTGCCATCGGCTGTCCATGGAAATTTCCTCCTGATATCACCTCATCCTCGTCAGGGAAAATGAGCGGATTGTCAGTTACGGCGTTTATTTCTCTGCTTACTGCATCATATACATATTTGATTGCGTCTCTCGATGCTCCGTGAACCTGTGGAACACATCTGAGAGAATACGGATCCTGAACCTTGTTCGGATTTATCATATGGGCATTGTCACTGCCTTCCAGCAGCGTTCTCAGGTTGGCAGCCGCATCCATCTGTCCCTGATGACCTCTTACCTCATGAACCTTAGGATCGTATGCTTTTTTTATTCCATTAAGAGCTTCTGCTGTCATGGCTGCTGCGATATCGGCTGTTTTTGCCAGATTCATCGTATCATACAGTGCATTGATGCCTATAGCTGTCATCACCTGAGTTCCGTTGATAAGTGCAAGTCCTTCCTTGGCTGCAAGCTCAATTACAGGTATTCCTGCTTTCGCCATCGCTTCTGCTGCCGGCATCACTTCACCCTGGTATTCAGCTTCACCTTCACCTATCATAGTCAGTACCATGTGGGACAGAGGTGCCAGATCTCCACTGGCGCCCAGGGAGCCTTTCTCAGGAATCTGCGGATGAACTCCCTTATTGAGCATTTCAAGCAGTGTGTTAAGCGTTCCAGGTCTGATTCCTGAATTTCCTCTTGAAAGTGCATTGCATCTGAGAAGCATTATTGCTCTGACAACATGCACCGGCAGTGGATTACCCATTGCACATGTATGGCTTATTATAAGATTTCTCTGCAGCTGTGCTGTCTCATCTGCCGATACGAACGTATCGGAAAATTTACCGAAGCCGGTGGTAAGACCATATATGATTGCACCTTCATCCAGCTTTTTGTCAACATAATCTCTGGCCTTTTTAACAGCTTTCTGCGCATCCTCGGTGATCTCCACCTTTTCCCCGTGCCTGCAGACTCTTATCACCTGTTCTACAGTAAGGTCTTTTCCATTGATCATAATAGCCATGGCATTTCTCCTTTTCTGAAAATAAATGGTTCTCATTATTCTCTTAATTCCTCATATTTATGCATTATTTTACATATTTATTACAATACACTTTTAATTACATTTGTATCACTAATTATACAAGAATATATTGAAATTTACCACTATTTTTTGAAAATTGCCAACACTCTGACGCGGTCACGCTTTAACTAATTAATGCTTTAATATGTATATTTATTACTTAGTTTTTTCGCAGATTTCTCCTATCTATTTATTTTTACTCTTATCTATAACATACAGTTCTCCTCCGCAGCTGCATCTGTATGCTTTGATTTTTTTCATTACGCATGTAAATTTCCGCCTTGGATATTCCCTGCCGCAGTTTCTGCATTTAATAACGTATTTTATATTCTGTTCATTTTTCGCTTCCGGTTCCAGCCCCATTTCCTCTCTGGATGTAGTTCGTCTTATGTTATAACCATATGCTTCGTTCATCATGTCAGCATACTTTTTCCATACGGCTCCGTGGTCATAACATCCCGAACATGTATGCAATACCTCATGAGCTACAACCTGGCGCACCTTATCGGCTTCGCACTGCAGTACGAATTGGCTTATTTCTATGACAAATTGACCGCCGTCCCTCCTGCAGCAGCCATACCTTTTTCTTGGTCTCCCGTTTATCGATATTTGGGGATATATATTAAAAGGCACTGGAATACCTAGTTCCCGTGCCTCTTCTGTAACCTCTTTGAGAATTATATTAAGATCATTATTATTCATTGATTTTTCACCGTTTAAGCTATATGTTCCACATGGAACATAAGCCTGCTAGCTAAGATTTCTGAGTAGTTCTATGAGTCTTTCCAGCTCATCCTTACTGTAGAATTCAATTTCTATTATACCCTTTTTACCCTTCTGATTCAGGTTAACTTTGGTACCAAGTGCACTTCTGAGATCTTCTTCTACTCTCTTTACATCTGCTGTTTTATTTTTAACTCTGCTCTTTGGCCTTGCTCCTGTTTTATCCTCTTTTGCCAGCTTCTCCAGCTGTCTTACAGATAAACCTTTTTTTACAGCTTCCTCTGCCAGCTTCAGCTGATGCTTCTCATCTGCAACTGCAGCTATAGCTTTGGCATGACCTGTCGAAAGACTTCCATCCTCCACATACTTCCTTACTGCATCCGGAAGCTTGAGAAGTCTCAGGCTGTTAGCTATATATGGTCTGCTTTTTCCAACACTCTTTGAGATCTGCTCCTGGGTAAGACCATATGTGTCAATCATCTGTCTTATACCTTCAGCTTCCTCTATAGGATTAAGATCCTCACGCTGCATGTTTTCTATAATTGCCAGCAGCATATTTTCTTCATCTGTAAGCTCCTTAATTATACATGGAACTTCCTTGATACCTGTCTTTCTCGCTGCTCTCCATCTTCTCTCACCGGCAACTATTTCATATCCCTTTTCTACTTTTCTCAGCACTATCGGCTGAATAAGTCCATGCTCTCTGATTGAAGCTGCCAGTTCCTCCAGCTTTTCTTCATCGAATACTTTTCTGGGCTGATTAGAGTTTGGTTTGATATCATTTATATCTATATAGTCAATGCCGCTGCCCGGTTCCGATTTAGTTGTCTTATCGCCGGAATTGCTTTCTGATTTACCAGATATTGTTTTATCCTTATCATCACTTTTTGTCTGCAAAGAAACTTCAGCATCCCCAAACAATGCATCAAGTCCCTTTCCCAAACCTCTTGCTTTCTTAGATGCTGCCATTACCTTTCCTCCTCATCGCTCAGGAATTCTTCTGCAAACTCCATATATGCAATTGCACCGGATGATCTCGGATCATATTGTATTACAGGCATTCCGTGGCTTGGTGCTTCAGCAAGTCTTACATTTCTAGGTATTACCGTTGTATATACCTTTTCTTTGAAGTATTTCTTTACCTCTTCAACAACCTGCATCGAAAGATTTGTTCTGCCGTCAAACATGCTGAGAATAACACCCTGTATTTCAAGATCAGGGTTCATATTTCTTTTAACAATATCAATAGTGCTCATCAGCTGACTTACACCTTCAAGTGCATAGAATTCACACTGTATTGGAATCAGAACTGAATCTACAGCAGTAAGTGAATTAATGGTAAGTATTCCCAGTGAAGGCGGGCAATCTATAAATATGTAATCATATTTAGGTTTAAGAACATCTATGGCTCTCTTCAGCCTTTTTTCTCTTCCAGCAAGCTCAATAAGTTCAACCTCAGCACCTGCCAGCTGCACACTTGCAGGCATTATATCAAGATTTTCAATTCCCGTTGAAATAATTGCTTCTTCAGGATTATATCTATCTTCTATCAGTATTTCATGTGTTGTAACCTCTAATCCCTTCTTTGAAATACCCACTCCACTTGTCGTATTTCCCTGTGGATCTATGTCAAGAATAAGGATTTTTTTACCCTTCATAGCAAGACATGCTGCCAGATTTATATTTGTAGTTGTCTTACCTACTCCGCCTTTTTGATTAAATATAGCTATTGCTTTACCCAATTTAATGCCTCCTTATACAAAATTAGCTCCTGGCTATTTTCATATTATATACTAATGAAAGTTTTTTTACTACTCATTTTGCATTTATTTCACAAAAAAAGACGATAAATGTTCCACGTGGAACATTTATTGTCTTTTGAAAGAAGTTATTTAGGATTATATGTTATTGACAGATAGGTATTGTGATTATCACTTTAAGATTATCACCCAGATCTTCCTGTTCAAATGTAGCTCCTTTTTCCTTAAGAGCCATGTCGTCAAATGTTTTTCTTAAAGTATTAAGGTAAAGCTTATAGCTTATATGCCTTATTTTATTATTTTCCTTTTCCTTTTGTTCTTTTCTCGAAATATACTCATCAACAAGCTTTTCAGTCTGTTTTACATTAAGATTATTTTTTATTACCTTATTGATAATAACACGTCTTATAGAATCATTATCAATTTTGAGCAACGCTCTGGCATGACGTTCTGTCAGCTTGTTGTCTACCAGTAATTCCTGAATATCCTCAGGCAGGTTAAGTATACGGATTTTATTGGATATAGTCGACTGATTCTTCCCTATTCTTTCAGAAAGCTCAAGCTGACTGAAACCGTATTTTTCCATAAGGCATTTATATGCTTTTGCCTCTTCTATGTATCCCAGATTTTCCCTCTGGATATTCTCAACAAGAGCTATCATTCCGGCCTCCTCCTCAGTTGCATCTCTGATTATAGCCGGAACTTTGTCAAGACCTGCTAGTATTGCAGCCCTCAGTCTCCTCTCTCCTGCAATCAGCATGTATTCACCTATTGCTTCCCTTCTGAGAATAAGAGGCTGAAGTATACCAAATTCCTTTATGGAATCTCTAAGCTCTATCAGCTGTTCTTCTGCGAAAACACTTCTCGGCTGCTGCTTATTGGCCCTGATCATATTGACAGGGATCTCAGTAGTTTTTTTACTAAACATATACCTATTCCTCCTCCATGAATACATATTAACAGCATGTACACATCAAAAGAAGTATATTTAATAAACAAAAAGAGCCTATTTTCGTTATTTAATAGGCTCTTTTGACGGAGTTCCCGATTTTCTCGGATATTTCGACTTTGTATTTTCAATCTTTGTTATATATATTAATGTATGTTCAAATGGAAGCTCATCAAATACAGGTTTTTCTATTCTGCTGATATTACCTCCTAGAACACTAATGGCATTACGTGCCTCTTCAAGCTCCTTGCTGCATTCCGGTCCTTTATAAGCTATAAATGTACCACCAGGTTTTACAAATGGGATGCAATATTCAGCGAGGGTACTCATATTAGCAACAGCTCTCGAAACACAAGCATCGAATTGCTCACGCATATCTTTTTTTCTTGCCAGCTCCTCCGCTCTTCCATGAACAGCGGTGACATTACGTATATCAAGCATCCCACAGATTTCATTTATAATTCTGATACGTTTGTTAAGTGAATCTATAAGTACAAAATTCTTATCAGGAAAAGCTATCGCCAGAGGAATTCCGGGAAATCCCCCACCTGTACCTACATCTATAATATCTTCTGTATCGAGAAACTCATCAGATTGGCAGCAAAGCAATGAATCAGCATAATGCTTTCGTATAAACTGATCTCTGTCAGTAATAGCTGTCAGGTTAATAAATTTATTTCTTTCAAGTATTTCCTCCATATACCCCTGAAATTTCTCAGCTTTATCATCATCAAAGGGAATATTCATTTTATTAAAAATATCTCTTAAAATATTCATATTATTTTACTTTTCTGTTTCTCCTCATTTTTTCGAGATGTATCAGCAATACATTTATATCAGCCGGAGATACTCCGGATATCCTTGATGCCTGCCCAACAGAAACAGGTTTAAACAAGTTAAGCTTCTGACGAGCTTCAATTCGCAGCCCTTCAACAGAATCATAATCAAAATCCTGTGACAGCGTTTTGTCCTCGAGTTTTTTGAATTTATTAATCTGCTGAAGCTGCTTGCCAATATATCCTTCATATTTTATCTGAACCTCCATCATAGTTTTCTGATGGCGGGAAAGTGCAGGTCTTTCATCATCAACAGCTGCAGTATCATCATATGTTATTTCAGGTCTTTTCAGCAGATCTATCATAGACGCTGAACTCTTTAATGGTGCACTTCCTTTTGATTCAAGAAAATCATTTACTTCATCAGGCTTTAATATCTTATTTTTAAGCCGTTCGGTTTCAGCCTCAACAATGCGTTTCTTTTCCAAATATCTGTCATATCTGTCTTTTTTTACTAAACCAACCTGATATCCGCGCTCTGTCAAACGTAAATCTGCGTTGTCCTGCCTCAGAACCAGCCTATATTCCGCTCTGCTGGTCATAATTCTGTAAGGCTCATTAGTACCTTTAGTCACTAAATCGTCGATGAGAACGCCAATATAAGCCTCACTTCTGTCGAGAACAAAACTTTTTTTGCCATTTATCTTGCAAACAGCATTAATTCCTGCCATAAGACCCTGTGCAGCTGCTTCTTCATATCCCGAGCTTCCGTTAAACTGACCGGCACAAAACAGATTTTCTATATGTCTGTTTTCCAGACTTGTCTTAAGATCCAGAGGATCTATGCAGTCGTATTCTATGGCATATGCAGGACGTACAATTTCCACATTCTCAAGACCAGGTATTGTTCTGTAAAAATCAACCTGAACATCCTCCGGCAGACTTGAAGACATTCCTTGAATATACATCTCGTCAGTGTACAGACCCTCAGGTTCAATAAACAGCTGATGTCTTTCTTTATCTGCAAATCTGTTTACCTTATCTTCAATTGACGGACAGTATCTGGGACCTACACCTTCAATCTGACCTCCGAACAATGCTGACCTGTGAAAATTATCTCTTATTACTTTATGAGTTTCCTCATTGGTATATGTAAGCCAGCATTTTATCTGATCCTTGTGGAGCTCATCATTCATAAATGAAAAAGGAACGATATCCTCATCCCCTTCCTGAGGTGCCATCTTATCATAGTCAAAGCTTCCTGCTAAAGCTCTGGCAGGTGTTCCTGTTTTGAATCTTCGCATAGGAAGTCCATATTCCCTAAGTCTGGCAGCCAGCTCCATAGATGGAGCCAGACCATTAGGACCGCTGTCAAATGCACTTTCACCTATAAAAATTCTGCCGGCAAGAAATGTTCCTGTAGCCAGAATAACAGCTTCAGCTCTGTAGCTTGCACCTGTTTTCATAATGACACCACAGGCTTTTCCATCTTCTATTATCAGATCAACGACCTCTCCCTGCTTAAGATCAAGATTTTCCTCAGCCTCGAGAGTTTTTTTCATTTCTATATGATACTGATTTTTATCTGCCTGTGCACGAAGAGAATGCACTGCAGGTCCTTTGGCAGTATTAAGCATTCTGCTCTGAATAAATGTTTTATCAATATTAAGTCCCATCTCACCGCCAAGAGCATCTATTTCTCTTACAAGATGTCCTTTTCCAGTTCCTCCTATTGAAGGATTGCAGGCCATCATTGCAACAGCTTCAAGATTAATGGAAAGCAACAGAGTTTTCTTTCCCATTCTTGCTGATGCTAAACCTGCTTCACATCCGGCATGACCGGCACCTACAACGATAATATCGTATTTTCCCATAATAAAGTTCTTCATATTATAATTACCGCCTTAACATCCGATATGTTATTTACCGAGACAGAATCTGGCAAAAACTTCATTAATTATATCATCAGATACGGTTTCTCCTATTATCTCTCCCGAAAATTCATATGCATTTCTGATATCTATTTCTATAAAATCGAGTGCTTCTCTGCTTAAGGCCATATTGTACGCATCCTTAAGAGAATCTGCTGTTTTCTGCAGAAGTTCTATATGACGTACATTATTAACCATCATACTTTCCTGTTGAGAAATGCCTCCGCCATAAACCAGCTCCTCGATAGCGTTTTCTATTTCATCTATCCCCTCTCCATTTATCAGAGAGGTTTCTATAATCTGCGAATCAGGCAGAATATTTCTGATATCTTCTGCTGAAAGCTTCATATCAAGATCTATTTTATTAATCAGTACCAGGGATTTTTTTCCTTCCAAATATTCTATTATTTCTTCATCCTCTGAAGAAAGCTCAGTACTGCCGTCGAGAACAAATATTACAAAATCTGCATTGTTAAAAGCCTGTTTAGATTTCTGTATTCCTATTTTCTCGACCTTATCTTCTGTGTCTCGTATTCCTGCTGTATCAACAAGATATACAGGTATATTTCTGATACTTACAGCTTCTTCTATAGTATCTCTGGTAGTTCCAGGCACTTCAGTCACTATAGCCCTGGATTCCCTGAGCAGTCCATTCATCAGAGATGATTTTCCTACATTAGGTTTTCCTACTATAGCAACTCTGATTCCTTCTCTTATCATACGACCAGCAGAAGCTGTAGATAGGAGTTTTTCAATCATATCGCCTATTAACACTATATTTTCCTGCAGCTTATCATAAGTTATTTCTTCGATGTCTTCATCGGGATAATCTATATTTACGGTAATATCAACAAGCAGATCAAGAAGCTTCTGTCTTATCTCCTTGACCTTGACCGACAGGCTCCCTTCCAGCTGTGACAAAGCAACATCAAAGCTTTTATCCGTTTTTGCCTTTACAACATCAATTACAGCTTCGGCCTGTGAAAGATCTATTCTACCATTTAGAAATGCCCTTTTTGTAAATTCACCCGGCTCAGCATGACGTGCACCTTTACGCAGTACGAGAGACAGAGTTTTTCTCAATGAAACCATACTGCCATGACAGTTGATTTCCACCACATCCTCAGCAGTATATGTTGCCGGGCCTTTCATATATACAGCAAGAACCTCATCAATCACTTTACCATTATCTTTATCAACTATTCTTCCATAAGTCATTCTTCTGCTGACAATTTCATCGGTACCGTTGAATTCAAAAATATCTTCTAATATGTCAAGGGCTTTTTCACCGCTTATTCTAATTATTCCTATACCACCTTCACCATAGGCAGTGGCTACAGCAGCTATAGTATCTTCCATAGATTAAATCTCCCTTATTGAATAAAGCAATGCCCTTTTTAATAAGGCATTGCTTTGTTTTAAATAACTATTTTTTTAGCTCGATAACAACTCTTCTGTATGGTTCCTCACCTTCACTTCTTGTAGTGATATTAGGATTCTGCTGCAATGTTGCATGAATAACCTTTCTTTCATACGGATTCATTGGTTCAAGCCTTACTTGTTTCTTTGTTTTGATGACCTTTGAAGCAAGTCTGTTGGCAAGCTGCTCCAGAGTCTTCTGTCTCTTTGCTCTGTAGTTTTCTGCATCTACAACAACCTTTATATATTTTTCACTGTCCTTGTTAACTACAAGACTTGTAAGATACTGTATTGCATCCAGAGTCTGTCCTCTTTTTCCTATAACAGTTCCAGAATCTTTACCATCCATTTCCAGATATATAATTCCGTCTCCGGCTTTAGCCTTGAGGTTCAGAGAAAGTCCCATTTTCTCAGTTATTTCACTGAGGAAAGTCAGCGCTTCATGCTCTTCTATATCAGTAAGCTCATCTTTATTGACTACTTCGATATTAATATTGCTTTTTGCTGCTGGCTTTTCTTCTTTATTATGTTTCTTTTCTTTCTTTTCTCTGGATTTTTTCTTGTCGTTTCTGCGTTCTTTTGCCTGTGGCCTGTTTTCTTCCGTTACAGGCTCTTCTGTTTTTTCTTCGACCTTTTCTTCTATAATTTCAGGCTTTTTCTTCTCAACTCTGACCTTAGCCAGCTTTGAACCTATACCAAAAAAACCTTTTGAAGGTTCTTCCAGGATAATAACATCTACTTCATCTCTGGATACTTTGAGATCCATGAGAGCAAGCTTGACTGCCTCTTCGACATCAACACCCCATTTTTCTGAATATTCCATTACTTGTTACCCTTCTTCTTCTTTCCACCTTTTTCATTTCTTAACTTTTTTCTAAGTGAAGCCATATGAATGTTAAAGAAAATCTGAACTATCTGGCTGACAGCCCAGTACAATGCAAGTCCTGAAGGGAATGATCTGGCCATCCAGAGAATCATGATAGGGAAAATGAACTGCATCATTTTCATCATACCGCCCATCTGATTGTTGACTGCATCCTTGCCAGACAGAAGCTGGTTCATTGTGAATGAAACAAAGGTTGCAACTCCAGCAATTATAGGAAGTATCCATGGATCCGGCTGACTGAGGTCATCGATCCACAGAAATGATTCATGGAAAGCAAAAATCATGTCACCTGTAATATATTTCATAGGGTTTCTAAGAAGTGCAAAGAGACCCATGATGATAGGCATCTGAATAAGCATAGGAAGACATCCGCCCATAGGGTTGAACTTCTCTTCCTTGTATAATTCAGCCATCTTGATATTCAAGGTTTCCTTATCATTGGCATACTTTCTTTGTAAAGCCTGCATCTTAGGCTGTACCTCTGCCATTTTAACAGTAGACTTGGTCTGCTTTATGTACAGAGGGTAAAGGCAAAGCTTTACAACTACAGTAAAAATTATAATAGCAATTCCGTAGTGCCCCACAACGCCATAAAGCAGTCTCATGAGCCAACCCATAGGCTTTGCTATTATTCCCAGTATTGTGTACATTAATTAATTTCCTCCTATTTTAAAGGATCATACCCACCCGGATTAAAGGGATGGCATCTTAGCAATCTCCTTATACCGAGATAGCTTCCTTTAAAAAAACCGTATTTTTCCAGTGCCTGAATAAAATAAGTTGAGCAGGTAGGATAAAATCTACATGTCGGAGGAAAAAGAGGAGATATAAATTTCTGATAAAACCTAATGATAATTATCAGCAAACGCTTCATCTGACATCACCTCTTGCTCCTTTATATAGTTTTGCCTTGCTCACAGCTCTTTTAACAGATTTATCAACATCCTTGAATTTTCTACCGACCATTGAAGCACGTGCAATGAATATAATATCATAGCCTGTTTTGAGATCATCCTTCAGGAAACGGTAGCTTTCCCTCATAAGACGTCTTGATCTGTTCCTGATAACGCTGTTTCCAACTTTTTTGCTTGCTAAAAACGCTGTTCTGTTATATGAAAGATTATTTTTTCTGTAAAAAAGAACTATATATCTTTCACCGATTGATTTTCCTTTTTTATATATTAAGGTAAAATCATCCTTTTTTCTCAGTATCTCCTTTTTTAGCATAAACCTACCAGAATTATACAGCATAACAAAAAGACCACGCTAGCGGTCTCTATGCTGATAAAACTTTTCTTCCTCTTTGTCTTCTTCTCTTTAAAACATTTCTACCGTTCTTAGTTTTCATTCTCTGTCTGAAGCCATGTACTTTTTTTCTCTGTCTTTTCTTCGGCTGATATGTCATTTTCATAACGACTCGATTCCTCCTTTATTTCTAAAATTATAAAAAGCATAAATCTGAATTTCAATTTATGCATACATGCTTGTTTATTATACCGCCGCAAATTAGCTATGTCAATTGATTTTATTACCATTGCTGCCAAATCAAAGGTGATAAGAATCGTTCAAATCAATATATAGTTTTACCATGGGAAATTGTGCACAATTTTATCCACAGGTAGTGGATAAGTATCTCAAATTTAATTTTTTCAACAATTATTTATTAACTATTGCCTGTGGATAACTTTTTTTGCTATTATATATCCATCATAAATGAGAGAGGAAAAACATGAAAAAAAAAATTGATGAAAATAAATGGCAGGACATACTATCAGAAATAAGTAAAAATATTACAGAAGTCAGCTACAGAACATGGTTCGCTCCGCTAACTCCTCTCGAAATGGATGAAGACGCGGGAGTAATTTATGTTGCATCATCAAACGATTTCCTGATAGATGTGTTAAAAAACCGCTATATTCCAATATTCGAACAGACAATAGAAACTATATACGGCAAGAAATACAAGGTTGTAATTAAGAATATGACAGATGAGGAAATTAAAAGCTCTCTCATGGGAAGAACAGAATCGAGCCCCAAAGCTCCTGTCATCCAGCAGGATTCAGAAGAATTCAGAGAAGAATATTTTCTTAACCCTAGATACAACTTTGACAATTTCATAGTAGGAGAAAATAATAAATATGCCCATGCTGTAGCACTGGCCGTAGCCGAAAACCCTGCAGCAGCATACAATCCATTTTTTATATACGGAGGCTCAGGACTTGGCAAAACTCACCTGATGCATGCAATAGGTCATTACATACTGGCAAACAACCCAGATAAAAAAGTGCTCTATGTATCCTCAGAAATGTTTGCTTCCGAGCTTATAAAGGCGATACAGGATAAAAAGAACAACAGCACCAAAATGAACGCCTTCAAAAAGAAATACAGAAATATAGATGTACTTCTAATTGATGATATACAATTTATTGAAGGAAAGGATGCAACACAGGTTGAATTCTTTCATACATTCAACACACTTTATGAGCTTGAAAAACAGATCGTTATTTCAAGTGACAGACATCCCAGCAAGCTGACGGATCTTGATGAAAGACTTCGTTCAAGATTCCAGTGGAATATAGTTGCTGATATACAACCGCCTGACTATGAAACAAGAGTTGCCATACTTAGAAACAAAGCAGAGCTGGAGGGTATGTCAATAGATGACGATATGTTGGAGGTAATAGACCTTATTGCCGGAAAGGTCAAATTCAATATCAGAGAACTGGAGAGCGCTCTGACAAGAATAATAAGCTATTCAACACTTTTTAAGCAAAAGATAAATGTTAAATTTGCAAGACAGAATCTCAATGATATTTTTTCGACAGGAGATTTCAATATTTCCTGTGAAACCATAAAGAAAGCTGTATGTAAAAAATACAACATAAAAATTGCCGATATAGAATCATCAAAACGTAAAAGAGAATTTTCATATCCAAGGCAGATAGCAATGTATCTATGCAGAGAGCTGACTGATGAATCTCTTCCCAAAATAGGTAAAGCATTTGGGGGAAGAGATCATTCCACAGTTAAACATGCCTACGAAAAAATATCCGATGATATAAAAAAGGATTCTATACTGGCAGACGAAATAAGAGCACTTAAAAATAACATAGAATAATTATCAACAGACCCTGTGTACAGAAAAAACAGCTTATCAACAGATTTATCAAAAGCTCAGATTCAGTGATTACAACTGTTTAGAAGGTTATCCACAGTTTCCACAGGCTCTACTACTACTACTACTGTAATATAATATAAATATAATAACTGTTTTTTTAATTTTGGAGGTTATAAATGAAATTCACCTGCAGTCAGCAAAAATTAACAAAAGCGTTGAACACTGTATCCAAAGCAGTATCAACAAGAACAACATTACCTGTACTTAAAGGTATCCTACTTGAGGCATCAGAAGACGGAACATTGACAATGACGGCATCTGATCTGGAAATAAGCATACAGAAAAAAATAAAAGCAGACGTTGAGAATGGAGGCTCAACAGTAGTCGTATCAAAGCTTTTTGGAGATATTATAAGAAAACTTCCTAATGAAAATATAATCATCGAAAAAACAGAAGAAAACAACATAACAATAAAGACAAATTCATCCGAATTCACAGTAATAAGCCTACCTGTAGATGAATTCCCTAACATCAAGGACAATGATGAAGCCCGAAGTACACTGAGCTTTGATCGTGACATATTCAAAGAAATGGTAAAAAAGACAGGCTTTGCAGCAAGTATTGATGAAGCAAAGGGAATACTGGTCGGAATCCTGACAGAAATAGGTACCGAAAGTGTGAACATGGTTGCCCTTGATGGATTCAGACTTGCTCTTGCCAGAGAAAATATGACAAGCAGTGAAGAAAATAAATTTATAATATCAGCTAAAATAATGAATGAAATAAGCAAAATAGTATCCGATGATGACGAAGAAGGAGATATTGATATTTCTCTGGGAGAAAAAAAGGCATCATTCATTATCGGCAGCACTGAAATTGTTCTCAGGCTTATGGAAGGTGAATTTATAAGATACAGGGACATTATTCCATCAGACAGCAGCATAAATGTTGTAATAGGCAGAAGCATACTTCTCGAAAGTATAGAGAGAGCATCTCTTCTGGCAAAGGAAGGAAAGAACAACCTTATTAAAATGAGTATCAGAAACAATCTGATGACCATAACCTCCAGATCTGAGGAAGGAAATGTAAAAGAAGAAATTATAATGGAAAAAACAGGAGATGATTTGGATATAGGCTTTAATTCAAAATTCGTAATAGATGTTCTAAAGGCAATAGACGATGAAGAAATATCAATGAATTTCAAAACAGGAACTTCACCATGTGTTGTAAGACCTGTTACCGGTGACAGATATGAATATCTCATACTTCCGGTAAGAATACCATCAATGTAAAATATTATGTATATCAGAGATATAGAATTAAAGGATTTCAGAAATTATGAATATGCCAGGATATCCTTCAGTAAAAAAGTAAACATTTTTCTCGGCAATAATGCACAGGGAAAAACAAATCTGCTGGAGGGTATCTATTTGAATGCAATGGCAAGATCCTTCAAGACTTCAAGAGATAGAGAGCTTATCAGATTCGGTGCGGATTTCTGCAAAGTAAAAACAGTATCTGTTTCGGACAGCGAGGAACAAACTACTGAAATAGTGATAGCTAAGGACGGACGGAAGGCTGTAAAGCTGGATGGTATGAAGGTGAGCAGAACATCGGAGCTTCTTGAAAGGATTTTTATAATAGTATTTTCCCCCGAAGATCTTAAGATAGTCAAGGATGAGCCTGAAAAAAGAAGAAAATTCATAGATCATGAGCTTTGCCAGATAAAGCCGGGCTACTATAATGATCTCAGCAATTATAAAAAAGTTCTCAAGCAGAGAAACACTTATCTTAAAGAGCCTGAAATAGAAATGTCTATACTTGACATATGGGATTATGAGCTGGCAAAATACGGCAGCAAGGTCATTAAAAGAAGAAATGAATTTATAGAAAAGATAGAAAAAATAAGCTCCGGAATTCATGACAGCATTTCAGGAGGAAGAGAAAAGCTTGAAGTGAAATATGAGCCTAACGTTCATTTTTCACAGAATGAAGAAGAAAAATTCTATGAGATCCTCGTTTCACACAGAAATGATGATATCAGAAACCGGAATACAGGTAGAGGACCTCACAAGGACGATATTAAAATTTCGGCCAACGGTATAGATTTGAGAAAATTCGGTTCTCAGGGACAACAGAGAACGGCAGCTCTATCGCTGAAGCTGTCGGAAATAAAGCTGATAGAGGAGGAAACAGGAGAAAAGCCGGTGCTGCTGCTTGATGATGTATTATCTGAGCTTGACAATGACAGGCAGACATATTTGATTAATTCACTTGGTGAGAACCAGATGTTCATAACGACAGCCGACCTTTCGGGAAAGGTTGCGAGATCACTTCCTGAAGGAAAGGTTTTCAAAATAGTGTCAGGAAAAGTTGAAATAGAAATATAAAATATAAGACAAAGGTCAATAATCATTTAGAATAAGAAAAATATAAATACAGTCTGATTTTAATTTTATTTAAGTACACCTCAAGTTAAAATCAGGCTTTTTAAGTTAAAAAATCAATGATTTCGCAGAGTTTTATAAGAAAATACTGATTTAAGTCCAAAACACAGTATTTCGTTGTAAAAATGAATATTTTGTGATATAATATACCATCTATGAATAAGCAAAAGGAGAACGTATAATGGCAAAAGACGATAAAATGCAGCAGTATGGTGCCGAGCAGATACAGGTGCTGGAAGGTCTTGAAGCTGTAAGAAAAAGACCGGGTATGTACATCGGAAGTACAGGTCCGAGAGGTCTTCACCATTTAGTATATGAGGTAGTCGACAATAGTATCGACGAAGCACTTGCAGGCTTCTGCAAAACAATAAGCGTATGTATACACAAGGATAATTCAATAACAGTTGAGGATGATGGTCGAGGAATGCCTGTTGACAATCATCCTAAGCTTGGAATACCTGCAGTTGAAGTAATTCATACAGTGCTTCATGCCGGAGGAAAATTCGGAGGCGGAGGATACAAGGTTTCAGGAGGTCTTCACGGTGTAGGAGCATCAGTAGTAAATGCGCTCTCTACTAAAATGGAGGTCGAAGTAAAGAGAAATGGTAAAATATACAAGCAGACATATGAAAGAGGTAAGACAACAAGCCCTCTGACAGAAATAGGAAATGCCAGAAAAACAGGATCCAAGAGTACCTTCTGGCCCGATCCGGAAATCTTTGATGAGACAGAATACGATTATGAAACTCTGGAAAGAAGACTTCGTGAGATGGCTTTTCTCAACAAGGGAATCAAGATTACTCTCAAGGATGAGCGCGAAGGTAAGAAAAGAGAAGAGGAATTTCATTATGAGGGAGGTATCAGAGAATTCGTAAAGCATCTGAATACCAATAAGGAGCCTCTTCATAACGATATAATATATTTTGAGCTTGCAGACAAGACGAGAGAAGTAGAGGTAGCTCTGCAGTATACAGACAGATATAACGAGATGCTGCTTTCGTATGCCAATAATATCAATACAACAGAAGGCGGTTTCCATATGGTGGGCTTCAAGACAGCTCTGACAAGAACCATCAATGACTACGCTAGAAAGAACAAGCTTCTCAAGGAAAATGATGACGCTCTTTCGGGCGAGGACGTAAGAGAAGGGTTGACGGCAATCATATCAGTCAAGCTGACTGAACCGCAGTTTGAGGGACAGACCAAGACAAAGCTTGGAAACAGTGATATGAGAGGCTTCGTTGAGGCTGCAACTGCCGAAAATGTCATGTATTTCCTGGAGGAAAATCCTGCTCAGGCTAAAATAATAATAGACAAATGCATGAGAGCTGCCAGAGCCAGAGAAGCGGCAAGAAAAGCCAGAGAGCTTACAAGAAGAAAAAGTGTGCTTGACGGAGTTTCGATGCCTGGCAAGCTGGCGGACTGCTCAGAGAAGGATCCTTCACTTTCTGAAATATTCCTTGTCGAGGGTGATTCTGCGGGAGGAAGTGCAAAACAGGGACGTGACAGACTGAGACAGGCGGTGCTGCCACTCAGAGGTAAGATTCTGAATGTTGAAAAGGCAAGGCTTGACAAGATTCTCAATTCAGATGAAATAAAGAATATGATTACAGCCTTCGGCTGCAATATAGGACCTGATTTTGATGAATCAAAGCTGAGGTATCATAAGATAATCATAATGACAGATGCCGACGTCGACGGAGCACACATCAGGACACTTCTGCTCACGTTCTTTTACAGATATATGACTCCTCTTATCGAGAAGGGTTACGTATATGCGGCACAGCCGCCGCTTTTCCAGGTTAAGAAGGGAAAGGAAGTATACTACACCTATTCCGAAAAGGAACAGGAAAAACTTATGAAGGAGCTGGCGGACAAGCCGGGCAAGGCGGATATCCAGAGGTACAAAGGTCTGGGAGAAATGGATTTCCATCAGCTCTGGGAAACAACAATGGATTACAATAACAGAACACTTATCCAGATAACTCTGGAGGATGCTACTGCTGCAGATGAAATATTCACCACTCTCATGGGAGACAAGGTAGCTCCGAGAAGACAGTTCATCGAACAGAATGCAGCACTTGCAACTCTTGATATTTAAGGATAACAAAGGAGTTTTAATATATGCCAAATTTAATTGAAGACCAGAAAATGATCCAGCATGAGATCCATGACGAGATGAAAAACTCCTACATAGATTATGCTATGAGCGTAATTGTAGGACGTGCTCTTCCGGATGTCAGAGATGGTCTTAAGCCTGTTCACAGAAGAATACTTTATGGTATGAGCGGACTGGGTATAACGCCTGACAAGCCGTTCAAGAAATCAGCCCGTATCGTCGGAGAAGTAATGGGTAAATATCACCCTCATGGAGACAGCTCTATCTATGATGCGATGGTAAGACTGGCACAGGACTTCTCCACCAGATATCTGCTGGTAGACGGGCACGGAAACTTCGGCTCGGTAGATGGCGACGGTGCTGCGGCAATGCGTTATACGGAAGCCAGAATGTCACCGTTCTCTCTGGAAATGATCCGTGATATAGACAAGGATACCGTTGATTTTATGCCTAACTTCGATGAGGAGGAAAAGGAACCCGTTGTGCTGCCGGCACGTTTTCCGAATCTACTCGTTAACGGAAGCAATGGTATCGCAGTAGGTATGGCAACATCTATACCTCCTCATAATCTCGGCGAGGTAATAGATGCAACTGTCAGAATGATAGATGATGAAAACTGTACTGTAGATGACCTTATTGAAATAGTCAAGGGTCCGGATTTTCCTACAGGTGCTCAGATTCTGGGTAAGAAGGGTGCTCGCGAAGCCTACAGAACAGGTCAGGGAAAGGTAATGGTAAGAGCCGTTGCCAACATAGAGGAGACAGACAGGGGCCGTTCCCAGATAATAATAACAGAGATACCATTCCAGGTTAATAAGGCGAGACTTCTGGAAAAAATCGGAGAGCTTGTCAGAGATAAGAGGATAGATGGTATATCGGCAATACGTGATGAATCCAACAGAAACGGTATGCGTATCGTTATTGAGCTTAAGCGTGATGCCAACCCTAGGATAACACTTAACAGACTTTATAAGCATACGCAGCTGCAGGATAACTACAGCATGATTATGATAGCGCTGGTTGACGGACAGCCAAGACTTCTGAATCTGTATGACATTCTCAATGAATATCTGAAGCATCAGAAGGAGGTCGTAACAAGGAGAACCCAGTTCGATCTCAAAAAAGCCGAAGCCAGAGCGCATATACTGGAAGGACTGCGCATAGCTCTTGATAACATAGACGAGATAATCAAAATAATCAGATCCAGCTATAACGATGCCAGAGAAAAGCTGATGGAACGCTTCGGTCTTTCTGAGATACAGGCTCAGGCTATTCTCGATATGAGACTGGCTAGACTGCAAGGTCTGGAAAGAGAGAAGATAGAAAATGAATATGCAGAGCTCTGCAAGAAGATAGCTTATTACAAGCAGCTGCTGGCTGATGAGAAAATGCTCATGGGAGTTGTAAAGGATGAGCTTCTGGAAATCAAGGAAAAGTACGGTGACGAAAGAAGAACAAAAATAACATCAGCTATGGATGAGATGGATGATGAAGACCTGATCGAAGAAAAACAGGTGGCAATCACCCTGACTCATCTGGGATATCTCAAAAGAATACCTGCTGATACCTACAAGACTCAGAGAAGAGGCGGCAAGGGAATAACAGGACTCACAACGAGAGAAAACGATTTCGTGACGGATCTCATCATGACCTCCACGCACGATAATCTGATGTTCTTTACAAATACAGGTAAAGCTCACAAAATCAAAGCTTACGAAATCCCTGAAGCTACGAGAACAGCCAAGGGTACGCCTGCTATCAATTTCCTGAATCTGATGCAGCGCGAGAGAATCACGACAGTAATACCGTTCAAGGATTTCAGAGATGACAAATATCTGATAGCTGTTACCAAGAACGGCATCATTAAGAAAACCGCTATTTCACAGTTTGATACCAACAGAAAAACAGGTCTCATCGCAATAAATCTTAAGGATGGAGATGAGCTTGTAGGAATCAAGCAGACAAGCGGCAGCGATAATGTTATTATCATCACCAAAAACGGCAAATGCATCTCATTCTCAGAGGATGATGTACGTCCAATGGGAAGAATCGCAGGCGGTGTAAGGGCTATCAAGCTTGAGGATGATGATGAGGTTGTATCAATGGAGCTCGTTCAGCCAGGCGAAGAGCTGCTGGTAGTAACAGCCAAGGGATATGGCAAGAGAACTCCTGTTGAGGAATACAAGATTCAGGCAAGAGGCGGAAAGGGTCTTCTCACATATGACAAGGCTAAATTCAAAAAAACCGGAAGACTTGTAGGTGCAACGGTTGTTGATGATAATGATGAAATTCTGCTGATAAATTCAGAAGGAACAATTATCAGAATCAGAGCCGACGAGGTTTCCAAGCTCGGCAGAGCAACTCAGGGTGTCAAGATAATGCGCACCGATGATGATGCAGACATAATTTCTATGGCTAAGGTCATCAGAGAAGAGGAGCATGATGAGGATGCTAAATTAGCATTAGCCAAGAAAGCAAAAAAACAGAAGGAAAAGGAAGAACAGGAAGAACCTGAACAGACAGAGCTTGATCTGAAATAATAAAATTAAGATATTTAATAAAAGAGGGCAATAATATGAAACGTGTTTTTTCGGGCGTACAGCCTACAGGAAATATCCATATAGGTAATTATTTAGGTGCTTTAAGGCAGTTTGTCGAGCTGCAGGATGAGAACGAATGCATATACTGCATCGTGGATCTTCATTCCATCACAGTACCACAGGACCCTAAGGAATTGAGAAAGCACATCCTTGATGTGGCTGCGCTTTATATGGCAATAGGAATAGATCCTAAGAAATCAACGATTTTCGTGCAGTCCGATGTAAGCGGACATGCTGAACTTTCATGGATACTGACATGCAATTCGTATACAGGTGAGCTTTCGAGAATGACTCAGTTCAAGGATAAGAGCAAGGGCAGAGAATCTGCACCGGCAGGACTTTTCACATATCCTATTCTGATGGCTGCGGACATTCTCCTCTATGACACTGACATCGTTCCTGTAGGAAACGACCAGAAGCAGCACATAGAGCTTTGCAGAGATATAGCTATCAGAGTCAATAATACTGTAAAGAAGAACACCTTCGTTGTTCCTGACGGCAGGTTCCTCAAGTCAGGTGCGCGTATCATGGCCCTCGATGATCCTACATCAAAGATGAGCAAGAGTGCCGAAAACGAGCACAGCAGGATTTCTCTTCTGGATGCTGACAATAAAATCAAGAAATCCATCATGAGAGCAACTACTGATTCCGATGGTGAAATCAGATTTGATATCGAGAACAAGCCGGGTGTGAGCAACCTGCTCAGCATATACAGTGCATTTTCCGGCAGGGGTATAGATGATATAGTTGCTCAGTTTGACGGCTGCGGGTATGGTGATTTCAAGAAGGAGCTGGTTGCCATCACGCAGGAGGCGCTGGCACCTATCAGAAAGAATTTTGATGAAATCAGGGAAAGCGAGGAGCTTATAAAGGTTCTCAAGGATGGAGCAGAAAAAGCAAATACCATCGCCGAAAAGACTATGAAGAGAGTTAAAAATAACTTCGGTCTGGGGTATTAATCAGTGGTAGTTCTATAAGTTTTTTGTTTGAGAAGAAGATATTTTGAACTAAAATGTATTGCGTTTGAACGAGTCTCCAAATACTGCTTGTGATGAGCGTATTTGGAGACTTTCAAAATGAAGCCTTGAGCACAGCTGCCGAAAACTGTCGAAAACTTAAAGTTGCAGAAGACTACCGAAATCTGCCGAAAACCGCAGAAATAACTGCAATCATAACGATCCCCAGGCTCCAGCCGGCCAGAACGTCAGTCGGATAATGAACACCCAGATAGATGCGCGAAAGACCGATGCATATCATAGGGATAGTTAGTACCACAGTTAGTATGTTGGCGGCGTGCCTGTTTTGCATATGACTGCGAACCAGCAGAATCAACATGCCGAATACGAACATGCTCGTTATCGAATGACCGCTGGGGAAGGAAAAACCACCTGCATGAACAAGATGTGATATATCGTCAGGACGCGGACGTGTCACTATAGTCTTGATGATTTTATTAAGAATGGTTACAGAGATTGCGCCGGCAGAAACAGGAATACCGTATGTGCGACGCGTCGGCTTCAGCATCAGAAGTATTATGCAGAGAAAAGTTATACTCTGCCAGTTGCCGATATATGTGATAACCTTGACAAGAGGTGTGAGCCAGTCAGCACGCATGCCATAAAAAACGTTGCGCACAAAATCATCCACAGCACCGGCATTGCCGGTAAGAACCAGAATCAGAATGGTGAGAAACGCCGCCGCACCAGCGGCTCCAGCTATCACCCTGACGTTAAAATTACCGTTCATTTTACATTCCATAAATTTACCCCTCTGCAATTGATTTTCTCCCGATATTATATAGCATTAACCAAGATTTTGCACTAATTTTACATCCATTATGATATAATGGGGAATAACAAGCTCGAGGCGGATTGTATCGTCATGAGCATGTTACTGATGAAGCAAGGAGGAGAACAATGAAAATATTTGCCAATATACCGGGTGCATATAAGCTGATACATTGTCTTAAATATCTCAGACCTTACAAGAAAGCCATAGAAGCTGCAAGAGCTCAGGGCGACTATGAAAGCGAGAGAAAATACATACTTGAGGCGACATCAAAATGGGGCGGCATTGTAATGGACATGTTCGGGAGCAAAGTGAAAGTGAAGGGAATGGAGAATCTGCCTGACGAGGGTCCCGTTGTTTTAGTGGGAAACCATCAGGGATACGCTGATATATTCGCATATTGTGCAGCTTTTACGAAATTCCAGTTTGCCTTTGTTGCCAAGGATGACCTGGCGAAGATACCGCTTTATGGAGAATGGATAAGAAGAATCAGAAGCGTTTTTATCGAAAGAAATGACCCCAGAGCATCGCTCAAGGCAATAAATAAAGGCGTGGAATACATTGAGCAGGGATTTTCCCTTGTAATTTTCCCTGAAGGAACAAGAAGCAAGGGTTCCAGGCCGGGAGAGTTCAAGAAGGGCGCGCTGAAGCTGGCTACCAAGCCGGGAGTTCCTATTATTCCTGTTTCGCTTAACGGCAGCTATAAGATGTTTGAGGAAGAAGGCTATCTCAAGGGTGCACAGATAGATATCATTGTGCATGAACCGATAGAGACAAAGGGTATGAGCCGAAGCGAAGAGAAAGTACTGACCGAGAGAGTAGAACAGATTATTGTAGGTGGACTAAGAGAGCTCGGTGCTATTGAATAGAATATTGTTAATTGACTATATTGAAATATTGACATAGGAGGAAAAAATGGACGTAAGAAACAAAATCGTAATGAGTCAGGTTATGCTGCCTCATCAGGCCAATGTGGCAGGTAATGTACATGGTGGAGAAATTATGAAATTCATGGATACAGCAGCAGGAGCGATAGCCATGAAATACAGCAAAGGAAACTGCGTAACAGCCAGAGTGGATGAGCTTCAGTTTCATCTGCCGATTTTTGTAGGAGCGCTGGTTACATGTACGGCATATATCGTATATGTCGGCAGAACATCAATGGAGATTCTGGTTGATGTGGAAGCAGAGGATTTGGAATCAAACGGAGGTCCGGAAAAAGCACTATCTGCATGCTTCACGATGGTATGCATGGGTAAAAACGGCAGACCACAGCAGATAGGCAAGGTGTATGAGCCTGAAACAGAGGATGAAAAAAGACTGTATGAGGAAGCACTGCAGAAAAGAAATAATATTTCCCGAAAATAATATCCATGATATAATGTGAAAAAGTTGTTAATATTATTTATTCAAGGAGTAGGTATAATGAAAAAGAACAAGAGAATAACCGGAATAATCGTTGCAATGCTTCTGGTGGCAATGACCGTGCTTGCCGGATGCGGAAGTCAGCCTTCGACACTGGAGGAATATATCAACAGTGACTCCGAAGCCAAGGAAACCATCGAATCAATGAGCTCAGAGGAAAGCGGACTTAATGTAACAGTTGAGGATAATGCAATCGTATACACCTATACATACGGTGATACTCTGGACAGCAGTCTGCTGGATACAGTAGCAACAGAAATCGAAAAAACTATCGACAGCTCAGCCTCAACATTTACGACAATGGTTGATGCACTTGAGGAAGAATCAGGAATCGATGGGATAACAGTCAAGGTTGTATATCTTAATGGAGACGGAACGGAAATTTTCAGTAAAGAATATTAAAACAGAACGATATTAACAGACAATATATCGACCCCCGGAAGGCAGGAATTCAAACCTGGAAAACCGGAGGTCGGTGTTTTTTTGGTATTTATTATGCCAAAGGCACACTATCTGAACGTCAGGAATTAAAACAGCACATTTCCGGGATCTCTGTCAAAGAAAACGCTCTTTGATGTCACAGAGAGAGGAATTCCGAAAACAACGGATACGTTATCTGAGAACAGATTCATGCGAAGTGACGCCTTGCCTGCTGAAAAAAGCACGCGGTTGTCTATCCTGTTGTCTGCAGCAAGCGAAACAGCTGATCCGATGGCAATGCCCAGATCGACGATGTTAAAAGCACAGTTGGCACCGGCTTCGATTGTTCTGCCGCAGTTTTCGAATCCGCACAGGCTGCAGTCTTCAAGCTCGATAGGAGCATTGTTTGCTCCGATGAGTACTACACAGAAGCTGTTGTCCACATTTCCTGCATCTCTGTTAAAGAAATCAGCACCGGTTTCATCGGCTATAACTCTCATGTGCTTTGCCAGCACATCCTTATCATCTCCTTCAACTATGACAGCCTCGATGTTGTCGATACCGCAGCCCTTTGGAGCCGTAACGGCAGCAGCGACCATCTGTCTGGCTACATGCATTGCTGCATCCTTTGCAGCATCTTCTCTTTTGTAAATCATCACACACCTCCGGATAAAAATTATTTGATTATTGTGCTTCGGGACAATACCCTGAGCAATAAGTACGATAAGCTATATGCTGCTGAAAAGCTGGCACTGCCTTTCATAGAAGTCATTGAACGCTTTTCTGCGTTCCTCCTCTGTTCCGAAGTGGAGAAAGGCATGATATGATGTTTCAAGCTTTGAAGCGTTTTCCCACAGCTGCTCACGGGTCATGTCCCTGCCGGCAATGACAAGCTCGTTTTCCATGATAATGGCTCTGGACATGTCATCGTGAAGTATGCCGTCGCTGCAGCATATCACGAGGCCTGTTCTGCCGCTGTCTGCAATATTCTGCAGCGTTTCGTATTCCTTGTTGCGGTATTCATGCTCGCCCATCATCATACAGATCCTCATTATAGACCTGCCGTCTGTTTTCTGAATTTCATCGTCAACGGACAGGAAATCCCAGCCGTTTTTCTCTGCCAGCTGCCGGGCTGTCTCCTCAATGGGAGCACCGAGAAAGCCTGTGACAAAAATTAAGTTCTTTTTCATAGATTACGTCCTTTTTGCTGAAAATCGTTAATACATTATACCACAGCTCTCATGCACCGAAGCATATATTTGATAAATTCTTTGTAAATGCGGGAAGTTTTGGTATAATTAAAGGACGCAATGCGAAATTCAGTCAGAGGAGATAATTCAAAATGAAAATAAATGAACAACCGACATTGGTAATAATGGCAGCAGGCATGGGCTCACGCTACGGAGGCCTCAAACAGGTGGATAAGATAACAGCAGAAGGAGAAATAATCCTTGATTTTTCTCTTTATGACGCTATGATGGCAGGCTTCAGCCGCGCGGTGTTTATTATCAGAGAGGAGCATCGTGAGCTTTTCAGAGAGCTGGTGGATGAGAGAGCCGGCAGGTTCATGGATATAGAATATGCATATCAGAAGCTGGATGACATACCGGAGGGATTTGAAATTCCGGAGGGAAGGGAAAAGCCGTGGGGGACAGGTCATGCTGTACTTTCCTGCAGGCATCTGATAAAGGGACCCTTCGTAGTGATTAATGCCGATGACTATTATGGACCGGGCAGCTTCGCGGGGGTTTATGAGTATCTGTCTACACATAAGGATGATGAAAAGTACGCATTCTGTATGGCAGGCTATCAGCTTAAGAATACAGTTACGGAAAACGGACACGTGTCGAGAGGCGTATGTGAGACAGATGACAGGGGGTTCCTGAAGAAGGTGACTGAGAGAACGAAGATAATGAAAAAAAATGATAGGATTGCTTACACAGAAGATGATGGTGCAACCTGGTTTGAGATTGAGCCCGATACAATAGTGTCTATGAATTTCTGGGGATTTTCGGCGGCGATGATGGATGAAATGCAGCAGGAATTTCCTAATGCACTGGAGAATATACTGGAGAAAAATCCTCTCAAGGGAGAGTATTACCTGCCTTTTGCAGCAGACAGACTGGTGCAGGAGGGTAAAGCCGATGTTAAGGTTATAACATCACCGGATAAATGGTACGGAGTTACATACAAAGAAGACAAGGAAGATGTGCAGAACGCACTCCAGGCCATGAAGGACAAGGGTATGTACCCTGATAAGCTGTGGAAATAAAGCTTAATATAATAACTTATTTATTAAAATCTTCTTTGTGGATAATAGTTCCTTTTTCAGCAGTGATGAATTGCTCGTCCCATTTGTCGGAAACCAGCTTTTCGAGTAGAATATTACTTCCCTGGACAAATGTAAGAGGACAGTTTATTAATGATGCATTATTTACCGCGCTAGACAAATAGCTTTCGCTACGACAGTCGTACACTCCGGTATCTATGATATCAACACTATAATAACCTTTGAACCACATATCAAATAAACGCAGACCTTTTTTCTCTCCGTATTTTTCAATCAGGTTATTTCGGATGCTCGAAACAGAAAGTTTGCCGTCTACGGTATCTGTCAGGTAAAGATGTCCGCATTTTTTCAGATTAGCGTGCCATATGTCATCCGTATGCATAAGAAGTGTAATGCAGTCATCAACCTTGGGGATGACTATGCTTCGCGGAAGTTTTATATCTGAGACAGAGCCTCCACACAGTCCCATTGCAATGAGAACTGTATCAACTTCGATGACGTCATAAGAAGTTTTCATCTTTTTTTGAGCAGCATCCAGATGATTGAGTAAATTGCCGCAGGATATGATTACAGTGCTCATTTCAGTTTCTCCAGAGCAGAGTTGTGATTCTGGCTGATAACAGCATAATACTTTGTCATATTTCTCGCAACCTTGTCATCCCATGTAGTGCTGGCAGCGTAGCGTTTATTGACGCTTGATATAGTCTTACCTGAATAAAGACTGCCGTTCGTGGATAAATAATTGTTCGCCAGTGCCCGTGAAACTACATCTATACATTCTGCCTTTGATGAGAATCCTGACGTGCCGAAGCCGAACATATTATTGGGCCTGAAGCAAATAGTGCCGTTGGCGCTTTCATGAGAGGCTATCGCCATCACGAAAAGGCAGTTTACTCCGTAATCCTGCTCCGCCTGCCAGAAGGCTTCTTCAAGGCCTACCAGGTTTCCTGCAGTTACAAGCTTCAGATCCGATACGGATACGCCGCTGGGCTTGCTGACATCCATGCTCATTATCTCGGATGTTGAATAAGCAGGAATATAATTATCGGCTATAACCTTGTCCACTGCAGTTTTTCTGAGATTGTCGGATATATCTACAGTATGGGCACTTGAGGATTTCTCCTTGGTCAGCGACTGATCCGCCTTAATGGCAAGAGTGTCCATTTTATTCAATGCCATATTCATTCCAAGTGCCAGAAGTGCAGCAGAAAAAACAAGAGAAGCTGCTATGATAATAATTGCGGTTTTTGACAGAACCGGTTTTTTGATTTCGGACATATTATAGCTGTAAGGTGTTTGATTATTTTCCATAAGGACCTCTTTTGCTTGAAAATACAACAGTTTTTATATATTATAAGAAATATGGAAGAAAAACACAACCTTTGAATTATAAAAGCGGAGTTAGAATAAATGTTACAGTATTTATTAAAAACAGTGGCCTCGATTCTGATACCTGCAATTATGCAGCTGAATCTTGTGGATATGGTTTCAACAAGTCCCGCGAATGCGGCGGCAGACTTCATGGATGGTCTCAGGGCAGGCGACAGCAGGGTAATGGAGAAGCATATAGACAACGAATACGTGAATTTTCTCGTTAATGCAGAGGGTGATGAAGAAGTTGTAAAACGCATGAAGGAGGCTGTCTTCAGGAATTTTACGTATGAAATAGAGGAAATAGGCACTAAAAACGATGTAGCGGTTGCCAGAATAGCTGTGAAAAACAGCGACTTCAGTAAAGTGGACTATAAATACGAAAAGGCAGCATATGATTACATTATGGATAATCTATATAAAGATAAAATAGCCGATAAAACAAAGCTCAGCGCCAAGTGTCTGGAAATCTATGTGAAGCAGCTGGAAAAAGCGGCAGACAAGGGTGCGACTTATGAAACTGTGGTATATGTTCCTATGGTGGATAACGGATATTACGGATGGAATATTATTGTAACGGATGAGCTGATGCAGGATATTATGGGAAACTACATAATGCCGCCAACAAAAAAAGCTTGAAAAACTTATCAAATAGTGTATAATATCTAGGTACGCAATTTTGCGTCATATCCTTGCGATAAAGTATTTATCGCCATTAAGTCCACAGGGAGGTGAAAAGAATGACAAATTACGAAGTAATGTTCATCATCGATCCTACATTAGAAGACGATAAGAAGGATGCAACTGTTGAAGCAGTAAAGGGCATCATCGCTGCAGAAGGCGAAGTCGGCAATGTAGACGTATGGGGAATGAAAAAACTCGCATATCCTATCCAGAAGAAAACTGAAGGATATTACGTTGTTATCGAGTTTAAGGCTCAGCCAACATTACCAAAGGAACTCGACAGAAGACTTAAGATTTCAGACAACGTTATGAGACACCTGATCGTAAACAAAGACGAGAAATAAGAAAAGGGGTGCAGTATGAACAGTGTTGTACTGATCGGAAGATTGACAAGAGACCCTGAAGTAAGGTATATATCCGAAAGTCAGATGGCAGTTGCAACATTTACTGTGGCTATCGACAGACCGGTAAGATCCGGTCAGGAAAAGAAAACAGATTTCCCGAGAGTCACGGTATTCGGCAGACAGGCCGAAAACTGCGAAAGATTTCTGGCCAAGGGCAGACTTGTAGGTGTTCAGGGAAGAATACAGACAGGAAGCTATACCAATAAAGACGGCGCTACAGTATATACTACAGATGTGGTTGCCGACAGAGTAGAATTTTTAGAATGGGGAGATCGTAACGAAAGAGCCGGCGGCGGACAGCCTCAGAGCTATCAGAGCGGCGGCGGATATCAGCAGAGCAGAGCTCAGGACAATTTCCAGGGCGGCAGCAGTGATGCAGGAATTCCGGAAGGATTTCAGGCAATCCAGGATGATGACATTCCATTCTAAAAGAAAGGAGAAAATATCATGGATAACAATAAGAGACGCGGCGGCATGAGAAGAAAGAAAGTATGCCAGTTCTGCGCTGACAAGACAGAAACTATAGATTACAAGGATGTAGAAAAGCTGAGAAAGTATGTAACTGAGAGAGGCAAGATTCTTCCTAAGAGAATCACAGGAACATGTGCTATCCACCAGAGAGAGGTTACTAAGGCAATCAAGAGAGCAAGAATCGTTGCACTGCTGCCTTACACAGCTGACTAATTCAGCTTTGACAACAGAAGAAAGTATAGTAAAGTCCTTAAAGTTTGTAATTGCAAGCCTTAAGGACTTTTTTTAGTGTGTAAAAGGTTTTGAAATAATATTGGAGACAAATACTTCAATTTATGATAAAATAAACGTTACGGAAAAATACACAGCAAATCGTGATAAACGATAATCTGAAGGGAGAAACAGAGAAAAGAATGTATCTGCTGCTTATTTTTTTAATGACATTGATAATACCGCTGATAACCATACCGGCAGAGCTGAGAAGAGGTTCAGCCTCACCGTACAGAACAGTGGTTCATGCAGCCCTTTACTCATCTGCAGCAGCGCTGGTGGTTTTCGCAGCAGCATCCTTGTCCGGAGAGAGCGTATACAGTCAGCTCAGTACAGCAGTTGAAGATATAGCAGGTCTTCTGGCTCAGGATTCAACTGTAATCGATATGCTGGGGCTGGAAGAAGCATCAATGGATGAGAAGACGGATATGTTCATCGGAATGTATCAACAGGTGTTCAATACACTGCCGGCATCGATAATGACATTCAGCACAGCAGCAGCATATTTTGAGTATCTTATAATAAGCAAGGTAAAAAAAGCACATATATCGCAGACCGCACTGATGCCTGCCTTCAGGGAGTTTTCGCTGCCGGGAGGCGCAGTATGGGGAATACTGCTTATGTACATCGCATCATGGATAATGACATCAACGGAACTGCTTCCTAATGATCTGCTGTATGTGAATATGGATCTTATTTTTGATTTTGTGCTTTCACTGCAGGGAATATCAGTGATACTGATGCTTTTTCATATGAAACGTATACCGAAGGCAATCGGCGCAGCAGCAGTACTAATACTGTGGATAACCGTTATAGGGCGATGGCTGCTTGTATTGCTTGGTATGTTTGATATTATCCTGGGTCTTAAATTCAGAATACAGAACAACAGACCCGGAAGGTAGTTCGTTTAGGAGATAAAAATGTACGTTGGAAGAGTAGAAAAGCTGCTGGCATATTACACATCAATGCCCATGTGCATAATAAATTCACAGGGCAAGGTAACAAGAGCCAGCCGGAAAATCGTAGATGTGTTCAAATACGACGGAATAATTGACGGTGATATTTTCGCCCTGACCGGATTGAAGCTGCCTGACATAATAAAAGCCGCCGAAGAGGAGACGACACTTTACATCAAAAGAAATGATAAGGATTTCAAGGTAATTGCAGGCTTTATCGGTGAAGGAGAGATGGCGTCCATAGCTTTGTATTTCATTGACAATACCTCCTTTGAAACCCTCAAGGACATATACAATGAAGAAAAGGAATGCATGGCGATAATAAATGTCGATAATTACGACGAGCTTGTTTCAAGTGCAGGGGACACCAGAACTTCGGAGATTTCGACGGAAATAGACAAGCTGATAAGAGGCTGGGGAAAGAAGCTGGATGCAGCCGTAATCAGATACAGGGATCACCTCTACGAAATGATTCTCACAAACAAAAGCTTCAAGGTTCTGGTGAATAACAAGTTCTCTATCCTTGATGATGCGAGAGATATTGAAACAGAGACAGATTTCCCGGTGACGCTCAGTATCGGAATAGGAATCGGCGGTAAGACACCGGCTGAATGTGACTCATATGCCGAGGAGGCTCTGGATTTGGCGCTGGGTCGCGGCGGCGACCAGGCCGTAGTCAAGAATGTGAAGAATTTCGAATACTATGGCGGCAAAACCCAGGGAGTCGAAAAAGGCTTCAAGGGCAAATCAAGAATAATAGCACATGCTCTCAAGACTCTGATGACCCAGTCATCAAAGGTGTTTATAATGGGACACAAGAGTCCGGATCTGGACAGCTTCGGAGCAGCACTGGGAATCAACAGAGTAGCCAGAAGCATAGGCAAGGATTCATATATAGTGCTTAACTCATATAATGATGCTCTGACGGATATTGTTGCAGACGCCAAGGAAACTGATGAGTATGAATTCGTCACCTCGGAAAAGGCACTTGCTCTGGCAGATGAAAATTCGCTGACTGTCATTGTTGATACCCATAGACCGGCACTTGTGGAATGCTACGAACTTGTTGAAAAATGCGAAAGAACAGTGATAATAGATCATCACAGGCGATCAGAGGATGCCATATCCAACACGATACTCTCCTATATGGAGACCTACGCATCATCGTCCTCGGAGCTTGTAACGGAGGTTGTTCAATATGCATGTGAGAAACGTGTGATTTCCAAATTCGAGGCAGATGCACTTCTGGCAGGAATCATGGTGGATACCAACAGATTCGCGGTAAAGGCAGGGGTAAGGACTTTTGAGGCCGCATCATGGTTAAAGAGAAACGGAGCAGATCTGGAGAAGGTGAGAAGATATTTCCAGTCTGATTCAGAGAACTTCAAGGTAAGGGCAGCATGCATTGCCAGCGCTGAGTTTTATGATAATGGTATCGCAATGTCCATATGTCCCGGAGAAAATCAGAACTCTCAGATTGTCAATTCACAGGTTGCAGACGAGCTGCTGACCATTAAAGGCGTCAAGGCAAGCTTTGTGGCAGGCAAAAATGAAAACGGCAGAACGGTTGTAAGCGCCAGATCACTGGGAGATATCAACGTGCAGACAGTGATGGAGAAATTCGGAGGCGGAGGACATCTTAACACTGCAGGAGCTCAGGTGAATGTGCCGCCTGATGAGATACTAAGACTTATCAGGGAGACAATAGAAGAGCAGTAAACAAAAGGAAATAAAAATTCGTGAGAACTTCACATTAGGAGGATAAAATTATGGTAGTTATATTATTAAAGGATGTAAAAGGAACAGGTAAGGCTGGCGAGGTTGTCAAGGTAAGTGACGGATATGCCAGAAATATGCTTATCCCTAAGGGTCTGGCAAAGGAAGCCACCGAAGGAAATATAAGAAGCCTCGAAAAGCAGAAGGCCATCGCTGAGGAAAAGAGAGAAGAGCAGAAGGCAGCAGCGCAGAAGCAGGCAGAAAAAATCGCAGACATAACACTGACTATCAAGTCAAAGGGCGGCGATTCAGGAAAGCTCTTCGGCTCAATAACATCAAAGGATATTGCAGAAGCCCTCGAAAAGCAGGAAAATATCAAGATCGACAAGAAAAAGATAGTGCTTGATAACCCTATTAAACAGACAGGTGAGACTGAAGTAGTGCTGAAGCTTTTCCCTGAGGTATCAGCAACACTTAAGGTCAATGTGACTATCTGATCTGGTATCTGAACAGGAGTTATACAATGGAAGGAAGAATCCCTCCGCACAGTATTGAAGCGGAAAAATCTGTTCTGGGCGCAGCACTGCTTTCCAAGGATGCGCTATTTGATGTAGTGGAAGTGGTGAAAGCCGAAGATTTTTATGATGAAAATCACAAGGAGATTTTCAAGGCGATGTTGGAGCTCCACAGGAAAAATGCTCCTGTAGACGCACTGACAGTTGCGGAAGAGCTCAAAAGAAGAAACAGTCTCAATATGGTAGGCGGCAGAGCATATATCGCATCTCTGTCTTCTGGAACACCGACTACATCAAATGCTATGGAGTACGGTAAAATCGTAGCAGAGAAGGCAGCCGTCAGGAGACTTATAAGCACAGCGGATGATATTGTGACCAAAGGCTATGAAGACGGCATGGACGCCAATCAGATGCTGGATTATGCCGAAAGCGGCATATTTGAAATATCACAGGCAAGACAAAAGGGACAGTACACCCATCTGAAGGATGTACTTCTTACCAATATAGAAATAATAGACAAGGCCTCGCAGCTGGATGGAGGCCTGACAGGAGTAACGACAGGATTTAAATATCTGGATGAGAAAACATCAGGTCTGCAGAAATCAGATCTGATAATCCTGGCGGCAAGACCTGCAATGGGAAAAACGGCCTTTGCACTCTCGCTGTCTTTAAATGCAGCAGTAAAGGGCGGAGCATCAGTAATGATTTTTTCCATGGAAATGTCAAAGGAACAGCTGGGGCAGAGACTGCTGTCAATGGAATCAAAGGTTGATATGCAGAGTCTCAAGACCGGCAGACTTGAGAGAAGAGACTGGGACGATATCAATATCGCCCTTGATGTGCTGTCAAAGGCCAATATACATATTGACGACACGGCAGGCATCAACATAATGGAAATGAAGAGTAAGTGCAGGAGACTCAAGGCAGAGGAAGGCCTGGATCTGGTTGTAATAGACTATCTGCAGCTGATGACGCCTGAAGGCAAGGCAGACTCAAGAACGCAGGAGATTTCGGTAATATCGAGAAACCTCAAGCTTCTGGCAAGAGAGCTGGACTGCCCTGTTATTGTGCTGTCGCAGCTTTCCAGAGCACCGGAAACGAGAACCGACCACAGACCTATGCTTTCCGACCTTAGAGAGTCGGGCTCCATAGAACAGGATGCCGATATAGTTATTTTCCTGTACAGAGATGATTACTACAATGAGGACACAGAGGTTCCGGGAGAGTGTGAGGTAATAATAGCTAAGCAGAGAAGCGGTCCGACAGGCACCGTCAAAATCACATGGCTGGACAAGTTGACTAAATTCGTGGACAGCATAGGAACCAATAATATACCGGGATTTTAATACGGAGGATCCATGGGTTTCAGAAAAGAAAAAATCAAGGACTATTTTCTGCTGGATACCGGCGTTGAAAATATGTTTATAAATGAATATATGGTTTCGGCACCCGGAGACTTTGTCAAGGTGTATCTCTTTGCTCTGATGTACTGTGAGCTTGACAGCGAGCTCACCAATGAAGACATTGCAAGGCACCTGAATATGGATATCGAGGATGTGCTGAAGGCCTGGACCTACTGGGAGAGAATGGGAGTAATAAGAAAAATAAAGGATTCTCCCGAAGACAAATTTGATTACAGTGTGGAGTTTGTAGTACTTAAGGAACAGCTTTACGGCGAAAAGGAAAACAAAAAAGGCTTTTCGCCTGGACAGAACCTGCATTCCTTTATGGCCGACAAGGAAATACGCGATATGTTCAGTGCTATAGAGCAGATTACGGGAAGAGTTCTGAGTGCTGCAGAAATGGGTGAAATCGTTTCGTGGATAGATGATTTTCAGGCTACTCCGGAGGTAATTGCGTACGGCTACTCCTACTGCATGCAGAAAAATAAAAAGAACATCAAATATATAGAAGCCGTCATCAAGGGCTGGGCGGCTGAAGGGCTTCGGGATGTGATTGCCGTGGAAAAGTACCTCAGTGAATTTGAAAAGAAGCAATATCTTTACAAAAGAGTGTTTCAGGCACTGGGATTTGCCAGAAACGCTACGGAGGAAGAAAGAAAAATCATGGACAGCTGGTTCGACACTATGGGATTTTCCATTGAAAAAGTGCTGGCTGCATGCAGCAGAACATCCGGAATATCAAACCCTAATATAAATTATGTCAATAAGATACTGGTGAACTGGTATGAAGAAAACAGGAACGGTAAATCAGGCTCCGGAGACGGCAGCAGGGAGCTGACGACCGGAGAGATAATGAAATACTACGAGGCGCTGCGGCTGCAGGAGGAAGAAGAGGCTGAAGCAAGACGCCGGGAGGTGTTTGATGCAGTGCCGCGAATAAAGGAAATTGAGGACAGGATAAATGCGCAGGGCGCTGAAATCTCAAAGATAATTATTTCCGACAGGGTGGACCGCAAGGCCGCTATGGAAGAGTTAAAAGCGAAAATGGATGCGCTGAATACCGAAAAGGCATTCCTGCTTACCGATAACGGATTTGAGCTGGATTACATGGATATACATTATAAATGTCCGAAATGCAAGGATACAGGTATGCTTGAAACAGGAGAAAGATGTCAATGTTTTGGAGAGATAACGAAGGAAAAAATCAGACTGACAATAAAACCGGCGAAAAACCGCCAGTGACCAGGCAGACCATGAGCAGAGAAGAGTTCATCGCCGAGGATGAGGATGCCAAAAGAGTGTATCAGGAAATCATGGAGCTGAGAAAAAGTGTTGAATCACTCAAATCCGTGGAGGATCCATATCTGAAGGAGACTGAAGCTGATACAGCTACTGCAGACGAAGAAGGAAGCTATGAAGGCCGAAGAATGTATCTGGAGGAGACTGAGGAGGTCGTTGCCGCTAAGCAGGCAATCATAGACAGAGCAAGAAAGGATGCCGAAAAGGCAAGACTGGAAAGAGAAGAGAACAGACAGAAGGAGCTTGCTCTCAAGGAAGAGCAGAAGAAGATACAGGAGGCTGAGAAACAGGCTGCTCTGGCGGCAGCGGAAGCCGAGAGGAAAAGACTTGAAGCTGTAGAAGCCGATAAGAAGGCGAAGGAAATTAGCCGAAAAAAAGCACTGGAATATATGGAGAGTGAGCTGCTTGCCAAAAAAGCAGAAATGAGTCATACAGCTTCAGCAGAGGAGATGGCAGAGTTCTTCGAAGAAAAATCTTCAGAGGATACTTCAGAGTCACTGGAAAAGACAAAGCAGGAGCTTCTCAAAGCACAGGCACAGCAGGGCAGAATCCTTGACCGCATGTCAGAGCTGACGGAGAAGAACACAGAAAAGCTTGCGGAGGTGCATCAGGAGAAGATGACACAGCAGCAGGAACAGCTGCAGGAAGAGCAGCAGCACCTTAATGCACTTCTGGAACAGCAGAAAAATGTCCGCCTTAAAAAAGCTGAGAAGGCCAGAGCCGAAAAAGAGATAAAAGAGCAGAAGGCCAGAATCGAGAAAATAAAAAAAGAAGAAAAAGCCAGGAAAAAAAGAGAAGAAAAGGAACTGCGCCATAAGGAAAAAGAACGTGCACGCCGCCTTAAGCGTGAAGAGATGGAACGCGAAAAATTTGAGAAGGCAAAGCGTATAGCAGAGGCTGAGCTGGGCGGTGGAGTTGTCAATGTCCATAACACCCAGATACAGACAAAGCTTAAAAAGGTTGCACGCTTTTCATGGAGAGACCTGCTGGGATTAGCGACTAAGGAAGAAAAAAACGCCAGAACAGAAGAAGAAAGAAATACTCTTAAGGACGAGAGAGAAAGGCGCACAGAGGAAGCAAGAGCAATTGCCGATATGCTGACAAAGAAGAAACTGGAGCGGTATGAGAAAAGCTTTATCGGCAGGAAAAGTCGTGCTTTCAAGAATTTCTGCGAGAGACATAAGGTTGTGCTGCTGACGGTGTTCACCATCGTACTTCTGGCAGCTGTAGGAACAGCAGGAGTTTTCAATTATTGTACTGCTTATGAATATTCATATAACGGCAAGGCGCTGGGTCTGGTAAAATCAAAGGCTGATGTCCTTGAAATCACTGATCTGGTTCAGGGAGCACTTACCGAAGAAATAGACATGAGTGTAGTAATAGATGCTCGTGACGATATTTCTTTCGAGCGTGTTTCAGCACTGGGAGATGTTAAAATAGACTCATCAGAGGAGGTGCTTAAACGCCTTACATATATGGGTGATCTCAATGTCAAGGCATATGGTATATATGTTAACGGCAAGAAGGTAGGAGCTGTAGAAAGCAAGGAAACAGCTGCAGAGGTGCTGCAGGAGATCAAGGACAGATATTCTACAGGCATGGAAGGCTCCGAAATAGAGGAAGCTGTATTTATTGAAAAGGTAAAGGTGCAGCAGAGCAACACAGATCTGCAGGATATAGCTACAAAGGATGAAATGGTTGACAAGCTCTGCACAAGCGGAAGGAAGGAAACTCTCCACAAGGTTATAGCAGGTGAGACACTGGCCGACATTGCCAAGCTTTATGGAATGAGTGAAAAGGATATCCTCAAGGATAACCAGAACGTGGATCCTAAAAAGCTTGAGGTGGGAAGCACTCTGGTAATAAAACAGAATGCCCCTATCATAACAGCGAAGATTACAGAGCTTGTAACTTACGATGAAAAAATAGAATACACAGTAGAAAAGAAAAAAGATGATACCATATATGAGGGTGATACCGAAGTAAAGCAAAAAGGTAAGGACGGAGAACGTGAAATCACAGCCAGAATAGTATCGGTCAATGGTGAAAGAATAGAAGAGACCAATCTGGTGACAACAGTTACCAAGGAGCCGGTGACAAAGATAATTCTGGTGGGAACCAAGGAAAGACCGCCGACAGTCGGTTCGGGCAAATACATCTGGCCTCTGGCAGGTGGATATACCGTAACCTCAGAATACGGTCAGAGATGGGGGCGTCTCCATGCAGGTATTGACCTAGGCTGCCCTGTAGGAAGCGATGTGCGCGCTGCTGACGGAGGTACTGTAACAAAAGCAGGCTACAGCGGATCGTACGGATATCTGGTAGTAATAGATCACCAGAACGGCATGGAAAGCTATTACGCACATAACAGCCAGCTTCTGGTAAGCGTAGGCGATAAGGTATACCAGGGACAGCACATTGCAGAGTCAGGCAATACAGGACGAAGTACAGGACCGCACTGCCATTTCGAGATTCATGTCAACGGATCGGCAGTCAACCCGAGAGGGTATCTGCCATAAACCAATAAGAACAAAAAAATAAAAATAGGGGCTGCATGTCAGCCCCTATCTGTTTTCTACGGACCATTTCAGAATATTGATATCATTGCCTGACGCATTGGCAATTACAGCAAGCTGGCGGCGGGAATCGATAGGAACCGAGAATGACAGACTGCTGTCAGCACGAAATACCCTGACGCTGCCCTGAGGGCTGCTGTATATGGATGCGCCGCTCTGTCCTGATGTCAGACTGGTGTTGCCGGCATCCGAAGAGCCGGAGTATTTTGATATGATTTCAGCCGCAGTGGTCTCTGCAGCATAATATTTGTCAGTATAATTTCTGTACCTTTCCGCATCCCTCAAATCCTTATCCGCCGAAATGCAGGCTGAAGCAGTGAAGCACAGAATTATCAGTATCACGGCAGCTGTCAGCGTGAGAGCGAATACTGCCGGAACAAAAGATTTTCGCATGGACAGCTACCCCCTTTCAGGAATCTTAAAAACAAGTTCATAAACTGTATATTTCTGAACGCAGGCCGATATTGTAATAGTGAAGCAGTAACACCCATCCTTCTTTTCCCTGCGTATCTGAGCCATGTAAAATGCACACGATTCGGATGCCGGGCGCATCTCATCGTCATAATAAAGCAGAAGAGAATCATCGTCGAGCGTGTAGTCTCTGTGGCTTCTCAGAAGCTTTGCGGCTTTTTTGAGACTGCCGTCTGTCGCCTTGATGGTTTCAGCTGCTGAAGAAGCCTCCATAACGGACATATTAAGAATCAACGCATCTCTGCTTTTCTGCTCTGCCTGATTGTACAGCCATGCACAAGCTATGAACGAAATCAGAAGAAATGCAGTCAGCAGCCCGATAAAGACTTTTTTGAGCTGCAGCAGAGAAAGCTGGGTAGGATCCAGTTTTTTCAGAAACGAATGAGCATGTTCCTTTTTTCTCAAGAAAGAAGACCTCATTTAGAATCGCCTCCTTTCCGGTCAGGAAGATAAATATTCACAGACATTTCCTGGCCGTCTGAAGTAACGAAGACAACCTCCAGAAGCTCATCCGCAAGGAACGTGAAATCAGAGCTTTTGAGCTCCATAACCTCAGTGCCGCTGTCAGCAGATACAGTTTCTCCCTCATGGATAAGAACTTTTCTCAGATACCCGTTATACGTGAAGTACCATGCTTCATCGGCATTGTCGGACACATCGGCAGCCATGACAAGAGCAGGGATTTCGCCGCCAACCGAAGCGATTCGAATGGACGAAATATCATCACAGGCTCTTACGATATCCGTGAAGCAGTCTGACGCATCGCGCAGCCTGAGACATGCATCGGTAGCTGAGTTCATTTTATATACCCCGGTGCATAGAACTGCAAGCACGATGGAAAAAAATATAAAAGCACTAGTTATGACGATTACCGTGATTTTTTTCAACGCCGGACTCCTTTCTCTCCAGATACAGTCAGTATAACAATTCACAGTGCGTTTTGCAATAAACCTGTTCTATGTGGGGCGGCAGCAAATATACTTTATCAGAGGATTGTATTCAGCCGGTGCAGGAGGTGTTTCATGGAAAACCACGTTGTGACTATTGATAACAGACAGAAAATGACAATAACCGATATTGCCGAGATAGACAGCTTCGATGAGGAGGAGATAAGAGCAAGTCTCAAAGACGGGGCGCTTATTATTAAGGGTGAGGCTTTGCATATTCAGACTCTCGACCTTGGCGCAGGCAAGGCGGAAATAACAGGTGTCATCAACTCGCTGATGTATGTAAAAGTAAGGGGAAAAGGCGAAAAGGGATTTTTTGCTAAAATATTGAAGTGATGCAGCTGACGGAGCTTATCGTATCGCAGGCCAGGACCACAGCAGTTATGTGCTGCTGTGGCGTGCTGGTGTACAGTCTGTGGACAATGAAAAAATATCTCCAACAGGCGGCGCCGTCGCGGGGAGTATGGATTCTATGGGAATGCGGTTTCTGGGCAGCAGCTGCAGCCGCAGTGTCAGGATTCATGTACTACTGCACATTCGGGGCAATTACTTTTCACGGAACGGCCGGATTTTTGGCGGGGCTTTTATTGTGGAAAAAAATATGCTGTGGTATAATCAGTTCATGGGAAAAAAGAGACGCAGCAGAGAATTCAGAAACAACAGCCAGGTCATTGACATGGACGAGGCGAGAAAAAAACGTCTGGAGAAGAGGCGTGAGGAAAAAGCACGCGAAGAGGAAAACGCACGGCAGCGCGCCAGACAGAATACCAAGGGCAAAATGGCCATCAGAAGACAGAAAAACAGAAGAAGGCTTCTGACAGGCCTTATTGTTGTATGCATAATTGCGGTAGTGAGCTTTTCGGTAATAAATATCATATCTCTCAAAAAGGAGCAGCATGATGTACTGGCCCAGCAGGAACAGCTGGAGAAAGAAAAGAAGCAGCTTCAGAAGGAGCTTGACAACATAAACGATCCCGAAAATCTGGAAGAGCAGGCAAGAAATCAGCTCAGGCTCATTAAACCGGGTGAGACGCTTTATATGTTCCCGGATGAAATCACAGACAGAACCGGGAGCACGGACAAGGATGAAGAGGATCAGGACTGAAAATGATGAAAATTAAAGAGGCTATCA
Source organism: Bacillota bacterium (assembly GCA_030526355.1). GTDB lineage: Bacteria > Bacillota > Clostridia > Peptostreptococcales > Anaerovoracaceae > Lentihominibacter. The sequence continues at coordinate 3,531 of JAUNDC010000008.1, read as the reverse complement.
TTGTTGAAGGACGCGATGATACGGCGGCAATCAAAAAAAGTGTTGACGCCATCACAATAGAAACACATGGATATGGTATAACAGATAACACATGGAAGCTTATAGCCAGAGCATATGAAACCACCGGAATCATAGTATTTACAGATCCCGACCATGCAGGTGAGCAGATAAGACGCCGGATACTTTCTAGATTTCCTGATGCCAGGGAAGCATTCCTTGACAGGCAGGAAGCAGAAAAAAGCGGAGACATAGGCATAGAGAACGCATCGCCTGAGAACATCAGGAACGCACTTCTCAAGGCAAGGTGCTCACAGCTTGAAAATGAGGACATGTTCACCATGGATGATATGTTTATGACGGGACTGCTGGGACAGGCCGATTCATCCCAGAGGCGCCGCGATATCGGCAAGGTTCTGGGTATCGGATATGCCAACGGCAAAACCTTCCTTCAGAGATTAAACAAATTCGGAATTAGCAGAGAGGATTTCTGCAGAGCTCTCGAGGAGATATAGATGAAATTATATGCACCATCAACTATCGCCGACATTAAGGAACGCTACAATTTCCAGCTTTCCAAAAGCCTCGGCCAGAATTTCATAACTGACAGGAGTATTATCGAACGGATAGTTGAAGGCTCCGGGACAGGCGAGAATGATCTCGTAATAGAGATCGGGCCGGGCATTGGAGTGCTTACGGCAGAGGCGGCCCAAGCCGCTGCCAGAGTGATTGCAGTGGAAATAGATAAGAAGCTTATCCCGATTCTGGCGGAAACGCTGGCGGAATATGACAATGTCAGTGTGATAAATCAGGATATTCTCAAAACGGATGTCAACAAGATAATAGCAGATGAGCGGGCGGCAGGAAGCTTTACGGGGGCTGTCAGGGTAATAGGAAATCTTCCGTACTATATTACGACGCCTATAATAATGGGGCTTCTTGAGAACGGTGTTAATGCCGACAGCATAACGGTAATGATGCAGAAGGAGGTTGCTGACAGAATCAAAGCTGCTCCGGGAAACAAGACATACGGCGCTATTTCGGCTGCGGTACAGTATTATTGTACAGTGGAACAGATAGCAGCTGTTCCCAAAGAGGTTTTCGTACCGAGACCCAAGGTGGATTCTGCAGTGCTGAAGCTTAATATCAGAAAAGAAAAGCCGGTGGAGCTGGTTGATGAGAAGCTGTTTTTCGCATGCATAAAAGCGGGATTCGGACAGCGGAGAAAAACACTGCTGAATTCTCTGACCGGTGTGGCAGGACTTTCAAAGGAAGAAATAAAGACTGTACTCTGCAATGCAGGGATTGATCCGGTAAGAAGAGCGGAGACCCTGGATATGGCAGAGTTTGCCGCTGTCGCCAATGAAGCGGCATACCGCAGCAGGAGACAGAACAATGGATAAATTAAAAACATTTTACAATAGATTTTTAAAGAACTATATAGTGCTCATGGTCCTTATAGCAGCAGGGCTGTATCTTGTGATAGAGACACTGGCCAGACATTCGCTGATAGACAGTGCTAGTTTTTTTGTTCAGCATCCGCTGGTTACAATATGCAATGTGCTACTGATATTTGCATTGATATCATTGTCCATGTTTTTCAGGAAAAGAGTGTTTGCCCTATGTATGCTTTCCATGATATGGCTGATACTGGGCATAATCAATGGTATTATCCTGTCAAACAGAATGACGCCGTTTACCGTAAAGGATCTGAGCAGTCTGGGTGACGGGCTTACGATAGTTACAAACTATTTCAATACCAAGACTATTATAATTGCCATAGCGGCGGCCGCAGCTCTGATTCTTGGCATTATAATTCTGTACCGCAAGACGCCGAAGCTCAAGGAAAAGGTAAAGTACAAAAAGGCTGCAGTGGCAGTTGTGCTTATTTTTGCAGTTACCCTCGGAGCAATTCAGGTGGGAATGAAGGTTGGTGTTCTGGATACCTTCTTCGGCAATCTGGCGTACGGATACAGGGACAATGGTGTACCCTACAGCTTCCTGGTAACATGGGTAAAGACGGGGATAGACAAGCCTTCGAATTATTCGGAGGAAAGAATAACGGGAATTTTCAAAAACGGCGAGCTGGGCAAGGATGGCATATATACGCCTGGTGAGGATGATGAGACAGACGTTAAAGACAGCCCTAACATTCTGTTCCTCCAGCTTGAGTCATTCATTGATCCTACACAGGTCAAGGGTTTGGAATTCTCACAGGATCCGGTGCCGAATTACAGGAAACTGATGAAGGCATATTCATCAGGATATCTGACGGTTCCATCTGTGGGCGCAGGAACTGCCAATGTTGAATTTGAAGTAATGACAGGTATCAGCGCCAAGTTCTTCGGACCGGGAGAATATCCGTACAAGGGTATCCTCAAGGAAGTTACATGTGAATCGACGCCTTATGACCTGAAGCAGCTGGGCTATTCAGCTCACGCCATTCATAACCACAGAGGTGCGTTTTACGGCAGAAACAAGGTGTTCTCAAATATGGGCTTTGACACCTTCACCTGTCTGGAATACATGAACAACGTAATGAAAACTCCTAAAAACTGGGCCAAGGACAGTATACTCACAGAGCAGATTCTCGATGCACTCAACAGTACCAAGGGTAAGGATTATATTTATACGATATCGGTACAGGGGCATGGCAGATACCCTGATGAACAGGTTATAGAAAACCCTGTAATAACTGTTACGAATGCGGAGAGCGAGGAGCAGCGCTGGGCATATGAATACTACGCCAATCAGGTTTACGAAATGGATCTGTTCGTTAAGGAGCTGACGGATACTCTGGCAGGTTTTGACGAGGACATCGTTCTTGTTATGTACGGAGACCATCTGCCGGCACTTGATATGACAGAGGGTTCCATGAAGAACGGATCGCTGTATCAGACACAGTATATAATCTGGGATAATTTCGGCATGGAAAAGAAGGACATGGATCTGGCTGCATACGAGATAACAGCTGAGGTTCTGGACAGGCTTGGTATATCGGCGGGAATGATGACGAAATATCATCAGAATTACGGAGACAGCAAGACATACCGCTCAGATTTGAAGGCATTGTCATATGATATGCTTTATGGCAAACAGTATATCTACGGAGGTGAAAATCCATTCAAGGCAACCGACCTGAAGATGGGTGTAAAGGATATTAAGATTAATGAAGTCGTGCAGATAGGAGAGGACTATTACATCAAGGGAGAGAACTTTACTGAGTTCAGCAAGATATCTCTCGATGGAGAAATTCTCAAGACGGTTTATCTGGGACCTACGATACTTGCGCTCAAGGAAAAGGTGGATCCTGAGGACGTATCCAGAATGAAAGTCAGTCAGGTTGAGAAAAACAAGGAGATTCTGAGCACGACAGAATAACAGAATAGACACAATTTACGAAATTATCAGAAAATAGGGGTCTCCAAAGTTTCTTGGGGTTTATCCAAAGTTTCTTGGGGTCTGCAATTGGGGTCTGCAGGTAACTATCCAAAGTTTTTTGGGGTCTGCAGACAGAACTGAATAAAACATGAA
>JAUNDC010000057.1 GCA_030526355.1 Bacillota bacterium | reverse complement strand
GTTAGTCTATTCCTCCATGTCCCCTTATTTTTCAAGGCTTTCCGCAGTTCTGCAGGAAAAAAGTCACGTTTTTTCTCACTGTTTTCGCGGGGTTCATATCGGACTTAATCTTCATCAAATTCCGTTAAATACTCGTCCAGATTATCAATTGCACCCAACTCCATCCTGTCGAACACATCAGTATACGTATCTAATGTGGTATGGATGTTTGTATGTCCCAGCCAGCCTTTAAGCACCACCGGCTCGATACCGGCCTCGATGCATCTTGTTGCAAAGGTATGCCTGAGGCAGTGCTGTCTAAAACCCTTGAGTCCTGCCCTTTTACATACAGTATTAAAGACACTGCTCACTCTCTGTGTTGATATTATAACATCTTTTCGTGAATCGTAGAAGATAAGTCCGTAAGGATTCTCCTTCATTTCTCTAAGTGCTTCTTCAAGAAGAGGAATCATAAATCTATTAATTGGCACTGTTCGCTGTCCTGCAGCTGTCTTCGTTGTTTCACTAAGAATAGCTTCTCCATTCAAATCTTTAGACACTGTTCTGTTCACACAGATATACCCTTTATTCAGATTAATGTCCTCGGGCTTCAGTGCATTTATTTCTCCCATACGCATTCCGCAGTACAGTTCAAGCAGCATCTGAATTCTATATGTGTGACCATTTGATTTGTACTCTGTAAGTGCTTTGATAAAACGCTTTTCTTCACTTTCAGTAAAGCTTCGTACTTTTCTGGGAGTCTGAGATGATTTTGGACATCTCACTTCCAGACTCTTCATTATGTTTACATCGACTATTTCAAGAGCTTCAGCTTCCGCAAATGCATTATTAAGCAATGAATAGAAGCATCTTATTTTGCTGCTGGAATAATCCGAAACTGACATTAGAAAATCATCAATCTGTCTTGCTGTGATTCTTGGAATTGGAATTATACCGATAATGTTTTCACTTATGATATCAATATTATTCATTCTGCTCCGATACCCTTGCGGCCCGATATGGTTCATCTTCAAATCCCGCTCAGCATCAGGTATAAGAAGTTCCGGAATTGTCAGTTCGAATTTAGTACGCAGTGATTTCAGAAACTCATTTGCTCTCTGCAGACAGTGTGCCTCATCCACTCCGGTTACAGATTTTACTCTTCTGTTCCCAAACATGTCAGTATACTTAAACCTGTATCTGATATTTCCTGCCGGTGTGATGTTAAAACATCCTTTTCCATAATTACTCATACTCTTAACCTCCGCAAATTCTTTTCTCTATCTTAAGTGCAGGCAGAACAGCGCGCCACTCTGCGATTTGCAACAAAAAAAGAACTTCGCACATGAAGTTCTTTAATGTATGAGTATTTTATTTATACTGATTTTCTTCTCCTGTTTCCGTGTACAGATTTTATCTCAGGCAGTTCATAATAACTGTAATCATCATATCCTTCTCTTCAGGTTTCGATTCTGCAATCATAATAGTCAGAGCAACCAGTGTGTGATCATCAATCAGCTTTTCATCATCCGTAAAAAGCACACCGTTCTTATCCAGAAAATACAGAAACATAGTAGCCGCGATTCTCTTGTTACCATCCAGAAAACTATGATTCTTTGTTACGAAATATAACAGGTGAGCAGCCTTTTCCTCAAGACTTGGATATAACTCCTGACCTGCAAAAGACTGATAAATATTACCTATGCTGCCTCTAAAGGAGTCATCTTTTTCTTTGCCGAACAAATCAGATTCAGCTCCAAAACGCATATGTGAAATGACATCCATGCATTCTTCGTAAGTAAGCTCGTATGTTGCTGCGTTTCCTTTTGGACGTTCCATAGTCTGATGGTCATAGGAATCAAGCAGTTCCAAAGCTTTACTGTACTTTTGAATCACATTAAGCACCTGCTGTGAATCCAATTCATTTTGAGTTCTCTTCATAATCTTTATCACCTCTCCAAGCTGCGCGATACGATTATGATTAACAGCATAGCCCTGCAATATGTACTGCTTCAGCACTGAATTTGCCCATTTTCTAAATTCAACGCCGCGTTTGGATTTCACACGGTAGCCAACAGATATTATGACATCAAGGTTATAATATTTAGGCGGACGAGATGCATTTGCACTTCTGTCGAAAATTTCGACAGAAGTATTTCTATCCAACTCTTCCTCCTTGAAAATATTGCCAATGTGGTAAGCAATCGAGGAGCGTGCTGTATCAAACAATTCACTCATCTGCTCCTGTGTTAGCCACACTGTTTCCTGCTCAACAGGTACAGATAATGTAACAGCCTTATCTTCTGTTTCAAATATTACAATCTCATTGTTATTCTTCATCGTGCCTATCCTTTTGTTTTTTTGCAATATTATATGTTTATATTTCCTTTTGCCTTCAAATTTCAGTGTCTGATGCTATCTGTCCGAACAAAGCCTTATCTCGAGTTTCAATTCCATTATAGTTCTTGTTTTCAGATTCGTAAACGCAAACTGTTTTGCAGCTCCACTACTGTAACTCCAGCTTGTATTTAATAAACTTTCCTTCTCGGATTTCAATAATTTTCATTTTAGTTTTGATTGTGTTTATATGAGTTGTTAAAGTGTTTCCACTCTTAATTCCAAGTGCATCCAGTAATTCAGCGCGACTGGTTCCCTGCTTTCGCAAAAGTGTATTTATCAATAACAATTCACAGATTTGAACAGTTTTTTTGTTCCAGCAATTTGATTGAGCAATGCTCTCTATCTCCCGCATAACACGATCCAGCTCTTTAGTCACATTTTCCAGATAAGCAGTCACTTCTTTTTCAGTAACAACCAGAAGATTCAAGTGCATCATTATAAAGTGTGTTGCATCTGTTCCCATTTCACCACCTGAATACTTTTCGCGCGAAATAATGCTTTCATATATAGCTATATACTTTTTCAGGTTTACCAATGTTTTGTAAACTACCAGCTCGTCTATATCGCTCAAAAGCAACATACTGCTCAGTATCCACATTTTCATGTTGTCCTTTTCCGGATACCTCAAAAGCGATCTCATTAGAAACGGAAGCAGGATTGCTCTTATGAAACAGTCAATCTCATCATTATTTGTAACATTCAATATCGCCTGCACTGCGTTTTTATAATATCGTCCCAGTTCAGAATCATCGTAGTTAATCTGACGAGAACTCAATTTTTTGCAATTATCATTAAACTCTGATGGCGTGCTAATCTTGAAATTCCCATCTCGAAGTTCCTTAATCACACTTGCGTAACTGCTGATATGCTCCCCTGTTTCATTTGGATAAGCAATTGCCGTTGCTTCCAGCAGAAGATCATCGCAGTAATAATCAAGAGCTTTATTTGGAAGTTTACTCTTTGCCATACATAGTTTCTTTTCTAATTTCAAGATAGATTTTATTCTTGAAAACATCTGTGGACCAAAGAAGTAACGCACATTAGGCTGTAACAGTCTATGCATTACTGCTTTTCCTTCATCCTCAAATACTTTCAATTCATCATTTATTACAGGGTCTATAGGAAAACTCATAAACCGCTACCTCATATTTCTATATTTCAAACTTAATTTTTCGTGAAAATTAAGTTTATATAATTATTTTAATATATTATCATGGAATTATCAAAAACAAAAATATTGCCAGAACATTGAAATTTCAACGTTGTGGCAATTTAATTTTATTCCATTTTGCAATTCGCCTGGGAGATGTTATGACTGCAGCTCTGTAATCCCTTTAGTTTCAAGGGTTTCCGAGTACATCATGTAAATTACTCTAATTTTCCTCTAATTTTTTATCGGTAGTGAAACAACGTTTATAGACGGCCTTGTTTGTTTTCCCAGTTTGCGTCAAGACTCCCACCTCACACAGCTTGTTCAAATAACGCCAAACTGTCGATGATGATTTCCCTGTCAGATTCATGGCTGTTTTGGTGTTAATCTCATCATGTTCACTCAAATATTCAATAATAGGTTGCATTTTCCCATATTCAACTTCTTTCAAAACTTCTTTCATTATTTCATTTTTTTGAATAGGTTTTGAATTATCCTTTGAAAAACCTTCATGTATAAACAATCTTGAAATGAAATAACTTCTGTCATCATCTGTTTCAAATTCAGGTTTTGGTGAGCCGTTAGCGCTTAATGCATCGAGTATTTTCTTAAAACCTGTATTTCTACCCTCTGTCAGATGCAGTTCTTTCAGGAAATCTCCTATTCGCCTGTTTCTGTATCTACGATTTGAAACGCGATAGTTCTTCAGTCCCTCTAAGGTTATGGAGCGATCAGGTCCCGGAAAACTTACGATTTCGATTCTGTCATTTTCTATTCGGACTTCAATTGGTTCACGCTCATCATAAGCACGATGATATACCGCATTGGACAATGACTCCTCTATCGCTGCAAATGGATAGTTGAAGAAACGATCCGCCTCAGCACGATCAGGATGCTTCACAACCTTTTCTACAATTACTGTATTTCTGATGTACTGCAGTGCATCCCTCAGCTGCTGATGGATAGGACCTTTGAAAGTCTTTTCAATAATGCTGTCTCCTCCCAATCCATCCGGGAACTGTACAACATCAATCTGCGTATATGGAAAGAACTTGTCAGGTTCCATACTGAAGAACATCAACCCAACGTTCTTAGGCTTAATGTATTCCGGCAGGTTGCTTATAATGTTCATATC
>JAUNDC010000007.1:25491-105130 GCA_030526355.1 Bacillota bacterium | reverse complement strand
TTAGGCTATCTATATTTTTCTCTTGATTTTTATATAGTTAGCTACATAATAAAAAGGGAAACTACCTGACAGGCAACTTCCCATAGCTTTTTAAACTTAGTGTTCCCTACGTTGGCATTATCCAAATCAGGTTAATGGGTCGAAGGTCACACCTTCCTCTCAGCCTGTTTGAACATAATAGTCCGCAAGCTCCCCGTGTGCTTGATGTTTAAATCAATTTTACGCTTAATTCTGTTTTTTTTCAAGATTTTTTATTATTTTTTTTCGACAGGCCTAATTGTTTAAGCCGCCTGTATAAAGTGGACTCGCTTATATTCAGCTGCTTCGCTGCATGGCGTTTTCCCTCGAGATCCCATCCTGTATGATTCAGACAGTTTCTGAGTATCTGTCTTTCTGCTGAATCAAGCTGCATTTTCAGGCTGACAGAAGAAGACTCGAAGCCGGTTTCAAGCTTCACAGCATTGTTTTTCTTAACAATTTTTTCAGGGAGGCTTTCAACAGTAATTGTGTCGCTCTGCTCCATGTTTATTGCATATTCTATAATATTTTCAACTTCGCGAATATTGCCGGGCCATTGATAGGAAAGAAGTATATCCATTGCATCGGCATCTATACCTGTAACTGCTTTGCCCATTGCCATGCTGAATTTCATAATTATATGCTGCACAAGCATGCTTATGTCCTCCGGTCGCTCTCTGAGGGAAGGAATGTGTATCGGTATCACATTCAGTCTGAAATACAAATCTTCTCTGAACTGCTTCTGGCGAATCATTTCTTCCAGATCCTTATTGGTAGCTGCTATTATTCGGACATCAACATCTACAGGCTTTGTAGAGCCCACCGGATCAACCTGATGATTCTGAAGGCATGTCAGAAGCTTTACCTGAAGGTGCAGCGGCATATCGCCGATTTCATCAAGAAAGAGGGTGCCTTTATCAGCCAGCTGAAATTTACCCAGCTTGCCGTTTTTCTCTGCTCCGGTGAAAGCCCCTTTTTCATATCCGAAGAGTTCACTTTCCAGAAGTGATTCCGGTATTGCGGCACAATTCACAGAGACAAAGGGTTTATTGCATCGAGGACTTTCCTTGTGTATGGCTCTTGCCAGAAGTCCTTTGCCTGTACCACTTTCGCCTGTAATAAGTACTGTAGAGTTGCTTGATGCCACCTGAAGTGCACGTTTCTTTATTTTTTCCATTGCCTCGCTTCTGCTTATGATGCTGTCGAATGAAGCATGCACGCTTTGTGATTCCAGCAGGGAGGAAACTGTGTTCTGGAGAGTGATGTTGTTCTGAGATACTATGTATTTGCCGGCAATCAGTTCAGCCATGCTTTGTAAAAAAGTACGCAGTGCTAATGTCTTGTGAATCATGATGCTGCGCTGTTCTTCAGTGAATGCGATAAGCCCGATAAGGCCCAGCACCTTGCCTTCTGTTTTGATAGGGCAGCATATTTCAGCCAGTTCATTTTCTCTGGCATCATAAAAATCATCATGCTCCGGAGTGAAATTAATGTATTCACGACCGCTCCTGAGGCAATCGGCATATACCAGATCACACTCAAGATTGCCATCTTCTTCATAGCTTCCGATTTTTTCTTTATATCTGCCGGTTCCTCCTATTATCATCAGATTTTCATCTATGATTTCCGTTTCCAGCTCCAGTGCTGCTGTTATGGCTGTTGCAACCTGTTGAACAGTATCCTTGATAAGCAAAAGTGACATAATATACCTCCTTATAGCTTATATTTTATCAATTATTTGCAAAAATGACAATTATAATTTGCATATATGACAATGTTTTGGCTTATACTGCCTTAAATTGTTGAAATTCATTGATTTTCAAGTTGGCATGAAGATTGCTAAATATATGGGTATCATACTGATAAAATGGAGGATAAAAAATGATTACAGATAAGAAAAGCCCTTACAGATTGGTTACAGATGAACAGCTGGCAGAACTGAGAGCCAGAGAAGACAAAATCTTTATGGAAAGAACACCTAAAAGCAAAGAAGCTTTTGATAAGGCTCACGAAAACCTTCTTGACGGTGTACCTATGCCGTGGATGGCTGACTGGGGAACGAAGCATCCTATTTTTCTCGAAAAGGCTAAGGATGCCAGATGCTGGGATATAGACGGCAACGAATATATCGATTTCTGCTTAGGCGATACGGGGGCAATGTTCGGACATTCACCTGACGCTACCGCAAAAACAATCGCCGAAAGAGGAGCTATGGGAATCACAACCATGATGCCTACACTTGATTGTCTGGAAATCGGTAAAGAACTGAGCAAGAGATTCGGACTCCCTACATGGCAGGTTGCAATGACTGCGACAGAAGCAAACAGATACGTTATCAGAAACGCCAGAACTCTGACCGGCAGGCCTAAAATCCTTGTTATGCAGGAATGCTACCACGGAAGCCTTGATGAAACTCTGCCACACATCGGTGAGGATGGCAAACTGTGCCTGAGATCACCATTTGATTCAAACCCGGGACTTCCTAAGGATCAGCTGACAAGGGTCGTTGAATTCAATGATGTTGAGGCTCTGGAAAGGGAACTTGCATACGAGGATGTAGCTGCCGTGCTGCTTGAGCCTGTAATGACAAACTGCGGTATGGTGCTGCCGGCAGACGGGTATCTTCAGGCAGTAAGAGAGCTCTGTGACAAGTATGGTTCATATATGATAATTGATGAAACCCATACGTTATCCAATGGTTATGGTGGATATACGAGAGCCTACAATCTTAAGCCCGATTTTGTAACACTAGGCAAATCAATTGCAGGCGGAGTTCCTATCGCTGTATATGGCTTCACAAAAGAAATTACAGATAAAATCGGTGAAATGTATGGTAACGGAGGAGTTTCAGATCCGATGGGAATCGGAGGAACACTGGCTGCAAATCAGTTTGCGATTGCCTGCATGAGAACGCAGCTTACAGAAGTTGCAACTGAAGAAGCCTTTGAAAAAATGTTCAGAGGACTGGAAAGGTTGGCAGATGGACTCGAAGCTGTGCTCAAAAAACACGATATTCCTTGGAGCCTTACAAGATCAGGTGCAAGGTGTGAGCTGCAGTTTATGCCTACTTCGCCTGTAAACGGAACAGATGCCAAGAACAATTTTGACTGGGATCTGATGTACTATACACATCTGTATCTCCATAACAGAGGAATTGTGATAACGCCTTTCCATAACATGATGCTGGTTTCGCCTGTAACAAGCGACGAAGACATCGACAAGCTCATAAAGGGCTGGGATGACTGCATCGGTGAACTTGCGAAAATCGGAACATATAACAGATAAAACACTTTCATTATCATAATGCAGCTGCATAAGTCTTCCGGTATGTCCAAAAACCGGAAGCTTCACGCAGCTGCTTATTTTTTATCACTGGACTATCAGTTGTAAATATTGTATAATATATGGCGTGAAATTTTTGTACAAATCAACAATTTTATAATATAGACACAAGAAAGGAACTGGAAACAATGCCGGTAACAGATTTACTCGAACGTAACCATAAATTATATGGCGACGAGATAGCATTAGTAGAATTAAATCCTATGATCAAGGATGCCAGGAAAAAAACATGGAAGGAATATGATCTGGTACAGCAGACAAGCGCTACACCATACAGACGTGAAATAACCTGGAGCGTATTTGATGAGAAGGCCAACAGAGTTGCCAATATGCTTATCAGCAGAGGAGTCAAAAAAGGCGAAAAGGTCGCAATACTCATGTTCAACAGCCTTGAATGGCTGCCTATCTACTTCGGAATACTGAAAACAGGAGCAATAGCTGTGCCGATTAACTTCAGATTTACTGCAGATGAAATCAAATACTGTGCAGATCTTGCTGATGTTCAGGTGCTGTTTTTCGGACCGGAATTCATAGGGAGAATTGAATCCATCGAAGAAGAAATGAACAGGGGAAGGCTTCTTATATATGTAGGTGACGGATGCCCTACCTTCGCAGAAAGCTATAGAGAGCTGGTTGCTGATTGTTCCAGTATAGCACCTCTTATCAGACTTGATGAAGAGGACGATGCAGCTATCTATTTTTCATCGGGAACAACAGGTTTTCCGAAGGCGATCTTACATAATCATGAAAGCCTTATGCAGGCAGCTCTCATGGAGCAGAAGCATCACCTGACAGGCAGAGATGACGTGTTCCTTTGCATACCGCCCCTTTATCATACAGGAGCCAAGTTCCACTGGATGGGAAGTCTGGCGGCAGGAAGCAGAGCTGTACTTCTGACAGGAACAACTCCGGAAATTATATTGGATGCAGTTTCCAAGGAAAAGTGCACTATCGTGTGGCTGCTGGTGCCATGGGCTCAGGACATTCTTGACAGCCTTGACCGAGGTGATATCAAGCTGGAGGATTACGAGCTTGATCAGTGGAGATTGATGCACATCGGAGCACAGCCTGTTCCGCCGTCACTTATCACACACTGGAAAAAGTACTTCCCTAACCATTTGTATGATACAAACTATGGTTTATCTGAATCAACGGGTCCGGGATGTGTGCACCTTGGCGTGGAAAATATCCATAAGGTAGGAGCTATCGGTATCCCCGGCTACAGGTGGGAATGCAAGATTGTCGATGAAAATGATAATGAAGTGGGGCAGGGCGACGTCGGAGAGCTTTGTGTCAAGGGCCCTGGTGTCATGACATGCTATTACAATGATCCTGAAGCTACTGCAAATACTCTCAGAAACGGCTGGCTCTACACAGGAGATATGGCTATGCAGGATGAGGATGGGTTCATTTTCCTCGTTGACAGGAAAAAGGACGTTATCGTCAGTGGGGGAGAGAATATATACCCTGTACAGATCGAAAACTTCCTCAGCGCATACGACAAGGTCAAGGATGTTGCTGTTATCGGTCTTCCTGACAAACGTCTGGGAGAAATCACAGGTGCTATTATTTCAGTCAAGGAAGGGATGGAATGCACTGAGGATGAAATCAACGAATACTGCAAGGAGCTTCCAAGATACAAGAGACCTAAACAGATTATCTTTGCTGATGTTCCGAGAAATGCAACCGGTAAAATCGAGAAACCTGCACTGCGTAAAAAGTACGGTGCCGACAAGCTTGTTGAACAGCAGAACAGAGGATAGGGTCTGCGTTAAATATAGGTTAATAATTTGATAGGGCTGCCGCACTATTGACCATTTAATGGTTGATATGCGGCAGATTTTTGTTTAAACGTAAACTATTATAAAGGTAATTTCATACGAAAAGTCAGAACAGCTAAAGTATCAGGTTCAATTATCAGATCCACATTGGGAGCGGACAGTCTGTCAGCTGAAATAATATAACGGGTGCCTGATGTTATATTTATCACATGTTCTCTGATGCGCTGATCTGAAGCCTCTGCAGTACCGATTTCATTCTGAATAGAGAAAATACTGTGGTTTCTTCCGAACTCTGTCCTTATAATATAGGCAGGTTTTTCTGCGGAGCTGAATCTCAGATGAACATTAAGCTTTGTTGATTCCTGAGAATTATGAATCAGTAAATGAAACATATCTCGTTCCTTTATAAGCAGATATTGTTCCTGATGCTCAACAATACAACCGTCAATATCGGCAAAAATCTTGTAAATGCTGCAGAGCGGAGTAGGCAGGTATGACCTTGTAAAAAGTCCGGATGTTCTGTCAACATCATCATAAAACACGCCAACCTCAGCATCCGGTTTCCTGATAATCTCATCAAATACTTTAGCCGCCGTTGAGATATCATTATAGTATCCGGTATTATCGTCATATGACTTGTCGTCAAACCTTATCTGCAATCCGGCTTTTTTTAACTCAAATATTGTGCGCTGTGATTCTGATGTAAGCTCAATATCTGACGGAACAGATACAGCCTCAGGCTTGAGAGCTGCCAGTTCTTCTTTGCAGTATACCAGATTAATCAGCTCTTTTTCTGATGATATTCTCAGCTTTAAAGGGAACGCACTCGTAAGCTGCTGTTCATCGGTATAATGCTTCTTTAATGGAATAAAAATATGATTTGAAGAGCTGAAGCGTTCGCTTTCGTGTCTTTCGGGCAGTTCCATGTCAAGATATGGGCGTAGCAGCTGCATAGCTTCGCTGTAGTCAATGGAACCATGATATATTCTGACGTCAGGCCTAAGTTCTTTTCTATATTGTGCAGGTGTAATTCCATACCATTCTTTGAAACATTTATTGAAATAAGATGATGAAGAAAAACCACATGCTTCGCTTATCTGAGTCAATGTCATTTTTTCTTCATTGAGCAGCTTGGCTGCTACCTCTAGCCTCATATAATTGAGCAGATTCTGGAAATTCAGACCTGTAGTGTCTTTTATGAGATGAGAGATATGATACATGTTTAAATGCTCTTCTTCAGCCAGGTCGCTTAAAGTGATTTTTTTATCGTAGTTCGTTTCAATATAATTGATAATTCTGGCCAGTCTCTCCAGATTTACAGGATTGGCGTTGTCGTCACTGTAACGGAATTCATTGTTTTCAATAAAAAATCCCTGAAACTGATTTACCATCATATAAAGTATTTCATGGAGCTTGGAGGTGAGCTTTTTATCGGAGGTATCTCCCTGTGTATACATGACCATCATTTCTGCCATATGATGTGCCAGAAATGTAATTTTATTGCGGAGCTTCTGATGTTTCACATTGGGGTCCTTTTTGAATGCTTCACATACGAAGATCATATATTCAATGTTCGGATATATGTCAGAGAAAGCCGCCATATCTATATAAAATGTCAGCAATATTACGTCTTCCGATGAACTATAGATGTAATGCAGATCTCTGGTATCGACAACTATAACATCACCGGCTTCCGCATGAAAATCCTGATGATATATTTTGTAGTTAACAGTACCGCGCAGCACCAAAGCTATCTCTGCCTCCTTGTGACAGTGAGGTGCTTCCTGTGACACATTGGAGAATCCGATGGCAAAGTGAAGATTTCTGTAATGCGTAATATGTTCCCAAAGCATAACTAATTACCAGCTCCTTTCTGCTTAAGAATATCATATATTATCCTGACTGGCAAAAGAAAAGATATATAGGATTTTGCGATTAAACAATATAGAATTTGCGATATGTAAAAAGCACTTGAGCTGTTTCGCCGAATTGGTTGTGATTTCCGGCAACAAAAAGCTGGAATATATCGTCTTATTATATATAATTAAAGCATAGAAGGAAACGAGGTGACATTATGAAAAAGATATTGGTTTTAGGTGTTGGCGCACAGGGAAGCGCAGCAGCAAAGAGACTTGACAAGGAACCTAATGTAGCTGAAATCATATGTGCTGATTATGATATGAAAGCAGTTGAAAACGTTGTTTCTTCAATAACAAAGGGTAGGGGCGTCAAGGTTGATGCTCATGATAAGGATAGCATCGTAGCAGCTGCACAGGGTGTTGATCTGATACTTAACGGACTGCCTCTGGAATGTACAAAAAATGTACTTGATGCAGCTCTTGAGGTAAAGGCTAACTATCAGGATTACGCTGGGACTACGCAGCTTGCAGAAGTATGGCTTCAGAGTGAGCTTTCGAAAAAAGAGGACAATATACCTCAGTTTGAGGAAAAGTACACAACTGAGTGGTATTACAGCTTTAAAGCCATGTACGAAATATATGGTCCAAAATTCAAAGCTATAGACCGTCTGGCGCTGTTTGGTACCGGCTCCGCGCCTGGCCTTATATGTGCAGCTACCAGAAATGCAATGAAGTATCTTGATACATGCGATACTATTTACAACATAGTATGGGAAGGAGTAATAGCTAAAAGATTCCTGCCGTTCTGGTGGTCTCCGGTTACAGCCCTGACAGATATGAGTGAAATGGCGGTGGCGTTCAAAGATGGCAAACTGATAAATACACCGGCGTTCGGACTTCCGATGAAAAGACAGTACGACTATATGGATGAACCCGTAACTTTCTGTGAGCATTGTCATGACGAACCGCTTCAGTACGCTTTCAACGCAGAAAAATACTTTAAGGGCTGTAAAAATGCTTACTTCAAA
Source organism: Bacillota bacterium (assembly GCA_030526355.1). Taxonomy (GTDB): domain Bacteria; phylum Bacillota; class Clostridia; order Peptostreptococcales; family Anaerovoracaceae; genus Lentihominibacter. Next base: position 97,102 of record JAUNDC010000007.1, on the reverse strand, counting down.
TATGCCGGGGCTGGAATGGATTTTGCCAGACCGCTTTATCAGGCAGGTATGCTCAGCCGTGATGAAATAGTATATAAGGGACACAAAATGATACCGTTTGAATATGCACTCAGCTATATTCCTCCGGCTCCTAAATACAAGGAAGAAATCAAGGAGATAATTGACGAAGGACTTGTATGTGATTCAGGCTGTATGGTTATAGAAGCATATGGAAAGAAGGATGGTAAGGATGTTCTGGTGGAAACACATGTATTTGCACCAGGTCTGGTAGAATCTTATGAGAAGGCTGGCATCACAGCAGAAATGTATCTGACAGGGCAGGGCGGATATTTGTTCTCCAAGCTTTTCGTGAATGATCAGTTTGATCAGAAGGGTTTTATTTCGTCAGATATGCTCAGTATGGAGCAGGTTGATAAATACTTCGAATATGCTGCAGAGCTTGGAATTACACTTGATACAAAAGTGAAAGACTTATAATGCAGATTTAACAATCTTTGGATAGGGCAGGGAATAAACCCCTGCCTTTTAGTTTTTCATAAAAACCGCACAGCAAATTAATCAATTTCTAGGATAATGTATAAACAAAACAATCAAAAACAGCAAATAAATACGCTCTATCAGCAATATAATTATTGTTAATTTTTAAACACAATGTTATTCTGTTATTGTAATCAATAATCCAATAATAACAGAAAGGACGAATACGCATCGTAACTGCGTGGTGAAATTGTGGATCATTTAAGTTTTAATCAGATCGTTGTTGATATCATGGTATTGTTTATGATTCTGGGAGGTTTTGACAGGATAACAAATAAAAAGTTTAATCTGGGACTTGCAGATGATTTTGAAGAGGGATTTAATTCTCTTGGGGCATTGGCTCTTTCAATGCTGGGGATACTGTCATTTGCTCCTGTTCTTACGAAAATGCTTCTTGCAGTTCTGGGACCTGTATATGAATTTCTGGGAGCAGATCCAGCAATGATGGCAGGTTCATTTCTCGGGATGGATATGGGTGCTTACACCATAGCACATGAAATGACAACAAATTCAGATATTGCTGATTTCTCAGGATTGATTCTTGGTGGAATGATGGGCAATACAATTGTATTCATAATTCCGGTTGCGATTGCTATATTAAAAAAAGAAGACTATCAGTATCTGGCTCAGGGAATTTTATATGGTGTGATAACAATTCCTGTTGGAGCCCTTGCAGGAGGTCTTGTTGCAGGCTATGATTTAACAATGATGATTAGAAATCTTCTGCCAATTATTCTCTTTGCTGTTTTGATAGTTGCAGGACTTGTAAAATTCCCTATGAAGATGATAAAGGGGTTCAAAGTATTTGGTGATCTGATTGTTGCGATGATTACAGCTGCTCTGGTATGTGCCATAATTGAAACGTTGACAGGCTTTGTCATAATCCCCGGGATGGCGCCTCTGGATGAAGGTTTTGTTGTAATAGGTCATATAGCTATCATGCTGGCTGGAGCATTTCCTATGGTATGTATGATAACTCGTAAGCTCAAACAGCCTTTGATGAAAATAGGTGGATATATCGGAATCAATGAAACCTCTACAGCAGGACTTATCGCCAGCATGGCAAATAATATACCGATGTGTGAAATGATGAACAGGATGAATCCAAGAGGTAAAATCATAAATTCTGCGTTTATGGTAAGCGGAACATTCGTAATAGGTGACGACCTGGCTTTTGCAGCAAGTGTAAACAAAGAAATGATTCTACCTGTGATTGTCGGCAAGGCTGTAGGAGGGCTAACAGCAGTTGCTGTAGCGTGGTTCGCAACAAAAAACTTCCGTTCAAACTGAGGTCGGAAGTTTTTTTATTACACAAACTGCACATAATAATCATATTAAATCAATCAGGAGGTAAATATGGGAAAATCATGCAGTACGATTCTGGGAATCGGTTTGGCCGGTGCCATTATAGGAATGCACGCATATATGCTTCTGGCTCCGGATAACAAGTGTGAACTTAAAGATGACATCAATGATGCTGTAAAAGACCTGAAAAAAGCAGTCGCAGATATTGTTGAATCTGTTTGAAAAGATAAGGAAAGGTGTGATTATAATGGGAATTCTTGAGGATTTAAGCAGAAAGGAAAGGCTGAAACAGGAGCTGTGGGACAGTATACCTGATTATGAAGCTCTGGGAATGACAGAAGAGGATATAGATCTGAGCATTCTCGAAGATGAAGAATGATTAACGGAAGCAATCAGCACCTGAATATTCAGGTGCTGATATATTATGTCAGAAGTATTAAAAGAAAATAGTATAGACTTTAAAACTTTTTTACATATTCATTTGCTGGTTTGATCATATACTGACTGTACGGGAATTTATCTGTAGTTATATATCCCGGTTCAGCATCAATAAGCTGTGGTATTCTGTTGACAATAGTTGCACATGTAAGCGCAACAGTAGCAGGGCGTTCCACAGTTATTGTCGTATCAGGCTCACCGTAAAGAGTCCATTGGTTTTTATCGTATTCATCCGGAGAATAAACTTTACCGATACATTCCGTTTCAATGGTGATGCCTTCTGCGGTTTCGGTAGTTACTATCGCTGACATTCCTGTTGCATATCCGGACTTGATGGTCATACCCAGAGTTTCCGAATGAAGATCCTTATCATAAGTGTGAGGTATACACTTCTGAGTCTGAGATATAACTGTAAGCCCCATCTGGCTGCATAGCCAGCCATTCTGGTTCCACATATACGAAGGAATATAATCTCCTTTTTCAACGAGTGCTCCGATTTCGTCAGAGGTAAGCGAATTATAGTTTCCGATTTCCTTTTCAAATTCCTCTATTGTAAGTCCGGCACCATGACCCTGAGCGAGCGCTATACCGTAATCCTCAACATTGTAGCTGCTACTTCCTTTAATCTTGGTTATATGCGCTGATGACGCTGCCAGATTTGTAATCATCGTTCCCCAGAAGAGGTCAGGATAGCCGCTGCCGCAAAGTGTACATCCGTGTTCTTTGGCAAGCTTATCAAGCTCAGCTGTAAGATCAGGTGAAGAGTTCCATGGATACAAAGCCTCTTCACATGTGGTGATAGCATTGACACCGTTGGCAGCACAGGCCTCAAATGCCGGCTTCAGTTCCTCTACAGTGCTTCTTGTAGCTATTATACATACATCCGGGTTAAGCTCTCCCAGAATTCGAGTAGCTTCAGCTGCATCAGATACCTTGATGCCAACCGATTCGCAGCCGATTACCTCACTTACGTCTTTCCCTATAACAGCAGGATTCATATCGAATGCAGCCACCAGTTCGCAGCCCTTTTCGATGGCATAGCGCATCAGGTATCTACTCATTTTACCGCACCCATATTGTGCAAACCTTATCTTTCTGTTCATATTGTAACACCTCCTTTACCATAATGATAAAGTTTGCAGTTAGTATAAAGTCAAGTGTTTTCTCAAATTATTTTGCGGTTTATCATTTTGCTACTACAGGAATCTGTATTTTATAAAACATGTTGCGCTGATTCTGCTTAAAAAGAGGCAGTTCAACAACAACCTCACAGATATAGTCACCGCATATTTCAAAACCTTTATCACGAATTTCCCTGATTAGTTCTGAAGCAAGTTCCTTTTCAGCATAAAAATCCTCCGCACAGGTACAGAAATACATAGCAGCAGGAATCGGTCTCACAGGCATACTTTCATCATCAGGATCCGCAAATACAAATACCTCATGTGAAGTGAAATGTCCTTCTGTTATATCTTTCTTTCTTACTATGCTTCCGACATTGCAGAAATATGTCATCGGCAGCTCATTGCTGTCAAGATGTATTTTAAGCTCTCTCAGCTTATATGCTGAATATTAAAGTGGCAATTAATGAGCACACCATCACGAAAATGTTGAAATATGAATGTTTATATGATATAATAACTAATTAGGTATTGCTTGAAATTTCAAGTGGTTTCCCAAATTTTACGGAGGATAATAAATCAATGGAAAAACTGGGTTTAAATCAAATCAGAGAACTATTTTTAAGCTTTTATGAATCAAAGGATCATTACAGAAGACAGAGCTTTTCGCTTATTCCTGAAAAGGACAAAAGCCTTCTTATCATAAATTCCGGTATGGCACCGCTGAAACCTTATTTTGCAGGACTTGAAACTCCGCCTAGCAAGAGAATGACAACCTGCCAGAAATGCATCAGAACAGGGGACATTGAGAATGTAGGGTTTACATCCAGACATGGTACATTCTTTGAAATGCTCGGCAGTTTCTCATTTGGAGATTATTTTAAAGAAGAATCTCTTACTTGGGGATGGGAATTTATCACCAAGGTTCTCAAAATGCCTACAGACAAGCTCTGGGCAACGGTATATGAAAATGATGATCAGGCATATGATATCTGGAAAAATGTGATAGGAATGCCTGAAGACAGAATAGTACGCCTTGGCAAAGACGATAATTTCTGGGAAATTGGAACTGGTCCATGCGGTCCTTGTTCTGAAATTTATTATGACAGAGGTGAAAAATACGGCTGCGGAAGTCCTGACTGCAAGCCTGGATGTGAATGTGACAGATATGTTGAATTCTGGAATCACGTATTCACACAGTTCAACCGAGATGAAGATGGGAATTACACCGATCTGGCGCATCCTAATATTGATACAGGTATGGGTATCGAAAGACTTGCATGCATCATGCAGGGAGTAGATTCGATTTTTGATATAGATACGATTCAGTATGTACTTGAAGGAGTAGTTAAAGCTTCAGGAGTTGAATATAAACAAGGTGAAGCAGATACAGATGTTTCAATAAGAATCATTACTGACCATCTCAGATCAATGACCTTCATGATAGGTGATTCAATTCTTCCTGGAAACGAAGGAAGGGGATATGTACTGAGACGACTTATCAGACGTGCAGCAAGACATGGCAGATTGCTTGGAATTGAAGGTCCGTTCCTTGCAGACCTCTGCGATAGAGTTATTGACGTATCAGGCAAAGCTTACCCTGAGCTTGAAGAACGTCGTGTAATGATAAAAAAAGTTGTAGGTGTAGAGGAAGAAAAGTTTGCTTCTACCATTGACCAGGGCATGAAAATAATAAACGGTCATATCGAAGAATTAAAGGCTGCAGGAGAAACTGTTCTTGATGGAGAAAAGGCTTTCAAGCTTCACGATACTTATGGCTTCCCGATCGATCTTACGAGAGAAATTCTGGAGGAATCAGGATATACGATAGACATAGAAGGCTTCAAAGCTGCTATGGATGAGCAGAAAGTCCGTTCCAAGGTCGAACAGGAGATGGAAGGTGCAGGATGGGACGAAGCATCATCATCTATTAAATTTGACAAAGCTACTGATTTTACAGGCTATGATACGATGGTTGAGAACAGTACAGTAACGACTGTTTTCCGTGATAATGCAATAATCAGCTCCGCAGCAGCAGGCGAAACCTGTATGATAGCTCTGGATAAAACACCGTTTTATGCAGAAAGCGGCGGACAGGCATGTGATACCGGTCTTATTTACAATGACAGCTTTGCGGCAGAGGTTGTGGATGTTTCAAAATTCCAGAATGTTTTTGCACATAAAATCGTTGTCAAGAAGGGTGAAATTCAGGCTGGAGCCGAGGTTGTATGCATGCCTCATGCACCAACTAGGAACAGGACAGCTGCAAATCATACAGCAACTCATCTGCTCCATAAGGCTCTCAGAGAGGTTCTGGGAGATCATGTTAAGCAGGCAGGTTCATCCGTAACCAGAGATGGTCTCAGATTTGACTTCAACCATTTCCAAGGCATGACTAAGGATGAAATCCAGCAGGTTGAAAACATCGTAAATGATAAAATCAGTCATTTTATTGATGTGGAAACAAAGGTAATGTCTATTGAAGAAGCCTTTGATGAAGGTGCTACTGCACTCTTTGGCGAGAAATACGGCGATACTGTTAGAGTGGTTTCAATAGGAAATTTCAGTAAGGAGCTCTGTGGAGGAACTCACGTAAAGAATTCCGGTCAGATAGGTGCCTTCAAGATCCTCAGTGAAGCCGGAGTTGCATCAGGTGTCAGAAGAATTGAAGCTGTAACAGGGATAGGAATTCTGAACAAATATAATGAAGATGAGTCTCTTATAGCCGGTACATCAGAAGCTCTCAAATCAAACAGAGACAATATGGTAGATAAATCTGCTGCTCTGGTGGATGAGGTTAAAGCCTTGAAGAAAGAGATCGAAGAACTTAAAAAGGCTGAAATGAGCAAGGGTCTGGGAAGTCTAATAGATGAAGCTGAAAATATTAATGGAATACGACTCATAACCAGACAGTTTGATGATTATAATATTAATGACCTGAGAGGACTTTCGGATCAGATAAAAGCTGAAAACAATAATGCTGCAATGGTATTTGCTGCAGTTTCTTCAGGCAAGGTTACGTTCCTTGTTTCACTGACAGATGACCTTGTAGAAAAAGGTCTTCATGCTGGTAAAATGATTAAGGAAATAGCCGCAGCTGCTGGCGGCGGCGGTGGTGGAAAGGCTGATATGGCTCAAGCAGGAGCTAAGGATCCATCCAAGATAGAAGATGCTTTTTCAAAGGCCAGAGAATTGCTGTAAAAGAAAAAATGTGTTGTTTTCATGTAAATAAATGGATTTCACTTGTATTTACAGCAAGCAAAATGTTATAATAAATTCAAAATTCACATGTAGTTAATTTTGCCAGACCTTATATTCAGAATATAGGTTTGTTATAATAATATGGAGGTTGATTAATGATGGACAGACAAACTAGAATGTATGATAATTTCGATAGAGTTGAGCAGAGAACGATCGAAGAAATACTCAATATAGTATACGATGCACTTGAGGAGAGAGGCTACAACGCTATTGACCAGATGGTAGGTTACATTTTATCCGGAGATCCATCTTATATAACAAGCCATAACAATGCAAGAAATGTTATGGGTCGAATTGAAAGAGATGATCTTGTTGAAGAGCTTATCAGAGCATACCTCCACAGATAGATATTTCAGGCGGACAGACAACTGTCCGCTATTTTTAAGTTATGAAAGGATAAAAATGAAAAAAATAGCATTAGATGTTGGTGATAAGACAATAGGCGTTGCCGTAAGCGACGCATTGAACATTACAGCACAGGGAGTAACTACGATTGAACGAGTAGGAATACGTAAGGATGCCGGGAAGGTAATGGATTATATCAGAGAGTACGACTGTGACACAGTAGTAATAGGATTGCCGAAAAAGCTTGACGGAACAGACAGTCCACAAACAGAGAAAGTATATGAATTCAAAACCATGCTGGAAAACAAAATGAAAAGCAGCGGCATGGGAAATATTAAAATTGAATATTATGATGAACGCCTTACAACTGTTATGGCTGAAAAAGTTCTCATTGAGGCCGATATGCGTAGAAATAAAAGAAAAAAGGTTATTGATAAGCAGGCTGCTGTAATAATCCTACAAGGATATCTGGATTCTAGAGTCTGAAAGGGGGTTAAGAAAATATAATTAACTATTCCGATAATCATAATTTTAGGAATAGTTATGAATTCAATGAGTGCTTCATATACTATAATACATATAAAACTGCATATAAAATAAAACTCTGTCAATCTGCATTGTTTTGCATTTTTGACAGAGTTTTTTAAGTAGGAATTATGTATTGTTTTTATATTTATAGTAAATCCTGTTCAATCATAAATCATGTTGCTTTTATCAAAAAATATGAGCCTCTATTTTTTGATTTAAGCGATTTAATTTATTGATATGGATATATGATACCTCGCATTATAGCATAATATACAATAAATATATTATGTAAATAGATATCTAACCTATCAGAGGTTTTCTGGTATTTTTATTGTCATACCCGGCTCAAGTTGTGAAGCATCTATATCATTGATTCTGCAGATTTCAAAAACAGCTCTGCGGATATCTGTATCATTTGATTTGTATTCGGAAGCCAGCGCCCATAAAGTATCTCCATAAGTAATCTGAACATTAGTATATTGAGGCTTTGTCAGCGCTGTTGATACGTGAAAGCCTGTAATGAAGTTAAACGCAGCAGTTGCCAGTATAAGCATTATAACAATTGAAGTTATAAATCTGAATTTGGATGTTACTCTGTATCTCTTTCTCTTTTTTGTATTCATTATGACAGCCCTCACTTTCCTGCCCTGCACAAACATTTGTTCTTTGATTTAAGAACAGTATAACAGAATGTATGTTCGCTGTCAAGAATGATTTGAAACATTTGTTCTCGAGAATAATATTACAAGCAAAAGCTCTAAAATCCTTTATTTCTTTATACTCTTTCTGTAACAAGCCTGAAGCCGGCTTCCGTAAGCTTTTCCTTAATATCCTGTATCTGGCTATGGTCTCTTGTTTCCAGCGCAAGCTTAAGAAAACAGCTTGTAATAGCCATATTGGCATCCGCCCTGTCGTGGTGGACTGCAACAACATTTCCCCCACAGCCAGCTATTATCTCTGATACCTCCTGCAGCTGCCCGGGTTTGTCTGTAAGTGCGATTGTAAGGTTTACATTTCTGCCGCTTGTTACAAGCCCTCTTGTAATAACCCTGCTCAATATGTTCACATCTATATTGCCACCTGAAACAATGCAGGCAACCTTCTTGCCTTTTACCGGCAGTTTATCAAACATTACGGCTGTAACTGCAACAGCTCCAGCCCCTTCTGCTATCACTTTCTGTTTTTCTATAAGAGCCAGAATTGATGCTGCGATTTCATCTTCAGTTACTGTAACTATATCATCAACATACTCTTCAATTAATCTGAATGTGTTCTGTCCAGGCTGTTTGACGGCGATACCATCTGCAAATGTTGCTGCTGAATCAAGAATTATAGGTTCACCAGCTTTGTGGCTTTCATACATGCTTGCTGCACCAGCTGCCTGAACACCATATATTTTTATATTCGGATTAAGGTGCTTGATTGCAAATGCTACTCCGGATATCAGACCGCCTCCTCCGATAGGGACAATAACTGCATCAAGGTCTTCAAGCTCATCAAGTATTTCAAGACCTATTGTTCCCTGGCCAGCTATTACTAGTTCGTCATCAAAGGGGTGAATAAATGTTGCACCTGTTTCTTCACGAAGCTCCAGTGCTTTTGCATATGCATCATCATAAGCACCCTTGACCAGGCAGATTTCAGCTCCCAGCTGGCGTGTAGCTTCTATCTTGCTTATAGGTGCGCCGTCAGGCATACATATCATAGCTTTGATGCCGCTGTGAGAAGCTGCCATTGCAACACCTTGTGCATGATTTCCTGCACTGCATGCTATTATACCATGTGCCTTTTCTTCATCGGTAAGCTGGCTAATTTTATAATAGGCACCACGAAGCTTGAAGCTTCCGGTTTCCTGAAGGTTTTCGGTTTTCAGGTAAAGCTCACAATTATCTGAAAGCTTCGTAGCTTTAATCAGATCGGTTTTTCTAGCAACATTTTTTAGTACAAATGCGGCATGATATATTTTATCTAAAGTCAGCATAGATTTCCTCCGTTATATTTTCATAAGTTTATCATAGGCTTTATCGAGAAACGAGGTTATTCTTTTTCTGAAGATAATTCCCAGAACAAATAATACCACTGCTATTACAGCTACTATTACGGCACCGGTATATTGACCTACCATAATATATCTTCCTATAAGAAGGCTTCCCATCATACCAGGGCTTCTACCTATCAGAGAGACCAGAAGGAATCGTTTCAGTTTCATTTCCGAAAGCCCCGCAACGTAGTTACACAGATCCTTAGGTACACCAGGTATCAGGAATATAAGAAATACCAGGACAACAGCTTTTTTGCTGTTAAGTGTATGAAGCATCTGATGTATTTTTTCTTCTCCGAATATCAGATGCATCGCATCATGTCCCAGAAGGCGTGCAATAAAATAAGTGAGCACTGTTCCTAAGGCTGCGCCAACAAGAGACAGTATATATCCAATCCAGAAGCCGTACATATATCCGGCTGCAAACTGCAGCCACTGCCCAGGAATTATGCAGATTACTAGCTGGATTATCTGTGCTGCAATGTAAAAGAACACGCTTTCTGTTCTGTATTCGGCGAAAAGAGCTTTAACATTCTGCATATCAGAAAAAGGCTCGATGATATCATGATTGAAAAAATAAATATATATAGGAACTGCTATCAGTATAACAAGCAGAAGTGCCAGCTTGATAATTGCAGAAATAACCTTGATTTTTCTTCTTAGGTTTTGTTTTCTTACTCGTGAATTGGTCATTTGTCTACCTTTAGCAAAGAGGTCTATAAAATAGACCTCTTCTATATTATTCAATATTTAACAGTTTTTTATCGTAAAGCTGCTGCAATGCTTTAATTACTCCGAATTTTGAGTGTTCATAGGTAAGTCCTCCCTGGAAATATACAATATATGGAGGTCTTATAGGAGCATCTGCCGACAGTTCTATTGATGAACCTTGTACAAATGCACCTGCTGCCATTATTACAGGGTCTTCATACCCCGGCATATCCCACGGTTCAGGTGTGACATGGGAATCTACAGGAGCTGCTGCCTGTATACCCTGACAGAATGCAATAACACCCTCAGGCGTGCCGAGCTTGACAGCCTGAATAATATCACTGCGAATATCATCAAATTTAGGGCATACTTCATATCCCATAAGCTCAAACGCCTTGGCACATAATATTGCTCCTTTTACAGCACCGTTAACTGTTTTCGGTGCAATAAACAATCCCTGAAGCATAGTTCTTGTCTGCCCAAAGGTAAGTCCGCATTCTCCACCAATTCCCGGTGATGTCATACGATATGAAACCTTTTCTATCAGGTCGGCTCTGCCCGCAATATATCCCCCGGTCAGAGCAAGTCCTCCGCCCGGATTTTTAATAAGTGAACCGGCTATTACATCTGCACCTACATCTGTAGGCTCCTTGACATGAAGAAACTCGCCGTAGCAGTTATCGACCATACATACTATATCAGGGTTTGTCTTCTTGACAAAGGTTGTCCATTCTTCAATTTCTTCAATAGAAATTGCTTTTCTCCAGCCATAACCAGTAGCCCTCTGAAGTGTAATCATTCTGGTAGCTGGGCTGATGGCTTTTTTGAGAGCATCATAATCTATACGTCCATCTGGAGTAAGCTCAACCTGTTTATAAGTCACTCCATACTCCTTCAGAGAACCTTTGCCTTCACCTCTTATTCCTATTACCTCTTCAAGGGTATCATATGGTGCTCCCGTACAGTAAATAAGTTCGTCTCCTGGTCTCAGTATCCCCATCAAAGTAAGTGTTAATGCATGTGTTCCGTTTACTATTATTGGTCGTACAAGCGCAGCTTCAGTATTGAAAATATCCGCATAAACCCGTTCGATAGCATCTCTTCCCGGATCGTCATATCCATATCCTGTATTCCATGAAAAATGCATATCTCTGATGCCGTTATTCTGAAAAGCTTCAAGAACCTTATACTGATTATATGCCATTACATCGTCGAGATGCTCAAACAGTTCCTTCACTTCTTCTTCACTGCGTTCAATAAGCTCAAGAACAGGTTCTGCAATATTGAATTTATCTTTTAAAAGTGTATATGTATTCTTCTGCATTTTAATTATCCTCTTCCATATGATCCTGATGATACTGCGATACGGCATTTGATATATAGCTGTCCGGGTCGAGGAAGCTAATTACGAAGCTTCCTGTCTTGACATCAGAAGCAGTATTAATAAGGTATTCATCAAATTCTTTCTGTATTTCCTTTGGTATGGTGGTCATATATGATCGTTCCTCATCTGTTACAGGTGACTGCCATTCCAGAACAGGATATCCGGAATTTCCGTATCTTCCGGAAGTATCATTGATATACCCTGCTCCCAGAGAGTTGGCCATCTTATTCAGTGCTCCTGAAGATACACTCAGTACAGCTTCATTAAGCTTGGCTTTATCCTCAACCTGACCTATGCCTTCATGATAATAATCGCTGACATAGTAATTCTTGTGAATGAGGTTTTCGGAACTGTCGTTAGGGTCATTGATATATCTGCCTACAACACCTCCTGTAATATCGGCACCTGTAGCACCCTTGGAAGCGTAGCAGCTGTGGATTTTGATTCCTTTGCAGCCTACAATGCCTACAACGCCGCCTACCCATGACTGGATGACCTCTTTCTGATTTCCTTTGATTATTATTTCACCATTATTGTAACAGCTAATTATTTCAGAACCTGCTGCATTTGTATACCCGACGACTCCTCCGGTAGCTTCCGTGTTGGAAATAATTGTTCCGATGTTGAACGATTCTGTCACCTTAGCATCAGCAGAAACAGAACGTCCTGCAACTCCGCCTGTGCCATAAGTCGCTACGCCTCTCTGAGATGATGAAATCTTACCTTTATTACCGCACATGGTTATTTCTCCGCCCCAGTTTTCTCCTACAATTCCGCCAACCTTATAAGTTCCTGATATATTTCCGATATTAATGCTGCTTTCGATGACACCGCCTTTATTAAATCCGGCTATACCGCCCGTTTTATCTTTCGCTGTTATATCTATATCTGATGTACAATTGATTATTCTGGCTTCTGAATCCAACTGTCCTGCAATACCTCCACAGCTACCATCTCCTGAAACAATTTTCCCCTGGACTGTAAGATTCTTCACCTGTCCCTTGAGGTATCCGAAAAAGCCGGCATATCCAACGTTAGAGTTAATAGTGATTCCGCTGACAGTATGACCGTTTCCGTCAAAGGTACCAGCAAAATACGAAGCTGTTCCTGTACCGATAGGAGTCCATTTTTCTGCAAGTTTGATATCATTCATCAGTATGAATGTAACGCCTTCGAAATTCTCAAGTCTTGATGGTTTCCAGGATTCAACCTGATTTTCGTTAACAAGACTTGCAAGTCCCATCAGCTCTGCAGCAGTTGTAATTTTGTATGACTTCTTGGGGTTATCATAATCAAACCATGATGTGTCCTTTTTTAAAGAAGTATTTTCAACAGTGCTGCTCTGATCTTCTGTATTTCCTGTTTCCTGCTGTTCCTCCGCTACATCAGCTTCCGACACTTCATTGCTGTGATTGTGATTTAAAAAATCATCTATACCGGCGGCATAGGAAACAGGGGCTGAAGAAAATGTCCCTACCATGAATACAAATGCTGTTAATAAAATTGTCGAGCGTTTCATTGCCGTTACTTCCTTTCTTTTCTTTCTAATTCCCATTCCATATCATTTACGAGATCTCTTTTGACATTCATCTTGTGGTTTGCATACAGCTGAGTCGTCGTCACCTGCTCATGATCAAGAAGCGCCTGGACATCATAAATGGAATTCCCCCGTCCGATAAGGCTGGTTGCTGCAGTTGCTCTCAGTTTGTGAGGACTGTAGCCCGCCTTTCTCGATGTTGACAAACCAATAGAGGTATATTTTTTTACAAGCTCTCTTATCTGTCTTTCCGTCATTCGTTTTCCCTGCAGTGATAGAAAAAGCGCATCCTTATGCTTCTCTTCAAGGGTATCGTCATGTGCTCTTTCTGTATCGATATAATCGCCTACTGCATCTGTAACAGACTGATTGAGCGGCATGACCGCTTCCTTGTCCCGTTTCCTGTATATTTTGAATTCTCCCCTTCTGAAATTAAAGGAAGATACATTAAGCTGCTGAAGCTCAAAGAGTCTAAGTCCGTATGTGAGAAATAGAAGCAGTATTGCTTTGTCTCTTTTCTTTGTTTTTTCCCAGTACTGACGCTCTTTGGCTGTAAGGTGCGAACCGGTAGAAACCGCATCAAGCATAATCATGACTTCATCATCCTGAAGTGCTTTGATTTCACGTTCACCGGCCTTGGGCACCCGAATAGGGTCAAATCCATCTGTAATATTTTTTTCTATAAGTTCATCTCTGTACAGCTGCCTGAACATCACTGACAGAGATGATTTTTTCCTCGCCAAAGTTCTGCTGCTGTTTTCGTACACTATAATTTCGGAATCCTTTTCTACTGTATATTTCCTACAGTAATCTATAAATATATTTATATCCACTGCTTTAATTTTATTAAAATCTTCAAGCTTTATTCCCGATATTTCTGTTGCAGATGTCAAATCGGTTTCGTCAATCAGGTACTGGCAGAAAAATTTAATATCATTAAGATATGACAATCTTGTCATAGGAAGTACGTTACCTCTCAGATATGCAAAAAAACCTCTTAGAAATCCGGGTAGCTGAAACTGAATTTCTTCACATTTTGCAATGATTTCATGCTCTCTGAGTACGATATTATCCGGTTTATCACTTCTGTTGTTGATTTTTAAATGTTTTTCCTCAGCCATCTGATAATATCCTCTGCAGCTTCTTCATCGCCACTGTATTCCGAAATATTGTACCAGTTCATTTTATCATATCTTCTGAACCACGTTAACTGTTTTTTAGCGTAATGTCTTGTGTTTTTTTTTACGTTTTCTATTGCCTCATCCTTGGTGATTCTTCCCATGAGGTAATCCATAATTTCCTTATATCCTATTCCTTTCATGGAAATATGTTCACTTGTCAGACCCATATCCATCAGCTGTTCAACTTCTCTGATCAGACCTTCTTCAATGAGAACATCCACACGTCTGTTAATCCTGTCATAAAGCTCAGCTCTGTCTCTTGTAAGTCCAATGAGCAGCACATCGTAATCCTTTGCCGGCTCCTTTATTTCACTGAAAGGTCTTATGGACCCTTCCCCTTCCTTAAGCCGTTCCAGTGCCCTTATCACTTTCTTTATGTTATTTGGATGTATGCCGTCTGCAGCAGCCTTGTCCTTGTTTTCCAGCAGCTTGTGAAGCTCGCTGCTTCCTTTTTTTTCGGCCAGTTCCATGAGCTCATCTCGATATGATTGATTCTGAGGAGCAGATGCAAAATCCATTTCATAAAGGAGTGAATTAAGATATAGTCCTGTTCCTCCCGAAACTACCGGTATGCAGTCCCTTGACAGGATATCCATGATAGCTTCTCTGGCAAGTTTCTGATACATTGCAACAGAAAAGTCCTCCCTGGGATCAAGAAAATCCACAAGATGATGCCTTGCCTGCTTTAACTCGTCAGCAGATGGCTTGGCACTGCCTATATTCATATATTTGTAAAGCTGCATTGAATCGCATGAGACTATTTCTCCATTAAATTCCTGTGCCAGCTTGATAGCAAATTTTGTTTTACCGACAGCCGTCGGTCCAGCAACTGCAATAACCTTATTCATGATACCTTCCCTGCTATACACGTTTAAACATTCTTTCTATTTCATATCTCGTCATTCTGATAAATGTAGGTCTGCCATGTGGGCATGAAAATGGATTTATGCACCCTGCAAGATCATTTAACAAAGCTCCCGTTTCTTCATCCGTGAGCTTGTCTCCGCCTTTAACAGCACTTTTGCAGGACTTCATTATAAGCTTTTCTACAGCTCTGACATCCGTGAAATCAATTTTGTGTTCAACCTCACTGAAAAAATCGGACAGGAAGCTCTCAGCTTCACCAAGCTCCATAAAAGCCGGAATTTCTCGTACGATATATGTATTATTTCCAAAAAACTCAATATTGTAGCCCATGCTTCTGAGTTGATCTATCCATTCTTCCTCCGAAGCTGCAACTGCTGCTGCAACATTAAAGCTGACAGCAATGAGCAGCTGCTGGCTGTTTTTTTCAGACGTGTTGTATTGTTGAAGAAGCTTTTCGTAAAATATCCTTTCATGTGCAGCGTGCTGATCAATAAGATAAAAGGTATCACTGTCGGAAGCCAGAATATATGTATCAAAAACCGTACCGATTATATGCAGCTCCGACATATCAAAGGGTCTGCTGACAGGCTTGTCTACAACAAGCCTGTCAACAGCTTTATATACCGAAACATCATGTTTATCTGCATTCTCCAGAGGCTTTTCCTGCATACCGCTGTCATTACGCAAAGTTTTCAATATATTTTTTATGTCAACCTGTTCGCTTTCATATCCAATTTTTGGTTGTTCTCTTACTTCTAAGGGTTTTTCGGCAGTAGCTGTGAATTCCTGCTTTTTTAAATCATCCTTCCTTATTTCAGGAAGTGCATTTTTGACATTCAACGCTGCAGTTACAGCTTTTCTGATAAAGTCCTCCACCTCAAAATTATCATCAAATCTTACTTCTTTTTTTGTTGGATGGATATTCACATCAAGCTTATCAGCTGGAATTGCAAGGAAAAGGAACGCTGCCGGAAATCTACCATGAAACAGTTTTTCCTTGTATGCATCATCCAGTGCTTTTTCCATAACTCTGCTGGATATTACGCGGCCGTTTACACAGAATACCTGTCTGCTTCTTGATGGGAGTGAAGCAGATGGCGGTGATACGAAGCCTTTTACAACAAAACCATCTGAGCTTGATTCAACAGGCAGCAGATCTCTGCCGGTATCGCTTCCGTATATGCTTATAATATTATCAAGAATACGGCCTTTACCTCTGGTTGAAAAAACTGTTTTTGACCCATTGATAAGCGTTATTTTAACATCAACATATGACAATGCTATTCTGGAGACCATATCTGCTATCCGTCTTGACTCGGCATTGTCCGATGCCAGGAATTTCTGTCGTGCCGGCACATTATAGAATAGATCTCTGACAGTAACGGTTGTTCCCTGCGGACAACCTGTCGCGGAATTTTCAATGGTTTCGCTGCCTTCTATGACTATCTTTCTCCCTACTCGCGCTTCTGTAGTTCTTGTTACCAGTTCCACTCTGGATACTGCACAGATGCTTGCAAGAGCTTCTCCTCTGAAGCCTAGGGTTCTTATTGCATCAAGATCATGCTCTGAGGTGATTTTACTTGTGGCATGGCGCATGAACGCAAGTTCTGCTTCATGTTCAGCAATGCCGCAGCCGTTATCTGTGACTCTAATATATGTTTTACCTCCGTTGCGAATTTCAATCGTAACAGAAGTAGCTCCCGCGTCAATTGAGTTTTCCATCAGTTCTTTTATTATGGATACAGGTCTGTCTATGACTTCTCCTGCCGCAATTTTATCTGCTACGTTTTTTTCAAGAATTTTTATCATAGAAGCTCTTTGAGTTCCTCCAGTATTTTTAATGCCTGTGAAGGTGTAGTATTCATCAGGTCAAGATCTCTGATCCTGGTTATTACAGGGTCAGGAGCCAGTTCAAAGAAAGAAAGCTGTCGTTCTTCATCTGGCTGATATTTATCCGGTTTATCACTCTCATAAATTTCAGCGCCTGAAGCTCCATTCTCAAGGGCTTCAAGATGCGCCTCAGCCTTGTACAGAAGCTCGGAAGGTGCTCCTGCAAGCTTTGCAACGTGTATACCGTAGCTTCTGCTGGCACTTCCTTCAATTATCTTGTGAAGAAAGACAACATCACCATTTTCTTCAGCAACATCAACATTGAGGTTCTTTATGCCTTCAATAGTGTCTTCCAGAGCAGTCATCTCATGATAATGAGTAGCAAACAGGGTCCTGATTTTTCTTGAAGGCTCTGACAGGTACTCTGCAGCTGACCAGGCAATGGAAAGACCATCATATGTACTTGTGCCTCTGCCTATTTCATCCAGTATAACCAGACTGCGGTCAGTAGCTGTATTAAGAATGTATGAGAGTTCACTCATCTCAACAAAAAAAGTACTTTGCCCCTGTGAGAGGTTGTCTGATGCACCTATTCTGGTGAATATCCTGTCACATATTCCAATGCGTGCATTTTCACATGGGACGAAGCAGCCTGCCTGTGCCATAAGAACAATAAGAGCAGTCTGACGCATATATGTAGATTTGCCGGACATATTAGGACCTGTTATCAGCAACAGGCTTGCATCATGTTTGTTGAGATATGTATCATTATTCACAAATATTCCATTTCGTATGGTACGCTCAATTACAGGATGTCTGCCGCCGCGTATCATTATTTCATCGTTTTCGTCCACCTCAGGTTTAACGTAATCATATCGGTCGCTGACATCAGCAAAGGATGTCAGGACATCGAGGGACGCAATTGCCCTGGATGTCTCCTGAATGTCATTGACATATTTCTGAACCATCTGGCGTATTTCCGTAAAGAGCTCGTATTCTTTCTGATTAATTTTTGATTCTGCATTCAGCACAAGTCTTTCAGTTTCTTTCAGCTCCGGGGTTATGAATCGCTCACAGTTGGCAAGTGTCTGTTTACGTATATAATTATCCGGTATCAGTTCATAGTATGACTTCGTAACCTCCAGATAATATCCGAATACTTTGTTAAAGCCAACCTTGAGGTTCTTTATGCCTGTCCGTTCTCTTTCGCTGCTTTCCAGACCTGCTATCCAGTCCTGTGCATCCTTTATGGATGCTTTTAGCTCATCAAGCTCTGCAGAATAACCTTCTTTGATTATACCGCCTTCTTTTATTGTAAAGGGAGCATCATCAACTATACCGGCGTCAATAAGCTGATAGACATCCTGAAGGGCATGTATCTGCTGATTCAGTTCATCAAGAAGCTCCGAACCGGTTTCCTCCAGCTCTGATTTGATATCAGGCAGAACAAAGCATGACGATTTTAAGGCAGTCATATCCTTGCCGTTTGCTGTCCCGCAGGCAATTCTGCCTGTAAGTCTTTCGAAATCATAAACATGCTTCAGATGTTCCTTTATATTGTTTCTCCTCAATATATCATCTGACAGCACTTCAACAGCATCCAGTCTGGAATTTATCATATTCACATCGTTCAGAGGCTCCTTGAGCCACTGCTTCATTTTTCTTGAGCCCATTGCAGTCCGGGTTTTATCAAGTACGCCAAGAAGTGAACCCTGAAGCTTTTTTTCGAAGAGAGTCTCTGTAAGCTCCAGATTTTTTATTGTCGATTTATCAAGAGACATATGCTGTCCCGTGGAATATGTATTTAAATTTACTATATGTGCAAGGCTGTTTTTCTGTGTTTCATGAAGGTATATAAGCAATGCTCCAAGTGCCGCCTCAGCCGCTGTACCTTCCTCAATACCGAGCCCCAGAAGAGCTGTAACATTGAACTGTCTCAGTATTGCATTTCTTACTGCGTCAGCTTTGTAATATTCTTCGTTAAGTAAATTAAAATAAGCCTCGATAACAGGCTTGATTTTGTCTATATCAACGGCTTCATTATCGGTCTCTCTGAGAATCACCTCTCTGGCATTTATCTTGACAAGCTCATTGACAAGAGCTTCCTCACGATCTTTGCCAGTCAGAGCCGTAAGGCATATTTCACCGGTGGAAATATCGCAGTATGCCAGACCTGTTGATCTGTCATCAGAGCTTATTGAAGCAATATAATTGTTTTCCTTTTCATTGAGCATAGTACTGCTGAGTACAGTACCGGGGGTGACTATCTGAATAACTTCCCGTTTTACGATTCCCTTGGATGAAGCAGGATCTTCGGTCTGTTCACATATGGCCACCTTATATCCTTTGTTTATCAATCGTGATATATAAGTATCGGCTGAATGGAAAGGAACACCACACATCGGTGCCCTTTCCTCCATGCCGCAGTTTTTACCGGTCAAGGTAAGTTCCAGCTCACGAGAAGCCAGCACAGCATCATCAAAAAACATTTCATAAAAATCGCCAAGCCTGAAAAACAGGATACAATCATGATATTCTGCTTTTATATCCATATATTGTTTCATCATAGGTGATAGCTTTGATGCTGTCATTGTGTCTTACCTCTTGTTTAAATTATTTTGCATGTTTTTTATTATAGCTTTCCATACCGAGTCTGATAAGCTCTACCGCTCTTCTCATATCTTCCTTCTTCAATACATATGCCATACGCATCTCATCACTGCCGAGACCTTTTGTTCCATAGAATCCTTCTGCCGGAGTAAACATGGCAGTTTCTCCGTTATCTTCAAATTCTGTAAGCATATAAATCAGGAAATCCTCAATATCAGCTACCGGAAGCTTAGCTGTCATATAAAATGCACCGCCCGGCTTCTGACATATAACTCCAGGGATTTTCATGAGCTCTTCATATACAACATCTCTTCTGGCTTCATATTCAGCCTTTACTTCATCATAGTATGATTTATCAAGATTATAAAGCGCAGCCGCTCCTATCTGATCAAGGGTAGGACAGCAGAGTCTTCCCTGTGCTATTTTCATGATGCCGTCCATAAGCTCTGGATTTTTGCTTACTATACATCCGATTCTTGCTCCGCATGCAGAAAATCTCTTGGAAACTGAATCAACAATAATAACTCTGTCCTGAAGATCAGGCAGCATACCGAAGGATGTTACATCTCTGTTGTCGTATGCAAATTCTCTGTAAACCTCATCAGCAATTATCCAGAGGTCGTGTGCTTTTGCAATTTCTCCTATCAGTTTCATATCGTCCAGAGTAAGAACTCTTCCTGTAGGGTTTCCAGGGCTGATACAGCAGATCGCCTTTGTTTTTTCTGTTATAGCAGCTTCAATAAGTTCCTTCTTGGCAAAATCATATCCGTCTTCTGCCTTTGTAGTGAGTGGAACCACTTTTCCTCCTGCTGCTGTGACAAATGTGTGATAATTTGTATAAAATGGCTCTGCGATCAGAACCTCATCATCAGGATCCAGAATTGATGTGAAAATCATATTAAGGGCTTCAGAGCCTCCATTCGTAATGATTATATCCTTCCTTCCGAAGTCCATGCTGTACTGTCTGAAATAATTTGAAATGGCATCCTGCAGGACTGTTTCGCCACCGGATTCAGAATATGCTACAACTTTCTTGTCAAAATCTCTGATAGCCTCCATAAAGCATGGCGGTGTTTCAATGTCAGGCTGTCCGATATTCAGGTGATAAACCTTCTTGCCTTTTTTCTCTGCTTCAATGGCATAGACATTGAATCTTCTAATCGGTGAATGCTGCATTGAGTTAACTCTCTTTGATAACTGCATCTTTCTTCTCCTTTACTCTTAAAATCATTTTATTATACTAACTCCTCATGGGAGCATTTAACTGTACCATCTATATCTATGTCTCCATCGTACGGTGTTTTTTTGAGAAACATCAGATACTCTATGTTTCCTTTAGTACCCGTAACCGGTGAAAACGTAAGTCCATGGCAGTAAAACCCATTGTTATATGCATATTCTGCAACATTTTTTATAACTTCTTTATGCACCTCAGGATCACGTACTATCCCTTTTTTGCCAACCTGATTTCTGCCTGCTTCAAACTGTGGTTTTACCAGACAGACAATGCTTCCTGATTCAGAAAGCAGCTGCGAAGCCACAGGAAAAACAAGCTTTAATGAGATAAACGAAACATCTATGCTAATAAAATCAATATCCTTATCTACTGTATCAGTATCAAGATATCTGATATTTACCTTTTCCATATTTATGACACGGGAATCGTTTCTCAGCTTCCAGTCAAGCTGTCCATATCCTACATCTATGGCAAATACTTTTTTTGCTCCGTTCTGGAGCATACAATCTGTAAATCCTCCTGTAGATGCTCCGATATCTACTGCTGTTGTGCCCTCTAACGTAAAATCAAACATCTCAAGTGCTTTTTCCAGCTTAAGACCACCTCTGCTTACATACGGACAGAGACTTTCCTTAATGGTGATTTCTGCAGTATCTTTAACAGGAGTTCCAGGTTTATCCACACGCTGCCCGTCAACATATACCAGTCCTGCCATTATCGAAGCTTTGGCCTTCTCTCTTGACTGGAACAGGTTTTTCTCTGTAAGAACGATATCAAGCCTTTTTTTCAAATTCCTGTACAATCCTTTCTGCTATGGACTCTGGGTCCATACCGTATTTATGGTAAAGCTCCTGACAGGTTCCATGTTCAATGAATTTCTGTGGCCAACCGAAGTTTAAAACTCTGGTATTGCTTCCGGTCAGAGCTGCTGCAATCTCCTCTCCTGTTCCGCCTGACAGAAGATTGTCCTCTATTGTTGCAATTAACGGATATTTTGAACCTGCTTCAATCAGTTTGTCTTTATCTAATGGTTTAAGAGTCGCTATATTTACAACTCCTGCGCTTATTCCTCGATGTGACAGAATCTCTGCAGCATCCAAAGCATGCTGCACCATAGGCCCCGCTGCCCATATTTCAGTATCACTGCCGTTTTTAAGCTGCTGTGCCTTTCCCGGTGAAAACGAATCGTCCTGTGACTGTGAAATTGCAGCAGCGCCTCTAGGATAACGTATAGCGCATGGTCCGTTAAGCGTAAGTGCATATTCCATCATTTTCTCCAGCTCACTGCCGTCCTTCGGAGCAAGCACAGTCATATTCGGAATGTTTCTTAGATAGCTGATATCGAATATCCCATGATGGGTTTCTCCATCTGCACCTACTATACCAGCTCTGTCTATACATAATGTCACCGGAAGGTTCTGCAGGCATACGTCTTCTATTATCTGATCATATGCTCTCTGCAGAAAGGTCGAATAAATTGCCACAAATGGTCTGAATCCTGCCTTTGCAAGACCGGCAGCAAATGTCACTGCATGTCCTTCGGCAATGCCGACATCAAATGTCCTTTCCGGAAATCTGCTGATAAACTGGTCAAGTCCTGTACCTTCTATCATGGCAGCGCTGACCGCTACTATTTTTTTATCTTTTCCTGCCATCTCAATGAGCTTGTTTCCAAAAATTCTTGAATATGATGGAGCAGCCGGTCTGCTCAGTACCTTGCCTGTTTCCATATCAAACGGACCGATTCCATGGAACACATTGGGATTTGCCTCGGCTTTACTGTAACCTTTGCCCTTCTGAGTCATTACATGGATAAAAACAGGGCCTTCTGCAGTTCTGGCAAGCTCAAGAGTTTCACACAGCTCTTTTATATCGTGTCCATCCACAGGGCCGAAATATCTGAACCCGAGCTCTTCAAACATAACCCCATCAATAACTGCATACTTAATGGTATCCTTGGCATAGTGTATTCCAGCAACTATATCATCTCCGATTAAAGGAACCTTGGAAACGTTTTTCTTTATCTGTGCCTTCATTGAAAGGTATTTCCTGGAGCTGCGAAGACGTCCGAGATATTTGGGAAACCCACCTGTATTCGGTGATATTGACATTCCGTTATCATTTAATATCACTATCAGCTTAGTATTAAGATTATCAACGTTATTCAGTGCTTCGAAGGCTGCTCCTCCAGTCATGGCACCATCTCCTATAACTGAGATAATCTCATGCTTCTCTCCTGACAGATCTCTTGCTGCTGCAAGCCCAAGTCCCAAAGAAACAGATGTGCTGCTGTGACCGGTATCGAAAACATCAAATTCACTTTCATTGCTTTTTGGAAAACCGCTCATACCTCCCATCTGGCGAAGTGTCGGGAACTTTTCTGCCCGTCCTGTCAGGATCTTATGGACATAGCTTTGATGGCCTACGTCCCATATTATTTTATCTTCCGGTGTATTAAATACTTTATGAAGTGCTATCGTGAGCTCGACTATTCCCAAGTTCGAAGACAGGTGACCTCCTGTCTTTGATATTTCCTCAATAAGAAAATCACGAATCTCATAGCTGAGCAGCTCAAGCTCATCATAGCTCATATTTTTAAGGTCCTGCGGAAAACTATGTTCCAACAGATATCTGTTCATATTATTTACCTCTTACTGCTAAATCTTTTGCAAGTTTTGTCAGAACTTCTGCATTGTCATAATACTGTGATAAAGCATCTATAGCTGTATCAGTCAGGTCGTTGAGCCGTTTTTTTGATTCATCGATACCATATAGACCCGGGTATGTTGCTTTCTTATTAACCATATCCATCCCAGCTTTTTTACCCATTTCTTCTTCAAGACCTTCAACATCCAGAATGTCGTCACATATCTGAAATGCAAGACCGAGGTTTTCGGCGTATATAGTAAGGTTTTCGAGAAGCTCCGCATCCGGTTTACCAAGCTGTGCTCCCGCCCGAACTGCAGCTACTATAAGTGCAGCTGTTTTAGTCAGATGAATATAGTCAAGCATTTCTCTGGAGCTGCTCTTATCCTCAGCTTCCATATCAGCCACCTGCCCGGCAACGATTCCTCTGCAGCCCGAGCCCTTGCTGATTTCATATGATGCACGTATTCTGCGTTTCAGTGCATCAGCATCATCAAAATACAGAAGCATATCTCTGTTCATAGCTTCGAAGGCAGCAGACTGAAGTCCATCGCCGGCAAGTGTAGCCATAGCTTCTCCATATACGATATGATTTGTAGGTCTTCCCCTTCTAAGCTCATCATTATCCATGCATGGAAGATCGTCATGAATAAGTGAATAGGTATGAATATATTCGATAGCACAGGCATAAGGAAGTGCCTCTTCGATTTTTCCTCCGCAGAAATCACAGGCTGCCAGTAGAAGTATCGGTCTGATTCTTTTTCCTCCGGAAGACAAGCTGTATTTCATCGCTTCATATAACGTAATACTTTTATGGTCAACATCAGGTATGAAATCCATAATATGCTCTTCAAAATAGGCTTTGTAGTCTTCAAATGTAAAATCGTTCACTGTGTACACCTCCTCATTTTGTTAAAGTCTGTATTTTCTGCTCTGCCTTGTCCAATATTTCAATACACTCTTTGTAATATGCAACGCCCTCTTCATAACATCTGATTGCTTCTTCTAGAGGAATATTATCTGATTTCAGCTTTGCTGATGCTTCCTCAAGCTTCTTCATCGTTTCTTCAAAGCTCTTCTTGTTTTCACCCATATTATGAATCCTCCATGATAGATTTAATCACAGCTTCTGCTCTGCCCTGCGCCATCCTGATGGTTACAGCCTGTTTAGCTGTAAGCTGTGCAGTGCTTTTTACAATATTGCCATTACTGTCTGTTAATACTGAATATCCTTTCTGAAGGACATTTTCAGGATTGCAGGTGTCAAGAATTTCTTTCATGACTGCAATTCTGTTTCTGTAATTAGAAACATACGATGACAGCCTGTCCCCCATGCTCTGGAAAAGGTTATCCAGCTTTATCCTGTCCATCACGGCTCTGCTACGTATATCCCTGCTGAACATATCAGGATTAAGCATTTCGAGTCGTTGTTTCTTTTTATCCATTTGAAGCCTTAGCGCTTCTGTAATCTCATTGTGCATATTATTAAGGTTATCCCGAAGGGCTCCCGTGTCAGGAACAGCACGTTCTGCTGCTGCCGTTGGAGTTTCCGCCCTCAGATCAGCAGCGAAATCCGCAATTGTGAAATCTGTTTCATGTCCTACAGCAGATATAACGGGAATTCTTGAGTTATATATACTTCGAGCCACCTCTTCCTCATTAAATGCCCACAGTTCCTCAATAGAGCCTCCCCCTCTGCCGGTAATTATTACATCAATATCATGATAATTCCTATTCAGATCATCTATAGCTGAAGATATTTCCCCTGCTGCCCCATGTCCCTGAACAAGCACAGGATAAACAATTATATCTGTAAAATTGTTTTTTCGTTTTATCGTCTTTATTATATCTCTGACTGCTGCACCGGTTTCTGATGTAACAACAGCGACCTTATATGGAAACGAAGGTATTGGTTTTTTATGAGCTTTGTCAAAAATCCCTTCTGCCTCTAGCTTCTGTTTAAGCTTCAGAAATTTTGCAGCCAGTTCTCCCTGTCCTGAGATCTCAATCGTTCTGATATTTATAGAATATGTGCCGCCCCGTTCATAAAGATAAATGTATCCCGATGCGGTAACTTCTATGCCTTCCTCAAGACGGCATGTCAATCCGGCAAAAGTATCTGCAGGAAGGAAGCAGTTTACCTTGCTGCTTTCATCCTTCAGTGAAAAATAAACATGACCTGAGCTGTGAAATTTCAGATTTGAAATTTCACCTATTACTGATACATTTCCAAGTATAGGATCGGTCTGCAGCAGCCTTTTGATGTAGCTGTTTAACTGAGATACTCTTACAGGTTTCAGCGCCATATGTATCTACCTCCCAGAAGCGCTGTACCCACAGCATTATCCTGAGCAAGATTTCTATCATCAAACACAAGATTTATACCGGATTTGCGCATATATTCCTTCATGTTTTCACGGATAAAACAGCTGGAGGATACACCTCCTGCCATGATTATATCATTTATACCTGTTTTTTCGGATGCCTGTACAAGCATCTGTGAAGCGGCATCTGACAGCTTTATGAATATTTCCCGGATAAAACATGGATCCACAGTATTGTTTTCACTCAACCGTCTCTTTATCTGCGTATCTATTCCTGAAAGGTTTATTCTGCAATCTTTAACTTTAACTGCGGTAAGCAGCTGCGTGACATCATCAGCGGTCATGGCAAGCCTGTCCATTTTTTCTCCTGATGGAAACTTCATTCCCATAGCCACGCCGGCTCTGTCAATAACCTGCCCCATGGAAATATCAAGTGACCCTCCGATTATATCAATATCATATCCTGTTTCACTTGATGAAACCTCCAGCACTTCACATGTTCCTCCCGAAAAGTGACACGCCAGAAAATTATTACTGTTCTTTAATTCTGAATAAGCTTTAATAGCTTCAATATGCCCCTCCTGATGTGAGAAAGCAGCAAAAGGAATATTCATCGCCGCAGCAAGTGTTCTTCCATAGCTTTTACCGGCCAGAAATACCGGCATATACGAGCCCTCTGCAGGGCGGGGTTTTGATGAAAATGCAACAGCACTGAACTCGCCATCAAATGATTCTCTTATTTTTTCTGCAAGCTCCGGCAGATTTCTGATATGCTGAAAAAGGGCGTCGGATTGCCTTAATCCTTTCCCGCCCTGTTTGACCTCAAGAAATCTGCGGTAATCGCATATTATATTCTTATCGTCATCCACCACCGCAACAGATGTTTTGTAATTACTGGTATCTATTCCCAGAATATATTTACTGTTCTTCATCTTCTCTGAATACGGAACCCAGAACACCGTGAATATATCTTGATGACTGAGGTGTACTGTATTTTCTGGCAAGATTGATAGCTTCGTTTACCGATACGGCAGTAGGGACATCCTCTGAATACCTGACTTCTCCGATACTCAGTCTCATGATAGCCAGATCAACCTTTGGCATTCTGCCTGTTTTCCATGCTCTGCTGTTATCGTTAATAGCCTGATCTATGGATTCCAGATTCTCGATAATTGCTGTCAGAAGCTGCTTTCCGCGGTTAATATGATTCCCCGAAAGCCTTTCTTCTGCCAGTTTTGATGCAGTATCAGTATTCATTGTCCGTCCTGCTTCCATTTCAAACATTATCTGCATCAGAATCTCACGTGCTTCATTTCTCGTCATTTACTTCTGCTTCCTCCGATGGTATTTCAACGCCCTGTACATGAATATTTACAGCTGTTACTGATAAATCAGTCATAGACTGAACTTCATCCCTGACATTCTCCTGAATATCCCACGCAACTGCAGGTATTCTGGCGTGATATTTAACAATTATAAATACATCTATTTCAACGGTGCCGTCTGTCTGAGAAACTTTAATACCCTTTGAAAGCAGTTCCTTCCCCAGAATGCTCTTCGACAAGGTATTGGAAATACCTCCGGCGAGACATGCAACGCCTTCTGTTTTAAGCGCTGCATTTACGGCACAGACAGCAATAACCTCATCAGATATTTTCACTGTTCCTTCGATTTGTTCCTTTGCTGTACTCATTAAATCACCTCTGAATGCATTATACCAAATGATGCCCAAAAACACAATGTATTTAGCGTTTTACGCTGGTTTCAACGTACCTTCTGTATTACTATTTCATCTGCATTTCTATCAGTTTCGCGCATTGTTATTTCTGTGATTTTCGCTACTGTCTGCTGATCAAGTTCCTCTGAATTAACTGTAATATTTATTCCACTGTCCGTTATCACAACGAAGCATTCGGCAAGGCCTTTATTCTTTATTAGTGTTTCTATTGTCTTTTCCTGTTCCATATAATCAAGCAATCTCATTTTTTCTGCTGAAGCTTCCTTTTTCTCGGCTTCTGTACCAGCAGATCCTTCTGCCTCTGTCAGCATAGAGATTATTTTATTTCTATCCATATCAAGTGTTGCTCTAAGCTCCTGGAAATATGCATCGTTGTTTTCAAGTTCCGATACATCATCCGATGTTACAAGCTCTGATTCATCAGTATTTCCAGTACTTTTATCACTTTCATTACTGTCGCTGCCTACATTAAGACTGTCAACAAGAACATCTCCATCATGAAGCGGTATGTCATCATTTACAGCTATATCCGGCGATATACCTCCTATTGCTGTATATACTCCGAAACAAATAATCAGCATAGCAAGGGCAGCAGCCTTCTTTCTGTTTCTTTTTATAAAACAACAAAACGATTTTTTACCCTTCATACGTTTATTCCTCCTTTTGCCCGGCAGTTTTCTTTTCAAATACTTCAACACTGGACGATGGAATATTAAAAACTGCCATGACAGCATTGATAAGATTGTTTTTGACCACAGGGTCACCGGCACCCTCTGCTGTGACTATAGCACCAGTTACACTGTCATCTCTGTCATACTGCAGCATTACATCTACATCTCCTGCTCCCTCGATGTCCGACAGAATAATGCACAGTTCACTTTCCGTGCCACCGTCCTTATCTATTATCTGACGCCTTCCGTCCCTGTTCTGCGTAAACACATCAAACGATAAAAATATAACAGCAATTATTATAATCACTGCTGCAGCTTTCAGTGCTTTATCCTTATATTCAGGATCGTTTTTCCATTTAACAAGCACAACAATGCCTCCTTAATACATATTCATTAGATTCCTTAATATTCCTGTACCAGATAAATTACAGGATATAGTACAGTTGCCATTATAACGAGAGAAAAAACAAACTTAATATATTTTGCCATTGACCCCTCCGGCAGAAGCATTTCAATAAAGCTCACTGCGAGAATGATAACGAAAAGGTTGCTTACCCATTGTTTTATTATTTCCAAATACTTCCTCCTCCCATTCCCATCAGTATTGTTATGAAAATAAGGAACATCATAGCACATGCAGCAAGGATGACAGCCATTGTTACAGCTGCAGTTCCAAGCTCGTTAATGCTGTCTGAAATATTCTTTGACGCCACAGGCTCTGCTGCAACTGCAATGATTTTGTAAATGAACGCCATTGCTGTAATTTTGATAACAGGTACTATAATCACCGCTACAACAGCTATTATGCCTACTACCCCAGCTGCATTCTTTATCAGACCTATACAGCTGATGACCATTTCCAGAGAATCTGCAGCAAATCCCCCTATTATTGGTACGAAATTGTCTATTGAAAATCTTGCTGAATTCATCAGTATACCGTCAGCTGATTTTGTTATGATTCCCTGAACTGCTGTTATTCCCGAAAAAACAGTAATACAAAGACCTACAATAAATATTGCACCCTTTCTGAGAAATGCAGCAAGCTTTTTTACATAATCCTTATCTGTTATACTGTTTATCATTACAAACACTGCCGAAAGAAATACTAACGGAAGAACGATATGATGCATGATAAAATCGAACCCGCTTACGGCTCCTATGATTACAGGGTCAAGTATACTACCTGAAGATATTCCTCCCATTGATATCAGCAGAGGTATCATTACAGGCAACAGTATAAGCATTGTTGATGACATGGTACCTACTGCATCCTGGCAGTATCCGTAAGTCTGATAGAAATTGCCTATACACAAAGCTATTACCACACAGCTGCATATCATGGAGCCAAGTGAAGAAACGGTTTTTCCTCCAAAGCTCCCCGACATATTTGTCAGGAGCCCTATCACGATACACACTGTCAATATTTCGCAGCCAAGCATCACGGAGCCTTTTACCTCCATAACGAAAAGCTGAAGAATTGAATCAAGAATCCTGTCCGGATCAAACAGCGGCTGACCATGCATCAGATCATTGACTATCTGTTTTACTGTAATCTCATCAAATATACCGCCAGTTTCTGCAGCTTCCTGAGCTATGCTCTCCAGCTCATCCAGATTCATAGCCTTAAGCTGCTCGTTAATTATAGTTTCATAATCCATTTTAATATACTCCGGTCACTGTCTCATGCCATCAACGAACTGATAAGTTCAAGTATCGCCGCCAGTATCGGCAGAGCGAGATAAAAAATAATCACTTTCCCAGCCAGCTCAACCTTACTGCCTATGGCACCTTCTCCTGAATCTCGGCATAGCTGTGACGTGAAATCTGTAATGTATGCAACAGCAAGAATTTTGATAATCACAGGGAAAAACTCTTTGCCGTATGTTACCTTATCATATATACCCTCCAGGAATCTGAATGCTTCCCAGAGCTTATCTATTATTGAGAGAAACAGTATAATTACTGTTGCCAGTATTATATATATCGTAATTTCCTTATTTACATTTTTCATCACTGCCGCAAGCAATACACCTGTCAGTGCGATTGCAGCGATCTTCAGTATTTCCATAAGCTCACCTAAAATTCAAGAAAGGTTTTGACTGAATCAAAGAATTCTGTAATCATCTGAATTATCAGCATCAGAACAACTATTACTCCGGCCAGGGTCGTCATCATTGCCTGTTCCTCACGCCCCGCTTTGATAAGAACCTGATTGAGAACAGCGATGGCAATTCCTATCGCTGCAATTTTAAAAATAATATCAATATCCACGCCGACACCTCACAATACAAGAATTACTATAATGATACCTGCTGACGCTCCAAGACTTCTGAACATCCTGCCCTGCTTTTTTTCCATCATGAGCGCTTCATCCAGAGCAGAAGCAAGCCTAAGCTGAATCGGTTCAAGCACATTCTGCTGACCCTGTGAATCGCTTTTGCCTATGCCAAGCGAAATATCATGCAGAATATCAATATCTTCTTTATGTAAAGGGCACGCTGCCATGCTGTCATTGACAGCTATGCTCCATGCTGTTTCTATCGTCGCGTTATCTGCAAGCTCGCTGCAGCATATTCTAAGAAGCTCTGCAAACCAGCAGTCCTTCAATGCTGCAGTTTTTTTAAAGGTTTTGTACAGAGAATCTTTTCTGTAAGATATGTCCATCTGCATGAATCTCAGCAGCTCAATTATATTCTCCAGCTCCCTGCGTCTGTATTTATATGAGGACGCCTTGGCGGCACCTGCGAAGGTACAGCCGGCAAATATCAATATACAACCTAATATTTTGAACATTTTCATGCTCCCTTTTTCATTCCTGCCAGCTTCATTATACGCTTAACAGTTCCTGTCTGAGGAGTTGCGGTGAGGAATACAAGGGTTTCAAACACCTGATTGCGCACCAGCTCTCCTATTGCAGAGCCTGCTATATCCTCATAGCTGCTGCCGTGAATTGTCGTAATGATTTTCACCCCTGCACACAAAGCTGCCTCTACAGCTTTAACATCTTCTTTCTTTCCAATTTCATCGGTTATTATCACATCCGGGGACATGGCTCTGATAAGCATAAGCATTCCTTCCGCCTTCGGACAGCCATCAAGTATATCCGTTCTGTCACCAAGGTCATAGCTCGTTTCTCCATTGTAACATCCTGCTATTTCTGAACGATCATCACAGATTCCCACCTTGAATCCCTTATTGCTGAGTACTCTTGCAAGATCACGCAGAATAGTTGTTTTGCCGCATTTGGGTGGTGAAATTATCAATGTGTTGCTGATGTTGTGTTTCCTTTCGTCATACACTGCCTTTATCACCTTTGATGATGCTCCTATTATCTGTCTGCTACGCCTTATATTAAGAGATGATATATCCTTGATCAGGTGTACCTTGTCCTCGTTGAGAGTTACTCTGCCGCATATTCCGACACGGTGTCCGCCTTCAATGGTTATATATCCCTGTGACAGTTCATCCTCATAGGCATAGTAAGAATAGTCAAGTAGTCTGTTTAATGTCTCTTCCAGAATATCAGGTGTTATTTCTTCTGAATCATGCAGCTTTATCTCCTGTCCTCTGCTTATTATCATCGTATCATGACAAGCTCTTATTCTAATTTCCTCAAAGTTATCCTTAATATCAGATGGCATTTCCATTATTCTTCTCTGCATGAAGACAGGAAGCTTCCTGAATATTTTTTCTGTATTGCTGTCCATAACCGCACCTCTTTTCTTTTGTTTTTCTTATTAAAGGATATTCCTTGTCCTATGAAATATGACTTTAATATTATGCGGTAACAAAAAAAGAAGATCCGAGTTTCAGACCTTCTTATAATATTATCAATTAAGCTCAATATGCTGTATTAAATTATTCAGTTTTAGAAATGCAGTTCGGTCCTCTGAATGAGATCCTTCTGCAGTGCTTTGCCCAGATCCACAAAATATGCACTGTATCCTGCAACACGAACAAGCATATCTTTGTAGTTTTCCGGCTTTTTCTGGGCAGCTCTCATAGTATCCGCACTCATAATATTGAACTGCACATGCATAGCCCCCTTTGACAGATATTCATCTATAAAGCTGATGAGGTTATCACGCCCTTCTGTTCCGGCAACCGCCTCCTGAGGGAATTTCATATTCAGCAGTGTGCCGTTTGTTGCTATGCTGTGGTCTACCTTAGCAACCGAATTGGCAAGAGCAGTCGGACCTTCGATATCATGTGAGCCTCCATCAGTATGAACAGGACCCAGATTATCTGAGATGGCCTCTCCGGCATGTCTTCCGTCAAGGGAAGCATTGGTGTTCAATCCCATACCGACATTGGCACTTACAGAGTATACACCAGGATTGAATTCACCGCCTCTTACGGTCGGTCTTCCTGCCACATGTCCGCAATAGCATTCAAACATATACCTGAACAGTTCATCAGCATAATCATCGTCGTTTCCATAATGATGCACCTTAGAGCCATTTACCAGAGCATACAGTATATCGTGCCCTTTCCAGTTGTCTTTTACTGCTTGCAGCAACTGACTGCCTGTAAATCGCTTTTCTTCAAAAACCAGCTGTTTGATTACAGCAAGTGTATCAGCACAGGTTGCAAGTCCGCTGGCCTGAGGTCCGATGCCGTTGTATTTGGCTCCGCCTTCAGTGAGGTCTATGCCTGTTTCCATGCAGTCTTCAAAGAAAGCTGAAACAAAAGGCAGCGGTTTGAGTGCTCTGTGTGCTTTGTCAATAATGTTGAGGCTGCTGCACATCTGATCTGCCCAGTATTCAAACTGTTTGTCAACACTGGCGAGGATCTCTTCAAAGCTTTCATATGTTTCCAGACTTCCTGTATCGGGACCCAGATGCTCTCCAAGCGCACCGCATTTTTCCCATCTTATACAGTGAGGTCCGCAGTCAAGACATCTTCCACCGTTGAGAACCATTTCCATCATTTTGGCCGTATTCACATAGGCAGCATCGTGCCATCCATATTCCTTTCCTGGAAGATCAGGCTCCACACATCCGACAACAGCGTAATCTCGAGCTTCTTCTAAAGTCATACCTTTTTTCATCATGGCCTTGATTGTCGGAGCATCATTAAAAATTTTAGGATGTCCGTAGCCTGCACGGATGCATTCCACTGTTTTAACCTTGAGTTCATATGGAGTGTTTTCATGCATACGCACCAGAAGCCATGGATTCATCATACGCGTGTGAGCAGAGCCTTCCAGCATGAGCATCGTAAGTTCATTTGTAGCATCATTTCCTTCTCTGTCAACGCCGCCTATTGTAAGACATTCACCGCCAAAACCTCTTCCCTGACGAACCTTTACAGTGCCGCCGTCTTTGAGCTTCGTTGGGTTATTCATTTTAACATACAGCACTTCAATAAGCTCAAGTGCATATTCTTTTGTCAGCGTTCCGGCTTTGATATCAGAATCATAATACGGATAGAGCCACTGATCCATCCGCCCGTAAGAAATTGAATGACCGTTCCCTTCTATCTGTGTCAATGTGGTTGCAAAGTTAAAAAGCTGTATCGCCTGCCAGAAGCTTTCTGCAGGTCCTCCGGCAATCTGGCGGCAGTTGGCAGCCATAGCTTCAAGCTCATGCTTTCTCTGCTGATCGTTTTCAGCCGCAGCACGTTCTTCAGCCAGTTCTGCATAACGCTTAATATATCTGACAGAAGCTCTGAGAGATATTAACATGGCTTCATAAAAATCACGCTTATCTGCATAATCGGGATCTCTTTTTGTCAGCTTATCCAGATTTGCCACTGCCTCTTCAATAAGGCCATTAAAACCGACCTTCATCAGCTTGGCGTAATCCATAACCAGATGTCCTACACCTGCATAATGATAAAGGTTCGTCTGAAATATTTTCTTACCTGCTTCAGAGCCTTTTATCTGATCGTCATCAAGCCCTGCATTAATAAGATCATCAACGGTTTTGCCCTCCCAGTAACGGCAAAGCTCCACTATTTCCTTTCTCTCTTCATCGTTTCTTATATAAAACTGGTCGTGCTCTCTTTCCTCGAAGGGTTCATTAAGTACCTCATTGATTATCCAGCTTACTGAAAATTCCGGATATATAGGCGATGCTTTGGCAGGTGCGGCAATCTCACCAAGAATAAGATCTTCATCATAAATGTCCAGCGTTACATTATCAAGAATATTTTCAAATGCTCTGGCACATTTGATTTTGATTGTACAGTTGTCGTATTTTTTATATGCTTCAGTCACAAGGCGCAGTCTCTCAACGTCAACATCATATTGTCTGTCGAGAAATATCTGCCTCAGGTGATTTACTCTCGGATATGGAGACCAGTCTTCGTGATTTACTTTGTATCCAAGGCTGTAGACCTGGTCATATTTTTCTGTTCCGCAGGCGCTGCAATGTGCCTCGTAGTTTTCTTTTCTGCTCATAATGTCCATTATATTATCTCCTTTGCGGTTATCCTGTCTATTCCTGTTCTCTGGTTCCAACAAGGCAGTGGATTCCACGGCTGCTGAAATATTCGGCTATTTCGTTGATACGTTTCTGTAGGCTTCTTCTGTTGAATCTGATATCTTCCATACCGTAAGGTATTCCAAGCGACTGATACTTTTCAACACCAAGCCTCATAAAGCTAAGAAGCTGCAATGTTCTAACACTGTCTCCAAGCTCGCTTTCGATAAAATCGGCGGTTCTTTTAATATTTGCACTGTCATCATTGACTCCTGGTATCACAGGTATTCTCAGAATCATTTCACGCCCTTCATCTGCAAGTCGTTTCAGATTCTCCAGTATGAGCATATTACCCACTCCAGTATACTCCTTATGAACTGCAGAATCCATGTGCTTGATATCAGATATAAGAAGATCCGTTACCGGCAGTATCTTTTCTATATTGCTCCAGTCTGTATGGAAAGTGGACTCGCAGCAGGTGTGTATGTTTTCGGCTTTGCAGGATGTGAAAAGCTCCGCAACAAAATCGCTCTGCATCAGCGGGTCTCCGCCGGATACAGTTACACCTCCGCCGGATCGTTCATAATATCCTCTATCACGAAGTATCGCATTCATACATTCATCAACTGTCATAGCCTTTCCCCATTGCTTTACAGCCTCAGATGGACACGCAGCTTCGCAGGCCATGCATCCCGTACATTTTGCACGATCTATGCTCACAAGCTTCTGTCTGTAAAACTGAAGTGCACCGACTTCGGGACAGCTTTCTTCGCAGATGCCGCAATTCCTGTGTGAAATACATTTTTTCCTGTATACTCCAGGCTGAATATATGGCTTGATTCCTTCCGGATTACTGCACCATCTGCATCTTAACGGACACCCCTTGAGAAAAATTTCAGTCCTCATACCCGGTCCGTCATGTATTGTAAATCTCTGGATATTGAATACGATTCCCTGAGCTGACAATTCCGTTTCCTCCGATTATCTGTTTTCGATCGTGACTATATTATAACAAGAGGTATAACCGGAATATAGTAGCCATTCTACCTATTTTTACTGTTTATTCTGACCATCAAGAAGAGTATGAAGCTGGTAGCGGCTGTTTACACCGCATTTGTTGTAGATGTTCTGGACATGCTTTTTTACTGTATGATAGCTGATTACAAGTTCATCTGCAATCGCCTGATATGTAAGACCCTGATAAAGAAGCTCTGCTACACGCCGTTCTGCATGAGTAAGATTCAGTTTTCCCTCTATCGCCTGAAGCTTATGCTCTTCTTTTTCTGAAATAGTTATCCAATGATATCTGTCGATGATGCCGTGGGAATAGCTCTGATCATATGTATATATCTTAAAAACAAACCCTTTGACAACCTTTGTCTGGACTCGTTTCTGCGCAGTTAAATTTTCTCCGCTCTCGTCTTGTCCCTCCAGAAGAAACGGGAGCCATACACAAGGAGATGTGCTGCTCAGCTGCTCTTCGGCAGATGGACCGAAAATCTTTTTGAGACAGTTAAGCGCTGCCTTGTTATAGCTCATCACATGCATGAAATCATCAGTGACCAGGTAAGCCTTTTCACCGGAGGAAATTATCTCGTCCTGAATATTTGAAATAATTTTTTCCTGTTCATGCTTCTTGAAATTTTTGTATGAATTTGCAACATACACATATATGTTTTCAATCTCATTCATCTCTTCATCGGTGAAATCACCATTATCCAGACTTTTGAAGCAGCATATTCTGATATATGCATTTATGCCGAATGCCATAGTTACGCTGTAGTGCATATCAAAGTTTTCTTCTATAAAACGCACATAAGCTGAATCATCATAACTATCCCGTGATATCAGCTCTGTTGATTTGTATATTCTTGGTTCCACATTAAAATAGTCGAGTCTGTCATTAACAGCCTCTTTATAAATGATACTGCTTATAATATCATCACCCGCAAATTCTGAATATGGATGTCCTTTACCACCGATTGTTATGCCGTTTCTGTCTGTCCATGAAAGGAAGCCGTTTGCTGTATCAAAACATAGGATCAATACATGATCCATTCCAAAGTTCCTGTATAATGAATCCAGCAGCACATTGCTGAAGAATTCTCTTGCTGAAATCTGGCGTTCGGACATTTCTTCAAAAAAAGCCATCTGCCCGTTGACATTCTTTTTCATAGCAGCCTCCTGATTAACATTACTCACGGTCTTTTATCCATACACGGCACTTTAGTCTGACACAGTCCGCAGCCGACTTCTCTGTATTCTGAAGTATCGAGCCTTTCAGTCAGCCTGTCAAAGCATACCAGCAGATGATCCGCACATTTATCTTTATCATGTCCCTTTTCCGAAATCGCACGCTTTGGACATCGCCTTATACACGCGCCGCATATGCCGCTTCTGAAATAGAGACACCAGTCATAATGGCCGCGGTCACCTCTCGGAGTAATATCAAGATCAGCTTCAACGATTACTGAAGTAAATCTGACAGCCATTCCTCTATCGGTTATAAACCCGTCGCTGAGACCGAAGGTTCCCATACCGCAGGCGAATGCATTATGCCTGTGAGACCATCTGGATGACCTGCCGTATTTATCAGAGGCAGTCAGAGTAAATTCCGGCAGAAGTTCCGGAGCTACCCATCTAATTCCCATTGAGTCAAGCTTATTTCCAAGCCTGGACAAATACTCCCTTATCAGTTTATCCCATTCACCTCGGGAAACCGCCCAATTATCTGATGGAAAATCACGTTCTTTGCTTTGCATAACCAAAGTCTCCGGTGTTTGAGGAAACACTATGGAAAGCGAACGCAGCCTACTGTCATCAGGCTTTATATTATATTTCAATGTGAACGCTTCTGCCGGAGTCCAGTGAAATTCTCCGATGTGATCCTTAATGAATTTATAATATCCGTCATTTCCTGCTGCAATGCCTGTCAAAGGTTCATCCCACATAGGTGTATCCGGCATTCCCAAAACCGTAAAATTATTTGATTCAAGCTCATTAAATGCCTGCATCACTGCATCAAGTACCTTTTCGGTAAGCTCTTTCATTTAATCACCTTCATTATCATTTTTCTCAGCATCCTTTTCATCAGACACAGAATCCATAGGAAGAATTGTCATGGTAATCTGTTCAATCCTTCGTTCTCTGATAGAGTCTATTCTGAATCTGTAGTTTTCAAAATCCACTTCCTTACCGACATCATCCTCGTCAGGGATTTCGCCAAGAATATCTATAATAAAGCCCCCTATTGTTTCGCTGTTATCTGATTCCAGATTTATGCCTATTTCCTCATCTATATCATCCAGATCCATACTTCCGTCAACAACATATGTCTCATCATCAATTTTCTGAATTTCAGGCTCCTCCTCATCATATTCATCGTCAATATCACCCATGACTTCTTCGATAATATCCTCCATCGTGACGATACCCGAGAATCCTCCATATTCATCAATAAGTATGGCTATATGCTGCTTTGTCGTCTGCAGTTCAAAAAACAGTGAATCTATGTTCTTTGTCTCCGGAACAAAATATGGTTTTCTCAGAATGGATCTGAAATCAACGTTGTCGAAGCCGTCCTCTCTGGCTTTGATAAGGTAATCCTTGATATACAGGATCCCTATAATATTATCACTGTCATCCTCATATACAGGGATTCTTGAATATCTCAGTTCCATCAGCTCATCAATGTACTCCTCTGTAGGCGCATTAATATCTATCGAAAAAACATCTGTTCTCGGCGTCATAACCTCATAGGCAAGCATATCATCAAAGGCAAAAACACCTGTAATCATCTTCTTGCCCTCTTCTTTTAGTTCACCGCTTTCCTGCCCTGCTTCAAGCATAGATACGATATCATCCTCGGAGTACTCCACTGCGGTGACATCTGTACGTTGTCTGCAGATTTTCAGGAGAAGAGTAACTGTAATCGAAAGCAGCCATACAAACGGTTTAAAAGCTGTGGAAAAAGCCAGTATAGGTTTGACAACAGCCATAGCTATACCATCAGCATGGAGCATTGCAAGTCTCTTTGGAAACAGTTCTCCAAATACAAGTGTAAAGAATGACAATATCAGAGTTACGAGAACAACCGATATTTCCTCTCCGTAAGGAATACCGAAGCCCTCCAGAAAAGCTCCCATATCATCAGAAAAGCTTACAGCAGCTTCTGCACTCGTTAAAAATCCGGCAAGTGTGATTACAACCTGTATTGCAGAAAGAAACCTGTTTGGATCATCGATAAGCTTCGATAATGCTTCAGCTTTCTTGTTTCCTTCCTGCGCCAGAGTTCGAATCCTGTTTTTATTAACTGAAACAATAGCCATTTCAGCTGCAGCAAAATAAGCATTTACTGCAATAAGTACGGCTAATAAAATAATTTGTCCCCATAAGGGCCCGGGATCAGATGACATCATTATCTCCTTTCTCATCTAACATTTGAATTATTTTCTTTTTCTCAATATATATTTCTCAGCTACCGGCTGAGCCATTTTGATTCTGACAATCTGCTGAGGATGTGGTGCTGCTTCTATCGGCTCGCCTTCTTCATCAAGAAGCACATCCAGCTTCTGAGTAAAATAATCGCGCCCCGGCCCGAACACCTCTATTTCATCACCCAGTACCATTTTATTACGTTGCTCAACAACTGCCATACATGTCAGTGAATCATATGCTTTAACCATACCGATAAAACTGTAGTCTCTGGTATAGGCGCTTGTCTGATAATTCTGATCTTCATTTGTAGGCTTGTCAAAATAAAAGCCTGTTGTAAATTCTCTGTGACTGGCTTTCTTAAGCTCTGTCATCCATGATGGATCAAATTGATAATTATCAGGATCGTCATAATATGCATCGATAGCGCGTCTGTAGGCACTGACGATGGTTGCTACATAGAATACGCTTTTCATCCGCCCTTCTATCTTCGCAGAAGATACTCCTGCCTGTGCAAGTTCAGGAATATGCTCAAGCATACACAGATCCTTGGAGTTGAGAATGTACGTTCCTCTGCTGTCTTCTTCAACAGGATAGTATTCTCCCGGTCGCTGCTCTTCAACAAGCTTGTATTTCCATCTGCATGGATGAGCACACTGCCCCCTGTTGGCATCTCTGTCTATCATGAAATTGCTTAGCAGACATCTACCTGAATAAGAAATACACATTGCACCCTGAACGAATGCCTCAAGCTCCATATCTTCCGGAATCTCATCACGCACCTGTCTGATTTCTTTCAAAGTAAGCTCTCTAGCCAGTACAAGGCGTCTAATACCCTGATCATACCAAAATCTTGCCGTTACGTAATTGGTCATATTAGCCTGTGTCGAAAGGTGAAGCTCTGCATCCGGTATTATTTCCCTGAGCAGGCATATAACCCCCGGATCAGAAACTATGAAGGCGTCTATAGGAATATCCTTTATCTTTTCAAGATAGCCTCTCAACGGTTGGATATCTTCATTATGAGCAAATATATTAAGTGTCATATGGCATTTGACGCCACGGCTATGAGCATATTCTACTCCTTCACTTATCTCTGCTACAGTAAGATTTCCTGCACCAGCTCTGAGGCTGAACATCTCTCCTCCGAAGTAAACGGCATCAGCACCGTAATCCACTGCGATTTTTAATTTTTCCAGATCTCCCGCAGGAGCAAGCAACTCTATTTTTTTCATATTTTCATTAACTCTTTATCAATAACACTGATGGAAACTCCGTCTCCTACAGGAACTACACAGGTTTCCGCATAATTTAAATCTGTAATATATTTAATAAATTCACGCATCTTTCTGATACTGGTTTTATATTTTCTTCCAGGATCACATTCGTCTGAAACCGTCATTCCCTTCATCAGCACATTATCGCATATAATAAGTGCATCATCAGTACAGAGAGGTATGCTCAGCTCCCAGAAAGCTTTGTAATGGCTTTTTGCTGCATCAATAAACACAACATCAAACCTATCAGGTTTACATGCAAGTTCTGTCAGAACTTCACGAGCATCTCCATGCAAAACAGTTATTCTGTCTTCGAAACCCATGCTTCGGATATTGCTCATAGCTATGTTGTATGATTCCTCGTTTGATTCTATGGTAGTTACCCTGCAGCCGCATGCATCCGTAAATACGCTTGCAGAATACCCGATTGCCGTTCCTATTTCAAGAATATGAACCGGCTGCCTTATCCTCAAAAGGCTCAGCAGAAAAGTTTCAGTATTCCTGAGAATAACCGGCACTCTTTTTTCCTCCGCAAAGCTTCTCAGTTCCTGCAGTTTTTTATTATCGCAGGTGTATAAATCATCCAGATAAGCTGATATCAATTTATTTGTTATTTCCATAATATGTCTGCCTTCCGGTAAAATGCACTTAATACCACATGTTATCCTTTACTAATTTATTGTGTTCCTCTACAGTTTTACTGTAGAGGACTTTCCCGTCCTCTGTTGCAAAGAAATATAGATAATCCGATTTTTCATAATTAAGG
Source organism: Bacillota bacterium (assembly GCA_030526355.1). Taxonomy (GTDB): domain Bacteria; phylum Bacillota; class Clostridia; order Peptostreptococcales; family Anaerovoracaceae; genus Lentihominibacter. The sequence continues at coordinate 55,888 of JAUNDC010000007.1, read as the reverse complement.
ACATCATCCATCGTTCTGCCTGGAACTGCACAGACAGGACCTACAGGCAGTCCTGTGTTTTTATAGGTATTATATTTCGATTCAACTTCAAGATCATCATAAGTCACATCGACTCTTTTTTCCTGTAAAGCGTACAGTACCGTAATATCACTTTGAAGCGGCATGTCTTTATCGAGTCTGTTGATGAAAACTCCAGCAATCATCGGTCTGTCCTTCTCAAACAGAGATTCATTTTCTACTATCGATGCAAGAGTCAGAAATTCATGTATTGTTCTTCCTGATGCGGAAATTTCTGCTTTCCTAGCAGTAAGCTCCTCATCGGTCTTATCAAGGATAGAAGTTGTGATTTCTTCGATCGATGGTGCTTCGGTCGTTACAAAATACGTCTCAGGATATATGTATCCTTCCAGTGGATACATTATCTCTTTGTTCATTATATCATCCGTAAGGAACCAGTATTTTTTTATCAGGCTTTCAAGGTAATCTCTATCAGACCATTTTTTAATTATTTCGTCTGCTGTAAACGGCATCTCCGCTGCTATAGCTTCTGCTGCCTGCGGAATCGACGCACCTTCAATTATTGTGAATTTTTCTTTGGAAATGTAATTGAAATCGCCTGTATTAATAGCTTCAAACATTTCCGGAAGAGTCATTGATTTGCTGAACATATAACTGTTTGCCTGCAGGCTGTCATATCCTCCTATGCGCGCATGTATTTTGGCGAATGTGGTGTTTTTCACAAGGCCCTGTTCATCCAGAATCTGAACAATGTATGACGCCCCGCTGCCTTCAGGTATATCCACGGTTACTGTTTCTTTGTTTCCTGAATCAACCGCACCAATACCATTAAGATACATCATTGATCCGCCTGTAATCAGGACTATTGCGATTATTACAACAATTAAAATGATTTTAATCTTGTTATTACGCTTTGCCATTTACTACCTCTTTTCTGAAATAAGTTTCTGCGTTACAAATAAAGGGACGCATTCACGCCCCTTTGATGGTATCTCTTATTTTGCTCTTCCGAGATATTCGCCTGTTCTCGTATCGATCTGGATTTTCTCACCTTCTTCGATAAAAATCGGAACCTGGATAACAGCACCTGTTTCAACGGTAGCTGCTTTTGTTACATTAGTGGCTGTATCTCCCTTGACACCCGGTTCTGTTTCAACAACTGTCAGGTCAACGAAGTTAGGGGCTTCAACCAGGAAAGCACTGCCCTTATAAAACTTGATAGTCGCTTCATCGTTTTCTCTAAGATACTTCATTGCATCTTCAACCTGATCATAAGTGAGCGGAACCTGATCGTATGTCTCCTGATCCATGAAATAGTAGAGTTCTCCGTCATTGTACAGATACTGCATAACCTTGGTTTCTATATGTGCCTTCGGGAATTTGGCATCAGGGTTGAAGGATTCCTCCTTGATAGCTCCTGTCAGGATGTTCTTATGCTTTGTTCTGACAAACGCAGCTCCTTTTCCCGGCTTAACATGCTGGAAGTCAATTACAACATGTGGAGCTCCATCAATTTCAAATGTCATACCTTTTCTAAAATCACCTGCGTAAATCATAAATATATCGTCCTCTCTTATTTAAAAATAACAATTAACTCTTTCTGGTATATCACAAATCATATTATACCAAATTCTGTAATGATTGCCAAGTACTCAATAGCAATTACTGTCTGCTCATATCAAAGGGACTGAGATCAAAATCAGCAGCTTCCCCGATAATTTTGTAAACATCGGCCATCATCATAGAAAATCTCATCTGGCACTGCAGGTACTGAGCAGCCGACGGGTCCTGCATCAGAACAGCCGAAAGCTGCTGCATCTGCTGCATCATATCGGAACCGACCTCCTGACCTGTCATCTGTGCCATTTGCATCTCCATCTGACGTTTCATGAAATCATTTATTGCATCCTTTATCTGAGGATTTGCATCAATTACTTTTTTCTTTTCTTCATACTGCTTGAATTCTTCTGACTCTTTTATTGCTGCTGCCAGAGAATGCGCCTGATCGTAAACATTCATTGTATTGCTCCTTTCTCTCTATACTTCCAGGAAAATTGGAAGTATAACCGGACTCCTCTGCGTTTTAGCATATATAAATCTGCTTAAACCATCACGTACTGCTGTCTTCATGCCGTTCCAATCTTTCATATTACTGTCCATACACTCCAGAAGGATTTCCTCTGCTCTGCGGCAGGCCTCATCTATCAGATCTTCATTTTCTCTGACATATACGAAGCCTCTGGAGATAATATCAGGTCCGGAAGCTATTGTATTGGAGTATTTATCAATAGCAGCAACCAGAATAATAAGTCCTGATTCCGATAGCAGTCTTCTGTCTCTCAGCACAATATTGCCTACATCGCCTACACCCAGACCGTCTACCATTATTCCTTCTGCTTCTGCAACCTTTTCGGTTTTAGCTGCATCCTTCTGGGAAACAGTCAGACAGTCGCCGTTAGCCAGAATAAAAATATTCTCAATTGGCATTCCCAGAGTATGTGCCAGTTCAGCATGTGTACTCAGATGTCTGTATTCGCCGTGGACCGGCATAAAGAACTTCGGCCTTATGAGGGAATGCATCAGCTTGAGTTCTTCCCGACATGCATGGCCTGAGACATGTATGTCCGCAATATCCGAATATATCACCTCGGCACCCTTCTGGATAAGCTGATTTACAACATTGGAAACCGTAAGCTCATTTCCCGGAACAGGCGTAGAAGACAGTATAACCATATCTCCCGGCTTGATATTTATGGATTTATGATCGTTTGATGCCATTCTGGCAAGTGCAGACATCGGCTCTCCCTGACTCCCTGTTGTAATAACCACCAGTTCTTTGTCAGGTATACTTTTTGTCTTGTTAATATCAACCAGCGTATTTGCAGGAAGCTTGATATACCCCAGATTCACGGCTAGCTCAACTACATTTACCATGCTTCTTCCGGATATAGCTACCTTTCTGTTGCAAAGCTTCGCTATATCTATGATTTTCTGGATTCTATGGACATTTGACGAGAATGTCGCAATGATAATCCTTCTTTCTGCACTTCTGAATATGTTTTCAAGTGTCTTCCCGACTACTCTTTCAGACTGCGTATATCCGGACCTGAGGACATTTGTGCTGTCTGCCATCATTAGCAGAACGCCTTGTGAGCCTATCTGAGCAAGTCTCGCAAAATCAATTGGATCTCCGTCTACAGGAGTATAGTCAATTTTGAAATCTCCGGTATGGAAAATGCACCCGGCCGGAGTATTTATGGCAAGACATATCGAGTCGGCGATTGAGTGGGTTATTCTCAATGCTTCTATCGAAAAGTGCCTTCCGACCTTGAAGGTTTCACCCGCCATCACCGTGTTCATTCTGGCTTTCAGGTTGTGCTCCTTCAGTTTGTTTTCAATCAGTCCCAGAGGAAGCCTGGTTCCGTAAATAGGAACATTCAGCTCCTTGAGAAGATACGGAACGGCTCCGATATGATCCTCATGTCCATGTGTAATAACAAGACCTTTTATTTTACTGCTGTTATACTTGAGATATGAGAAATCAGGTATTACTTTATCAATTCCGAACATATCATCATCGGGGAACGAAAGGCCGCAATCAATTATCAAAATTTCGTCCTCATATTCAATTGCGGTCATGTTCTTACCGATTTCATTAAGTCCACCGAGAGGTATTATTTTAACTCTAGCAGGCAGACGTTTCTTTTTTGATGCGGATGTTTTTTTCCCGTCCTTTTTTCTGGATGCGGGCTCCTGCACTTTTTTCACCGCAGCAGTATTGTTGCTTTTCGTTCCTCTGCTGCGGTTGCCGTTTCTGCTGCCGTTCTGAGCTTTTCCGCGTGGAGCTCTGGCCGCTGACGACGGCTTATTGTGCACTGTAGTTTTCTTTTCGCTCATAAATATCCTTTCTTTAAGGGCATTTATTTAACTACGATATTAATAAGTTTACCAGGTACTGCTATTACCTTTACAACATTTTTACCGTCAATAAGCCCTTTAACCTTATCGTTCTCCATTGCTGTCTTTTCCATTTCCTCTCTTGACAAGTCACCGGCAATGTTGATTTTTTCTTTGATTTTTCCATTAATCTGTACAACTATTTCAACTGTATCTTTAACAAGGGCACTTTCATCATATTCCGGCCACTGCTGATCATGAACGGAACCTCCGTAACCAAGATGCTCCCACATTTCCTCTGTAACATGCGGAACAAACGGTGCCAGCATAATTATAAGATTCTTGACTGCTGCAGCATAAAGACCGGCATTTACTTCGCCTTCCTTATATCTGTACATTTCATTTACCATTTCCATGATTGTACTGATAGCAGTATTGAAATTAAATCTTTCACCTATATCATCAGATACCTTTTTGATAGCATAATTCATCCAGTATGCCATGCTCTTATCTGCCTCAGTCTTTATTTCGAAGGTATCAGGAGCATCCTTGTACTTCTGAGAAAAATCATATACCATTCTGTATACTCTGTTGATAAATCTGTAGCTTCCTTCAACACCTTTATCAGACCAGTCAAGCTCTCTTTCAGGTGGAGCTGCAAAGAGTATGAAGAGTCTTGCAGTATCTGCCCCGTACTTTTCTATAATTTCCTTAGGGCTTACTACATTACCCAGAGACTTACTCATCTTAGCTCCGTCTTTGATTACCATGCCCTGAGTCAGAAGATTCTTGAACGGCTCCTCATCCTTGACATATCCCAGATCATAGAGAGCCATCTGGAAAAATCTTGCATACATCAGATGCAAAATAGCGTGTTCAACGCCGCCTATATACTGATCTACGTTCATCCAGTAATCTGTTTTTTCCTTGCTGAATGCCTGTTCCTTATTCTGAGCATCACAATATCTGAGAAAATACCATGATGAATCAAGGAATGTATCCATTGTATCAAGCTCACGTTTAGCAGGTCTGCCACATACAGGACAGACTGTATCGGCAAAAGTCTTGCTTGTTGCCAACGGTGATTCTCCTTTTCCGGTAAATTCAACGTCAGTAGGAAGCATTACAGGGAGATTTTCTTCTTTTTCAGGAACCCATCCGCATGTATCACAATATATCATAGGAATAGGTGTGCCCCAGTATCTCTGTCTCGAAATAAGCCAATCCCTGAGCTTGTAATTTATTGTTTTTTTGCCGATGCCTTCTTCTTCAAGGTATTCTATCACCTTTTCGATGGCTTCCTTGTTGTTCATTCCGTCAAATTTTCCTGAATTGATCATTTTTCCCTCAGCGGCAAATGCCTCCTTAAGATTATAAAGGTCAATTTCAGGATCCTCAGGGTCAACTACCGGTATTATTTCCAGATTGAAAGCCTTTGCAAATTCAAAGTCACGCTGGTCATGTGCAGGCACAGCCATAATGGCACCTGTACCATAATCCATAAGAACGTAATCTGAAATGAATATCGGAACGCGTTTTCCATTAAGTGGATTGATACAGTATCTACCGATAAACACACCGGTTTTTTCCTTAGTTGTTGAAGTTCTTTCAATATCGCTGAGATGCTGTACCTCATCAAGGTATTTGTCAACTGCGGACTCATATTCGCTTCCTGCAACCAGATCTCTGAGGTATGGATGCTCAGGAGCCAGAACCATGTAGGTTACACCATATAAAGTATCTGCTCTTGTTGTAAAGATATCAAGACCTTTATCATAGCCTTCTATTTCGAATGTTACCTGTGCGCCTGTGCTTTTGCCTATCCAGTTTTTCTGCATAAGCTTAACCTTATTAGGCCAGCCTGGAAGCTTATCCAGGTTATCAAGAAGTCTTTCGGCATAGTCGGTAATCTTGAAATACCACTGAGAAAGCTCCTTTTTTCCGACAAGCGTTCCACAACGTTCACATTTGCCGTCAACAACCTGCTCGTTGGCGAGCACAGTCTGACAGCTAGGGCACCAGTTCACAGGATTTTCCTTCTTATATGCCAGTCCTTTATTGTAAAACTGAATGAATATCCACTGCATCCATTTATAATAATCAGGATGGCATGTAGCAACTTCACGCTCCCAGTCGTATGAAAGTCCCAGTTCCTTAAGCTGCTTTCTCATCTCGTCGATATTATTCCATGTCCATACACTTGGCTCTACGTCGTTTTTGATAGCTGCATTTTCGGCAGGCAGACCAAATGAATCCCATCCCATTGGGTGAAGAACATTATAGCCCTTCATTTTTTTGAATCTTGCAAGAACATCTCCTATGGAATAGTTTCTTACATGTCCCATATGAAGTTTGCCTGATGGATATGGGAACATTTCAAGAACATAGTATTTTTCTTTTTCTTTATCCTCTACTACCTTAAATGCATTTTCTTTTTCCCATTTCTGCTGCCATTTTGCTTCAATCTCACTGAAATTATACCTGTCTAACATCATTCGTCCTCCAATTAGTTGATTCTCTGGATTTCACAATCTCCCCAGATTTTTTCAATACTATATTTATCTCTCATCTCCATAGTCATTACATTGACTATTACATCACCATAATCCATCAGTATCCAACCGGATGCCTTCTTGCCTTCTATACTCTTAGGAAATATTCCCTCAGGCTCCAGCATATCTTCAATATTATCTACCAGAGCACCCATCTGTCTCTCATTTCCGGCTGAAGCCAGAACAAAATAATCAGCAAAGGAGGCTTTTTGTGAAATATCGATCAGTACTACATCCAATGCCTTTTTTTCATCCATAAGAGAAGCGATTCTGTTTGTTAACTCTTTAGGTTCCATCATAATTTCAATTTCTCCTTTAAATCATCTCTTGCATTTATCGTGTCAGGATCCAGATAATTACCTGTACCCTGTATATACTCAATTGTTCGTTCCAGTGAATGAATACATGCTCTGTCAAGATCTTCATAAGCAAGCAGCCTTGTTTCTTCGACAGTCGGGTAAGATCGCCCCGGTTCGATAGCATCTGCCAGAAAAACTATTTTCTCAAAATCGGACATTCCTGCTCTTCCAGTCGTATGATAAGCAACTGCATTTATTATATCCTTATCCTTTACACAGTAATCCTTTTTGAGAATTTCTGCAGCAACCTTGCCATGAGACAGATTTGGTTTGTCAATAAGCTTCCTTGGCAGACCAAGCTGCCTCACATACATATTTAGCACATCTGTGCTCATACCTCTGCACATATCGTGACACAATGCGGCAAGCTCCACCTTCTGAACATTCTGTCCATATCTCATCGCAAGCTTTCCTGCTTCTCTCACCACAGAATATGTATGCTTCAGCCGTTTATCCTTTAAATTCCTTTCAATGTATGCTGTTATTCTTTCTTTTAAATCAGCAGCTGCTTCTTCAGAAGTATTATGTTCATTTTCTGTAAAGTCCATGCTCTTTAATATACCTTTCTACTTCAACGGGAACAAGCCCTGTCGCCGCTGTTCCGTTTTCCAGACGCTCTCTTATCTCAGTTGATGAAATATCAAGCTGTGTATTATCAATATTCACTATTTCGGTATTATATTTCTCAAATATACGTTTAACGCATCTGTCAAGCTCTACTTTCTTGTATCCAGGCCTTGTTCCTATTATAAACGAATAATTTTTAAGCAGCTCTTCAGAATTCATCCATTTTTCTATTTTCAGGAATGAATCAGTTCCCGTAATAAAATACAGTCTTGCTTCCTCACCATATTGTTTCTGCATTGCACACATAGTGAGATAAGTATACGATATTCCTCGTGATTCAAGCTCATATTGGGAAATCTCAAGGTGCTCGTGTTCCTTAATTGCCAGCTTCAGCATTTCAAGACGGTGCTGCCCTGAGGTGACATCCCTGTCAAGCTTGAAGGGCTGATGCGCTGCAGGTACAAAAACCACTTTATCAAGCTGTGCCTGTACTAAAGCATCCTCTGCAAGACCTATGTGGCCGCAATGGACGGGATCAAAAGACCCTCCTAAGATTCCTATTTTTAAAATATTGTCTGATTTTACCACTTTATAGGGCGCCCTTCCTTTTTCCATCGTCTAAACTCTGCAGTTGCTGTAAATATAGCATCTGATGATGAATTGAGTGCTGTTTCACATGAGTCCTGAATTACTCCTATTATGAAACCTACAGCTACCACCTGCATTGCTATATCATTGGAAATACCGAACAGGCTGCATGCAAGCGGTATCAGAAGCAGTGAACCACCTGCAACGCCGGATGCTCCACATGCTGATACAGCAGCTATAAAGCTGAGCAGCAGTGCTGTTGCAAAATCAACATCAATACCTAATGTGTTTACTGTGGCAAGTGTAAGCACTGTTATTGTAATAGCTGCTCCTGCCATATTGATTGTAGCTCCGAGCGGTATCGAAACCGAATACTGTTTTTCATCAAGTCCCAGGCTCTTGCATAATGACATGTTTACCGGGATATTGGCTGCAGAGCTTCTTGTAAAGAATGCCATTATTCCGCTGTCCTTAATGCATTTCAGAACAAGCGGATATGGGTTCTGTCTGATATTGATGAAAACTATAATCGGATTCAGTATAAACGCTACAAAAAGCATACAGCCTACCAGTACAAGAATTATATGCCCATATGACAACAAAGCTTTAATACCTGTCTCTGATACAGTTACAAATACAAGCCCCAGTATTCCGAATGGTGCAAAATTGATTATCCATCTGATTGCTGTTCCGAACGCATCGGCAATATTCCCTATCACACCAATAGTGATATCTCCAGCTTTTCTCAGTGCCAGACCAAGAATTACCGCCCACGCAAGAACTCCAATATAATTGGCATTCATAAGTGCTGAAACAGGGTTATCCACAATATTCATCAGCAATGTACTGATAACCTCCCCTATTCCTTCCGGAGCCGTTCCTTCTGCACCCTCCGTAAGGGTAAGATTCGACGGGAACAGGAAGCTTGCAGCAACAGCTGTTACAGCTGCCATGAAAGTGCTTATAAGGTACAGTATTATAACCGTTTTCATGTTGCTCTCCGCTGTATCCTGTTTATTGGAAAGCGAGTGCATAACAAGAAAGAAAACCAGCAGCGGTGCGATGGCCTTAAGTGCGCCTACAAACAGATTGCCCAGAATTCCTATTACTGCTGCCTTAGGTACAACAATACCAAGTATCACACCAATAACAAGACCTGCGATGATTCTTTTTACAAGACTTATTTCTGTATATTTTTTTACTATATTCATTTTACCATTTATTCCTCAACATTATTACAAACTCAAACTATTTAAGCTTGATACCTAGTTCATCAAGCTGCTCCTCTTCAACCACCCCGGGAGCTTCACTTACCATACACTGTGCATTCTGATTCTTTGGAAATGCAATTACTTCTCTTATTGATTTTTCCCCGGTAAGCAGCATTACCAGTCTATCCAGACCATATGCCAGACCTCCGTGTGGAGGTGTACCGTATTTGAATGCTTCTACCAGAAATCCGAATTTCTCATCAATTTCATCCTGTGTCATATCAAGAGCTCTGAACATATCCTCCTGCATGTTCCTGTCATGTATTCTGATGCTTCCTCCACCAAGTTCCACACCATTCAGCACTATATCATATGCATTGGCCTTGGCTTTTGTAGGATCTGTTTTGAGCAGGTGTGCATCCTCTGCCTTTGGCGATGTGAACGGATGATGCATTGCATGATATGAGTCAGTTTCTTCGTCATATTCAAACAGAGGGAAATCCACAACCCACAGCAGATTATACTGTTCATCATCAAGCAGACCCAGTTCACCGGCAATATGTCTTCTCAAAAAACCAAGACTGTCGAATACCACCTTGTTCTTATCGGAAATAATAAGGATAAGGTCACCAGCCTCAGCTTCCATCTTATCTGCAATCTCTCTGAGCTGCTCCTGCGTAAAGAATTTGTTTACTGATGAAGTCACTTCATTCTCAGTCACCTTCATCCATACCATTCCTCTGGCGCCATAGCTTTTAACAGCCTCTGTGAGTTTATCTATCTTCTTTCGGGTATAGCTGTCCGCAGCACCTGTAATGCATATTCCTCTTACGCTGCCTCCTGCTTCAATTGCATCTGTAAACACTTTGAAGTCACAATCACGTACCAGCTCCGTTATATCATTAAGCTCAAAGCCTACTCTTGTATCAGGCTTGTCACTGCCATATCTGTTCATTGCTTCGTCATAAGTCAATCTTGGGAAAGGAGTCTGGATATCAACACCCTTCATTTCCTTGAACACTCTTTTGAGATATCCCTCCTGAACTTCTATTACATCATCAACATCAACAAATGACATTTCAAGGTCTATCTGCGTGAATTCCGGCTGTCTGTCAGCTCTGAGATCTTCATCTCTGAAGCATTTCACAACCTGCATATATCTGTCTGTGCCTCCCACCATCAGAAGCTGCTTGAACATCTGTGGTGACTGTGGAAGTGCATAGAATCTACCGTTGCTGACTCTGCTTGGAACCAGATAATCTCTGGCACCTTCAGGTGTTGATTTTATCAGCATAGGAGTTTCCACTTCCGTGAATCCGTTCTCATCAAAATAATCGCGGGTCAGCTTCACCAGATTATGCCTGAATGTAAGGTTGTCCTGCATCTTTTTCTTTCTGAGATCAAGATATCTGTATTTTAATCTGAGATTATCATCAACATTATCATCATCCTTGATATAAATCGGTGGAGTGTCAGCCTCTGAGTAGATTATTAGATCATCAGCGAACACTTCGATTTCACCGGTCGGAAGCTCCTTATTTTTTGACTCTCTCTCCATTACCGTTCCCTTTACGCCTACCACATATTCACTTCTCAGAGTATCGGCCCGATCAAACAGCTCCTGCGGTATCTTATCGTTGAATACAACCTGTGTAATACCTGTCTTGTCTCTCACATCACAGAATATAAGACCACCCAGATTTCTTCTCTTCTGTATCCATCCGTTAAGAACGACTTTATCTCCTATGTTTTCTCTTCTGAGCTCACCACACATGTGAGTTCTTTTAAATATACCCATCACACTTCTCCTGTAAAATTTATTTTAAAAGCTCATCCACTATATCTTCCATTGGTACATTAATCTGCTCGGATGTTGCCATATTCTTAATGGCGAAGCTGTTCTTTTCAAGCTCATCCTGTCCGATAACAACAGTTTTCGCAGCATTTATTCTGTTGGCATATTTGAACTGGTTTTTAATATTCCTTCCCATGATGTCCATCTGAACTGCTATACCCTTCTGTCTCAGTTCCCTCATAAGCTTCAGTCCTGCAGCTTTAGCCTCTTCACCCATTACTGCAATAAATACATCTGCACCGGCTGGTTCAGGAATTTCAACGCCACATGCTTCCATAGTCAGCAGAAGCCTTTCCTTACCAAGTCCAAAACCAACTCCGGGAGTAGAAGGTCCGCCAACCTCTTCAACCAGCTTGTCGTATCTTCCTCCGCCGCATACTGTTCCCTGTGCTCCGATTTTTGTAGTAACGAATTCAAAAGCAGTTTTGGTATAGTAGTCGAGTCCTCTCACGATTCCGGGATCAACCACATATTCTATTCCCATGGCATCAAGGTTGGCCTGCAGCTGTTCAAATGCCTCTCTGCAATCATCACATAGATAATCAATCATCATTGGCGCACCTTTGACCAGTTCCTGACAAATCGGTGATTTGCAGTCGATTATTCTCATTGGATTTCTGTCATATCTGTCCTTGCAGGTATCGCAGAGTTCATCGTACTTAGGCTTCAGGAATTCCCTCAGGGCTTCCCTGTGCTTTTTCCTGCATTCAGGGCAGCCTACGCTGTTTATTCTAAGCTCAATATCTGTAATTCCCATTTCCTTAAGGAAGTCATATCCCAGACTTATACACTCGGCATCAGCCATCATATCCATCGTTCCGAAGGTTTCTATACCGAACTGATGAAATTCTCTCAGTCTTCCTGACTGTGGTTTCTCATATCTGAAGCAAGGGATATTGTAATAGAACTTGTTAGGCTGCACTCCTGCATACAGTTTATGCTCCGTAAATGCACGAACAACAGGAGATGTTCCTTCAGGCTTGAGTGTTATGCTTCTTTTGCCGTAATCCTGGAAAGTGTACATTTCCTTCTGTACTATATCTGTTGTATCTCCTACGCCTCTCTGAAAAAGCTCTGTATGTTCAAACACCGGTGTTCTGATTTCTTCAAATCCGTATCTTCTGCATATATCTGCAAAAGCCTCTTCGATATAATGCCATTTATAAGCCTGTTCAGGCAACATATCCTTGGTTCCTTTAGGTGCATTTGTTAACATTATTCTACCTCCAAAAGTTTTTTTCTTTTCGCTCTGTCATTTCATCGATTCTATCAATATATATTTCATAATTGGATACGTTGGGAACTCTTTCCAGTCTGTTTTCGTCAGGGAAAAACACCTTGCTTATTCCTCCGGCGCCCATCGCCAGAATGGATTGAGCCTCCTCCATTATCCTGATATTATAAATCGAAACCTTGTCATCTCTGCAGTACCCGATATTCTCGGTATTCCCTGATGTATGCTTCTGTCTGTAAAGATAATACGGTCTGTAGCCTGCTCTGCCAAGAGCCTCTGAAGCATTAACCAGCATCTGTTCCCGAAGCTCCTCGTCTTTGTAATTGAATTCCTCATCCATTTCTTTGAGCCTGGACGCTCTTTTTACCGCAAGAGTATGAAGAGTTATATTGTCAGGTTGAAGCTGAATGATACGGTCAAGACTTGCTTTGAAATCCTCGAAGCTTTCCTGAGGAAGACCTGCAATAAGATCCGCATTTACACACTCCATACCTGCATCAGCCGCCATTGAAAAAGCTGTCTCAGTTTCCTGAACAGTATGCCTCCTGCCTATCAAATCCAGTGTCTCCTGCTTCATCGTCTGTGGATTGATACTGATTCTGTCAACACCGGAACGTTTCATAATTTCCAGTTTTTCCGATGTTATGGTATCCGGCCGGCCTGCTTCAACTGTAAATTCTCTGAGCTCTCTGATATTAAAGCAATTGTTTATTTTATTCAGCAGAGACTGCAGCTGTTCTTCATCCAGAGTTGTTGGCGTACCTCCTCCTATATAAAGAGATTCCAGCTTTAATCCACTTTCACAAGCTCTGCGACCGCAATATTCAATCTCCTTGAAAAGCGCCTTAAGATATCTGTCTATTTCCGGTTTTTTCACCTGATTTGAAGTAAATGAGCAATAGAGACATCTCGTAGGGCAAAATGGTATTCCTATATAAACAGACATTCCGCCTGATTCAGGTTTTCCTGCTGTATTCAGCTGATATTCAAGTATTTCCGCAGTCAATCGACTTTTGGAAGGATGGAGCAGGTATTCATTTTCCAAAAGATTAATTACAGCTTCCAAACTGCCAAGCTTTTTGTACAATTCACCTGCAAGCTTGACGGGTCTTATACCTGTCAGAATTCCCCATTTTGGTGATTTCCCGGTACGAATTCTAAGTGACTCATAAATTTCACGCTTCAGTTTGTTTTTATCACCATCAAAAACAAACGTATCATAATCTCCTTCAGAATTCCGCAGTTCTGAAAAATCATCATTACTGCTCATTATCTCATAATTTCTGTGAGGCATGAATACTTTTATCAGCTCTTCATATTGATTTGTATTGTCTATTCCAATCAGTTTCAGTCTATACAAAAGGATTATTCCCCTTTTCAAATCCTATACTTGTCGGTCCCATATGTCCCGGGAAAACATTTGTCTCATCCGGAAGTGTGAACAGCTTATTGTGTATTGATTCCACCAAAGCATTAAATGAACACCCAGGAAAATCTGTTCTGCCTACAGACTGGCGGAAAAGCGTATCACCACTGAAAAGAACATTATCTCTCTGTGAATAAATACACATTCCTCCCGGCGAATGACCAGGTGTATGAAGAAATTTCAATGTACATCCGCCAACCTGAAGCTCATCTCCATCATTTACAAATATATCAGCCTTGACAGTATCGGGTGTTCCAAATGATGTACTCATATTGAAATCCGCATCTGTCAGCATCCGTTCTTCTTCTTTTGAAGCAACCACTTTAGCATCAGAAAAATCTTTTAGATGAGCGTTAACTCCACAGATATGATCTGCATGCCCGTGTGTAAGCATAATATATATTATGTCAATATTATCTTCTTTTACTTTTTTAGTAAGGCTCGGGTTGTAACCGCCGGGGTCTACAATAAAACCCTTTCTTGTTTTTTCATCTACTGCCAGATAGGTGTTAACACCCAGCATACCACTGGGCATGCAAGTAATTTCCATAATCTATCTCCTTTAAAACAATTTTCTGCTGTCAAGAAGTATCGTAACAGGTCCGTCGTTGTGTATCTCCACCATCATATGTGTCTGAAATACACCTTCTTCGACATTTATGCCTTTGGAATTTATCAGTTCTATTACTTTCCTGTAAAGTCTGTTGGCTTCATCTGGTGCTCCTGCTTTTGTAAAGCTGGGACGCTTGCCTTTTCTCACGTCACCTAGTAATGTGAACTGTGATACTGCCAGAATTTCACCTCTGATGTCTGTTACTGATAAATTCATTTTCCCGTTTTCATCTTCAAAAATTCTTAAGCCTGTTACCTTATCGGCAATATATTCAGCATCTTTTTCAGAATCTCCATCTTCAACGCCTATAAGAACCATCAGCCCTCTGTCTATTTTGCCTGTAATTTCTGAGTCAACTGTTACGCTGCTTCCCGACGTTCTCTGTACTACCGCTCTCATATCTTAGTTCTGTACGCCTCCAGTATTCCCGGTACATTTTTTAATGACCGGCATATTTTTTCCATTTGAATCTTATCCTGAATAGCAAGAGTAAGGTTTATTTTAACAGTCTCATCCTTGTCAGCCTTGGCGTTTAGCCCTGCTATATGAACATCCATATCTTCACATACCTTTGATATATTTGACAGCATGCCCTTCTGATCCTTAGCTATAAGACTTATCTCCGCATTAAATGATCTGTCAGGTTTCTGAGTATCCCAGCTTACCTTGATGCATCTTGCCCTCTCGCTCTCCGGAAGAGATTTCAGATTATCACAGTCTGTTCTGTGTACAGATATACCCCTGCCCTTGGTAATGAATCCTATTATTTCATCACCGGGAACAGGGCTGCAGCACCTAGCAATCCTGATCATCAGATTGTCTACGCCTTCTACAACCACTCCGGAACTATCTTCCGTTTTGTGTCTGTTTCGGTCATGCTGAGCCCGCTTCTGTGTCTTCTCACTCATTTCATTGAGATTTTCAAGAAGCGTTTTCTCCTTCTCTGCTTCCTCTGCCCTTGTTTCTGCATCATATTTAAGCAACAGATTGGTTACTTTTGTTTGAATCGATCCACCGTTGCTTAGCTGGGTGTAAAGCTCATCCGTATTTTTAAAGTTGAGCTCCTTAACCGCCTTGTTAATATATGCATTTTTAAGCAAAGTCCTTGGATCATATCCTTTTTTGCGGATATATTTATCGATAAGATCTTTACCCTTGTCAATATTATCTGTTTTATTTTCTTTTTTGAGCCACTGTCTTATTTTATTTCTGGCAGAGCTGCTCTTGGCTATTTTAAGCCAGTCAATACTTGGTCCTGCTGCGTTCGGTGATGTGATGATTTCTATGATATCCCCATTTTCGAGAATGTGATCTATCGTGACCATTTTACCGTTCACCTTTGCGCCTACACATTTACAGCCAACATCGGAATGTATTTTAAAAGCGAAGTCCAGAGGAGTTGAGCCAGCCGGCAGTTCTATAACATCTCCCTGTGGAGTGAATACGAATACCTGACTGGAAAACAGATCCATCTTCAGAGACTCCATGAACTCCTTTGGATCCTTGACATCCTTCTGCCATTCAAGAGCTTGTCTGAGCCACGAAAGCTTGACCTCTTCCTTGTCAGAGGTTATGCCTTCCTTGTATTTCCAGTGAGCAGCGATACCATATTCAGCAATTCTATGCATCTCATAGGTTCTGATCTGGATTTCAAATGGTTTGCCGCTTTCACCCATCACAGTCGTGTGAAGTGACTGGTACATGTTAGGCTTTGGCATAGCAATATAGTCTTTGAATCTTCCAGGTATAGGGGTCCACATAGTATGAACCAGCCCCAGTACAGCATAGCAGTCTCTTATTGAATCAACTATTATTCTTACAGCCATCAAATCAAATATCTCGTCCAGGTTTTTGTGCTGGTATTTCATTTTCTTATAGATACTGTAAAAATGCTTTGACCGTCCATAGATATCAAACTTGATATCTATTTCCTCCAGTGAACCTCTTATCTTTTCCACGACATTGTTTATGGCATCCTCACGTTCTCCTTTACGCTGGCTGACCTGTTCCGCCAGATCATAATATGCCTCAGGCTCCAGAAACTTGAGGGCAATATCCTCAAGCTCCATTTTCATCGCATATATACCGAGCCGTGCTGCCAGAGGTGCATAAATATCCAGAGTTTCACGACACTTTTCAATTATCTTGTCATGGGTCATGTAGTTTATGGTTCTGAGATTATGAAGCCTATCCGACAGCTTAATAATAAGAACTCTGATATCCTTTGACATTGCCAGAAACATTTTCCTGAGATTCTCTGCCTGCCGCTCTTCCTTGCTTTCAAATTTCAGTGATCCCAGCTTTGTCACGCCATCAACCAGAAGCTCAACTTCATCACTGAAATCAGATGCAAGCTCTTCGGATGTATATGGTGTATCTTCAACAACATCATGCAGAAGTCCGGCAATTATAGTTTCTTCATCCATACCGAGATCAGCCAGTATCTCAGCAACCGCCATCGGGTGTATGAGATATGGTTCACCTGACTTGCGGAGCTGCCCTCTGTGCATTTCTTCTGCAACATCATATGCTCTTCCTATTAATTCGATATCATATTTTGGATTATATTTTAAAATTGTATCTAAAAACTCACTTCTTCTCTTCATCGTTTTTTAACTTCTTGCTCTTCTTTTTGTTCTTTTTAATTTGTTTTTCATAGTTTGACATTGATGCAGGCTTGGCAAATTCATAATACAGAGGGCTGCATACAGCAATTGAGGAATATGCTCCTGCAATAATTCCCACCATCAGCGGAAGAACGAATTCTCTTATGGCATCCCCTGCCATTATAAGCAGAGGAACCATTACGATGAGAGTTGTTATTGATGTCATAAGTGATCTTCCCAGTGTCTGGGTTATACTCTTATCTATCAGTTCTTCTGTATTTCCTTTTCTCATGTATTTAATATTCTCACGTATTCTGTCAAATATTACGATAGTATCATTTATCGAATATCCGACAACAGTAAGAACTCCTGCTATAAATGGATTATTTACAGTGATATTGAAAATAGCATAGAATGCTATAACAATCAATACGTCATGCAGTACGCCAAGCAAAGCAGCCCCACCGAATTTCCACTGTGAAAATCTGAATCTGATATATATAAGCATGCATATTGAAGCTATCACTATTGCAAGAATTGCATTGTTTCTCAATTCTTTACCTACAGACGGACCAAACAGCTCTTCTGCAACCACATCTTCATCTGTTGTGCCAAATGCTCCATTTATTGTGCCTATGACCTCTGCACGTTTATCACTGTCAAGAGATTCAATAGTTCTTATAACTATTTCCTTATTTCCTTCTCCTGAATATATAATTTCAGGGGACAGATCATACTCTTTGATTGCATCTTCAACATCCGATATTTTCACTTGCTTACCCATATCCATCTGGATCATTGTTCCGCCGGTAAAGTCAATACCATAATTGAGTCCTCTTACAAGTCCGAATACCAGTCCTACAACCAGTATTGCTGCAGATATGACATAGAATATCTTTCTGTGTTTGATAAAATGCAGTTCCTTGTTTATGTTAAATGTTGCAGAATTGTCAGCCTTGATTCCGAAGAACGATTTTTTACTGAATCTCCTGCTTTCTGAAAGCAGCCCTACATAAAGCTGTGTTATCACTACTGCTGTAAAAATACTTACAATAATACCTATCATAAAGGTAAATGCAAAGCCTTTTACTGCACTGGTACCGATCTGATAAAGAATTACTGCTGCAATAAGCGTTGTAACCTGTGAATCCACTACTGTACTCATTGCACGTTTAAATCCGGTCTGAACTGCCACTCTGACAGTCTTGCCATTCATTATTTCTTCTCTTATCCTGGAGAAAATTACTACGTTTGCATCGACCGCCATACCTACTGACAGAATAATACCTGCAATTCCAGGCAGTGTAAGAACACTTCCCATAGCTGACATTATATTCAGGACTATTATTACATAGAACAGGAGTGCCAGATCTGCCGCAATACCCATAGCTCTGTATGCTACAAGCATTATAATCAATATTATTGCCAGACCGATAATACCGGCATATACACTCATTTCAAGTGCATTATATCCAATCTTCGCAGACTGAACAGATGAGTTGATTTCCTCAAGCTCCAATGGCAACGCACCGCCTCTGATGAGAGCTGCAAGATTTGACGCTTCTTCCTGGCTGAATCCACCTGTTATGGAGCATTGCCCTCCACTGATAGGTTCATTTACTCTCGGTGCAGAAATGATCTGTCCGTCAAGTATAATCATTATTGCCTTATTATCAACACCTTCAATTGCAGATGTGACAGATCCGCTATATGCCTGTGTTGTTGCTTCGTAAAAAAGGTCAGATCCTTCACTGTCAAACTCAAGAGCTACCGCATAGCCTGCTGATTCATTATCCGTAGCTATCGTTGCATCTTTTACATTGCCCCCATCCAGAACTATGGTTCCATCAGCCAGAGCAAACTGCAGCTGTGCAGTTCTGCCTATCTGTTCTATCGCTTCCTGAGCATCTTCAGCCCCCGGAAGTTCAACTCTTATGCGCTTTTCACCTTCGATAGTAACAACAGGTTCTGCCAGACCCATCTGATTTACTCTCTCTTCTATGACTGCCTGAGTCTGCTCCATAGCATCTCTCAGTTCATCACCTTTCAGGTCTGTTTTCGCTTCCATTACAACATAAACTCCACCTTTGACATCAAGTCCCAGCTTCATTCTATCCTTCAAAGGCTCGACAGGGCCGGCTCCAACAAGTGTCAAGAACCAGCCTGCCGCAATAATAATTACGAATAAGACCGCAAGTACACGTTTTAAATTATAATTCATCTGCTCCTCCTGTAGAATTCATTCCTCAACAGACAATAAATGTCCATCAAATCATACTGTTCATATTCTACTACTTTTTACAATTCTAAACAAGAGAAAAGCATTGATTTTTCACGATTCCTTTGTGATTTCCTTTATTTGCTGCTGTTTGTACCCATTATTGAACCTGCAGTTCCTGCAACAACTGGTATCGCATACGTTAAATTAAAATGTTCGGGGTTAAAAAAATCAGCAAAAGTGCACCCGATTGATACTAGAATAATCAATACAAAAATAACAGAAGACAGCAATCCTGTCATTAAACCCTTTTTCCCCACTATTTTACCTTCCATGAATCCCAAAAACAAAGAAGCTGCCGCCATCGAGACAATTATACCTGTAAATGACCATTCTTCTTTGAAAGATGTATATCTGATCAGCAGCGCAACTATGAAAGTCAGAATTATAAAAACTGAAACAGCTATCAGATATGCTTGAATAGATTTCTTTAAAATACCCATATCACACCTCCCCATATATTCTATTTTTATACTTGTGCAATATGAATAAAAAAGAGATGGCAATCCATCTCTTTAAAAAAACTATTTATTTTTCTTCTTTTGCTTCCTCTTCAGTAGTTTCCTGAACAGCTTCAGCATCATCTGCCGGAACAGTCTCAGAATCATCAGCTTTGTCAGGTGTCTCATCTGCTACAGCTTCTTCAACAGGAGCTGTTGTCTCTTCTACCGGTGCGGACTTCTTGATTCTTTTAGGCTTTTTAGCTGTCTGTGGTTCGTCCTCCTCAGTTTTAGCTGGTCGCTTGCTTGATTCAACAACCTTTGAAACAGCCCATCTCATGATTTCAAATTTAAGCTTGTCAGCACCTACCTGAATTACAAGTGATTCATCTTTCGTCTTGACAATTTTGCCGCAGATACCTCCGATAGTAATAATTTCATCTCCTACCTGCAAACTGCTTCTCATTGCGTTGATTTCCTTCTCTCTCTTCTTCTGAGGTCTGATGAGCAGGAAATACATGATTCCTATCAGTAAAATCAAAGGCAGAATAGTAGTTACAGTATTCATTAATGTTTCCTCCTAAAAGATATTGATTTGATAAGTATATACTTATTATCCGAATCATAATGTAATGGTGCCGGCGATGGGGGTCGAACCCATACGGTGTTGCCACCACGGGATTTTGAGTCCCGCACGTCTGCCAATTCCATCACGCCGGCGTAACACTATGATTATATCATTAAGCCGTTACTATTTCAAGTTCTTCTTCTTCTATTTTATTCATAGTTTTTCTGGCAAAAATCTTATACATAACTGGTATCACAACAAGCGTTGTAATAGTTGCATACATCAGACCTCCGATGCAGACAAGAGCCACTGGCTGTATCATCTCAGAACCTGTTCCAATTCCTAGAGCCAGAGGAAGCAATCCAATAATTGTAGTTATTGCCGTCATAAGAACAGGTCTTATCCTGACCGTACCTGCATTCAAAACAGCTTCATCCATCTCCATACCTTCAAGCCTGAATCTGTTGATGCAGTCAACCAGTACAATTGCATTATTTACAACTATACCCATCAGCATTACAAATCCCATCATGGATACAACACTGACTTCTTTGCCGCATATAAACAATGCCATCATTCCGCCTGTAAAAGCGAGAGGAATTGTGAAAATCACAATAAAAGGAGATCGTAGCGACTGGAACTGTGCAACCATTATTAGATATACCAGAATGAATCCAACTAAAAGCATAAGCAGCATCTGTTTCATAGCATCAATTATTTCTTCGTTTTCGCCGCCAAAATCAGCAGTAACATTTTCAGGGATGATCTGTTTGTCCTTTATCATTCTGATTGTCTGATTTGTAACCTTGGATATATTATGGCCGTCTTTAACTCCTGCAGTAACCTTTAATGTTCTTTTCTGATTATTATGCTCAATATCATTCAGCGATGCATCACTTTTAATTGATGCTATTGATGAAAGTGTTACCTTTTCCTTAGTCCCGTCCTTCTTATCAACAGTAAGCTTGAAATTCTCAAGATCTTTTCTGTCAAAGCTTTCTGCTGATGAATTTTCAACAACTACATCCAAAGTGCTTCCTGCCTCCGAAAGCGTTGTAGCTGTATTTTCTCTGGCAATCTTATCAGCAATCTGCTGATATACCTGCGCCGTAGTAAGACCTTTTTTCATTGCCAGATTCTTATCTACAACAACTCTCAGTTCTTCTGTACTGTCTTCATTTATATCAGATACATCTTCAAGAGAAGATATTTTTCTCATTTCACTTTCAAGCTTTAATGCAGTGGTTCTTAGTATATCCAGATCATCACTGTAAAGTGTGATTTCTACTTCTGAGCCTCCCATCATAGCTGACATATCCATATCTGCAGACGTTGTAATCTCGCAATTATATTTTTCGGCCAGCTTGTCCAGCTTGTTTGTTATAATTTTACCGTTAACAGCTTTATCCTCTTCCAGAATAATATATAGCATTGTTGAAGTTACATCCTGTTCAGCTGCAGACATACCCATCATTCCCATCGTGTCACTTGCCAGCATGGCACCGACTGTTTCCACACCATCTACCTTTTTTATCTCAGCTGTGATTTTATCGGTTACGCTTGATGTTTCTTCAAGAGTGCTTTTATCCGGCATCTGGATAGTAGCAGAAATCTGCGGTGTGCTCATTGAAGGCATGAAGGCAAATCCTCTCGTCAAAGCCAGACCCGAGAACAGGAAAAGAAATGCTATCGCACAGATTATTACTGTTTTCTTATGTCCCAGGCTCCATTTTACAGCATTTCTGTATTTATGAACCAATCTGCTCTCTTTTCCCATTATTGTATTTTTGGTTTCTCTTCTTAACATTCCCTTAGCCATCGCCGGTACAAGCGAAAGTGCTATTAAAAGACTTGCCATAAGAGAATATGCAATTGTAAGCGCAAGATCAAGGAAAATATCCTTTGTCATGCCATCCACAAATACTATTGGTACAAAAACACATATAGTAGTAAGGGTGGAAGCTGTGATAGCTCCTCCCACCTGTACTGCACCTGATACCGCTGCCTGAATTTTGCTGTATCCCAGTTCTCTCAGTCTGTAAATATTCTCAATTACGACTATTGAGTTGTCCACCAGCATTCCCACGCCTACAGCAAGTCCAGACAGTGATATCATATTCAGAGTTACGCCTGTGAAATACATCAAAGCTACTGCAAAAATAACACTGATCGGTATACTTACTGCTGTAATTATTGTAGGTCGTATATCTCTAAGGAAAAACAGAAGTATAAGTATAGCCAGAGCCGCTCCAAGCAGCAGATTCTGCAAAACTGAATTAATTACAATATGTATGTATTCCCCCTGATCAGAGAGAGTCGTGAATTCCAAACCTTCGTATTCAGCTTCAAGTTCCGCAAATTCGTCCTTTATATTTTCAGCTACTGTAGCTGTAGCATAGCTCGACTGTTTGGTAAAGCTGAGAAGCACTCCGTTTTCTCCGTTTATCTTGGCATAAGTATCCTCACCCATATTGGAATATGATACTGTTGCAATATCTTTGAGCTTGACAGGATCAACACCATCTATGTCCATATCCATAAGGATAAGATTATCAAGCTCTGATTTATCTGTTATTTTATCGCCTACGCTTACAAGCAGATCAGCCTTGCCATCACTTATATAACCTGCCGGCATGGAAAAGTTTTGTGCATTCAGTATAGCTGTAACATTTTTCATTGTAAGTACACCAGTCATATCAGCACTGGCGAGAGCTGCTTGTTCTGAATTCTGCACCTCTTCAAGTGCGCTCTGAAGCTGATTGACAGTTGATGTCAATGTACTCTCTGTTGCCGCTAAATCCGAGTATTTCGTTCCCAAGTCAAATGATGTGGCCTGACTTTGAGCCTCAAGATTACTTATGGCAGTATCAATGGCTTCAATCTGAGCATCAATCGTTTCCAGCTGTCCATATGTTTTTTCAAATTCATCTGCACTTGAAAATCCGGCAGCCTTAATATCCGATTCACAAGTTTCTATATTAGATTGTATTCCGCTTGATTTTGCTTCCTGATACTGGTTATAAAGTTGCGTGATACTATCCTTGTTTTCTTTTACTTTTATAAGCTGACTCCGACTCTGCTCCAGCTTTGATTTTGCTGCATTGATCTGCTGTGCTGCCTGCTTTTCACCATCAGTTACAGCCTTCTTTCCTTTTTGAACCTCACTTTTACCCTTCTCAGCTGCAGAAATACCGCTGTTTATCTGATTTTTAGCCGAAGACATCTGTCCTGAAACAGCATCAGAAACCTCCTCATTAATTTGGTCTATTTTTTCCTGCGAAAGAACTATCTGAATATTATCCTCCACCATTCCCATTGTACTAAGTGAAGCAACTCCCTCAACACCTTCAAGTGGACTTTCCAGGTTTTCCTTTGTGAATTCCGATACCTCACCCGGTGATTTACCCTTCATACCAACAGCAGCAGTAACTATAGGAACCATATCAAGGTTTATTTTCATTACAACCGGCGGTCCTGCATTTTCAGGAAGATTTCCCTCTATCTGATCTATTTTATCTCTGATATCAACAGAAACAGCGTCCATATTAACATCATCCGAGAATTCAATCTGGATAACTGAATAATTAGTGGACGATATTGACATTATATTTTTCATATTTGTCAATGTTGCCAGTTGCTTTTCCATGGGTTCGCTTATTTCAGTCTCTATTTCATCTGGGCTTGCACCTGGGTATGTTGTCATTACAATTACATAAGGAGTGTTAATTTTGGGAAAAAGATCCGGTGTCATCTTCATAAATGAAATCACTCCGAATACTATTATTATTACAACTGCAACAAAAACAGTAAATGGTTTTTTTACGCTGAACTTGGACAGCATATTCTTTCCTCCTTATCATTTTCCTTTATATTTTCTAAGCTCATGGCTATTTCCATTAAAAACATTAATATCTACATATTTTCCGCCGTCTGCAACGTTTTCAGATGTTCCTCTGAAGGTGTGTTGACAGAATGTCCATTCCCTTCCATCCGGCAGTTCAGCCTTGATTTCCGGATCACTTATCCATATGTTATAATCATCATACCGACCCGAAATATAAGCATTATAAATATATAAATTTGTATAAATTATAGGCTTTCTGCCGTAATGCTCTTCGAGCTCATCCAGAACCACATCAAGCACCTCATATACCTTTTCATTCTCTGGATGCTGCTTAATATATTCACCATAAAATTCTACGTCAACTGCCGGCGGAAGCATTCCCCATTTTTTATCTACAGTTTTTATGAAATTATCCGCCTGAGTTTTTCCTGGAGTATCAAAGCTGAGGAAATGATATGCGCCAATCCTCATACTTGTTTTATTAGCTTCCTTCCAGTTAAATTCAAAATTGCCATCCACATGTGAACTGCCCTCAGTTGCTTTAATAAATGCAAAGCTGTAGCCTTCATCCTCAATACCCTGCCAGTCTATCTCCTTTTGGAATACTGAAACATCTATACCCTTAACCGGATATTCTTCGTCTGAATCGGAATTTGCATCCATAATGTAAAAGAATATGCTTCTAAGTACAAGAGCAGCTACCAGAATAAGAACAGTAATACATACCAGTTTTAATTTGCCGGTGCTGCTTTTTCTTCTGTAGCTTCTGCCTGATCCAGAAACCCTGATATTATGTTTTTGCTGCTTATGTTTCAGTGATTTTGCTGTCATAGTATAATCATCCAATTATTCTCCAAACCATACCAATTCAGTATACAATCTCAGATTTGAAATTTCAAGGCAGCACAAAAATATTCACAGAAAAAACATTTATGAATGAATTCACCTGCTCTAATCCAGCATTGAAATAATCTTCAGATTACTCTCAGAATCACGAAATACACCAATCGCGCCTTCCTTGTCATTACGCCTTACTTCAATATTGTTCCGGTTGTATTTATCCAGTATTTCCTCAGCTGGATGTCCGTAGTTGTTCTTTCCTACCTGTATAACCGCATATTCAGGGGCAGTTGCTTTGATAAAGCTGCTGCTCCAGCTGTATTTCGAGCCATGGTGTGGTACTTTGAGCACATCGCATTTTAGTCTATTGCTGAGTAAACGTTCATTTTCTGCCAGTTCATCCATAAGCTGTTTATCCATATCACCTGTAATCAATATATCAATATCATCTGTACTCACCTTGATTACAAGACTCAGATCATTTTCTGCAGTTTCATTGCGAAGCATTTTTTTGTACACAAAGTCGGTAGCTCTTTCCGGCCATAAAATTTCGGCTTTTCCGCCGTCAAAATTGATCTTACTGCCTTTATAGAGATACTCTATATCCTCTGGCTGAATTCCCGTTTCATTGACAATTATATTTTCTTTGCATCTATTTGCTTCATATAAGTACAGCTTTTTTACCATTCCTTCTCTGCACAGCTCAGCCACTCCCTTGTAATGATCGGTATGCAGATGTGTCACAAATACTCCATCCAGTTTTTTAACCCCATTTTTCAGCAGGTAAGGCTTTAGAATCTTTTTTCCAACGTTATAGTCATCTTTACCGCCTCCGTCAATCAAATAATTTTTTTCTTCTGTAAATAAACCGGAACCAAGCAATCCGTCCGACCCGAACCTCCCTGTTCTGATACGCAGATGAATACAGTCTCCCTGGCCCACATCTGCAAAAATTATATCTGCATTTGCCAAAGGACTTTTTACTGCGTGACCGAACATCAATGATACAGCAGCAGCCGCTGCAATTGCTATTACAAGCTTTCCATATTTTTTCCTGAGTATTATCAGTCTTCCTTCCTCAGATACAAAAATCAGTATCAACATATAGTACATAATTATAACACTCTCATTAGGACTGCATACATCAAAACATGTCGCGCCTTTAACAGCTGTCAGTGAATTCATTCTACATAACAATTCACATAACCCACAGGAAACAGCTGCTGGTATGCTGAACAGAGTACTGTTTGCAAACATCATAATAAATCCACACATTCCAGCAGGCACAATAACACCTGCAAGCATAACAACCGGAACATTGATAAAAACAGCTACAGCAGAAAAAGAATTAAACATATATGCTGTATACGGCATTACTACATTCTGCACAGCAATACTCCCAAGTAAAACACCACTATAAAACCTTCTTATTACTGGAAGTATTACAGCTATCGACATAGCTGCAAGAAATGACATCTGAAATCCTGCGTCAAACAGTGACATGGGATTATTTAACAGCATAGCTGTAAACACCAGCATAGCTGCCGAGCTGACATCATATTTCCTGTTTGTTAAAGAAGCAATTATATGCAGGCCTATCATGCATACAGCTCTGATTACCGACGGAGAAAAAGAAGCCATAAAAGCATATCCGATAAAAAATATCATAATAAAGCAAAAATACAATTTGTTCTTTTTCCATGGCCAGACAATATTAAGCACTGCATATATTATACCCACATGCATGCCGCTCACAGCTAAAATATGTGCGGTTCCATTCATTCGGAAGTTATCAATATCTTCTTCAGCTATCTCATTTTTATCGCCGAACATAATCCCCCGCATTATTGCACTGGTATCTTCATCCGTTTTATCGGCTAACATCCCAAGATATCTTTCTCTAGCAAGAAATATTTCCCGTTTGATCCTCCTTATCATAGATACATTCTCATCCTGTATCACGCTGATGCTTTCAGCTTCACAAAGGATACTTATGCCTTTAGATTTCAGATACAAGGCATAATCAAAGCACCTGGGATTTCTTCTTTCACTGGGCAGCTTAGTCCAACCTTTAATTTTAACTTTATCTGACGGTGCGGCTATTTCATTATTATTGATAATCGGATCATTGACTCTACCGTAATATTTAACGAGAATTTTATGATTACCCTTAAGGTTTTCAGAATTGATTTTATCAGCTTCCACAGCCATTTGAATGTATTTTTCCTGCCCTGAATTTTTTCTCTCAAGTGAAACTATTTCGCCAATAATTTCAATTTTTGAATTATCCTTAAATTCCACTGCGTTGTCATTTATGGTATATATCTGCCAATTTAAAACACTTAAAATATAGACTATCACTATTATTGCAGTATTCTGTCTGACCGTTTTACAGAGCATAATGAAAGTTGCTGAACATATGCCACAAATCAACGCTGCAGTTGAGCTAGCAAATGTACATACAAGTATTGCTGTCATAAATGCTGAAGCCACATATATCAATGGTCTCCTTACCATAATTCTCCTCTCAAAATCGTCTTAATCAATAACCATAATTTTACTTTTATATAATATAATTACATTGTGACAGATTTGTCAAGGATGTATAAAAATTACTGTTATTTCTTTTACTTTTTCCTGCGTTATGATATAATTGTTTCGTTAAATACTAAATGTAGGAGGAAATGAATTTTGTCGGATAATTACAGAAACAACAACAACCGAAACGATATAGATGATTTCTTTGCTCAGTTTGACGAACCCCATCCGGAACGTAGCCGTTCCACATCAAGATCCTCGAGGCGAAGTGATCGCAGCAGGAGTTCTCACTCCAGAGCGTCATCAAAATCCGTTCACAATAAAATCGGTGCACATTCAAGGAAACGGACATCAGGGAGCCATGGCTCCGGCAGGAACAGACCGGCGGCTTCAGCTGCTGCTGCACCAGGCTTTCTTAAGGTAATCTTGCTTATAATACTGGCACTCATTATGGCTGTTGGCATATATACAGGTATCCTGTTCCTCAAGGCACCTGAAGTAAATACGGACGATATCTATTCAACGCTTTCTCAGCGTTCAATTATGTACGATTCCGAAGGCAATGAAATTGAAAACCTTTATTTCTCCGACGGTAACAGAACTATTGTAAAATACGATGATATCCCCGAGGATATGATAAACGCTGTAGTTGCCATCGAAGACAAAAAGTTCTGGAAACACAGCGGCTTCAACTATATTCGAATGATAGGCGCTATCAAGGACAGTGTATTCGGCGGCGGAGGCATAAGCGGCACAAGTACAGTAACACAGCAGCTGGCAAGAAATATTTACCTGGCAGAAATCAAAAGCCAGAGATCTCTCAGCAGAAAAATAACAGAAGCATATATTACCATACTGCTTGAAAAAAATCTTTCAAAAGAACAGATTATGGAAGCATACCTGAACTCAATTTATTTAGGCTTTAATTCGTATGGTATTCAGGCAGCGTCACAGGCATATTTCTCAAAAGACGTCAGTGAACTAGATACTCTGGAATGTGCAGCTCTGGCTTCACTTCCTCAGTCACCTGATACATATGCTCTTGTAAAGGCGGATTATTACAATACCGACACTTCACTGCCGACTATTTCGAAGACAAGCTCTGTCACCTACCTTTATAACGGTGATATTACAGCTGACAGAAGAAATACCGTGCTCAGCAATATGAAGAGCGAAGGCTTTATTACAGAAGAGGAATACAACGACGCTATAAACGATGATCTGAAAAAGCATATTAAGGTAGGCGTATCTTCAGATGCAGATGCCACTTCGTACTTCACCGACTACGTAATCGAACAGCTCACAGATGATATAGTCTCCGAATATGGTATAGATGAATCGCAGGCACTTACCAAAATTTATACAGGTGGACTCAAAATTTATACTACAATGGATTCTGATATCCAGGCTATTGTTGAAGATGAATTTAATGAAACAGATAACTTCTCAGGTATTGCATATACAAGAAAAGACTCCGACGGCAATATTCTGAACTCTACTACAGGAAGCATCATGCTATATGATTATTCCAATTACTTCAACGAAGATGATGAATTCGTATTAAAGAGCGATGAATACAGAACCGGCAGCGACGGCAGCATTACCATATTAGCCGGCAAAAGAATGAATATATACGAGACAGAAGTAAACGGAGCACCTGATGTAAGTATAGAATTCAAGGATATGTATCTGAATGAGGACGGTGCATTCTATTGCATCAAGGGCGGTGCCCTCTCCGTTCCTCAGGGATACAAAACTGTAGATGGAAACGGAAATGTTATCATATCAGCACAGTTTATGGCAGACTATCCTGAGTTCTTCAAAAAAGAAGGAAACAACCTGATAGTAAGCAGTGACAATTATACCCTTCAGCAGAAAACCCGCCAACCTCAGAGTGCAATGGTAATCATGGAAAATAATACTGGTGAAATCAAAGCCATGATGGGCGGTCGCGGTGTCAAGGGCAAACAACTCTTTAACAGAGCTACAAGTACCAGACAGCCTGGTTCATCAATAAAACCTATCGGCGTATATGGACCTGCCCTTCAGATGAGCTTCGAATATGAAAGAGACGGCAAACAGATGACTCTTGATACAAGCGAAGGTAGTGACTGGGGTAAATACATCACTGCCGGCAGCCTCATTAATGATGCTGCAATAACTCAGAACGGTCGCGCATGGCCTAAAAACTGGTACAGCGGATACAGAGGTCAAATGACTCTGCGTAAATCCGTACAGCAGTCGGTTAATGTAAATGCAGTCAAAACCTATCAGCAGATTGGACCTGACTATTCATCGTCAATGCTTAAAAAAGTAGGCATTTCATCAATTGATGAAGAAGGCGATGTAAATGACCTTAACCCGGCAGCCCTCGCTCTTGGCGGCATGACGAACGGTATATCACCGCTTGAGCTTACAGCAGCTTATGCGACCTTTCCTAACGGAGGCGTTTATAAGGAACCTATTTCCTACTCCAAGGTTCTAAATAATGATGGAGAAATCCTCTTTGAAAAGAAATCTGAGGAAGAACAGGTTTATGATGAAGGTGTTGCATGGATAATGACCGATATATTAAGAACTGTTGTTACTCAGGGTATAGCAAGACAGGCCTCAATAGGCTCACAGCCTGTTGGCGGTAAAACCGGTACTACAGATGATAAGTTTGACATTTGGTTTAGCGGTTTTACACCTCAGTATACGGCAGCACTCTGGATGGGTAATGATGTAAATATTCAGCTCAGCTCAAGCAGTGAACGAACAGCATCATTCTGGTCCGAGGTTATGTCAAGGGTTTGCGAAAACATCCCTTATGCTTCCTTTAGAGATAAGCCTTCGAATGTCATTTCTGTAGGTGGCGAGTATTACACTGACGGAACGTATTCAAAGGTTACCAAGAAAACAACTAAAACAAAGGCAAGCAAAACAGAAACCACTGAAACAACAACTACATCTCCACCTGAAAC
>JAUNDC010000007.1:0-25391 GCA_030526355.1 Bacillota bacterium | reverse complement strand
CCACCTGAAACCACTACACAGCAGACTACTACTGAACAGACAACAACTCAACCTACCGCCACAACAACAACTGGGCCATAAACAACAATATAGAACAAATGCTCCCTGCATACTATTTTGCAGGGAGCATTTGTTATCCCCACTTTACCTTACCGATTTAGGATTAAATATCAGTGCAATTATATATCCCCATCCTATTGCAACTGATATCCCCCCTGCCGCTGCTTTAACACCGCCTGTTACCGCATCAAGAATTCCTTTTGACGCACCTTCCATGGCTCCTTTTGCAAGATTATAGCCAAACCCCGGCAATGGTACTCTCGCCCCTGTTGACGCAAACTCCACAAGAGGTTCATATAACTGAAATGCCTGAAGCAAGGCTCCCGACACCACTAATATTACAAGCACTCTGGGTGCAGTCAGCTTAGTTGCATCCATCAGCAGCTGACCTATAACACAAATTACACCACCAGTAATAAAAGCATATATATATTCCATTCTCTTCTCCTTTTATCATATTTATTCAGATTCCAGAGATATAGCATGAGCAATTCCAGGTATTGACTCTCCCTGGAACGGACTGATGGTAGAAAGCAAAGCTCCCGTAGAAATTATAAGAGCTCTCCTGATATTCCCTGTCATCATCTGTTTATAAACATAACCTGCAAAAACTGATGCCGAACAACCACAACCACTCCCGCCGCTGTGTGTATCCTGCTCAGGCTTATATATCATTGCTCCACAATCGTTATATACATTGCTTATCGTATTTCTGTCAATTCCTGCATCCTCAAGAAGATCGATTACTATTTGTTTTCCTGTATAACCTAAATCACCAGTGAGTACAATATCGTAATAATCCATGCTTCTTCCAGTATCTTCAAGATGATTTAAGATTGTGTCAATAGCTGCTGGAGCCATGGCACTTCCCATCTGATTCGAGTCTTTTACCCCAGCATCTATTATTTTTCCGATAGTGCCGCTTTCAACTCTCACCTTTCTTAATTGATGTATATCTCCATCAGCATCAATCATGCTGCATTCAGTATCATCACTATCAGATTTCTGTGCAATAAGCATCGCTCCGGCAGCAGTTGCCGTCCATTGAGCAGAAGGAGGTCTCTGATTGCCATGCTCCAGAGGCATCCTGAATTGCCTTTCTGCTGTGCAATAATGGCTTGATGCTCCTATTATAACATTATCGCTGTATCCTCCATCTACGAGTACAGATCCCAACATCAGAGATTCTGTCATTGTAGAACACGCACCATACATGCCTAAAAAAGGTATATGCATGTCTCTGGCCATAAAAGAAGACGACATAAGCTGATTAAGCAGGTCACCGCTTAACATTGCACCAATTTCATCATTGCTTCTTCCAGATTTCCTAACTGCTTCCGTCATTGCTGTCTTGAGCATTTTGCTTTCTGATTTTTCCCATGTACTCTCACCATACGTATCATCTTCAATTACTCTGTCAAACCAGCTGCTCATCGGACCATTGCCTTCTTTTTTTCCTGCAATTGAAAACCCGCTTAATATATACGGTCTATTTCTGAAATATATAGTTTGTTTTCTCTGCTTCATGTGCTCACCCTACTTCCCTATCACCCAGTATACAATTCCGATTATCATAGATAACGTTATACCTGATACAAGCACAGGACCAGCAAGGGAAAAAAGCTTAGCACCAACACCCAATACTATTCCTTCTTTTTTATATTCAATTGCAGGCGCCACCATAGAATTAGCAAATCCGGTTATTGGTACAATTACGCCTGCACCTGCATATTTCCCGATAGTATCAAACCACCCTATTCCTGTCAACAGCTGTGCAGTCATTACCAGAATGATCACTACATATACTGCTGCATCCTTTTCGTCTGAACCTGCTGCAATAAACCGGTTTTCAATCCAAAGTGATACAGCACATATTAAACCACCTATAAGAAAAGCTTTAAGAGAATTTGTAAAATACTTCGGCTTTGGTGTAAATTGTTTTGTATACTTTTCATAAGCTTTTGCTACCTGTTTTTTCTTTTGCTTATTATCCGCTGTCATTTTTTCCTCCATGCTCATTTATTAATATCGCTTCCATTATTATTTCCATTTATGATAAAATAATCATATGAAGAAAAAAATAATTTTAGCCTCTTCGTCTCCAAGACGAATTGAGATGATGAAAAAGAACGGTTTTAATCCACAAATTATTCCCGCATATGTAGTTGAACAGCTCCCAATTAACATGTCACCTGAAGCAGCTGTGATGTATCTAGCATTAAAAAAAGCTGCATATATTGACGCAGCCACAAATGGCTCACACTTGATAATAGCAGCTGATACGGTTGTAGTACACGATAATATCATTCTTGGTAAACCTGAAAGCAAAGAACATGCTTATGAAATGCTCAGCAAAATGAAAAACGATCACCACAATGTGATGACCGGAGTATGTATAATTGACACTTATTCTTACACAAAACAATGCTTTTTTGATAAAACATCTGTATATTTCAGAAATTATAGCGATAGGGAGCTGAATGCATATATCAACACTGATGAACCATATGATAAAGCCGGCGGCTATGCAATACAAGGTACGTTCAGCAAATATATTGATCATATCGAAGGAGATTATAACAATGTAGTCGGCTTTCCGTGGTATCGTATCAAACCATTTTTGTAAACACAGTATTATAAAAGGGACTGTACGAAACAGTCCCTTTTTATTTACCGCTATGTCTTCGCTAATGCTAGTCAATCGCGCGGGGTCATCTTCTCTTTATTTTGTTGAAGCGTCGTAAAGTGCTTCAGCGTTATCCCACTCAGCGATGATTTCAGGAATTACCTTGTAGAGGTCTCCTACGATACCAAAGTCAGCAACTTCGAAGATAGGAGCATCAGGGTCTTTGTTGATAGCAACAATGATATCTGATGTCTGCATACCTGCCAGATGCTGAATAGCTCCTGAGATTCCGCATGCAAAGTAAATATTAGGCTTTACAGTTGTACCTGTCTGTCCAACCTGATGTGAGTGATCAATCCATCCAGCATCTACAGCTGCTCTTGATGAACCAACTACTCCGCCAACCTTATCAGCGAACTTCTTGATCAGTTCAAATCCTGATGCATCACCAAGTCCTCTTCCGCCTGAGCAGATGATGTCAGCGTCAGTCAGTGATACCATTTCCTTAGCTGACTTAACGATGTCCTTGATAGTGATGTGGATATCGTCAGCTGAAACAGTAGTCTTAACATCAACAATTTCACCGGTAGCTCCTGCTACAGGTTCTCTCTTCTGCATTACGCCAGGACGTACTGTTGACATCTGAGGTCTTGTTCTTGGACAGATGATAGTAGCCATCAGATTACCACCGAATGCAGGACGAGTCTGCTTGATACCTGTTGATGGATCGTTAGGGTCCAGAGTTGAAGTATCAAGAGTAGTGTTCTTTGAAGTGTACTCAATGTAGCTTGAAACTCTTACGTCCAGTCTTGTACAGTCAGCTGTCAGACCAGTGTTGCATCTTGCAGCGATTCTTGGAGCGAAGTCTCTTCCGATGTGAGTTGCACCGTAGAGTACGATTTCAGGCTTGTATTCATCGATAGCTTCCTTAAGAGCGAAAGTGTAACCATCAGTTGTGTAGTTCTTAAGGTGTGGGCTTGCAATCTTGTAAACCTTTTCTGCACCGTAAGCGAAACATTCGTCAGCAAGTGGTGCGATGTCAGCTTCGTCACCGATGAGAACTGCACATACCTGTGTATCTTCGCTGATTTCCTTAGCCAGTCTGTATCCTTCACCGATGAGTTCCAGAGCAACGTTCATAAGTTTGCCGTTTCTCTGTTCTGCGAATACCCATACGTGCTTGTAGTCGCCCAGGTCAGCCTGTACTTCGATTTTCTTTTCTTCGATAGCTCCGAATTTACATGCTGTTAAGCACTGGTTACAGAAAGTACATTTAGCATTGATCTTAGCAACTTTACCAAGTTTGTTACCATCATATGCTTCAAATTCAAATGCATCCTGAGGACATGACTTAAAGCACAGTCCACATCCAATACATTTTTCTTTTATGATATTAATAGCCATTCTTAATTTCCTCCTTCTTAGATTACATGCTTACCTTTAAGCTTGATCAGTAAGTTCTTAGCCTGTTCGTTTTCTGAATCTCCTTCGATCTTAACGCCTGGCTGTTTTGGAGCTGGTGTGAATGATCTGAATACGTTTGTAGGTGAAGCTTCAAGACCAACCTTAGTCAGGTCAACTTCGATATCCTTAGCGTTCCAAACCTTCATTTCTTTGTCACCATAGATACCTCCGATAGTCATGTATCTAGGAGTATTTAATTCTTTGATTGTAGTCAGCAGACAAGGAAGCTTTACTTCGATAAGTTCATATCCGTCTTCCAGCTGTCTCTTAACTGTTACTGATTTTCTGTCATCAGCAAGTTCAAATTCTTCTACGTATGATACCTGTGGCAGGTCTAATTTTTCAGCAAGCTGAGGTCCAACCTGAGCAGTATCTCCGTCGATAGCCTGTCTTCCAGTGAAGATGAGGTCATAGTCGCCGTTTTCTTTTACCCATTTGTTTACTGCAGCTTCCAGAGTGTTTGAAGTTGCCCATGTATCTGATCCTCCAACTGCTCTGTCGGATACGAGGATACCTTCGTCAGCACCCTTAGCGATACATTCGAATAACAGGTCATTAGCCTGTGGTGGTCCCATTGTGATTACTGTGATATGTACATCATCAAACTTATCTTTTATCTGTAATGCCTGCTCTAAAGCGTTCGCATCATCGTTATTTAAAATACTAGGTACGCCGTCTCTGATCAGTGTTCCAGTCTTAGGGTTGATCTTGATAACATTTGTATCAGGAACCTGCTTAGCGCATACGATAATATTAAATGCCATTTCTTATTCCTCCCTCTGATTATTTACCAAGAATTGATGCAGCGATAACTATCTTCTGAACTTCTGAAGTACCTTCATAGATTTCAGTGATCTTAGCGTCTCTCATCATTCTTTCTACCGGATAATCCTTAGTGTAACCATATCCGCCGTGGAGCTGTACACACTTAGTAGTTACGTGCATTGCTGTTTCAGCAGCAAAAAGCTTAGCCATTGCAGCAGCTGGTCCATAAGCGAGGTGTTTATCCTTCATATCAGCAGCTCTGTAAATGAGAAGTCTAGCAGCTTCAATCTCTGTAGCTAATTCAGCAACTGTGAACTGCAGAGCCTGCATCTGTGATAATTTTTTACCGAACTGTTTTCTAGCCTTCATGTATTCTATTGTTACATCAAGTGCTCCCTGAGCGATACCCAGAGCCTGTGAAGCGATACCGATACGTCCACCGTCCAGAGTTGACATAGCAACTTTGAAGCCCTGTCCAACGTCAGCAAGTAATCTGTCCTTAGGAATCTTGCAGTTCTGGAAAATCAGTTCTGTAGTTGATGATGCGCAGATACCCATCTTATCTTCTGTCTTACCGATGGAGAAACCTTCGTCGCCCTTTTCTACGATGAACGCACTGATTCCGTGGTTACCCTTTGACTTGTCAGTCATAGCCATTACTACAAAAGTCTCAGCATATCCACCGTTTGTGATGAATACCTTAGCTCCGTTTAACAGCCAGTGGTCACCCATGTCTTCAGCTCTAGTCTGCTGTCCTGAAGCGTCAGTTCCAGCATTTGGTTCAGTGAGTCCGAATGCGCCTAATTTCTTACCTGAGAGCAGATCAGGGAGATATTTTCTCTTCTGTTCTTCATTACCCCAGTTAAAGATTGGCCAGCAGCAAAGTGAAGTATGTGCTGAGCAGATAACGCCTGTTGATGCGCAAACTCTTGAAAGCTCTTCAACAGTGATAGCGTATGAGATGTGATCTGCACCTGCGCCACCATATTCAGTTGGGAATGGTACGCCTAAAAGACCATACTTTGCCATTTTTTCTACAGTTTCAACAGGGAATCTATGTTCCTTGTCAATATCTGCAGCCAGAGGTTCAACCTCTGTAACAGCAAACTCTCTTACCATTTTTCTTACGAATTCTTGTTCCTTCGTCAGTTGAAAGTTCATGTAAATGCCTCCTTAAATTATTAATAACGGTTTTTTCATGCTGTTATTATTACCGCATTGCTGATGATTATATATCGTTAGATTTCTAACAATCATACACACTTATTAAAACATTTTTCCTGCGTATTTGCAAGCTATTTTTACACTTTCCTGCACTATTTTACAGGATTCTTCAATATCAGAAAAATCATTCACGAATCGGAAATTTTTTTCTTGCTATTTTTTCAATTTTAAGAACAATTATGCTTCTTTGATTTCACCTGTTCTGTATGCTTTCATCAACGCCTTCAGTTCTTCAACCTCACGTTTGAGCTGTTCTCCCTGATCCGTATCTCTGATAAGCATTCTCTTCTCCAGGGTATAAACTGTTCTCACCACCGGTGAATGGAACACCTGCGTGCCGTCAGGCTGCAGCGGACTGTATGGTTTATGCTCCGAAAGCGCCATGAATCTTGAATTGAAAATGAACGTATAGCCTGCGATCCCGGTCTGTTTCTGGTATGCTTTTGACATTCCTCCATCAATTACGATAAGCTTGCCTCCTCCCTTCACAGGGCTCTCACCATCCTTGATCTTTACAGGTACATGTCCGTTAAGTATATGTGACTCTGAAGGATCCAGACCAAATTCCGTTAAAATTTTCTCACAGATATCTTTTCTGTCTCTGAGCTTATAATACGGAACCGTATGTTCCTTGTGAGTTTTTTTATCCGCCACAAAACATCTTTCAAAGGTTGTCATTTGGTCTTTTCCGAACAGAGGAGATTTGC
Organism: Bacillota bacterium; assembly: GCA_030526355.1. Taxonomy (GTDB): domain Bacteria; phylum Bacillota; class Clostridia; order Peptostreptococcales; family Anaerovoracaceae; genus Lentihominibacter. The sequence continues at coordinate 18,545 of JAUNDC010000007.1, read as the reverse complement.
TTCCAAGCCACAGATACCACATAAGGTCTCCGGATCTTCCTGTTTCTTCAGATTCATCCGGATTGAAATACGCTTTTCTTACCTGATCATCAAGGTAATCCATATACTCTTTTCCTGATTTCGTAACTCCATTTACTGTACACTTTTCGAAGTTCCCTTCCTCATCCATAGGTATACAGCCATGGAACAGGAGGTTTCCGTTTACGGAAGTGTAAAGCGCACCGTGGCTGAAAATGAACCTTATATGCGCCTGAAGCTTCTCACTCTGAATAAACGAAGCCTCCAGAGCCTCAAGAACAGCTTTTTCATCATCTGTAAGCCTGTACGGATCCTCTGGGTCTATCGTAGGGAAATTCGCATCTCTTAAAGGATACTCCCCGTCTCGCAGCATTACCGTTCCTTTTTCATAATCAATCTTGTCCAGAAGGAGCCTATTCTCAAGATTATATTCAGGATGTGCCTTGATTCTCTGACCCTCCACCTTGAACTGACAGATAGATATTGCCTTGTTCATTCTGGCTGCCAGCTGATCCTCAATAGGGTCATATTTGTTTTCTTCCAGCTTTTTAGGCATGAAAAACTCACACGGATCATCTCCGTACACTTTTTCTGCCATTGAAGCCAGCGGTCGCAGATTTATTCCGTATCCTATCTCCAGCATATCAAAATTATTGTAGCTGATATTCATTCTGAGAACGTTTGTTATGCAGGCCCAGTTGCCCGTAGCGGCTCCCATCCACACGATATCATGGTTTCCCCACTGGAAATCCACATCATGAAAATCCAAGAGAAAATCCATTATCAAATCCGGGTGGGATCCTCTGTCCCATATATCACCAATGATATGAAGCTTGTCAACAGCCAATATGCTGATTGAATCTGTAAGCTTAATAATAAAATCCTCAGCAATTCCGCAATCCACTATGGTGGTGATTATCTGACCATAGTAATTGCCTTTGTTTGCTTCGTCATTCGAGTGAAGAAGTTCATCAAGTATGTAAGCGAACTCCTTTGGCAGCAGTCGCTTCACCTTCGACCTTGTATATTTCTCCGATACTGATTTACATATCAGAACCAGTCTCAGTATAGAATCCTTATACCATTTATCAAGGTTCTCTTCGGTCTTTTTTCTTCTCTTGATTTCTGCAGACGCATTGTATATAAGAGCTGCCAGCTCTTCTCTCTCCTCTCTTGTAAGATCCGGACCGAATATTTCCTCGATTTTGTTTCTGATAACCCCTGATGCGCTCTTGAGCATATGTATAAAAGCTTCATGCTCACCATGCAGATCACTGAGGAAATGCTCAGTACCCTTTGGCAGTGCCAGAATAGCGTTTAAGTTTACTATTTCCTCTGCTGCCGATTTCAAATTAGGATATTTTTTTGATAAATGTCTCAGTAAATGTTTATCTATCAATTCTCTGTCCTCCCCGATCACCAGATAAAATAACTGTTCTATAATTATATCATACGGTTAAAAAACAAGGAATACCTAATAAAGTACTCCTTGTTTTTGATATCATTATTTGATTTCAGGAAACTCCAGATCTCCACCCATCTCCGAGAGATCATAAGGCGTCGCCTGATATACATAAAAATTGAGCCAATTGCTAAAGAGGAGGCTTGCGTGCCCTCTCCACCTGAACATTATCTCGTCCTCAGGATCATCATTCCTGAAATAATTCTTTGGCACCTCAATATCCAGACCCCTGTTCACATCTCTGAAATACTCCCCTGACAAAGTGCCTTTATCGTATTCCTGATGACCTAGCACGAATATTCTCCTGCCGTTTTCTGTTGAAATAATATGAGGTCCCACCTCTCTGGAATCTGCCAGTATCCTGAGTTCGGGACAAGCCTCAATATCCTTTCTCAATATTTCAGTATGTCTGGAATGTGGTGCATAAAACACCTCGTCAAAGCCTCTCACAAGCGGATTATGTGGCCTTATCACCTTGTGCTCGAACACTCCGAATACCTTCTTATCAAGAAGATGCTTATCAATGCCATAATGATAATACAGTGCCGCTTGAGCACCCCAGCATATGAACATTGTGCTGTACACGTGGGTTTTAGCGAAATCAAAAATTTCACAAAGCTCCTTCCAGTAGTCCACTTCCTCGTACGGCATCTGTTCAACCGGCGCACCTGTCAGAATCATACCATCAAAATATTCATTCTTGATTTCATCGATTGTCTTGTAAAATGAATTCAGATGCTCCTGAGAAATATTACGTGATTCATGTGAATCCATTGTAACAAGAGTAAGTTCCACCTGCAGCGGACTGTTAGAAAGCACTCTGGTAAGCTGTGTTTCAGTTGCTATCTTAGTAGGCATCAGGTTTACTATCACTATTTTAAGCGGACGTATATCCTGGCTTGTAGCCCTGTCCACATTCATTGTAAATATGTTCTCGCTCTGCAGCGCTTCTGCTGCAGGAAGTTCATTAGGTATTATTACCGGCATTGAATTATGATCTCCTTTTCTATAGCTTATACATGCTCGGCAAGTAATCTCTCACTGCTGCATATATTTATTTTAAAGCCTGTTCTATATCTGCTATCAGATCTTCTGCATCCTCAAGCCCGCATGAGAACCTTACAAGGTCAGGGCTTACTCCTGCGGCAGCAAGCTCCTCATCATTCATCTGTCTGTGAGTAGCGCTTGCAGGATGCAGACAGCAGGTTCTGGCATCAGCCACATGTGTTTCTATTGCTGCTACCTTCAGCTTCTGCATGAATTCTTCTGCAGCTGCCCTTCCGCCCTTTACACCGAAGCTTACAACACCGCATGAGCCGTCAGGTAGATATTTCTGTGCCAGCTCATAATCGTCATCACCTTCGAGACCGCAGTATTTAACCCATGAGATTTTTTCATGATTCTTAAGGTATCTTGCAACTGCCAGCCCGTTTTCTGCATGTCTTTTGATTCTGACATGGAGACTTTCAAGACCCAGATTGAGAAGGAATGCATTCTGCGGCGACTGAATTGATCCGAAGTCTCTCATGAGCTGCACCGTCGCTTTAGTAATAAACGCACCTTCAATTCCGAACCTTTCTGTATATGTAACGCCATGATAGCTGTCGTCAGGCTCACAGAGACCCGGGAATTTTTCCGGATACTTTGTCCAGTCAAATTTTCCTGAATCAACAATGCAGCCTCCGACACCGGCACCGTGACCATCCATATACTTGGTTGTTGAATGGGTAACGATATCAGCACCAAACTCAAAAGGTCTGCAGTGTACCGGAGTAGCAAACGTATTGTCTATAATAAGCGGAACGCCATGTGCATGTGCCGCCTTTGCAAATTTCTCTATATCAAGCACAACCAGTGCAGGATTGGCGATAGTCTCGCCGAACACAGCCTTGGTATTAGGCCTGAAGGCTGCCTCAAGTTCTTCTTCAGAAGCATGCGGAGAAACGAATGTAAAGTCAATTCCCATTCTCTTCATGGTAACGGCAAACAGATTGTAAGTGCCGCCGTAAATCGATGAAGAAGCAACTATATGATCCCCGCAGGATGCTATATTGAATACAGCATAAAAGTTTGCAGCCTGTCCTGAAGATGTCAGCATCGCTGCAGTACCTCCCTCAAGAGAAGCTATTTTAGCTGCAACATAATCATTGGTCGGGTTCTGAAGCCTTGTATAGAAATACCCTGAAGCTTCCAGATCAAACAGCTTTCCCATATCCTGGCTTGTAGCATATTTAAAAGTTGTACTCTGAATAATAGGTATCTGTCTCGGTTCACCGTTTCCAGGAGTATATCCGTCCTGTACACATTTAGTTCCTATTCCCATTTTATCTGATTCCTTTCTGTAACAAATATCTAATCAAAATAATACATTATTTCACTGTTGATTTCAAATAGTTTTCTCGACCCTCCACATACAGATTGCCTCCTGCACTGTCAAGAACCACAGTCAGAGGAAGCTCCTCAACATACAGCTTCCTTACAGCCTCTGCACCAAGATCGTCAAATGCTATAACCTCCGAGCTGACAACCTGCCTTGCCATAAGAGCAGCCGCACCGCCGATTGCAGCCAGATAAACGGCTCCGTTCCTTACCACTGCTTCCATTACCTCACTGCTTCTCTGACCTTTTCCAATCATCGCAAGCTGGCCCATATCAAGAAGCTTCGGAGCATAAGCGTCCATTCTGTAGCTGGTGGTAGGCCCCGCTGACCCAATTGGTCTCCCCGGTTTAGCCGGAGTAGGTCCCACATAATATATTATAGAGTTTTTTATTGCAAAAGGCACATCTTCACCACGTTCAAGCATTTCTGTAATTCTCTTGTGCGCTGCATCTCTGGCTGTGTATATCGTTCCGGTCACAAGCACCTTGTCTCCGGCTCTGAAATCTTTTATTTTATCTTTTGTAAAAGGTTCTGTAAGTCTGTATTCCATTTGTTTAAACAATCCTCCTAAATAATCGCTTCTTTATGCCTGCTGACGTGGCAGTTTACATTCACCGCTACAGGAAGCCCTGCAATATGTGTCGGAGCTGCATTGATTTTAACTGATAATGCTGTAGTTCTGCCGCCAAAACCCTGAGGTCCGATACCAAGGCCATTTATCCTGTCCAGAAGCTCATTTTCCATGTCTCTGTAATAAGGATCCTCATTCTCCTCATCAACAGACTTGAGCAAAGCTTTCTTAGCCATCAGCGCAGCCTTATCAAAGGTTCCTCCTATGCCTACTCCTATTACGATAGGTGGACATGGATTGGCGCCCGCATCGCTGCAGACCTTAACAACAAACTCCTTTACACCTTCCTCTCCGGCTGACGGTGGAAGCATCTTAACCTGGCTCATATTCTCAGAGCCGAACCCCTTTGGCGCTACAATTATCTTCACCCTGTCGCCTGCAACAATTTCTGTATTGATATATGCAGGAGTATTATCTCCTGTATTCACACGTCTTAATGGATCCGCAACTATTGATTTTCTCAGATATCCATCACGATAACCTCTTCTGACGCCTTCATTCACAGCATCTTCAAGGAGACCTCCCGTAAAATGTACATCCTGTCCAACTTCAAGGAAAACGCACGCCATGCCTGTATCCTGACACAGGGGAAACACCCCCTCCTCCGCGATTTCAATATTTTCCTGTATGCTGGCAAGCATCTGTCTGGCTACGGTCCAGCTTTCGTTTTCAAGCATTTCCGCCATACAGTTTTTCAAATCATCTCCAAGATAGTGATTGGCTTCAATGCACAGTTCAGCAATCTTATCTTCAATAAGCTTGACATTTATCTCTCTCATGGTTTTAACTCCTTGCTGTTTTAATTCCTTTTATCAGCTATTATACACCATATCACATGCATAGTTCCCGTTTTTTATCATAAACTTGTACAAATAAGTAAAACATCAGGGAGACCAGCTATGAGAATAAAAACCTCCAGCAGAAGAAAAAAACGTAAAGCTTCAAGAGCTTTTAAAAGAATCGTCTCAGCACTGCCTTCCGTTCCCTTTCTGAAACCTGTACTATTAATATCTGTGGCTCTCTGTATACTGCTTATCATACTTCCATATATAATTACAAACCTGACTCCATCAGATAAACCCGAAAAGAAACTTGTTCCCGAAGCAACCTTTGAACTGACAGAAACACCTGACACGATAACTGTATACAGAACCGGAAACAACCGCACCGAAACCATTGATTTCGAGGATTATGTCAAAGGCGTTGTATCATGCGAAATGCCGGCTTCATTTCATATTGAAGCCTTGAAAGCACAGGCAGTGGCTGCCAGAACATACTCATTGTCGCGAGTAATCAATGCTGATAAAACCGGTAATCCTGAAGCTCATCCCCAGGCACCGGTATGTGACAGCACTCATTGTCAGGTATACAGAAGTGTTTCTGAAAACAAGAATGTCAAAGGTGCCTCGTGGATGGAGAGCAGCTGGCCAAAAATTGAAAAAGCTGCGGATTCCACCCGCAGCCAGCTTCTCTATTACAATGGTGAGCTTGCAGAGCAGGCTCTTTTTCATTCATCAAGCGGAGGTCGTACCGAAAACTGTCAGGATGTATTTGCATCGGCAGTCCCATATCTTGTAAGTGTCGAAAGTCCTTATGAAGATGAAGCAACTCACCAGAATGAAACCAATTCCTTTACTATAAAAGAAATTTCATACGCATTAAAATCCAGATATCCAAATATCGATTTCGGGGATATCAGCACTTCCTCTATCAAGATAATCAGCAGAAGCACCGGAGGCCGTGTAGAAAAAATGCGTATCGGCAATGGTATCATTGAAGGCCGTAATGTCAGAGAAGCACTCAAACTGCCATCCGCTGCCTTTACAATAGATATTTCAGGTGATACTGTTTCCTTCACATCAAACGGATCAGGTCATGGCGTCGGAATGAGTCAGTATGGTGCAGATGGTATGGCAAAAAAAGGTTACACCTACAGACAGATATTGAACCATTATTACAAAGGTACCATGGTATACTGATACGTTTGCAGAATTATTGCCTGTTACTCAGTGCAGCATTTGAAATATCCTCTTTCATGCTTGCACACAGGGCATATCTGAGGGGCTTTGCTGCCTGAATGATGATGTCCGCAGTTGGTGCAAATCCACGTGACTTCTTCATTTTTTTCAAACACCTGATTGCTGCGGATATCTTCTCTCAGTTTCAGATATCTTTCCTCATGGAATTTTTCGATGGCGGCAACACCCATCATCTGTTCGGCTATTTCCGTGAATCCTTCATTTCTGGCAACCTGTGCCATATCAGCATACATCTCGCTCCATTCATAATGCTCACCTTCAGCTGCAACCAGAAGATTCTCCTCAGTAGTGCCTATTCCGGCGAAATGCTTATACCACAGCTCAGCATGTTCCTTTTCATTTGCGGCAGTCTCTTCAAATATAGCTGCCATTTCCCTATAGCCTTCTTCCTTTGCCTTGGATGCAAAGAAAGTATACTTGTTTCTTGCCTGTGATTCACCCGCGAAAGCAATCAGCAGATTGTCATAGGTTTTACTTCCCTTTAAGTCGTTCATATCGTTTCCTCCTCGGTTTTATTACTAATAGTATTTACCGAGAAGCCTGAAACATACAGAATATGAATCTGCGATTGTAGCAAAAAAAGCTGCCTCGTAAATCTGACAAGACAGCTTTTTTTCTATTCTTCTACTCTCATGATATTAGCACCGAGATTTCTTAATTTCTGAACAAAATTCTCATAACCTCTATCAACATGATAAATCTGTGAAACCTCAGTAGTCCCCTCTGCCACAAGGCCTGTAAGAACTACTGCCGCACCTGCTCTCAGATCCGTAGCAACCACCTGGGCCCCCTGCAGAGACTTTCCACCAGGTATTATGGCACAATTGCCATTTGTTTTGATATTGGCACCCATCCTGTTGAATTCACCGACATGCATGAACCTGTTTTCAAACACAGTTTCTATGACAACGCTGGGACCCTTTGCCACAGTAAGCAGTGCCATAAACGGCGACTGCATGTCCGTAGGAAATCCGGGGTAAGGCAGCGTTTTGATATCAGTTGAATTAATCGGATTCCTGTCTCCTCTTACCAACATTCCTTCATCAGTCATAGCGATTTCCGCGCCGCATTCTCTCAGCTTGGCTATCACTGCCTTCAAATGATCAGGTACAATGTTTTTTATCAGAACACAGCCCCTGGTCATAACTGCTCCCACCATAAATGTTCCTGCTTCAATTCTGTCAGGAATTACGTGATGTGACGCTACTCCCTTGAGCTTGCTTACGCCTTCAATTTTGATGGTATCAGTTCCGGCGCCTTTTATTCTGGCACCCATTTTGTTCAGGAAATTGGCCAGATCTACTATTTCAGGTTCCTGAGCGGCGTTTTCCAGTATTGTAGTCCCCTCAGCAAGTGATGCCGCCATAATTATAACCTCTGTTGCTCCCACACTTGGGAAATCCAGATATATCGTATTTCCGGTAAGCTTATCAGCACTGGCATCCACAACTCCTCTGGCGAGCTGTTCTTCATTGATTGTCACACCCAGTGCCTTTAACCCCTTCAGATGCAGTTCAACCGGTCTTTTACCTATAGCACAGCCGCCCGGAAGAGGGATAACAGCTCTGCCTGTCCTCAGTATCAGGGCACCAAGAACAAGAATGGAAGCTCTCATCATCTTGACAAGGTCAAAAGGTGCTTCATGTGAAATGTCACCTGAGGCTGTTATACATACTTTATTATCCGACTGGTCTCTTTCAGTCGACGCACCCAGGCTTTCCAGAAGATTGCACATCACTTCAACATCTCTTAATGCAGGTACATCTTTGATAACACATGGTTCATCTGTTAAAAGTGTCGCTGCCATAATAGGCAGAACGGCGTTTTTGGAGCCGCTTATCGTTACCTCTCCCTGTAATGGAGCGCTTTTCTGTACTAAGAATTTTGCCACTGTTCTCCTCCGAATCCTTTACTTTATAACCAATTCATTATACTTTGTTTTCGTATTATTTTCAAGACTAACATATGACAAGAAAGAGGTTTCACATGTTTTACACATAAGGGGAGCAAAACTTATTAAAAACCTCTTTCTCAATACTATTGTTGCCATAAAACAATTTTTCACGCAAAAAAAGGCAGAAATTCTGCCTTTTATACTGAATCAGTGTGCAAATGCTTTATTCCATGACATATTATAAGCTCTGCAGCTCCTTCACACATTTAGCACATACATTTTTGCCTTTGATCTGCTTGATGTCATCCGAGCTTCCGCAGAATACACATGCAGGTTGATATTTCTTAAGCATTATGGATTCACCGTCAACATAAATTTCAAGCGGATCCTTGATTTCGATATTAAGTGTCCTTCTCAATTCTATTGGCAAAACAATTCTACCAAGCTCATCAACTTTTCTTACTATTCCCGTAGCTTTCATTATAGAACTCCTTTCAATCGTACGAGTAATTATTATCACCCGTCTTCGGGCTTATTTCTCCTCATCCTTAACTAACGCATTTTTAAGGGCAAGAACCGCCTTCGCTATAGCCGCAGCTGCCGCAAACACATTCTTGTTTCCCTTGACCGCTTCCGAAACAGAAGCCACCGATTCAGAAACATTGCTTATGATTCCGTCAACATCCTTGCTTCTGTTTGCTGCAATATCTGAAATCACCTCAACATCCTCAAGGATCTTGTTTGTCTGTTCAAGTGTCACAAGCAGCTTTCTCATGACCTGAATCAGATAAACGATCAGAACAACCAGAGCGATTGATATTACAACCAGTGCCAGAATCTTTAAATCAATGGTTACATTCATAACATATACCTCCGATCCGTTATTATTATTATCACACAAAATGGAAATATTTTCAACATATTTTTTTGATAAGTGAATACTTTATCATGAGGTGTTTATTATGATGAATTATATATGGGGAGCCATGCTGATTACAGGCATTGTTTTTTCATTAATTACCGGTAAAACATCAGATTTCACTGATGGGCTCATGTCAAGCTGTACCGATGCAGTACAATTTATTATTACCCTTGCCGGAATTATGGCAGTATGGAGCGGACTGATGAAAATAGCTGAAGAATCCGGTCTTATAGCAAAAATATCAAATATCATGAAACCTCTGATGCATTATCTGTTTCCATTTGAAAAAAACGACAGAACAATAGCAATGATGATAATGAGCTTTATGGCAAATATCTTCGGCGCCGGCAACAGTGCCACTATATTTTCACTAAAAGCGATGGAGCTTCTTGATGAGGAAAACGGACGCTCGCAATATGCCAGCAATGAAATGTGTATGTTCATAGCTCTTACAATGTCTATGATACAGCTTGTTCCTGTCACAGTAATAAAGCTCAGAAGCGATCTAGGATCATCATCGCCGGAGGATATTATAGTTCCATCCATAATCGCCGGTCTGATTTCAATGCTTGTATCAATCTGGATATGTAAGTTTTTTGAAAGGAATAAAACCAATGTCTGATATCCTTGGCATATTCTCAATACTGTTTCTGCCATTGCTGATAACTTTGATAATCCTGTACGGAATTATCAAAAAAGCTCCTGTTTATGATATTTTTATCGATGGAGCCAAAGATGGACTGAAAACCTGTATCGATATCCTTCCTTTCATAATAGGAATTTTTATCGCGATAGAAGCACTGACCACTTCAGGAGCCATGGATTTTATCCAGAAGCTCTCCAGACCATTATTCGATTTCCTGGGAATTCCAGAAGAGCTTATATCACTCATCCTCCTTAGACCTGTATCAGGGAGCGGTTCACTTGTTGTAGCAGAAAAAATAATGCAGGAGGTTGGTCCCGATTCCTTCGCCGGGAGGGCGGCGTCCGTAATGGTAGGAAGCTGCGAAACAATATTCTACGTTCTGGCACTTTATTTCAGTGTAACATCTGTAAAAAAAATGAGGCATGCTTTTGCTGCAGGCCTCGCCGGTTATATTGCCGGTATATTTGCTTCAGTTTATATCTGCAGGTTTATATGACACTGCTCTGACTTTCTTTCATATATCTGATGGATTTCATCGGTATAACTGCCATCCTGATTATAAACAAAGAGTGTCTGTCTGAATTTCAGTTCTTTCCCTCCATTGGCAGTGCAGTGAATAAGTACTATATTAGGATTGCAGCCTTCCTTAGGTGCAACAAAACGTATAGTTTTAGGCTCAAGCTTGTATTTTCTGCAGTAATAAAAAATATCTACCAGTCTGGAAGGTCTGTGAACGATAAAAAAGTCACCCTTGCCATTTAACAGAGTTGCAGCCGCCTTTGCGAAATCTTCAAAAACAGCTGTAGTTTCATGTCTGGCGATGAATTTTGCCCGTTTTTCATTTGGTATACCTCCGCCCTTTGAAAAATACGGAGGATTGCATGTAACCATATCAGCATACATACCGCTGTAAACCTCAGGCTCGGCAATATCACCCTGTTTTATTGACAATCTGTTCTGCAGACCGTTCATTTCAATACTGCGACGAGCCATTTCAGCAGGCTTCGCCTGAAGCTCGATTCCTGTAATTGATGCCTTCCTGTTTTTATGGCTGAGAATAAGTGGAATAATGCCATTCCCTGTACCCAGATCCACAATGGTTTCAGCATCGGGACAGATCGAATTCGAAAAATCCGCCAGAATCACAGCATCTATACCATAGCAGAAATCTTCAGGGTCCTGTATTAGTTTCATTTCTCCGAAGCCCGTCTTCTCTATCCGCTCCATAATCAGTCCTTCATAAGCTCCTTTATTTCCTTAAGCAGCTCTCCTTCCAGTTCACCGAGATCGTCATCATTCTTTTTAGCATGTTTCTTTGAAACTCTTTTTATCTCTTCTTTTTTATAGGTATAAAATTCAGTACTCAGCTTTTCCTCTGAATCATTATTCTTTGAGGCTTCTTCAAGAATAAGACGTGTTTTAATAGCATTTTCAAGAATATTGACATCCGTTACTACAGCCATACCATCCGGAGTTTTGATTTTCTCGCCTACAGACGGCATTCCTTTCTTCATATGCGTATATACATCATTTTCAAATTTCAGACAGCACATGAGTCTTCCACATATGCCTGAAATCTTCGAAGGGTTCAGTGATAGATTCTGTACCTTTGCCATCTTAATCGATACGGGCTCAAAATCCGACAGCCAGGTGCTGCAGCATAATCCTCTGCCACAGTTTCCAACGCCTCCAAGCATCTTGGCCTCATCTCTGACACCTATCTGTCTCAATTCTATTCTCATTCTGAAAACAGCTGCCAGATCCTTGACCAGTTCCCTGAAATCCACTCTGCCGTCAGCCGTGAAATAAAAAACAACTTTACTGTTATCAAAGGTATATTCAACATCGATAAGCTTCATCTCAAGCTTATGTGCATCCACCTTTTCCTGGCACAGCCTCATAGCCTCCGCTTTCTTGGCCAGATTTTCCTCATGCTTTTTACGATCCTTCTCATTCGCCTTTCTGATGATACTTTTGAGAGGTGCTACCAGCTCTGATTCTCTGACCTTGGTTTCTCCCATGGTTACCTTACCGAACTCAAGGCCTCTGGCCGTTTCAACAATTACATTGTCACCAACCTCCACATGATTATCTCCCGGACTAAAGTAATATAGTTTACCGGCATCCTTAAATTTAACACCTACTACAGTGGTCATATTCTATCCTCCGATTGTTAATAATAGTTTTCTGACTGCATAAGCTGCTGACACACCTTGCCTGATGCTTCTTCTGGCGGCTTCTACAGCATGTATATTTTTTATGATATCCTCATCCTTATATATCGATATCTTCTCTTTTCTATTGACAATCATATCACGATATGTCACCTGAAGACAATCGAGAAACGCCGACAGCTTCTCATCATCCTTCAGAACATCCTCTGTTTCTTCTTTTATTCTGTAAAACGCACTTCTTTCGAAGGCCATGACAGCGACCTTTCGTGCCTTTTCCATCATAAAATCCCGGCTCCCGCCTGATGAGCTGTTAAGCCTGTATTTTACACATCGGGACTGGATGGTCTGCGTCAGGTTTTCCATATTCTCCGAAAGCAGTATGATCACTGATTTTCCGGGAGGCTCTTCAAGGGTTTTTAGAAGCCTGTTCTGTGCTCTCAGAGTCATAGAATCAGCACCCTCAACTATTACAATATTTCTTTCACCAAACGGTTTTGTTCTTAGCCGCTCCTGCATCTTCACAATATCTGCATCCTTGATACTCACCTGCTCAGCAGATATGTAAATCACATCCTCACAGTTTCCATGATCAACCTTGTCGCATATACTGCATCTGCCGCAGTTTTCACCCAGATTGCGGCTGCACAGAATCCCTTTGACGAAGCTCTCCGCAAAAGCTTTCTTATGAGCATCGACAGGTCCTTCCAGAATGTAGGCATGTGAAACCCGTCCTTCTTTTATAACGCTCTCAAGCCGTTGCGTTAATTTGTTGTTCTCTTCCTGTTCAATAAAATACATGGTATATATCGCTTCACTTTCGCTGACCTGTCAATCTGTCGACATGCATTACAATTTCCTGCTGTATCTCACCAATTGATCTGGTTGCATCTATGCCGACAATACGTTCAGGAAATGCTGCTTCAAGCCTTTCATATCCGTCAAATACCGCCTGATGAAATTCAGATGCTTCAAGCTCTATCCTGTCTTTTTCTCTATGTTTTATACGTTCACTGCCTATCTGAGGCTTAACCTTCAGAAGGAATGTGATATCCGGCATGCAGTCCTGCACAGCATATGCATTGATAGCATTGACACACTCGGTGATGCCTCTGCCAAAACCCTGATATGCAACACTGGAATCTACAAATCTGTCGCAGATTACTATTTTTCCGGATGCAACCGCGGGCAGTATTACTTCTTCTATATGCTGAGCTCTCGATGCCGCATAGAGCATCGCTTCTGTAATATGAGTCATCTCGCTGTTATCCGGATCGAGAATTATCCTCCTGATCTGTTCTCCTATATCAGTCCCTCCCGGCTCTCTTGTAAGAATCACTTCAAAGCCTTTTTCTTCAAGATAACACTTCAGCTCGTTTATTTGTGTTGATTTACCGGAACCATCCATTCCTTCAAAAGATATAAAATATCCTTTATCCATATCTATTGCTCTCTGTCCTTTTTTCTGTGTTTTCGTGCTTTTCTTCGTTTTCGCTTGCTTAATTCTTTATGCTGATTCCTGTGCATCTCTTCCTTGTCTGTCTGCTCCTGCTCGCGACGTCTGATTTCTGCTGCTGAGCTTCCGAAGCCTCCTGCTCCTGCCCCGTACGGACCAGCCTGCCGTCCATACATTTCCGGTGGTCTGCTGTACCCAGGTGCATATCTCCTGCTGTATCTGCTATCTGCAGGCTCTGGAGCTGCCTTTGCTTTTTCCAGTTCTGCATCTTTTTTCATAGCATCCTTCATATCAGCTGACAGCTTGTTTATCAGAAACCACATTAGTACTGCAACAGGCACAAGGAACATCAATGCAAAAATAAACTTAATAAATCCCATATAATATCCTCTTACTGCCGGTACATTGAGTTACTTGCTACTTAACTTAGATATTATATCATAAAATGGCACACTGCACATCATAAAAATACAAGAGAAGAATTTTGCTCTTTACTGCAGCCTGAATTTCATTACTACCTTAAACAGGTCTCCATCAATACTTATATCAAAGCTTCCTCCCTGAAGCTCCGTCAGATTTTTGGCTATCGAAAGTCCCAGACCGCTGCCCTCCGTGCTTCTGGATTTATCACCGCGTACAAATCTCTCCATAAGCTCATCTGCTGTAATATCAAGTTCATATTTTGATGTATTCTTATAGGTTATCACAGCTTTATCATCTTTTTTCTCTAAAATCTGGTAAACTCTTGTTCCTGGTTGTGAATACTTGCATATGTTATTCATTACGTTGTCAAACACACGCCACAAGCTTCTTCCATCTGCCAGGATTTCCGTTTTATCATCCGGAACTCGCGATATAAGCTCAAGGCCGGCCTCTTCAGCACGCTCCTTGTACTCACCTGTCACCTGTTCCATCAGCACACCTACTTGACAGCTTTCCATATTCATTGTCACTGCTCCTGATGCCGCTTTTGAAGCTTCCACAAGATCCTCCACCAGCTTCTTGAGCTTTGTTGATTGTCGCTGCAGAACTTCTATGTATTCCTCTGCTTTATCGTTATTTATATCCTCTCTGCTAAGAAGATCCACATAATTGATTATAGAAGTAAGTGGCGTCTTGATATCATGAGAAACATTTGTAATAAGTTCGGTCTTGAACCGTTCACTTTTCATTTTTTCTTCTACAGCCCCGGCCATGCCCTTGCCTATACTGTTAAGATCATCCGCATGCTTTGCCAGAACAAGAAACAAACCCTTTTTGTCAACCTGATATTCCAGATCACCTTCTGCAAGATGATGTGCAGCATCTCTGAGCTTTTTCATGCAAAGGGCACTGTATATCCCTGCTGCAAGCGTCAAGGCAGCTCCTATGAACCAGAGAAAAAGTCCAGCCCCTGAGTAATAATAAGAATCATTAACCATCATGACTATAAACAGATTGATGAGGACACCTGCCATCAGAATCAGTGTGCTTTTCCATACAAGCGGTACACCCTTCAGTATAAAAATTATCTTCCTCAAAATCCATTTAAGTACTGCCATTACCCATATGATGAGCCTGCATATTATTGATGATTCTTTAAAAGTATTATGCTTGAGTTTGATTGCAGCGGCAACGATAAATCCCAGCCATACAGCAGATGCTGATGCAATACATACAGTCAGAAGCGCGACCATCACTGCATTATCACCGTTTATAGCAGAAACTAATGCTACTGCACAGACTGAAACTATTACAGCAGCTGCCGCAAACACCTCTACCGGAACCTTATCTGTCAGTGTCATGTAGTTCCCTTCAGTTCTTTTCTTACTATGTCCTGCTGCAGCAATCAGGAAAACAAAACATATTATTGCAGCTATAAAACTCGCTACAGCTGCCGCTATAGCGGCATTCCTGTATTTGAATATGTTCATTCCCATAAGATATTTGTTACGCAATTCTGCAGGCAGCTCTTCAAGATTATCGACATTCAGATACACCTGTATTTTCAGATTGTCATGTACGAAATCATATTTTACTGCTTCCCCGGACTTTATAAGCTCACTGTTTACTGTACGTTCCTTTGTTGGTTTCTCTTCGCTGCCGAATGATACACTTTTATCCCTTGACTTAATTATATAACCTAGAGACTCTGCTTCTGCTTCTCCCTGAATCAGTTCAGCATCATCCGAAATCACTGTATCCTGTATTTCCGCATATCCATAATATATGCTGTCTATGATACTGTAGTTTGCATCAACCGCCAGCTGATAGCCAAAATCTTCATACACCTCTGTCTTGTCCTCTGAATACCAACGATTTTCAGTATTTACAGCAATTACTATGCCTGAAAGAACCAATATCGCAATACACAGTACTATCAAAATGAAAGCTGAAGTCTTGGCAGCCATACTTTCTCTGATTCTGTCCATTCTTTATCACCTCTCCATACAAATAATAATTATTCTATTTTATACCCCTGTCCCCAGACAACTTTGATATGTCTGGGATTTTCCGGATCGATTTCAAGCTTCTCACGCAGATGCCTGATATGCACTGCCACTGTACCTTCTGCACCGAAAGCGTTCTCTTTCCATACGCCGTGATATATCTGAGCAGGCGAAAACACCGTTCCTTTATTTTCCATAAGAAATTTCAGAATACCGAATTCCTTTGGTGTCAGATTCACTTTTTCTCCCATCAGAGTTACTTCCTTCGCCATATCATCAAGTGAAATATCTCCCACCGAAAGAGAGCTGTTTTTTACCAGAGCTGAGCCTAGTACCATATATCTTCTCAGCTGAGATTTTACCCTTGCCATCACCTCTACCGGGTTGAAAGGCTTTGTTATGTAATCGTCGGCTCCCATATTAAGCCCCAGTATCATATCTGTATCCTCACTTTTAGCTGTAAGAAAGATCACAGGTATATTGTGCTTCTCGCGTATTCTGCTGATAGCCTGTATTCCATCCAGCTCAGGCATCATGATGTCAAGGAGTACCAGATGGATATCATTTTCATCGATAACCTTGAGAGCCTCCCTGCCGTTAAATGCCTCATATAAATTATACTCATCACTTGCAAGATATATTTTGAGCGCGGAGACGATGTCCTTTTCGTCATCGCATATTAATATGTTGTACATTTTTTCAACCTCCACCGATATTATGCCATTTTATTTTTTAACATAAAACCGGGAAAATATTTAAGATTCCATTAAATATTACATTCCCGGCATATTATAATTCCTACGATATATAAAAATATATTCTCTGTTATCATTGATATTTTAATGATAATGTTTTAAAATAAAATGAAATGTGCCCTCATAGTTAAATGGATATAACACGTCCCTCCGAAGGATGCGTTGCCGGTTCGATTCCGGCTGAGGGTGCCATTTTTTTTACTCTTTTTTATCTACTGGTGTAATTCTGCTTTCGCTGATACACCATGAAGTAACTGTCACTATAATTACAGCAGCACCTGTCAGAGCAAATGGCCCGGGCATTTCTCCTATGAATATAGCAACCCACACAGGATTAAACAGCGGTTCCAGCATACCTATAAGCGAACATGCCAGCGGCGGACAATATCTTGATGCTATCGCATAAATAACATATGGAATTCCCAGCTGAAATACCCCAAGGATCATAACATATAAAACCTCTGTGCCGCTTACCGATACAGTAGTTGCAATTCCGATAGGAAATCCAATTATTGCAGTCATACAATGAGCAAAAAGAATGCCGCTCATCCTTATAGAATCGTCGCTTCCTCCTTGTCCAGTCATTACAAACATCAATGCCAGAAATATACCTGCCAGAATTCCCAGAATATTACCCATAACACTTCCAGGAGACAGCTGATCAAAGAAAAACAGCACAATGCCCGCCATAGAACAGCCTACAACGATTATTTCCTTTTTATGAAGCTTTTCTTTGAAAATGCACGCCGTCATTATTAAAATGAAAACTGGTGCCGCATACTGTAATACTATTGCATTGGCGGCAGTTGTCAGCTTATTGGCAGCAACAAAGCATATGCATGAAAGCGACAGCCCAGCTCCTGCACCGAAGGAATAACGACATAGTTTAACAGGTCTTTTCGTATATAACATATATGCACCTATTATCATAGCTGAAATTATACTTCTTGATCCAGCTATCAGCATGGGATTCCATGTTATCAGTTTTATAAAAATCCCACCAAGACTCCACATCACAGCGCAAATTGCCATCATAGCCATTGCTTTTCTTTTTTTATAATAATCTGTCATCACAAATCTTCCTTTATATAAACTAAATATATCAACACATATTACCGTCTGATTATATCATAATTAATTCATTCTCAACAGATAAAGTCCTATGAGAAGTAGCACAAACAGGTATTGCTGCATATGTTAATATTGGGAAGAGATTCCCAGATAAAAAAGAGGAGAATTACAATGGAAACAATATTAACAACTGGCGGCGAAAGAAGACATTGTGGATGCGATGAGCATGAACACTGTGAAAGAGGATGCAGACAGACACATGTTCATGAGCTTCTGGGAAGCGTAAGAACAGAAGATAACCGCTGTGGATGTACACAGCATAACCATAGATTCTCAACTGTGACTGGAGAAGCCGAATACAAGCATGGTGTCAAAGGCCATGTTCACAAAGTTAAATTCAACACAGACACGTATGAAGGTCATCATCATGAATTCTGCGGATATACAGACGGTCCTGTAGATGTAGGATGTGGACGTCATGTACACTTTATTAAAGATGAAACCGAAAAAACAAATCAGCATGATCATGAATTCATTGCGGCAACCTTAATAGAAAATCCTATAGGTGATGAGAAATAAAATCATATGGAGTAAAATCTGCCTATAAGATGCCATAAAAAAACCAGCTAAATACAAGCTGGTTTTTTGTTAAGCGGCAACGTCCTACTTTC
>JAUNDC010000027.1 GCA_030526355.1 Bacillota bacterium | reverse complement strand
CATCACTTACCATGACAGATGAGCTTGAGCTTAACAAAATGGGCGAGAGGAAGACGGCGCTGTTTGCAATCATACCGGATAATGATACGTCATTTAATTTCCTGGTTTCAGTTTTGTACACGCAGCTTTTTCAGCAGCTCTTTTATGTTGCAGATCATAAGTATGGTGGAAGGCTGCCTGTGCATGTTCACTTCATCTGCGATGAATTTGCCAATGTGTCACTGCCGGATGACTTTGACAAGATACTTGCTGTAATGAGATCCAGAGAGGTTTCTGTATCCATCATCCTGCAGAACATGGCACAGCTCAAGGCACTCTTTGAAAAGCAGCACGAGTCGATCTCAGGCAACTGTGATGAGTTCCTTTACCTTGGTGGTAATGAAGCTTCAACTCACAAATACGTTTCGGAGATGCTGGGTAAAGAAACAATTGATACAAACAATTACAACAGGTCATACGGCAGGAATGGGAACTACTCAACAGGCTATCAGTTAAGCGGGAGAGAACTACTTGATGCAGCTGAGGTAAGAATGCTTGATAACAGGTATGCGCTCCTTTTCATAAGAGGCGAGCGTGCTGTAAAGGATTTGAAGTACGATATCATGCAGCATCCCAATATCGGACTTACAGAAGACGGAGGTGCTCCGCCATATATTCATGGAGAGATACGAGGTGATATTGCAGATATTATGATTGATGAAATCCGGGAGGTAAAGAAAAAGGCGGAAGGCGATGCAGAAAGCGTTCCTGAAAGTGGATATGAACTTCTTTCTGAAGAAGATGTGCTGGAGAGGATTAAAAAGAAGGAGGAAGAAAGCGATGATGAGAAAAAAAGATAGAAATTCGGAAACGGCGAAATGCGGGCGAAGGGCAGAGATGTTCTTCGCTTTTTATATTGCAGCAGTGCTGATGATGACGGTATTTACTGCAGTATGCTTTGCAGCGAATGACCCGCTGGCAGTTGTAAACAATCTGTCCAGTTTTATTTTCAGTCTTATAAGAGCTATAGGATTGATACTGCTTGGATTTGGAATCATGCAGGTGGGTCTGTCGCTGAAGAGCCATGATCCGTCGCAGCGTGCCAACGGCTTTCTGACGCTGGCAGGCGGAATTATCATAACGTTTACGAAAGAAATATTAAATATGATTACAGGGTAGGTGAGATATATGAAAAGTGTAGATGGACTGTTAAGAGATCTTAGCAGAATTTGCGGCTGCATGGAAATCTCAGACTTGCGGTTCGAACCGTACAGAACCAGAGCAAAGGCTGTACTCGAATATGACAGCAGCTTTTCTCTGAGATATTCCCCGGAGCAGCTGATGGAAGCTAAAGAATATGTTTGCAGCTAATATGAAAGGGAGGAATGGGTGAAATGAGCATAGAAGATATAGAAAAGGATCTCAACCGGATACTGCTTGAGAAAATGACCAAAGAATATGATGACTTCATTGAAAAGCTTTCAATGCAAAGTCCTGATGACATTATCAGAGCTTCATATGAAAAGGTATTCAAGGAAGATATCATAGCAGTGGTTGAAAGCAGAGAGCTGGAACCGAAATATGTGAAGGCACTTCTCAGGGAAAACTATCCCCTTGAAGGATGTTATCAGAGATGGCTTGAAGAAGATGTAACCTATATGGAAGACCTGAGAATCTGTATTGAGGATCATGCAAAAGGGTTCCTGCGGTATATGGATATGGAAAGAGAGCGATAAGCAACAATTGCGGCAGCTGATATGCTGCCGATACATGCAGAAGTTTGTTTTGCAAATTCTCGAATCCAGGGTAAAAAAATCAAAAGATGTAAAAATAAGAAAGAGTTTTGAATTGCTTAAACTAACGCTCGTTTAATGCATATATAGAGCCTATATAACACTTCACTTTCAGAACAATGCGTAAATCTGTCCATTACTTTAACAATAAAAGGGTGATAATCCAATTCTAATATGATAACTTGAAAAGAACGTACTAACAAGGTAAAATAAAGATAATGACATATGCGAGAATCTATGATGAAATTGGAGTGACCGAAGGAGAACATCAAAACCTAAGATATTGCGGAGTTATATGAAATAATTGTACAACTCAGATAATAATGTGTAATCGTCAATTTCATGTTACTTGCTATAACTTAAATAGATTTTCTACGTTATGTGTGTTTCGTGTGATATTCGAAATAAGGATTGGAGGGATTAGATTGTCTAGTAATGTTTTAGAGAAGATTGTTGAAAGCAATCGGCTGCCAGTTTTATTCATTGGTTCAGGAATTTCTAAAAGATATCTGTATCGGTACCCAAATTGGGAACAACTATTAAGAAAGTCTTTTAAAGTTGTTGATTCAGAAGCTCTTTTGTATGAAAAGTATGCAGATGAATTGAAGAGAAAATCTTATACGGAATTTGAAAAGAATGCATACTTAGGAACTTATGCGGAAGAAGAATTTAACAAAGCCTTTTATGACAAAAAAATCAAACTGAAAGGTATGAAGAACGGCCGAATCCCTAAATGGGCTGAGCGGGGCATTTCTCCATATAAGATGTATCTTTCACAATACTTCAAGAATATGAAGTTGTTTCGCAATGATGATCTTGCCAAGGAGTTGGTTAAATTCCGTAATTTAAAGCACAAGATTGCAGCAGTTATTACAACAAATTATGATCAGTTTTTAGAAAAGGAAGTATTCAACTCTGATTATTCAGTTTTTGTTAATCAAAGTGAACTTTTTTCTGCAGACAGCTATAATGTAGCAGAAATCTACAAAATCCATGGATGTGTTAGCAATGCAGAATCTATAATTATTACAAAAAAAGATTACGATGAGTTTGAATCTTCAAGGAAACTCATCATTGCAAAGATGTTAACTTTGTTTGCAGAATCTCCACTTATCTTTATGGGATACTCTTTCACTGATAAAGATGTTCAAAAAATAATATCTGATTTTATTGGTTGCTTATCACCCGAACAGCTTGAACATATTGACGAGCATTTTGTTTTCATAACGCATCAGAAAGGTCAGACTGATCTAGTTCAGACACAAACAAACATCCTGTCTGCTGATGGAAAATATATTCCAATAACAGAAATCAAGACAGATAATTATGAATTAGTGTTTGATATCCTAAACAGGATTACTCCAGGGATCTCTCCTTTACGTGTTCGTCAAACCAAAAGAGTTCTCAAGAGAATCGTTGACGAGGGGATTGCATCTTCCAATGCTGAATCGATTATCGTTGGACTTGATAAGTTAGATGACATAGATTTAAGTGGAAAACCTTTAGCTATTGCGGTTGGATACAAAGAAAACGTATTGAACAAATACGGTTATGGTATGCTCGACGCCATAAATATTTTTGAGGACATCCTTTTCAATAATAGAGGCTTCGATTCTGAACAAATGTGTTTTGAGCGTTATCGTTCAATTCCTAAGAATCATTTGTTGCCAGTGTTTAAGTATGTCAAGCAAGTAAAAGAAAAAGGTATGGAAGTTTCTGAAGGAACAAAACTTGCGACTTACATAAGCGATCACGATTCCCTTGAAAAAATTATTCCTAGAAATATAGAGAAATCGCTTATGAGCATTCCTGAAATCAACGATGCGAATCAACTTATAGAGGAAATTAAGAAAGTTGATTCGGTTAACAAAAAAGCTGGTGTTCTCTTAAAAAATATTCGAGAATTCGAACCAACAGACATTAGGTGTTGGTTGCAAGAAATGTTTACAAACTTTCCAGATGAACTTATGCATTCAACCAATTTTAAAAGATGCGTGATGTGCTTAGATTTAATGGAAAATCATTTGTAAATGAAAAAACCAACGAACATTTTCTGGTACACACCAGAAACATCATTGGTCTCTTCAAAATTAACTTCACGTATAGAGACGTTTCAAATTACATCTCTTTAATATCTTGTATGTCAAAATCTATCTTTTTGACTTAAGTTATATTAACATATTGTATGTAAAAATTCAATAGAATTCACGTGAATTCTATTGGAAAAAAATACTAATTAACGACAAAAAACACTCTATAAGATAATAAAAGAAAAATTGTGCCAGAATCAACATGAACAGTTTGATAAGCTTTTCGTATGTCCCTGAAGATATGTGAGTGCTACAGCAACCACCAAAACTATGGCTCTAGCTAGAAATGGCTAGGGTTTTATATTGCAAGGGATTCAGGCACTAGAGCCAGCAGTAGCAAGGCTTTGACTCTTTGATACTAGGCGAGAGCGGGTAGAGTTGACAAACTTCTGCCTAAAGGTTTGTGTTTACGAGAAGGTGATTTGGATTTATAATAAAACTGTAAATCGGAATGTACAGATTCGGTAGATTTCTGTAGTATGCTTTATCATTTTACGTGATATTATTTGTTTAAGGAGGAGGTGACAAATATGCAGATGTGTCCTTTTTGTAACAAAGTATATGATGAATCAGAGTACAGCCAGTGCCCATATTGTTCTGGGGAATTAGATGAGGATGATGAAGAAATAAGACCATGTCCTGAATGTGGCGGTTGTTTATACCAGGATGGTGATGAATGGGTATGTTCCAACTGTGATTATTAAGAAGAAGACTAAGCGATAGAATTATAAATATGAGAATGATGATTACATTACATAGCTCGGATAACACTCCGGGCTTTTTATTTTGCCGGAAAGGAGGTTCGTTCGTTATGTCTAGTATGAAGGAAAGGAGGTTTGGATGTCTGATAACTGGGTCGTACAGAATCTGCAGAATACGCTCGGCACCTGGAACGAGAAACTGGCTGAGATATGGACGCTGCTTACGGAGTCACCTAAGGGTTTCAAAGGCGGAGCTATATGGAATGTAATAGTAAATATTCACGGAGCACTACAGGCAATAGGACTTGCCTTGCTGGTGCTCTTTTTTCTTGTAGGCGTTGTCAAAACTTGCGGCAGTTTCGCAGAGGTCAAGAAGCCGGAAATGGCAGTGAAGCTCTTTATCAGATTCGCAATAGCGAAGGGTGTTGTGACTTACGGTCTTGAACTGATGCTTGCAATATTTGATATTGTTCAGGGCGTGATTGCGACGATTATGAAGTCATCCGGTGTCTTTGCAAACAACAAAGCTGCACTTCCCGATGAAATGGTCAAAGCAATAGAAGACTGCGGGTTTTTCGAGAGCATACCTCTGTGGGCGGTGACACTCATAGGAAGCCTTGTTATCACGGTGCTGGCATTCATCATGATACTGACAGTATATGGCCGCTTTTTTAAGCTGTATATTTACACAGCCATAGCACCGATTCCACTTGCGGCCTTTGCAGGACAGCCGACGGAGCAGATAGGCAAAAGCTTTCTAAAGAGCTACGCAGCTGTTTGCCTGGAAGGTGCAATTATAATTCTGGCATGCATTATCTTCAGCAAGTTTGCATCATCGCCGCCGGTGATAGATGAGGATGCTGCTGTAGTATCAATGGTATGGAGCTATATTGGCGAGCTGGTTTTCAACATGCTGATTCTGGTGGGAACAGTGAAGATGTCAGACCGCATTGTAAGAGAAGCTCTCGGCCTTTAGAAAAAGATTTGACAGAGGTATTTACAGGAAAACAGGAGGTAAAAGATGAATCAGAACAAAGAATTTTATGATGAAATAATTAATGCTATTAGAGAGGAAATCCCGGAAGAAATCAGGGACATGATGGAGGTGGATATCAGGGAAATTGTAAAGGCGAATGATACCGTGCTTCATGGTGTGATAATAAAGGCACCTGAGCAGGCAATAGTTCCAACCATATATATTGAAGACTGTATCAAACAGATGCCGGAAGGTTTTGCAATGAAAGATCTCGCTGAAGCCATAATCTCTCTATATCATGTGGGAATGAGAGAAGCCCCTGCAGTTGAATCTTTATCACTGGAGTTTGATGACATAAAGGATAAGCTGGTGGTTCAGCTTGCAGAAGTGGAAAGAAACAGAGATAGATTAAAGGAACTGGCATACAAGCCTTTAGACAACGGAATGTTAATGCTGGCTTATGTTGTTGTGCAGGAGGACGAGAGAGGCAGCATGCGTTTTGCAGTAACAAAGGATATTGTCGAAGGACAGAACTACGATATTGACAAAATGTTTGAAACTGCAATGAAGAATAACGAGCCTGTACTGGTGGATATCAGCGATGCCATATTCTCTGACGGAATAGAGTTTGCCGAGAACCTTTTTGATAAAGAGATAAATGATAAGCTGCCGGATGGTATGTACACCCTTACAAACTCGTCAACAAACCTGGGTGCTGCCGTTTTATACTATCCTGATATACAGAAAAGAATAGGAGATATGCTGCAAAACAGCTATTATGTGCTTCCTTCAAGTATCCATGAGCTGATGATTCTGCCTTGCAGTGTAAATGATAATCCGGAGTTTCTCAGGAAGATGGTTAAGGAAGCCAATGAGACCGTGGTAAATCCGCAGGAGGTTTTAAGTGACCGGGTATTCATGTATGACAGGGAAAAGGAACGTCTTGTGGAACCTAAAGCACTTGAGAGGAACGGTGAAGAGAGAGGTGAAAGGTAGTGGAGGTACGAGTAAATAAAGATATACAGGAATACAAAGAGAGCATGTTTTTCGGACTGACACTTCGTCAGTTCTTTTTTTCTGCCCTCGGATGCGTGGCAGCAGTTGTTCTGTATTTTTTATGCAAAGACAAACTGGGTCTTGAAATAACAACATGGGTCTGCGTCATAGGTACAGTGCCTTTTGCAGCAATGGGCTTCCTAAAGTATAACGGGATGACTGCGGAGCAATTCGCAGTCGCCTGGCTTAAGGCGAAGGTGATATACCCGAAGAAATATTTGTCGGAGCCCGTGAGCTTCTATTACAGGATGATGGAAGACAGCATAGCGCAAAGGCAGGGGGCTCTGAGTAAGAAGGCGTTAAAGAAGAAAAGTAAGAGAGGGGGAAAGTGCTGATGATTAAAACACTTAAACTACTATCAAAGCAGGAACATGAGAAATTCAAAGTGCCGAAAAATGTACAGGATCTTATTCCCGTGCAGACGGTTTACAGCGACGGCATATTTCAGGTGTCTCCCGGCAAGTTTGCAAAGTCTTTCAAATTTGAAGACATCAATTATGCAGTGGCATCAAGGGAAGACAAGGAATCCATGTTTCTTAAATACAGTGAGATTCTGAATTCCCTAGACAGCGGAGCGACGACGAAAATCACAATCAATAATAGACGTATGGACAGGCGTGAGATAGCTAGAGACATTCTGCTTCCTCCCATGGATGACAGGCTTGATATTTATCGTAAGGAATATAATAGGATTCTTCTTGAAAAGGCGACCGGATCCACTTCAATGGTGCAGGATAAGTATCTGACTATTTCGGTGTTTAAACCCACAGCAGAAGATGCCAGGACATACTTTGCCAGAGTGGGAGCGGAGCTGCAGCAGCACTTTTCAAGACTTGGCTCAAGGCTTGTTGAGATGGATGTATACGAGCGTTTGAAAGTACTCTTTAATTTCTATCGTATAGGAGAAGAGTCATCGTATAATTTCAATCTGTCTGACTTTGCAAAGAGGGGTCACAGCTTCAAAGACTATATTTCACCGGACAGCATTGAAGTTTCTGATGACTATTTCATGCTCGGTGAAAAGTATGGACGTGTGTTGTTTCTTAAGGATTATGCTGCATATATCAGCGATGACATTATAACGGAGCTTACTGATATATCGAGAAATCTCATGCTCAGCATTGACATTATTCCCATTCCGACCGATGAGGCAGTAAGGGAAGTCGAAAACAAGATGCTGGGTGTTGAAACTAATGCGACAAACTGGCAGCGCCGTCAGAATGCCAACAATAATTTTTCAGCGGTGCTCCCATATGACATCGAGCTGCAGAGGAAGGAAACCAAGGAATTCTTGGAGGATCTGACTACGAGGGATCAGAGAATGCTCTTTGCAGTAGTTACTCTGGTGCATGTAGCAGATACAAAGAAGCAGCTTGACGAGGACACAGAGGCCATAAAGACTGCATCGAGAAAGAAGCTATGTCAGCTTGCTGTTCTCAAGTGGCAGCAGATGGACGGGCTTAACACTGCACTTCCAATAGGTGTGAGAAAAATCAATGTAATGCGAACTCTAACAACAGAGAGCCTTGCTGTACTGATGCCGTTCAGAGTTCAGGAGATTGCTCATAAGCATGGAATCTATTACGGCCAGAATGCAATATCAAAAAACATGATTATAGCTGACCGCAGACAGCTTATGAACGGCAATTCCTTTATTATAGGGGTGTCAGGCTCGGGTAAATCCTTTGCAGGAAAGAATGAAGTTGTCAATCTGATGCTGGCTGAAAACGCAGATATAATCATAGTCGATCCCGAGCGCGAGTACTCCGCTCTTGTGAGAGCCATGGGCGGAG
Source organism: Bacillota bacterium (assembly GCA_030526355.1). GTDB lineage: Bacteria > Bacillota > Clostridia > Peptostreptococcales > Anaerovoracaceae > Lentihominibacter. Next base: position 23,245 of record JAUNDC010000027.1, on the reverse strand, counting down.
AGGTTATTCACATTTCAGCAACAAGCCCTAATCACATCAATGCTATGGATCTTAACAGAGAATATGGTGATGGGGCAAATCCTGTAATTCTCAAATCAGAGTTCATATTATCTCTCTGTGAGCAGCTTATTGGAAGCGGCAGTCTCGGAGCAAAGCAGAAATCTATCATAGACAGGTGTACAGCGAGAATCTACTGGCACTATCAGGAGAACGGTTATACAGGGCTTCCGCCTACACTTCAGGATTTTCATACAGAACTGATGATGCAGCCGGAGCAGGAAGCGAGAGAGCTTGCTCTTGCTATTGAGCTCTTCACAAAAGGCTCTCTCAACACATTCGCAAAACACACCAATGTGGATACAAACAACAGGCTTATTTGCTTTGATATTCTTGATTTAGGCAAGCAGCTGATGCCAATAGGAATGCTTGTAGTCCTCGACAGCATACTCAACAGAATCACCAGAAACAGAGCGCAGGGAAGACAGACATTCATCTTTATAGATGAAATATATCTCCTTTTCCAGCAGGAATATTCGGCTAATTTCCTGTTCACTTTATGGAAAAGGGTGCGTAAATACGGAGCCTACTGTACAGGGTTAACCCAAAATTTGGAAGACCTTCTGCAGTCTCATACAGCCAGAACAATGCTTGCGAATTCGGAGTTTCTGATTATGCTCAATCAGGCACCAACAGATAAATATGAACTTGCAAAGCTCATCAACATCTCCGATGAACAGATGGGTTATATTACTGATGTCAGCCCGGGATGCGGACTAATTAAGGTTGGAAGTGCGCTCGTGCCTTTTGAAAACAGGTTTCCGCAAAACACACAGCTATACAAACTGATGACTTCCAAACCTGGCGAGGCGATATACGGGTAAGAAAGAAGGCAGTCTGCATGGACTGCCTATACATACATCTGTAGGACTATCATGCATTTTACGCATGATTACATTTTGTTATGTAAATTGTATTTGCATGATGATAAAATAATGTAGATAAGCATGTTTGAAAGGAAGTAACAATGTCGAATAAGTTTTGGAATCAAGACAATGTAGATTATACAGATAAATGTAAGGAGGACATGGGTGTTTCTCCATTGGAGTTTGAGATAATAGTAAGGAAACAAGCACATTCAATAGAAAGAATTATTCACGTAGAAGTTGAAGGCTACTGTGTATATTGTGTTGCGGAAACAACAAGAGGAACTTCTGAATGGGAGTTCAGCATAGATTTCGATGACAATGGACATGTGACAGGTAATTATGATATAAGATCAGAAAACTACGAGTCAAATATACCGGAACATTTTGCTAAGAAAATCCAAAGGACTCTAATGAATAAAGATATTGATAATGCTTTCAAAAAAGGTGTAGATGATGTAAAGCTTGCAGAAGCGGTTAATGAACATAGTAGGATTCAGGCAAAACGTGAGGCAACGAGGACTGCTGAACGTATTGAAAAGGAACGTATTGCATTTGAAACGGCAAAACGACAAATCGAACTTAAAGATAAAGAAAATGCTCGGACACATCGTGTTATTATTTTCCTAATAATGCTGCTGGTATTTTTGGTTGTTGCAGGTGGAATATTTTTTTTCTTTACAGAACGACAGCATAAAAAGGCAAATGAAATACATCCGCCAGCATACTCTAGTGATTTTTTGGAAAAAAACTATGAAGATGTAAATGCTATGTTTATCGAAGCGGGATTCAAAAACATTAAATTGAAGACCAAGAAAGTGAGCCTCATTCAGCGGATTACAAAAGATGAGGGAGATGTATACAAAGTTACAATAGCTGGAGATGAAGAGTTTTCTAAAAGTGATTGGTTTAAGAAAGACTCAAGAGTAACAATCATGTATTATACCAAATAAAACAATTAAACATTTCTATAATGAAGTAAAATATTAATCGGAGAGTTTAGATGCTCTCCGTTTTTATTTTTAGAAACATCGATACCTACTGCGTTCATAAATTTGTCACTCCTTAAAATTTGATTATGCAATGGATAAGTACCAGTTTTACTCATTGCCTATTCAATCTACTGTGGTGTGACACGAATGCACCTAAGGCGATTCAACCTGCGTAAAACGAACGCTGCGAATGAGGAGCTGGTAATCAGTCTAAAAAACGAACGCGAAGCCCAAGAAAGAGGACGACATACCTATTGCTCCATCATTATACAGCTTAAGCAACAAGATGGATAATTCCTTACTGTCTGTAAGGTATATTAACCATATTTATTTTGTAGTAGAAAAAGGGAGGGAAAATATGGCAGATATTAAATTACGAGAAGTAAACCGTGGCACTATCAAAATAATTGATCATTCCATTGCATCATCAAACAGAATTCGAAATGCTACTTCAGAAATTAAGACACAGTCAAGAAGGCAACTAGAGACTGATGAAGACAGCCCTAATGAATATGCTTCCGGTCAGATAGAGTATGGAATGCAGGAATCTGCATATATCGCCAGGCACGCAGCAGCAAAGGCAGCACCGAAGATAAAAGACGGTACGCAGAAGGCAATTCAGTCTTATCGTATCAGGCATGCCCGAAGTCAAATTAAAAGACAGAGAGTAAATTCAAGCGGAGCAGACAGCGCTTCTGAAAGCTCAATCAAATTAAAACAATTAGCCCAGACAAAAGCTAAATCTAATCAGGTTGCTGCAGCACGCCAGACCCAGAAGCAAATGCAGCAGACTGCCATGAGAACCGCAGAGGCTGCAAAGCAATCGGTCAAGACAACGAAGCAAGTTGTCAAGAGTATGTTAAGGGCAGCAAGAGCAGCTGTCGAGGGTACGAAAGCTTTGATAACAGCAATATTTGCAGTTGGCTGGGCTGCAGTGGCAGTAGTGCTTTGTTGCGTCATATTCGGCACAGCCTTCTATTTCTTTGGAGATGACTCATCGTCTTATGAACCTGTAAGCCCCGAAGTTGAGGCCTATACCCCACTCATACAAAAGTATGCAAATGAATATGGAATCCCCCAGTACACCGAGCTTATTAAAGCTGTCATGATGCAGGAATCAGGAGGTAGAGGCAAGGATCCTATGCAGGCATCGGAGTGCGGCTATAACAAGAAGTATCCAAAGAAGCCTAACGGCATTAAAGATCCCGAGTATTCCATAAACTGCGGAGTCCATTACCTGAGCGACAATCTTTCTGCTGCAAAGGCAAAAAGCCCTGTTGATATGGACAGGATAAAGCTGGCTCTGCAGGGGTATAACTATGGATCCGGATATATACCATGGGCAATGAAAAAGTACGGCGGATACAGTTACTCAGGGGCTGTTGAGTTTTCAAAGCAGCAGGCAAAGAAAAACGGCTGGTCTTCGTATGGCGATCCTGACTATGTGGAGCATGTGCTCAGGTACTACCCTTACGGCAACTATTCATATGATGTTATAAACACAGGCCCCGGAAAGCTTGGGCTTCCTATTAAAGGCATGAAACGAGGAAACATTTCATCACATTTCGGACCAAGAAGCTCTCCCGGAGGCATCGGCTCAACCTACCACCAGGGTCTTGATATAGCCTTCCCTATGGGAACAAAGGTACTGGCATGTGAAGCCGGAACAGTAGTATCTGCAGGCTGGAACGGTGGTCTTGGTAAATGCATAATAATAGACCACGGCGGAAAGCTGCAGACTGTATATGGACATCTGAGTCAGATTTCTGTTAAGTCAGGACAGAAAGTAGTCCGCGGCCAGTATATCGGAAATGTGGGAAGCACAGGGCAATCAACAGGACCACATCTGCACCTTGGAGTGAAGATGAATGGGAAGTATGTGAATCCGGAAAAGGGGTGGCTGAGTATTCCGTAGTATCATGATACGGAGGTATAAACCATGTAAAGGCGGTTATCTGTTATTGTTGTGTTTAACACTATTAGCAGTAGCAATCTTCTCTCTTGGGAAAATTGTTACTGCTATCACAGCAATGATAACCAGAATAGCATCGTGGTGATTATTTCAGACTAGGAGGAGAATTGCAGGAGGTTGACAGATATTATCGGCGGATAAGGAGTCTCAACACACCAGTTGATTATCTGGTGATGTGTATACCTGATGAATCGGAAAAGTATATAAAAATAGATTTTTACGGTAATTATTAAGGAGATTCTGTAGAACAGGGTGTAGAATGAATGGTTGATAGTATGTTTTCCGTCCCAGGTAGGGGATAAACGTTAAATGCAGAGATGGCGGATTGATAGATGATAGAGAAAATGTAACGGTGTGCTGTCTTGTTATTGAGACGACGATATTATTCGTTTTTAGTTGAAAGTATTCAGATAAATGAATATAATATATCTAAAGGTATATCTATTATTTAGAAGGAGTCAATATGGATCTAATGACAACTAAAGAAGTGGCAGAAATATGGGGTATCTCCGCTAGACGAGTTGCCTTGTTATGCAGTCAGGGAAGAATAACAGGCGCAGTAAAAAAAGGGAAAACTTGGCTTATTCCGTCAGATGTCGAAAAGCCAGAAGATCCAAGAAAAAATAGAAAGATACAAAACAAGGGGCTTTAATTAATGAAAATTGGAATTATTGATGCTGATCTATTGGGTAGAAAAAAACAGCGTTTTCCCAATCTAGTGTGTGAGAAGATATCTGCGTATTGGAAAGAAAAAGGTGCGGAAGTTCACTTATTGATGGATTATGACCAGGTTGATGCATATGACGAGGTCTTCATTTCTAAGGTATTTACAGACACACCTGTGCCTGAATGGATAAGTGAAAATGTGAATATGGACACCGGAGAAGTTTCACTGCCACCTAATATACATGTTGGTGGAACAGGTTTCTTCTTTGCTCATGCACCAAATCTTGATGATGAGATAGAACATCATATGCCTGACTATGATTTATATAACGAATGGATTGAAAGTGAAGTGGAAAAAGCACGTGCACAGTACGCGGCTAAAGGAAAACACTTTAACGAGTACTCCTATCGTGTACAGTTTAAAGAATACACAGATTATAGCATCGGCTTTGTAACAAGAGGATGCTTCAGAAAATGTCCATTTTGTGTTAATCAGAAATATGATCATGTATTCAGACACAGCCCTCTAGAGGAATTCTATGATCCAAATAGGAAGAAAATTTGTTTATTAGATGACAATGTGCTTGGATGCGGTGAATGGAGAGATATAATCGAAGATTTACTTAAAACTGGCAAGCCTTTTAAGTTTAAACAAGGAATGGATGAAAGAGTACTAACAGATGAAAAATGTGAGATCCTATTCAATGCAAGTTATGATGGGGACTATACATTTGCATTTGATAACATATCAGATTACGACTTGATTCACAAAAAACTGAAATTGATTCGAAAACATACAAAAGCTACAAATATAAAATTTTATGTTCTTGTTGGCTTCGAAAGCACAGATGCAGTTGATATTGAAAATATGTGGAAGCGAGTTGCACTGTTAATGGAGTATCAGTGCTTACCTTACATCATGAGATATCAAAATAAAAATGAATCGCCATGGAAAGAGTCAAAGTATAGAGGAATGTATGTCACTATGGCGAGATGGTGTAATCAACCAAACTTCTTTAAAAAGAAAAGTTTCAGAGAGTATTGTGAGGCGAACCAAGAAAGAATCAAAACTGAAGGTAAGATTTGTTCGTCAATGAAAGCGATGCTTGATTTTGAAGAGGAATACCCTGAAATCGCAGCTAAATACTTTGATTTAAGATTTGATTCGTTTTTACATAGATAAATGCATATAGCTATAAAGGATGATGGTAAATGTATGATTATATAGAGGAGTTTTTTTATACAAGGAAGTATAACAGAATAAATGGGTTAATTAGCGAGCTTTCAGACATTTCTAGGACGGATCTTATTAAATTAGTCTGTAGCTATAAACAGCAAATTGTAAAAAGTAGTAATATACCTCAATATAGCGATTTTTATCACGGTACGACAGAGCTAGTAAACTACCTTAGAAAGAGCGGTGATTTTGGGCCGTCTTTTTTGGAAATTGGCAAACACTATTCTAATAAGCCGAAAAAACGAAACACCTATGAAAAATATGGTGAGAATCATGCAAAGCTGGCTGAGTCACTTGGCTTAGTAGTAATCAGAAAAGAAATCGTTAAAAGGACTTATTTGTCGGATCTTGGGAGTGTAATCGAAACGCTACCGTTTAATGAACAGATAGTAATGCTCGAAAAACTGTGTTCTTTTATTCCAATTGTGCAGTATTGTTTGATTAATGATGTACAGTACAAGAGTGAAGTTGGAGAACTACTATTAGGCGTAATGTCAGAGAGCACTGCCATTCGAAGAACCAGAAATACTTGGGATTTAATTCAAATGACTAGAGGAGAATACAAATGGGATTGAAGAATGTCAAAGATATAAAAAGAACTTATGACTCAGGCTTTGACGATATATTGAACGATTTCTATCTGCCAGTACTTAGTGAAAGTGTTTCTTACAAAAGGATTGCAGGTTTTTTTTCATCTTCAAGTTTATCTATCACAGCAAGAGGCATTACAAAACTCATACATAATAATGGCAAAATTCAACTAATCGTATCACCACGATTATCGGAAGACGATATCTCTATTATGGAACAAGCTTTGGAAGAACCTGAAGAGATTATTGCAAGAGTGATGTCTAATGAACTAGAAAACATGGATTCATTCCTTAAGAAAAAACGAGTAGAGGCTTTAGGGTGGATGATTGCGAATGGCAATATGGAAATAAAAGTTGCTACAGTATATGATTCTCACGGTAAACTTATGAATTGGAAAGAAATCGAGGAGTCAGGATTGTTCCATATTAAGGTGGGAATCTTAGAAGATGACAGCGGAAATATTATTACATTTAGTGGTTCAATAAATGAAACAGCGAGTGCTTGGAAGAAAAATGTTGAAGAGTTCAAGGTTTTCAAATCGTGGGAACCGGATCAAGTTGGATACCTACAGGACGATGTAAACAAATTCAATAGCTATTGGGAAGGAAAATCAAACAAAGTTGTAATCAGTAAACTTCCAGATGCCGTAAAGAACAAAATACTTATGCAGGCTCCGAGAAAATATGAACAAGAGGAAATTAATGCATTAGAGGCAGCTGAAATCGATGAGAAGAAAAATGAAAACAAGTACAAACTGACATTTGCCCCTTTTTCATACCAAGAGGACGCTTTAGAGGTGTGGAAAAAAGAAAAATGCTCAATTTTCGAGATGGCTACAGGTACCGGAAAAACAAAAACGGCACAATTATGTATGGCGGAGCTGTTGAACTCAACTTCAGATCCAGTAGCATTTTTTATTGTCTGTCCGCAAGATACCTTAGCAAAGCAGTGGCTTGCCGACATTCAGAATAGCGGTTTGGATAATAATAATTGTGTCGTTGCTGATTCATCTGTTAGAGGTTGGCGTGAGGAATTGATAACTGGCTTATTACGAATAACAGTTGAGAATGTAACGCAGAAAAGAGCACTATTTGTGTATACAACTTTTGACACATATTGTAGTCAAGATTTTATTGATATTATTACAATATACAAGGATAATGCAAAGTATTTTATTATTGGTGATGAAGTTCACGGTTTAGGTTCTTCAGCGAGAAGTAAAGGCTTATTAGATATCTACGACTATAGGCTAGGCTTAAGTGCTACACCTGAAAGATGGTACGATGAGTATGGGTCAAATATCATAAATAACTACTTTGGGAAAGAACGATATGAATTCGACCTGCAAAGAGCGTTAAATGAGAGGAATGAAGCAACTGGAGAAACATTTTTGACGCCATATGACTACAAGCCAATTTTTGTAACACTAACAGATTATGAGATCTCTCGATACAATGAATTAACGAAAAGTATAACCAAAAAACTTCATCGTGCGAAAACCGATGAAGATGTTGCGGCTCAAGTCGAACAATTAAGGTTTTTACGTTCCGATATACATAAAAGTGCGGAAAACAAACTTCTAGCGCTAGAGACACTATTGGATGATTTAAAGGGGGACATAGAAAACACGTTAATTTTCGTTTCTCCAACACAAATTGATAAGGTAATGGCGACTCTAATGGAAAAAGGAATATCAGCGCATAGATTTACACAAGCGCAGGGTAGTAAAGCCGAAAAGAAATATGGCGGAAAATCTGAAAGAGAGCATCTAATAGAATGTTTTAAGGAAGGCGATTATAAAGCACTGGTTGCTATAAAATGCCTGGATGAAGGTATTGATGTGCCTGCAGCAAAACGTGCAATAATTATGTCAAGTTCAACAAATCCTAGGGAGTATGTTCAGAGAATAGGAAGAGTGATAAGACGTAGTCCAGGAAAAGATAAGGCAGAGATATTTGATATGATTGTTGAACCGTCGAGCAATAAACTAAGTGGCGAACTAGCAGTTGAAGAGAAAAAAATATTTAGAAAAGAAATGGTGCGAATTGAAGAAATCTCAAACAATGCTAGTAATAGAACAGAGATTATTGAAGAAGTGTACAAGCGTTTATAGGATTTGGAGGATGAAATGGCTAGTAATAAGATCGGAAAGGCAATAAAGCAAGGTTGCAAAGGTGATAAGAAAATGGAGGGGTTTCTATTGGATTTACTAGATTTTCATATGTCTGGTAAGAGCTGGTGGAAAGAAGATTATAAAAAATTAATGAAAAAGTACGTAGAGGAGGAAGACGATGAGAATTAAAAGCATTGAAATAAACAATTTCAGACAATATTCTGAAGCTTCCTTAGAGTTTCCTGAAGCTCAAGAGTTTAATATGAACTATGTTCTTGCAGAAAATGGTATTGGTAAAACTACTTTATTAAATGCTATTACATGGTGTCTTTATAATGAGGAATTACACTTAACCGAAGGATTAAAGGATAAAACACTGCCTTTGATTACGTTAAAGACTCTTAGAGAGATGAATGGCGGAGAGGAGAAAGATACTGTTGTTAGGATTACATTAGAGGATATTGATGGAGAAGTATCCTTTGAAAGAACTGCTGTGTTCAGAAAAACGGAAGAAGGAGAAGCCTACAAAAAAGAAAGCAAGCAGAAAGTTATTATTACAAAAAAAGGAACTGAACCTGATGTGTCAACTACTGAGGAGGTTTTTATTCGTGAAGTAAACAAGCGACTTCCGTTTAAGATACAGAAATTCTTCTTCTTTGACGGAGAGCAGTTAGAGACATATTTGGCAGATAATAATGGTTCGAAGATTGAGGAAACAGTTCTTGAGATGTCTCAAATAAATTTGCTTATTACTATGCATAATAATTTAGATACTCTTTCTAGAGAATTACGAAGAACCGTTTCAAAAGGCAACTCAAAAAAAGCGTTTGAAGCAAGCGAAAAAGTTGAAAAGAAGGAAAAGGAAATTGCCTCAATCAAGGCAACTCTTGAAAACAGTATTCATGAATACACTGTAGCTAATTCAAAGTATGAAAGCTTGGACGCTGAATTGAAGGATGAACCGGATATAGCAACACTTGAAATCGAGAGAGGCAAAGTAGAAGATGCATTATCTTCATTAGAAGAAGAAAAGAATCAAAATATCCAGGCTATTAAAGATTTCCTAAAACGATATACAATGATTCTTACGGCAATGCCGAGAATAAAAGAGCTATATGACAAAATAAAGAAAAAAGAAGAGAACGATGAGCTTCCACCAAAGTACGAATTGGAAGAGCTACGGCACATGCTTGAACAAGGAAAGTGTAATGTTTGTGGCAGACCGCTCGATGCAAATGGTTATTCTGCCATTGCAGAGCTTATTAAGCGATTTGATTTAAGTCAAGAAACAGGGGCTTTATTAAATAAGATTTATGGTCCACTGGAAAAATTTATTCTAGATGCAAATAATTACGAAGCTGAAAGAGATAAGCTTTTTTCAACTAAGCAAAGAATTGAAGATAACATTAAAGAACGTTCAGATCGTCTTAGTGAAATAATTTCAGTTGTTGACAAGTACACTAACAAAGAAAGTATATTAAAAAAATATGATGAACGTGACACTTATAAATCAATAAGGGATGAGGAGTACAAGAAGCAGATACAATTAAAGGTTGATTTGGAAAAATGCACAAAGGAATTAGAAGATTTAAATAATGAACTAGGAAAGGCACTTGCGAGCGATAAAAAGCATGAGAAAGACAGGAAGTTTATGAGCCTTGCGTCTAATGCTGCCGCAAAAACAACAGAAATTATCAATAATATCAAGGATGGTACTCGAGATAGTATAAGTTCAGAGATGAGTGATAATTTCTTTAAGCTAATGTGGAAAGATAAATTTGACAAAGTTGAAATTACAGAGAACTATTCTGCTTCTATTATTAATAAAGATGGAATGGAGTGTATAGGTTCTTGTTCCGCCGCAGAGAAAGAATTGCTCGCACTAGCATTTACTCTTGCATTACATAAAGAATCTGGTTTCGACGGCCCTCTTGTAATAGATACTCCTCTTTCAAGAATATCAGGTGTATTGAGAGAAAACTTTGCAAAGGTACTGAAAACTGTCAGTGCTTCCAAGCAGATTATTTTATTTGTTACTGAAGACGAGTATTCAACCAATGTAAAAGATGTCCTAGAAACATGTGCAAATAAAAAGTATGTATTTGAATTGGAGTCCGAAGATTACGTTAAGGTGAGGGAATTATAATGGCAGATAGACTTTACATTGAAAAATCACGTAAAACCGAAATAAGAGATATTAGCAAAAGAAACGATTACCTTAAGTTTGAGAATCAAAAGGAGTTGTTTATGTATGCTATGGCACTTGGAATGGACTGCTATAACGGTGGAACCATTAATTCCGGTGAGGGTTTGTTTCTCGCAAAAGATATGCATATAGAAGATCAGGCATTTATGAATGCAATTGTATCAACGGAAGTTGATTCTTTAGAGGATTTAAACAATACAGACTTAGTATTCAAGAAAGCTGAAGGAATTGCTGACAAAGGGTTTTCTGTAATTTTAGATGAAATAGACGGAAAAAATACAGAGACATTGATTCTTACTATGTTAAAGAGAACCAACGAGTTGTTTAATGAAGCAAAACAGGAAGGTCTTCTAGATATAGATTAGTGGAATAGACTTGACCTGATACTTTTATTGCTGATAATACACATATGCCATACATAGAAGGACCCCAGGCCTTGCCCTTGAAAATGCAAAGCGATTTTAATATAAGGTTAGATGTTTATGCAAATTTCGTATGTTTCTGCCCAATGCTTCATAGAGGAATTCATCATGGGTTGCAATTTGATTGGATTGATATTGCGAAAAGGATATTCGATGTAAGAGGTGCAATAGGCGATTATTAATTCACGTGAATTTAGAGTAGCAAACAATATGAAAACAGAACCAAACATCATGAAACGACGGTTACTTCTCGTCCAGAAACTTCTCTATGAGAACACTGACGAGCAGCATCCCCTTACAACTTTTGAAATACTTGACTATCTCCTTGAGCGGGGAATTCTTACGAACCGCAAGACCCTCAAAGGAGATCTCGACCTGATGGTTGAATGCGGCATGGATATCGTAACTATTCAGAGCAAGCCAAACAGGTACTTTTGGGGTACGCGAAAGTTTGAGCAGGCAGAACTCAAGCTTCTTATCGACGCAGTAAGCTCTTCAAGGTTTATCAGTCATAGAAAGAGTCAGATGCTGTCAAAGAAACTGATTTCTTTATCCAGCGGTCCAGGGCAGAAGGAACTTAAGAGAAATGTATATACAGTAAATCGCGTGAAATCCAATAACGAGACTTTGCTCTATACTGTAGACACCGTTAATGAAGCTATTACCGGCAAGAGGAAGATTAGCTTCAAATATACTGACTACACCCCAGAAAAGAAGAAGGTTTTCAAGCACGATAGCGAGGTTTATACCCTCAGCCCCTATGCCCTCTTCTGGAATCAGGACTATTATTACATTGTCGGATACTCAGATAAGCACGAAAACATATCGACCTTTAGAACAGACAGAGTTGCAGAAATCGAAGTTACAGATGAGAAGGCAGTCAAAAAGCCGAAGGATTTCAGGATAGACAAATACTCTAGTGAAGTCTTCGAAATGTATGATGCAGGTGAAACCGTTAAAGTAAAACTTAAGTGCCGAAACGAGCACATGAGATACGTTATCGACCGCTTCGGAGAAAAGGTAGAGACAGAAATTGCAGACGAAGAGAATTTCTATGCCTACCCTGAAGTAGCCCTGAGTCCAAACTTCTACAGCTGGGTCTTCAAGTTTACAGGTGAAATCAGAATTATATCACCTGACAAGGCAGTAGCCGAAATCTCATCAATGGCAATGAAAGTGTTAGACAATAATAATTAAAGACAGCGTAAAATATGATATGAATAAGGAGGAAAATGTAATATGTACGAGTACATAAAATGTAGCTACACTAGAGAAAGCTTGCTCTATACATTGGAATACTATGAGTATCGCGAAGCATTTTTAAACGAGGGAAATAGTACACAAGTAGAATCGTTAAAAGACGAAATCTTGACGCTTGGATTCCATGGAGAACTCAGGAAGGAACAAATAGAGGACGATTTTATATTTCAAGAAATAAACGCTAGAGCAATCGTAACTGCAGTAGGTAATATTTTTGCTAGTTCCCAAAAAAGAATACAAGCTGGAGGGCTGAAGGGATTCATCACGTTTTGCATTGTGCTCGATATAGTTAACAACATAAGAAACGGCAGAGAAGAAGTTAATACCGATAACTTTTTAAATGAGTTGGTTAACGTATTTTATAACGGAATGGACGAAGAGAAAATAAGAAAGGAATTGGAATTACTTAAGCGCGAAATAATAGAGTATCCAGGGGAAGCATGCAATCTTCTGTTCAGTAATGATAGAGTAAGAACAATTGTAATTAGTTTATATTTGGCGTTAGAATTTGAATCATATAATCCAAAAGGATGGGACGAAGAAGTTAATAGTGTAAAAAGCAAATGGCAAGAAATTATCGAAGAAAGATACAATTCGAGGCAAAACATCGAAAAAATGAGAGTTAGTTTGGAGGAGAATTCTGGAAAACTTCTGTCAAGGCAAGATGTTGATGGCATATTGGGGAAAGTAAAAGACCGTTTAAATATAAGGGTTAATAATAGACGAATTGCATATAAAGCAACATTAATTTGTTATACAGGTGCATCTTTTATAAATAAAAAAGATGTAACACAAGCAAGAGAGGGAAATGCTGAGGAGGTTTCAGATGCGTTCATTAGTTTTATTAAAACAGAAAGGACAGCGTTTGATTTAATAATAACAAACCCATATTCAAATGCAGCTGTGGACGCCGCCAGGTTTGGCAAATTGGGAAACAATAACTTTAAAACAAGAAGAAAGGACGTCCCATCGTATGTAAACACAACTGAACCATTTGAAAACGCTTATAGTAGTATTGTTAAGCAGATAAATACAAACACTGATATTCAAAGAAAAATGGAAAACAATGAATTAAATATCTTTATTACAGATATTTCATTACCATATGCCCTGTTTAAAATTGACTACGTTGATGAATACAGTTACTTGAATTATATTAGGATTGATTTGTATTCGCCATTCTTAAGTTCTAACTCTGAAAGAAAATCCATTATCATATCAAAGATAAAGAATAAAGAGGAATATGACTTCTTTAACAGAGAAATTGATGCGTATAAAAGTGTTAGCAAGTGGATAGGCGAAGAAGAATTTGATAATGGTTCAGGAATACATGTGTTCAAGCCAGAAGAGAACAATCAAGATTCATTTTACCGAAGATATTATACAGGAAATAGGAAGTTTAATCGGGATGATATGAAAATAAGCAATGTAGAATTAGGTGTTTCTGTATATAATGAATTCAAATGTGATAAACCACATTACCATCTGACGACTAATGAACATTATTACATTGTGTCAGGAGAACAAAAGATTTTAGATTTAGAAACAGGAATAGAATCTCTTGCAAAAGAAGGCGATGTTGTCTTTATTAGAAAGAGAACTAAACATTGGACAAAAAACGCACCCGGTACAAAAATAGTATTTGCCAAAAGCCCATTGAAAGTTGGGGACAATGATAAGGATAAAGTTAATTTGAAAATCAATCAAATTTACGATGTGCAAGATTGGGAAAAGTCATGGGAAGGAAAAATAAAAAAGAAAGGTGAAGATATTACATAAAAAGTAGGTAAAATGATTATTGCAAAAGAGAATAATTTGTCAGATTCAGTTGCGATATAATCTAATAGTAAAGAAATAAGAATTTTTAAACAGTGGAAAACGTTGAAATACAGGGTTTTTCCACTGTTTTATTATGGGGCAAAATTATTGAATATCTGTAATAAATATTGAGCTAAATAAACATCGCGGATTTCAATAGAGTAATATACCTTATTATTTGAAAATAGAATTTTTCATTGTCTAAAGAAGAAAGATTCGTGAGGTATAAATATGAAGAAAGAAACAATCAAATCTAAAGAAATAACAAGGTATTCTTTACCGTTAATTTGGATTGCGGCCATGAGAGATAGGGGAAAAAATGATGGGCCGATGCTCACAGATTATCTTAATAAACAGTTGACCTCTTTTCTTTCAGCTGAGAATGAGAAAATGATGAGCTTAATACAAGAACGAGAAATGCTTATTTCTCGAATAAAAGCGGCTATTAGTTTCAGAAAAAAAACAGACCAGGAAAGAACGGCTGTTGACCTCTCGTATATACAGCAACTAGAAAAAGAGATAGAGCAAATTAAAGCTGTATATTCGAAAAGAAAAGAATGCGCAACGCAGATTATTGAACAGAAAATACTGGCTTACAGAAGATACAGAGAAGGAGGCACACGATGAAAAGAAAAAAGAAAGACATAATAATGGATACTATTCCTACCAGTCCTAAAGTCAAAATTGACAAAAGAGAAAGAGAATTATTCTTCAAACGTGTTAATAAGGTTCTTGCTGAGGTAGAAACCGATGTCGGAAGTGCGCATCTCTTTGAGCCACTTAGTGATGTTATACGTAGAAAACATATGAATAGCGACATCAGAGCAGAAATTTGCGACGCAATTTTCGCCGAATACTTAATTATAAGGGAACACTGCAGTAGGCGTGATGCACTCTTAGGACAGGTCGAGATACTGGAAGAAGGAGAACAGAAGCACATTGATAAATGCGGCGATGAAAAAAAGATTGATGAGGTATTCTTCCGCGAGACAAAAGAAATGCTGAAGGAACTCTATAAGGAGGTGCAGTTATGAGACGTTATGGATATGAGAAGGCAATATATAACAACAGGAAAGAATTTGTAGATTGGTTTTTTGCTGAGCCTATTAAGGTATTTTTTGTAGTTGCTTTCGCGCTCGCTGATTGTGCAACTGTATTCGTTGTTTTTGATGCTTACTTATGGCAGAGTCATTTGCTGACGTACGCGTTAACGATTCTGTTCAGCCTTAGTTTAAGTATAATCCCAGTACAACTCGCCTTTGCAGTCAGGATGCAGGACCCGCTGAGTGGGAGCAATGAAGAAGTGCGTGGTGATACAAAAACAAAGAAGAAGAGAATAATCGCATTTCTTCTCGCACTGGAATCATTTGCATTCAGTGCCCAGATGGCAGGAAGGCTGTTTACAACAAAAGCTGTGACTGGCGCTTCTGAAACAATTACTCTTGATGGAAGTGCAGCTAATACAGGAGAAAGTGCTATCACGGCTGCGGATTATTATGGAAGCATTCTGCTCGGATTACTCCCGTTGATATTCGGAGGCATTATTTTTGCAATGCACTACCTGGCACAAGAGAAATCAGTAATTGATGCAAACAAATCCAATAAGGAGCTTGACAGAAAGCTGATTGGTAACAGGATACGTGAAGAATTAGCTTACATGGGTTCAACTGAGAATTTCATTCAGATACAGATGAGTCGTCTCAAAGAGCAGTGCAGATCAATCATTTTATCAGAGGAACTTGAACACGTATCCCGTGTCACAGATTCCCAGATAGAAATGGCTATGACCAACAAAATGAACCCGGCAGATGCACATAACATAATGGTTGAGCCATATCCGTATGTGATAAACGGCAATAATACTGAAACAAGTTTGTAACATTCGATGATATTAGCGCAGGTCAATTCACAATGTAGATGGATTGGCCTGTCGCGAACAAAGATAAGAGGAGGAAAAAATCATGAAGAAGAGAACGTTTGTCATGGCTATAAGCCTGTTTTTGATTATGTGTGTCGGAATGTTATCCGGATGCGGCAAGAGAGAACCCATGTCAATAGTATTCGTCGTAGGGAATCACGCAAATTCAAAGGAATTGCCAGTTAATGATGTGGATACATACAATTTAATCTCCAAGGTAATGGATAATGAGGCAGGTGGGACATTTAGCGTCATTGAACTTGATGGCAGTCCCTATGAAGTTGTAAGCGGAAAAATCCCTGAAATAAATAGTACATATAGCGAAACTAGAAAAAACTCGATGAAAGCACAGAACATAGAGGTTCTCTATCAAGCATTCAACATGGCTGTTCCCAAAACACCGGAAGTAGATGTTTTGAAAGCTCTGACAATGGCTGGAAAGAGAGCCGAATCGATGGAAGGCGAAAAACAAATCGTGATGATCGACAACGGGATACTTACAACAGGTATGATTGACGCAAAGACTATGTTTAGCGCAGACGAGTCATGGATTGTTGAGCAGCTGCGCGAAAAAAATAGTTTGCCGAACCTTGAAGGAATTGAACTAACTTGGGTAGGATTGGGGAACTTATCAGCGGGAAGTCAAAAAGACCTTCCGGAGAGCGCGCAGCGGGAATTGAGAGACAAGTGGGAGGCCATAATAGAAGCAGCTGGCGGGCATGTAGAATTTGTCCCTGTCCTTAGTGCGTTGGAACGTTCAAATGAGGATGCTATGCCAAGTGTGACGGGTATTGATCCACCGAAGCAGGAAATCATTCATCTTGAAGAAAGCAACACTATTGACTTAGATAAAACAACTGTTATCTCAGAGAATATGCTCATGTTCGAACCAGATTCTGCAGAGCTGAAACAAACTAAGACGAGTGACAAAGTCATCAGCGATATTGCATCTGCAATGGAAAAAAGTTCGGAAACAAAGATTCTAATCGCCGGAAGTGTGGCAGGTGATTCTGAAAGTGCTTGGGGAGAAGAACTCTCTAAAATGAGAGCAGAGACTGTGAAGTCTCTGCTCGTTGCAGCAGGTATTGAACAGGATAGAATTAAAACGATAGGTCTTTCAATACATTCTCCGTGGAGAATTGATGGGCTTGGAGTTGGTCCTGAGGCAGCCCCTAACCGGCATGTTGTGATTATAAATCAAGCTTCAGAAACCGCGATGGAGCTTCTGGAGTGAGGAGATATATTAGCGCGATCGAAACTTGAAGATAGTGAGGATATTGCTGAGAATTAAGAAAAATAATTGTAGCTAAATAGTACAATTCTGCATATTTAGCATACTTGTCAGCTTAATGATAAAAGAAATAACCTTGCAAACAGTGAAAAGCGTTGAAAACAAGGGTTTTCCACTGTTTTATATCGTGACAAAAACATTGAATATCCTTATGAAATGTTGTCATTCAAAGGCTTTGTAGGTATTGATAAACTGGGATACATTGTAATTAGAAAGATAAAGCTACAATAATACTATCAAGGAGGCAGACAAAATGAAAAGACACACAGACTATTTCCTGAGAATGCCCAGGAGAACAGCCCACAAGTATGGAACTGTTGAAGTGTTTGAGGACGAAAGTGGAAATATCTTTGAGTTTAAGCCCCAGAGTCGGAAGCATTGGAACATTCAGTATGGATTCGAGTCGTATGCAAGCCGGAATTCGACAGGTTGGAAAAGACACAAAGAAAGGCATCAGTGGGTACACAACTTGGGATCAAACACCGAATTTGTAGAAAAAGAGTGGTCGCATAAAAAAAGCTGGTATATTGATGCATTTACTGAGGAGCCTGAACTTACCGAAGAAGACTATATAGAGCTGTTTCTCTCATCGGATTATCAGTACTGTTAGGGTTGGGCTAAACTAGCCCGACCCTAACAGTAAAGTATGATGTAAGAAAATCGAGCGATATTTAATCGGTTTTATGATGAATCTGGCATAGAATTATTGGACGAAAGGCTGGCATAATGAAAAATGTTATACAAGGAACACTAATCAATAACGAATTTGGAGATCGCGAATTTAGGGGAATCTCTCTGGATGATGACACGATAATAAAACGGTTTGTTTTAGCCGAATTTATTAGTGACAGTAAAAAATACATCGTGCTCTGCGATAGTTTATTCCCAACCTACAATAGTAAGGTTGGCGCCTATATTAGCACTGAAGAGGAAGTCTCCAACTGTTATCTGACACCTGTTAGAGAGTATGATGATCTTAAAGTTGCAACAGGCGTAATAAACGCTATTTGTAAAATTAGCAAGAATTTGAACCCGCCTACTGCTGCCAAGGACGTGCCGTGTCAGAGTATGGAACCAAGTTTATTCTTTGTTGATGAAGATACAGTATCAAATAAATTAAGAGCGCGGCACTATATTCTCAAAACAATGAGAAAGTATCAGACATATACGGAACAGGATAGAAATCTTTTAAGCTCTGTTGTGACCAATATCATTTTCGATGATAGTATGTTCTCTGATTTAAAAGCTCATTGGAAAAGAGTGTTCGATAAGGTTCAACGTTTGTCAGACGAATCCTGCCTTTGCATGATAGACGTTACAGAAGAAAACCTTTCGGTTATCTCCGAGTATGTAGAATCAAACAGCATCGCGGAAAGGGTTAAGGAATATATAGGCAATGAGGTGTATTATACTCTTACGCTGTCTAACTCCAAAATACTCAAACAGGGTAGCATTGCAAAGTACTTACTATCAGTAAAAGGTCTGTTAATCGAACTGAAGTATTCGACGCTTACAACTAGCCCCGGTGATAAAGCGCCGTTTAAGACATTTATGGAAGAATGGCCTCCGTCAAGAATAGTAAGCTTTTTGAATGGAAGTGAGCCGACAAAAGATAAAAACGGAATCTTTGAGCAGGAAGATGCGTGTAATTTGGCTGCTGTCATTTTATACAATCATATTAAACGCCTCTTCCATGACGAACTCAAGGGAATTGAGAAGGATAACTATCTTTTCATGGGTCCTACAGGATGTGGTAAAACTGCGCTCTTTAAGAGATTATCGAAGATTTCGCCAGTGCCTATCATTCTTGTTGATGGAGCTAGTCTGGTCGAAGTGGGTTATCAGGGCGTATCAAAGGACGATGTTCTTACAACGCTTGTTGCGAATTATGGAAAAAGAAGACTCGAGGGGAGCATTCTTGTCATAGATGAAGCAGACAAACTATTCTCACCCTCATACGATAGCAAAGGACGAGATGTACATAGGAATATTCAGAATTCTCTGTTGAAATTGCTTGAGGATAGTAAAGTGATTCTTCAGTCTAAGGAGATCCTTGATACGTCTCGGATAACGGTTGTATTGCTTGGCGCATTTGAAGGGCTTGATGAGTTGCTCGAGAGGCAGGTTCACGCAAAATGCGGGTTTCTCAATAGCCAAGAAGAAATAAAGAAAAGCCGGTACGAAGAATTAAGGGAAGGATTGAAAAAATATGGGGCTACCCCAGAAATGGTTGGACGCATATCCTATATAGTTGAAATGGAAAAAATGTCCAGGGACGCGTTAAAAGAGATTGCAATTCAGAAGACAATTTTGGAGTTAGAAATGATGTACGCCTCAGATGGTATAAACCTCGAGTTTAATACAGACGAAATATTATCAGAACTTGATAATATTAACATCCGTGGCGGCGGGAGAGGAGTTAAACCCATTTTGTTCCCTGTTGTTACACGGAAAATTATACACTTGATAGGAAAAGAAAATTCGAAAACTGTCGAAATTACGGGGCTGGATATTCACGAGGAACTTTTTGGCAGTTGAGACATGGAAAATATATTCGTTCTATGTAACTGTTTCGTAAAATGCTGAATAGTAAGGGAATTAGATAATTGTAAATATTCCTGTGCGGTGAAACCGCCATTCCAGAACGCCGGGTACCGGCGTTCCAGAGATGGAGTACCTAAAATAATATAGGTATTATTCGCTATCGCCCTGTTTAAGATTATGGACATCTGAAAATTCCGCTCAGCTAGACCTATCGGCATGGAGCTTGTACACCGCCTTCACGATGAAAGAGAACTATGGTCGCGACGATAATGCAGTGTGTTCATTACAGAATTAAGCACTCAAGTTTTATGCCGCGAAAGTCGCTTGATAATGAGGGGCAGCCACAGTAAGCTGTTAAATATTGCAAAGACAAGCCAGAGGCATGACTTTCGCCCCTGAGCATAAATACGTGGCTTCGGAGGCTCATTGTCAAGCGAACGTGGAATAAACTTGATTGCTCCATGACCATGGATCTTAAACTTCGTGTAAGTGGATCTTGAACATCGGAGTTTACAGCGGTACCAATTCTCAGGAATTGCGGTACCCGTTTACTGGAACGGAGGTGCAATTTCCGCAGGAATTTTCATTATGATATTGAATTCACTATTTCGGAAGAATTAAGTCGGATAAAGCAACATATTTAGAAGCTACGATTGAAACTGCAGAAAGTGTTGTGGCCAATCTAATCATAAATTTTATGATTTTTAATCTCCACTGTTAGAAAAAGTGTGTTAAAATGTGGTCAGTGAGTATGCGTAAGGATTGGATTTGATATTCTAACATAGATAATTAAGAATGTATTAAGCTTGTCATAAAGATACAACTGTTTATGGATTATATGATTGCCCAAAAGTATGGATATTACACCGTTTTGGAGATAATGTAATATCAAAATTTATATTGGGGAGGTGGTTCATAAAAGCATATTATTTTATTGTGATAAAGATAATTATTAATAATTAAAATGTTCGTAATTTACCTTTTTGGAGGATGTTAACATTTAGTATTGGAGGGGAATATGTCTAATTGTTATGGTTGTTGTTACTGGGATGGCAGTATAAATGTAGAAGGAAAAATTTGGTGTAAGTATTACCAAATGTGGCATGACCCAGAGAAAACGGATTGCATAAGATTTGAATCCAAATAAGACTATATTGAAAGTATAGTTTATATAATAAGCAGGAGGGAGGTCAGTTTATGAAGATTGTTTTTTCTAGTAATAATCATGAACATCAGTTTGCGTCTTGTGGATGTAGATGCATAGGAAATGATGGACCAATAGGTTCCAATACGCCACATGTATTTGTAGGATAGGAAAATTAAATGGGGCTATCGCTTTGGTACAGATTGCACAGTAGCAGGAGCGATAGTCCGATTTTTTTATAGGAGAACGGTTATGTATAAAATTTATAAATCGAGAGCTGGTAATTCATATATTTATGATAATGTTACAAATAATATATATTCAGTTGATAAAAATGATATAGAAAGTTTACCCGAAATGGGAGAAACAGCGTTATTAGAAAAAATAGATTCGAAATTTTACAAATCAATATATTCTGATGATATAGATTTTTCAATTCTAAGATGTCGACCAAAAGTAGAATACAGTACAGATATGCCAGAAGTTTTAGTGATAGAATTGACACAACAATGTAATTTTAGATGCGAATATTGTGTCTATTCTGGACACTATTTTTACGAACGTAAGCATAATAGTAAAGACATGTCTGACGTGCTAATAGGGCAGATAGTACAGAAATTTTTTAAAAGCAAAGATTATCCGAAAAATGTTAGTTTTTATGGAGGTGAGCCTTTACTTAAATTTGATGTAATAGAAAAATTTGTACATAGTATTGAAAACTTAGGCTTAGACGTTGATTTTTTTATTACGACGAATGGAGCTCTTTTGACAGATAAAAGTATTTTGGATTTTATTGTGAGTCATAGGTTTCATATAAATATTAGTTTTGATGGGTTAAATAATGATTTATATCGAAAACGCTTGGATGGAGGAATCTCATCAATAATGATTGAATCAGTCATAAAAGAATTATTAGAGAACAATCCTAAATATGTGAATGAAAGAGTAAAACTTAGTGTCACATTGACTCCACCATATAGATTGTATGATAATGCCAAATATTTTGAAAGACATTCTATTTATTCGAAATTAAATATGCTTGTAAACACTGTCAATATTGAAGATAATGACTTTATATATAATTTTGATATGAAAGAAGAGAATAAGAGGATGCGAGAGGATTATTTAAAACTTGCTGATTATTTTATAGATACAGAAGAAAAAGATTTATCGTATTTCTTAAAAGCGTTGTTTTTGAGACCATTGTTAAGAATAGAAGAAAGAAAAATGGGAATCCCATCAGAAATGAATAGAGTTGGCTGTTGCATTCCTGGAAAACAGAGACTTTATATAAATACTGAAGGTGATTATTATATGTGCGAGAGAGTAGGTAATTATTCAAAATTGGGCTCAGTTAAAGAAGGTATTTCTATGCCTTGTGTTATAGCAGTACAAAATGAAATTGACAATCTAATATGGGAGAAGTGTTCAACATGTTATCTATCGCGTATATGTAATTTTTGCTTTTCAGTATTCAGGGAGGGGAATGTGTTAACTTCAAAAGAAAGAGTTAATAGAATTTGTAACAGACAAAAAGAATGGTTTGATTTTTTATTTTATGTATTTTTAAGTAAAAAAGAACTGGAAGATAAGTAATATTGGAAGATCAATGATTAAAACAAGCGATTTAAAATAGACAGGAGTATTTAAAAACTTCTGTCCGTTAACTTGACATAAGACTAAATTTTTGAGAAAACAATATAAAAGTTTGTATTCGGAAGGCATATTTTGCATATTTAGCTGGTTATTGGTTAAGTAATGGAGTGAAATTAAATTGTATAAACAGTGGAAATCATTGAAGTACAAGGGTTTTCCACTGTTTTTTATTGGGACAAAACATTGAATACCGGTCATAAAAGATGTCTGCAGCCAACATAGTTAAATTAAATAATATATGACATAATACGTATACAAGAGAGTAAATCTATACTTTAATGAAGGAGGAAATAAATGAAGAGAACTATTGATTCAAATAAGGTAGCAATGGACACTATGACATCAATGCTATTCGCATTGTCACATGAGTATATCTAAGAGCTCAAGTACAAATGCAAGGAATAAAAAAATCAATATCGTTATTGATTATTACCTGTTTAAAGTGGTCCCCTTGTCCAGACCATTGATCAAACAAATTTAGTGAACCATATA
>JAUNDC010000026.1 GCA_030526355.1 Bacillota bacterium | reverse complement strand
GACTGAAAATCCCCGTGTCCTTGGTTCGATTCCGAGTCTGGGCACCACTTATTTAAGAATAATCTCTTGCTGACTTTGTCCGAGGGGTTATTTTTTTTAAAGTATAGGGAGGCAAGTATGGCACAGCTTTATTATAGATACAGTACAATGAACGCCGGTAAATCCATTGAGGTCATAAAGGTAGCGTATAATTATGAAGAAAGAGGTAAACGTGTGCTTGCTTTGATTCCGGGAGTGGATGACAGGTACGGCAAGGGCATGATAACTTCACGTGTGGGTCTGCAGAGAGAAGCTACCATAGTAAATGAGGATACCAATATACTTGAAGTGTTTATGAGGGAAAACAACAGAGAGTCGGTTGATTGTGTCGTGGTTGATGAGTGCCAGTTTCTGAAAAAGCACCATGTTGAAGAGCTTGTGGAGATTGTTGACAGCTTCAACATCCCTGTGCTTGCATACGGGCTCAAGAACGACTTCAGAAACGAGCTCTTTGAGGGGTCGTATTATATGCTTGTATATGCTGATAAAATTGAAGAAATCAAAACCATATGCTGGTGCGGCAGGAAGGCAACCATGGTGGCACGAGTTATGGATGATAAAATCGTTAAGAGCGGTGATCAGATTATGGTGGGAGGCAACGATATGTATGTGTCTCTCTGCAGAAAGCACTATAATGAAGGGCGGGTAGGACCCAAAAACAAGGTGCCTTCGGAAATAAAGTAACTGCTAGGGCAGATACCTTCTGCCCTGCCATGTATTTCTTTCTTTCATTGTTTTGTGAATACCATTAAGGATGGTACGCTTCATGTAGCTCCAGGACGGTGATATCAGGGTTGATCTTGGAGCATCTGCCGAAATTCTGTGAAGTGTCGTGGTTGGCGGAATCAGCTCGATAGCTGAAATAACAAGATCTGTATACTCTTCTATAGTATTAAATGATACGAAGTCGGGATAAAGCTTTTCCATGGCTGACCCCTTTACAAGGTTCAGCATGTGAAGCTTGATCCCGAATATTTTTTTGCTGCTGACGTAGCTTACTGAGTCGAGCATCATCTCGCAGGATTCTCCCGGCAGGCCAAGGATGAGGTGAGTCACAGTGCGGATGCCGAGCTCGTGAAGCTTTGCTGCGGCGTCATCGTAGTCGGACAGCGTATAACAGAGATTCATGGCTTTCATGGTATCATCGTGAATCGTCTGAAGGCCCAGCTCTACCCACATGAAGGTTTTTTTGTTGATTTCATCGAGAAGCTGCAGAACGTCATTCGGGAGGCAGTCCGGTCTGGTGGCTATTGCAATGCCGATAACCTCTGGATGTTCAAGGGCGGCATAGAATTTAGCGCGGAGCTGGTCGACCGGAGCGTAGGTGTTGGTATGGCTCTGGAAATATGCAATATACCTGGCGTCCGGCCATTTCGGCGACAGCAGCCTTATCTGCTGGTCGAGATCCGCTCTGATGTTACCCGAACCTGCAGCCATATCGCCCGAACCGCTTGCAGAGCAGAACAGGCAGCCTCCGGTACCTTTTGTGCCATCTCTGTTCGGGCAGGTGAAACCGCCGTCAAGAGAAAGCTTTACAACCTTGTGACCGAATTTATTCTTGAGATAAGTGTTTATAGTATTTATTCTTAACTCCTGACCGTCAGAAGTGTCAAAAATAAGAGGGCGTTCATGGCTTTGCATATGCATTAATCCTCCGGTTTTCATAAGTATTGCATTTTCAACAAGTTGAATGTGTGATATAATAGATTGTTATATCGCTTATGTATTATAACATATAAAATATTTCGAGGTAAGGTTTATGACTTTTGAAAAGAAAAAAGAGTCAGCTATGCCGCAGGTTTTATGTCAGTGTGAAGGAAACAGCGGATTTATCCCGGAGGGCGGGTGCAGAGAAGAATGCGGCAGACCCAGGCTGCTGCTGCACAGCTGCTGCGGTCCGTGCAGTACATCGGTGGTCGAACGGCTGACGGATGAATTTGATGTGACAGTATATTTCTACAATCCGTGTATAACGGATGAGAAGGAGTATCAGCGCAGAAGGCAGGCGCAGATCAGCTTTATTGAACAGTACAACGAAGAGCATTCAGGAAACAGGAGAATTCGCTTTAAGGAAGGTCCCTACAGACCAACTGAATTCTTCAGGCTTACAGAGGGACTGGAAAATGAACCTGAGGGAGGTGCCAGGTGCAGCGTATGCTTCCGTCAGAGACTGGAAAAAACAGCAGAAGAGGCAAGTATTTCCGGGTATGATTATTTCGGCACGACATTGACGGTAAGCCCTCATAAGAACTATAAGCTTATTTTAGAGCTGGGAAGAGGTCTGGCCCTCAGATACGGGCTCAGTTTTCTGGACAGAGATTTTAAAAAGAAAGACGGATTTAGAAGATCTGTCGAGCTTTCTAAACGATATGGACTATACCGCCAGAATTACTGCGGTTGTGAATACTCAAAAGCATAAGGAGGTTTTTTGATATGCATAAGTTATTGATTCCGGAAAATTATACACCTGTTATAGATTATATGGAAAGCCAGAGAGCGATAAAGAAGATAAAAGATTTTTTCCAGCAGGAGCTGGCGTATGGTCTCAAGCTCAGGAGAGTATCCGCACCTCTTTTTGTAGCTCCTGAAACAGGTCTTAATGATAATCTCAACGGCGTTGAGAGGACAGTAAGCTTCACCGTCAAGGATATGGATGAAAAGAAGGTTGAAATAGTTCAATCGCTTGCCAAATGGAAGCGTATGGCACTGGGCAGATACGGATTCGAACCAGGGACAGGCCTTTATACAGATATGAATGCCATAAGAAGAGATGAAGAGCTTGATAACCTTCATTCCATCTATGTGGATCAGTGGGACTGGGAAAAGGTGATAACAGGGGAAGACAGAACAGAAGAGTACCTTGAGGAAACCGTTGTGACATTGTACAACGCTCTCAAAAATCTCAATGATTATGTCAACAGATTGTATACAGACCTGAGAACAGAGCTTCCGAATGAGATCTTCTTTATTACATCACAGGAGCTGGAGGACATGTATCCTGAGCTTACACCGAAGGAAAGAGAAGACGCCATCACAAAGGAGAAAAGGGCTGTATTCATCAAGAAAATCGGCGGACTGCTCAAATCAGGAGAAAAGCATGACGGCAGAGCTCCTGACTATGATGACTGGGAGCTGAATGGAGATATAATTCTCTGGAACGATATTCTTGACAGAGCCTTTGAAATATCATCGATGGGAATCAGAGTTGATGAGAAGGCAATGGACAGACAGCTCAGAGAAGCAGGAGCTGATGACAGAAGAGAAATGGAATTTCACAGAATGATTCTGAACAAGGAACTGCCATATACTATAGGCGGTGGAATCGGACAGAGCAGACTCTGCATGTATTTCCTCAGGAAGGCGCATATTGGTGAAGTACAGGCTTCCATATGGCCGGAAGATATGATTAAGGAGTGCCGGGAAAACAATATTTTCCTGCTTTAATTGATGAAATATGTAAATGTTATAATAAACAACAAGAGCGACAGCACAGACAGTCTGTATACATACGGCTGCAGGACAGACGATGTTACTGAAGGCAGCAAGGTATATGTGCCTTTTGCAAGGTGCAGAAATCTCAGAGAAGGGTATGTGGTGTCCTTTGAGGATGAAATTCCGGAGAATGTGAAAGCTAAACTCAGATATGTGGAGGACGTTGATCCGGATGTCTCCCTCAGCTGTGAAATGCTGAGAACAGCGTTGTGGCTCAAAAACAGATATCTCTGCAGGTATATCGATGCGGTAAACTGTTTCACTCCGGCGGGAAGCAAGGCTAAACGCGGAGAACGCAAAAATCCCTTTGAGGATGAAACCGGCAGACCTTCAGAGGTCAGAGAGCTTACGCCTCAGCAGCAGAACGCACTTGACCAGGTGAAAGCAGCGGTTATAAGCGGAAAACATGAACGCTTTCTGGTGCATGGAGTCACAGGGAGCGGCAAAACTGAGATATATATCAGATCGGCGGAAATGGTTCTTGAAGCAGGCAGAAATATTATTGTTCTGGTGCCGGAGATATCCCTTACAGGCCAGATAATCGAGAGGTTTATCGGCTGTTTCGGCAGCGAGACCATTGCTGTTCTTCACAGCAGGCTTACGCAGGGAGAAAGATATGATCAGTGGAAAAGGATAAGAGACGGCAAGGTCAGGATTGTTATCGGCGCCAGGTCGGCAGTGTTCGCACCGCTGGAGAATATCGGTCTTATCGTGATAGATGAAGAACACGAAACAACCTACAAGTCCGATCACACTCCTAAATATGACACAATAGAGGTGGCGCTGAAAAGGACACAGGACAAGGATAATAACGGCGTGCTGATCCTCGGCAGCGCGACACCATCGGTTGTCACGTACAGCAGATGCGAGGAAGGAATATACAAGCTGATAAAGCTCACGGAAAGATATAATAAAGTCCAGCTTCCGCAGGTGGATATAGTAGATATGAGGCAGGAGCTGAAGCATGGAAACAGATCTATAATAAGCAGTCAGCTGTACACTCAGATGCGGCAGCAGCTGGAGGCAGGCAGACAGGTAATGCTGTTTCTCAACAGGAGAGGATATTCGACATTTATATCCTGCAGAGAATGCGGATATGTGGTGAAATGCCCCGACTGCGGATTGTCAATGACATACCACAGAGAAAATGGTAAAGTGATGTGCCATTTCTGCGGTTTTCAGGATGATGCCCCTGACAGCTGTCCCGAATGCGGCAGCAGATATATCAGGTACTTTGGGAGCGGAACCGAAAAAGTGGAGGAGACAATAGGAGAGCTCTTTCCCGAATATACCATGGACAGAATAGACATTGATTCCGTCAGACGTAAGGGAGAGCTTGCCAGAAAGCTCAAAGCTTTCGAAAAGGGAAGAACCAGAATACTGATTGGCACACAGCTGATAGCAAAGGGACTTGATTTCAAGAATGTCGGACTTTCAGGAATTATTTCGGCAGATGTATCGCTTAATATTCCTGATTTCAGATCGTCAGAAAGGACGTTTCAGCTCATAACGCAGGCAGCCGGAAGAGCCGGCCGAGGCAGCGAAAAGGGACATGTTGTAATCCAGACCTATACACCGGACAATTATGCTGTCAGATTTGCAGCAGAACAGGATTACGACGGCTTTTATGCCGTAGAAAAACAGCTCAGACAGTATATGTCATACCCTCCATACAGCGACCTGTTTCAGCTTATGTTTACTTCTGAAGACAGAGAGTCAGCTGAAAAGGGTGCTATGAGCTGGTATGACAGAATAGCATCAGAACTGGGAGAAGAGGACGCTGCAAACGTTTTCAGACCTCAGGAAGCATATATGAGCAGAATAAAGAACACGTACAGGTTTTCCATGCTGATTAAATGCCCGAAGGGCAGGAGAAAATATTACTCCGGCATACTGATGGAGATCAGGGAGCAGGAGAGAAAGAATAAAAATAAAAACTATACAGTAGTGACGGATATAAATCCGTACAGCTTTGCTTAGGAGGAGAAAAAATGGCGCTTAGAAATATTGTAACAGAAGGAGACCCTATTCTCAGAAAAACCTGCAGAGAGGTATCCGAGGTCAATGAAAGAATGAGAATACTCATCGACGATATGATAGAAACTATGAGAGAGGCCAACGGGGTAGGTCTTGCCGCACCGCAGGTAGGTGTTATGAGACGTATTTTCGTAGCTGAGCCGGATCCTCAGGAAGGAACTGTTTACTGTTTTGTGAATCCGGAAATAATATCTCTTGAAGGAAGTCAGGAGAGCGAGGAGGGCTGCCTGTCCGTGCCTGGATATTACGGTACGGTTCAGAGACCGGAGAAGATAACCATCAAAGGTCTGGACAGAGAAGGCAATCCTCAGGAATATACATTTGAAGGTTTTGAAGCTGTAGTAATGTGCCATGAATTCGATCATCTGGAAGGAATTCTGTACATTGACAAGGCAGAGGATGTTTACAGAGCAGGAGAAGAACAGTAATGAGAATAATCTATATGGGCACTCCGGATTTTGCTGTACCGTCGCTGCAGGCGCTGTTTGACGCGGGGTACGATATCCCGTACGTTGTAACTCAGCCGGATGCGGTAAGAGACAGAGGAAAGAAAGTTCGATTTTCGGCTGTTAAGGAAAAGGCACTTGAGCTTGGGCTGGAGGTTCTGCAGCCTCAGAGGATAAGGGGCGATGAAGAATTCATAAATACCATCAGAGCAGCAGAGCCGGATCTCATAGCTGTTGCGGCATACGGGCAGATACTGCCGAAGGACGTGCTGGATATCCCGAAGCTTGGCTGCATCAATGTGCATGGCTCGCTTCTGCCGAGATTCAGAGGAGCAGCGCCGATACAGCGTGCAATTATGGCCGGAGATGAAGAAACTGGAATAACCATAATGTATATGGCGGAAGGGCTTGATACAGGTGATATGCTTGCGAAGGTATCAACTCCGATTGCAGACAAAACAGGAAGTCAGCTTCATGATGAGCTTGCGCTCATGGGTGCGGAGCTTCTGGTGAAGACAGTGCCGCATATGGGAGATATAAAAGGCGAACCTCAGAATGACGAGGAATCCACATATGCACCAATGCTTTCAAAGCAGGAAGGACATGCGGATTTTTCATGCAGCCCGGCAGAGCTGGAACGCAAAATACGCGCATTTGACCCATGGCCCGGAACATATGCATACGAAGGTGAAAGAATGATAAAACTGTGGAAAGCCGAGGTTCCGGGAATCAGAACAGATAAAACCGACGGGACAGTTCTGGCGGTTTCTGCAGAGGGTATTGATGTGGCTGCCGCCGGAGAAGTGCTGAGAATCACTGAAATACAGGTTCCCGGCAAAAAAAGAGTGGCAGTGAAGGAATATTTAAAAGGCAATTCCATTGAAATCGGTACAGTTTTAAGATAAAATGACATTCAAGGGGGAGATAATATGTATTTTGGGATGTATGATCCTACGATGATTATTCTGATACCGGCTATTATTTTCGCACTTTATGCACAGGCGAAGGTAAACCGGGCTTACAGCAGGTATTCCAGAGTGCCATGCAGCACAGGAATGACCGGAAGGCAGGCTGCAAGGCGCATACTTGATGCCAACGGAATGGGGCACGTTCCCATTGAAATGGTATCAGGCAAGCTTACAGATCATTATGATCCTGGAAAAGATGTAATGAGGTTGTCGGCAGAGGTGTACAACGGCTCGACAATAGCGGCAGTAAGCATAGCCGCTCATGAATCAGGTCATGCGATACAGGATGGTACTTCTTATGGATTTCTCCGATTCAGAAATGCCATAGCACCTGTAGTGAATATTGCTTCTACGGCATCATGGCCGTTGATTTTTATCGGACTTATCATAATCTGGTCCGGCAGAAGCTTCGAAATAGGTGATATGATTTTTAATCTCGGAGTGATTTTTTTCCTGGCAGTGGTTCTGTTTCATACGATTACATTGCCGGTTGAAATCAACGCCAGCAGAAGAGCTGTTGTTCAACTGACGGAACTGGGGATAATCAGCAGTAATGAGAGAAAAGGTGCCAGGAAGGTACTTTCGGCTGCTGCTATGACATATGTGGCAGCACTGGCAACTGCAGTGGCAAATCTTGTCCGAATATTATTGATTAGGGGGCGCGACTGATGGATATAAACAGAAAAACAGCGTATCTGGCATTGATCGATGTAGAGTCAAAGAAATCTTATTCAAATCTGGCGATAAATCATCAGGTGATAATCAACAAGCCGAATTCCCCGGCATTTGTGAGAGAGCTTGTATACGGAGTACTGGAAAACAAGCTTACAATAGATTATTATATCGATCAGCTGGTTAAAACAGGGGCATCAAGCCTCAGAGCACAGGAGCTCACCATCCTCAGAATGGGAATATATCAGCTGGGATACATGAATTCCGTACCGGAGTATGCTGCGGTCAATGAGAGCGTCGTAATGGCAAGAAAGTACTGCAGAGGAAAGGACGGCTTTATCAATGGCGTTCTGCGCGAATACCTGAATAAGAAGATACAGCTGAGGCTTCCTGACAGAAGTGAGGATGAAATCAGGTATCTTTCCATAAAATATTCATATGCTCCATGGATAATCGAACTGTGGCTGGAGCACTACAGTGTGGATTTCGTGGAATCTCTGCTGGCGGCAGGCAACGAGAAGGCACCTGTGACGGTAAGATTCAACTGGCTTAAGGTTATGAAAAATGACCTGATCGACAGCCTGAGAAAAAAGGGCTTCGAGGTGGAGGAAGGACACCTCTGCAGAAATGCGCTTAATGTAAAAGGCAGCAGGCTGCTGGACACTGAGATGTATAAGCTGGGTATGTTCACACCGCAGGATGAAAGCTCGATGCTGGTGGCAGAGAAGCTTGATCCGAAGCATGGAGAAACCATTATGGATATGTGTGCAGCACCTGGAGGCAAGACTACTGCAATCGCAGAGAGAATGAACAACACAGGAAGAATCATAGCTTCCGACATTTACAGAAGGAAGCTTGATCTGATTGATAAAGAGGCCAGGAGACTGGGTATAACAAATATTGAAACAAGATCGTGGGATGCGACAAGAGTGGATTCGTCAATGGTTCAGAAGGCGGACAGAGTGCTTGTTGATGCACCGTGTTCCGGGCTGGGAGTAATCAGAAGAAAGCCTGAGATAAAGTACAAGGAATATACTGATGAGCTTGAGCTTCTCCCTAAGAAACAGCTGGCGATACTTTCAGCATCCTCGGCTTATGTGAAGCCGGGAGGTGTGCTGCTTTACAGCACATGTACGATTAATCCGAAAGAAAATGATCAGGTTGTGGACACCTTCCTCAGGAAGAACACGTCCTTCAAGCAGGTTGAGAGAACGCTGCTGCTGCCTGATAAAGATAAAACCGACGGCTTTTTCATATGTGTTATGAAAAAAGACGAAAACCTTATTTGACAGAAAGGGTATACAGATAATGGTGCAGATAGGATTTAAATGCAATAAAGGCGTTGTTCGAAAAAATAATGAAGATGCCTGCTTTGTAATTCCGAGCCATGATGTTTACATTGTTGCCGATGGTGTTGGAGGCAATAATTCAGGAGAGGTTGCCAGCAGAACTGCAGTAAGCGAAATTGCGGAAATAGTTAACCGCAGCCAGCTGAAATCGTACAGCACTCCTGAAGAGATTTTTGGATTTTTGTCCGAAGCTATCGACACTGCTAATGACAGAATATATCAGATGGGCATGGAGAGCGAAACCAACAGAGGTATGGCGACGACCCTCGTGCTTGCATATATCAGAAATGATGAAGGCTACATAGCGAATATAGGCGACAGCAGAGCATACCTGTACAGAGGCGGTGAGCTTGGTAAAATAACCGTGGATCACACCTATGTGAACGAGCTTATCAGCAAAGGTCTGATAACCGAAGAGGAGGCAGAGAATCACAAGCAGAAGAATGTGATAACGAAGGCTCTGGGAGCTGACAGGTTCGCTTCGCCCGATTTTTACAAAATAAGCCTTGCAAAGGATGACATACTGATGCTTTGCTCGGATGGTCTTTATGGTGAGGTCAGCAGCGGCAAAATAATCGAGATACTGGGAAGCGGAATGAGCATGAACGATGCATGCACCGCACTTGTCGATGAAGCCATAAAGGCCGGTGGAAGGGATAATATCACGATAGTATGTATAAAGTTATAATTTTAGGAGGAAAAGATGAGTAATAAAGTACTCGCAGGCAGATATGAACTGTTCGAGAGAATAGGAGAAGGCGGTATGTCGGTGGTATACAAGGCCAAAGACAAGCTGCTCAACAGATTTGTAGCAATCAAAATATTAAAGCCTGAGTTTATCAATGACCATAAATTTATAGACAGCTTCAGAAGAGAGTCACAGGCGGCAGCAAGCCTGTCACATCCCAATATTGTCAATATTTATGATGTAGGAAGAGAAGGCAACATCCACTACATAGTAATGGAGCTTATCGAAGGCAGGACGCTGAGTGATTACATCAAGGCTCAGGGTGCCATGTCATATCCTAAGGTTATAGCACTATCGAAGCAGATTGCTGCGGCACTTGCATTCGCGCACAAAAATCATATAATTCACAGAGATGTGAAGCCGCATAACGTTATGATAACACCAAACGGCACTGCCAAGATAACAGATTTCGGTATTGCCAAGGCAGTAAATGCGGCAACTATAGTAGATAATACAGAAGGAATAATAGGCTCCGTACACTATTTTTCACCGGAGCAGGCCAGAGGCGGATATGTAGATGAGAAATCGGATATCTATTCTCTGGGAATAGTAATGTATGAAATGATAACAGGCAGAGTTCCATTTGACGGAGACAATCCTGTAAATATAGCACTGATGCATATAAATGGTGAAATGATACCACCGTCAAAGCTTGTTGACGGAGTTCCTCCGGCTCTTGAGCATATTATACTGAAATGTACGGACAAATATCCGGTAAACAGATTCGCGTCTGCCGAAGAGCTTATTGAAGCTCTCAACAATCTGGAATTTGTAGGAAGCGTAGTAGGAAATTCAGTGCTTATGGGCGGAAGCCAGGGAGCACAGGGAAATTCAGGCAGAGGTCCGATAGCCGAAACTGATTACGACGACGGTGAGGACTATGATGATGATAAAGGCAAAGGCAGAAAGAAACAAAAGAAAAAGAAACAGGGAATGGATCCAAAAAAGAAAAAGATCATAATAATCGCAGCGGCAGCTGTTGCGGCTCTGGTTCTGGGACTTATTATCTGCTTTGCGACAGGTGTATTCGGAGGAAAGGAAATCGAGGCACCAAATTTCAAGAATATGACTCTTGAAGAGGCTCAGCTTGCAGCAGAGGAGCTGGATCTCAAGGTCAAAATGGGTGATGAGGTAGTCAGCGAGGATGTGGAAAAAGGACGTATCGTGTCTCAGGATCCTGCTGAAGGAACTACCATTAAAACAGGAAGTACTATACGCGTTAATATAAGCAAGGGATTAGGTGACGGAGAAGTGCCTGACCTTACAGGAAAATCCGAGAGCGATCTGAGCTCGTATCTTGATGCTGCAGGATTTGTGCTCGGAAGTGTTAGAACCAAGGCAAGTGAAGAGGAAGAAGGTACGGTTCTCAGCCAGGATCCGGCTCCGGGAACAGAAGCAGAGAAGGGAACAGCAATCAATGTTGTAGTAAGTGATGGTTCCAAATCCAAGGCTACAGTTCCTTATCTCATAGGCAAATCCATAGGCGAAGCCGAATCAGCACTCAGCCAGGCAGGTCTCAGCAGAGGTAAAGTAAGCTATGATTACAGCAGCACCTATGCAGAAGGTGAAGTAATGTGGCAGCAGTATGAAGCAGGGGCACCTCTTGATAAGGGAAGCTCCGTTAAAATAAGGGTAAGCAAGGGACCGAAACCGGAACCTGCAACGCAGCCTACGACGACAGTTCCTGAGGACCCTGACTATGAAGATGAATAAAGTTAATGGATTGATTGTCAAGGGTATCGCCGGGTTTTATTATGTAAAATCCGGCGAATCAGTATATCGCTGCAAAGCGCGCGGTGTGTTCAAGCAGCGTGAAGTCAGGCCTGCAGTGGGGGATATGGTGGAGATTGAGATTATACCTGACAATGATGACAGTCTGATAACAGATATTCTGCCGCCGCAAAACAAATTTATAAGACCGTTCATCGCCAATGTGGACTGCTTTATTATTGTAACTGCAGCAGCTTCGCCTGCACCGGTTCTTCCGGTTATTGACAGACTGCTCGTGATGGCGGAAAAAAATGAAACCGATATCGTTTTGTGTATCAATAAATGTGATCTGGCTGAAGGTAATAAAAACAAAAACAGAAAAGCAAAGGAAAGCCTTCAGCTACTCAAGGAAATCTACGAGCCGCTTTATCCTGTAGTATGTACCGATAATTTGAATAACAGCGGCCTTGAGGAACTGAAGCAGCTGATTAAAGGGAAAAAGGCAGCTTTGGCCGGACCATCAGGAGTAGGCAAGTCTACTATCCTTAACGGACTGATTCCTGAGGCAGAGGCAGAGACAGGAAACATCAGCGAGAAATCGCAGAGAGGCAGGCACACAACACGCCATGCTGAGCTTTTCACCATAGATGAGGGGGAAGGCACCATGATCTTTGATACACCGGGCTTTACATCCTTTGATATACTTGAAGCAGATGAGGAAGAACTGCAGCATTATTATCCTGAAATATCGGAATTAGCCGATTCATGCAGATACAAAAACTGCAGACATATAGCCGAACCGGGCTGCAGAGTGCTTGAAGCTCTGGAAGAAGGCAGAATAAGCAGAAGCAGATATGAATCATATAAACAGCAGCTTAATGAAATAAAAGCAGCAAAACAATATTAGGAGGGAACAAAAATGAAACAACTGGCACCATCCATATTATCCGCAGACTTTTCAAGGCTCGGAGAAAGCGTGGGAATTATAGAGAAAGCAGGAGCGGATCTGGTACATGTGGATGTGATGGACGGACATTTCGTTCCGAATATAAGCTTTGGTTCAGCTGTGATGAAAAGCCTGTGCGGCAGAACAGCAATGCCATTCGATGTACATTTAATGATAGAGGCACCGGATATGTATCTGGAGGAATTCGTAACAGATCAGACGGAATACATCACAGTACATCAGGAGGCATGCACACATCTCAACAGGACCGTTCAGCACATAAAGTCAATGGGTGTCAAGGCCGGAGTGGCACTGAACCCGGCAACGTCACTGTCAGCACTTGATTATATGCTTGAAGAAATTGATATGGTGCTGGTGATGTCAGTCAATCCTGGATTCGGTGGACAGAAGTTCATAAGCTCTGCAATTGACAAGATAAGGCAGCTTGATGAACTGAGAAGAAAAGGTGGCTATGATTTCAAAATTGAAGTGGACGGGGGCATAAAGCTGGAGAATATCCGTCAGGTGACAGATGCCGGAGTTGACATTGCAGTCGCAGGTTCATCGGTTTTTGGAGCCGAGGATGTGGATGCGCGTGTCAGAGAGTTTACTGAAATACTGCATAAATAATTCTGTTGTTTTGTTAAGGAGGTCAACATGAGAATCGTACTTGATGGAATGGGCGGAGATAATGCCCCTGCGGAGATAGTCAAAGGAGCAGTTGAAGCGTCGGCGCTGATAGACCATGAATTAATTTTAGTAGGCAGAGAAGACGAGATAAAAACAGAGCTGGAGAAATGCGGATACAAAGGTAACAGCATCAGTATTGTAAATGCAGATGACGTGATAACAATGGAAGACAGCCCTGTCAAGGCTATCAGGAGAAAGACACAGTCATCTCTTGTGAAGGCACTGGAGCTTGTTAAGACCGGAGAAGGAGATATCCTTATTTCCGGAGGAAACACGGGAGCTTTGGTGGTAGGCTCAAGAATGATTCTGGGAAGAATAGACGGCATTGACAGACCTGTACTTGCCAGCATATACCCATGTCTGGGAGGAGAACCGGCACTGCTGGTTGATGCAGGAGCAAGCTCGGAGGCAAAAGCGAATAACCTGCTGGAATACGGACTTATGGGCAGTATATATGTGGAAAAGGTATGGAACAGACAGAACCCTAGAGTAGGCCTGGTAAACATCGGAACTGAAGAGAGCAAGGGGACAAGCGTTACCAAGGATGCGCATCAGAAGCTGAAGGAAGCCCCTCTTAACTTTGTAGGGAACATAGAAGGAAGAGATGTGCCTTACGGCAAGTGCGAGGTGCTTGTATGTGATGGATTCGTCGGCAATATTATTCTCAAGCTTACTGAAGGTCTTGCCAAGAACATACTTAAGCTGGTTGTCAGCAAGCTGATGTCAAATATTAAGACAAAGCTGGCTGCCCTCATGCTGAAACCGCAGCTGATGGAGCTCAAGCAGGAGTTTGATTACGAGGAATACGGCGGCGCCCCTATTCTGGGAGTCAACGGTCCGGTAATAAAAATTCACGGCTCATCCACATCAGCAGCTGTTAAAAACGCCATAATAAAAGGCATACCATACGCGGAAGAAAAAGTTGTGGATATAATAAGAAAATCAATGCTTGACCTGGAAGAAATAATCGAGAAGGGCGAGGAGGACTAAGGCCGTAATATGAAAAAAATAGAACAGCTCGAAGATAAGATAAACTATCACTTCAGTGACAGGAAGCTGCTTGAAACCGCATTGACGCACAGTTCGTATATAAAGGAACATGCTGCCGGGAAAAAAAGCAATGAGAGGCTGGAGTTTCTTGGCGATGCATTTTTTGATGCAATAATAGGTGAAAAACTTTTTAAAATCTTTCCTCATAAAGAGGAAGGATTTTTGTCACGAATAAGAGCAACACTGGTTTGTGAAAAATCACTGGCAAAGGAAGCAGCGAGGCTTGATCTGGGAGAGTATCTGCTGCTTGGAAACGGCGAAGAACGAAGTGGAGGCAGGCAGAGAGAATCAATCCTTGCCGATGCTATGGAGGCAGTGATGGGTGCTGTATATATAGATGGAGGCTTTGAGGAAGTAAAAAGAGTGGTTCTCGGCATTTTTGACGAAGCCATAGAGGACGCAAAGCATGGCAGATATGTGGTAACCGACTATAAGACATCCCTTCAGGAAAAGCTGCAGGCAAAAGGTATTACGGACATACATTATGAGCTGATCGGAGAAAAGGGGCCTGACCACGACAAAACTTTTTTTGTAAGACTTAATGTCAATGGCAGTCCTATGACAACGGGAACGGGAAAGAGTAAGAAACAGGCTGAACAGCAGGCTGCCGAAGCCATGTTGGAGAGGGAAAACTAATGTACTTTAAGAAAATTGAAATGCACGGCTTCAAGTCATTTGCAGATCCTGTAGTAATAGAATTCGACAGAGGGATCACATGTATCGTTGGACCTAACGGAAGCGGCAAAAGCAATATAAGCGACGCCATAAGATGGGTTCTGGGAGAGCAGAGCCCTAAGATGCTTAGAGGCGGTAAGATGGAAGAGGTTATCTTTGCAGGAACCGCAGGCAGAAAGTCACGGGGCATGGCGGAGGTGACACTTGTCATAGACAACGAAGAGGGCATCCTGCCTATAGACTATAAGGAAGTAGCAATAACAAGAAGGATGTTCAGATCAGGAGAAAGCGAATATCATATCAACGGCAATCAGTGCAGACTCAGAGATATCCGCGAGCTCATCATGGATACAGGGATAGGAGTTGACGGCTATTCCATAATAGGACAGGGCAAAATAGCCGAGATACTCAGCAACAAAACAGAAAGCCGGAGAGAGATTTTTGAAGAAGCCGCAGGCATAGTTCTTTACAGAACAAAAAAAGCTGAATCGGAAAGAAAGCTGGCCTCAGCCGGTGCCAATATGGAAAGAGTGAAGGATATAATCGGCGAAATCGAAGGTCGTATAGACGGACTAAGAGAGGACAGCATAAAAGCAAAGGAATATATTGGACTCAGGGACAGGTATAAAGAGCTTGAAATAAATATCACTTTAAAAAATATAGAAAGCCTGGAGAATAAGACAGAAGAACTCAAGGAAGACCTGTCTCAGCTTGAAGCGGATATCAGAACAGACTCCGGGAAGAAGACAGAACTGGAAAAGCTTGCAGCAGACTGCAGCAGCAGAAATGAGGCTCTGGACAATGCTGCGGCTCAAACAAGAGAAAAGCTGATGACAGCTGTTGAGGAACTGAATTCAGCAGTAAGCAGAGAAGAGGTGGACAAGGCCAGACTTGCAGCAGCAAAAGAAAACTCAGAAAGTCTGAAGGCCGAAATTGCACGCCTCTGTGAAAAAGCCGAAAAGGAAACGATTACCGGAAGGCAGTATGCAGAGACCCGCTCACAGCTGGATAAGAAGCTTGAGGCGGCAAAGGAGCTTCTCGGCAGAAAGATAGAAGCTTATAATCAGATTGCAGATGAGATGGCGGGAATCACCGCACAGATAGATAAATACAAGAATGATATTTTTGAAGCTTCGGGAAGGATGAACTCCGGCAAGGCTGAGATAAGCAGTCTTCAGAGGCTTCAGGAAACGCTGGATAAAAGACGTGCTTCGCTGCTGGAGGAAAAAAACAGCGGAGACGACAATAATAAGGAGACCATCGACAGACTGAACAGTATCAGACGCGATCGCGATAAAACGGCAGAAGGTCTGGAGGAAATAAAAGACAGAATCACCTCGATGCGCGAAAGCTGCCTGGCAGGCCAGCATGAAGAGAAGCAGCTGACTGCGGCTGCAGAGGAGCTTAGAATTTCTCTTGGCAGACTCTCGGCAAGGCAGAAAACCATTGAAGAAATGGAAAGCAATTACGAAGGCTATAATTTCGCAGTCAAGCATGTGATGAAATCGGGTCTTAAGGGGATTCACGGAGTGGTTGCTGAGCTCATAAGTGTGCCTTCGGGATATGAAACAGCTGTTGAGACAGCACTCGGAGCATCTCTGCAGAATATAGTCTGTGAGGATGATGACAGTGCCAAAAGTGCTATAATATCTCTGAAGCAGAATAAAGCAGGCAGGATGACATTTCTTCCTGTAAGCTCGGTAAGAGGAAAAGCAGTAAGAGACAGCAGACTGGAGAATGCATCCGGATTTATAGGGTTCGGACCTGATTGTGTTGATTTTGACAACAGATATACTAATATCATAGATTATCTGCTGGGAAGAGTAGTGCTGGTGGACAGCATGGATAATGCAGTCAGAATGTCCAAGCTCTCAAACGGCTTCAGATTTGTTACGCTGGAAGGTGAGGTCATCAATGCAGGAGGTGCCATAACCGGAGGCAAATACAGAAACAAAACAGCCAACATTCTTGACAGAAAGGCTGAAATCACAGCTCTCAAAAATGAAATAGATAATAAGACAGTAGAATACAGGCAGCATGAGGATAGACTCAGGATATTGAGGAAACAGCTGGAAGACTATCTTGCGGAAATAAGTGAGCTTCAGGAAAACCAGCGCAATACAGAGCATGAACTGATTGCTGCCGATAATGAGATAAAGCTTGCCGAAAACCTCTTGAGAGAAATAAAGACAGGCGGTGACAAGCTCGACAGAGAACTGTCCAGCATAGAAGCGGAGAAAGTAAAATCACAGGAGATGATCGGCGAAATAAACGAAAGAATATCAGGCTGCAGCGATATGATAAGCGCGGCAGAAAAAGCCTGCGAAGAGCTTATGAGCCGCCACAGTGAAATGAAGCAGCAGTTTGAGGCCGCAAGTGAGGAAATTACAGCAGCAAGGATTTCTGTGAACAGCTGTGAAAATGAGAAAACCCATGCAGATTCCATGGTTGAGAGAATAGAAGCTTCATGCAGAGAGCTGCGTGAGGATATCGACAGTAAACAGCAGCAGCTGGATGAGCTTACAGAAGAAAAGGAAAAGTTGATATCAGGCAGTGGAAGCACAGGAAGCATTATCAGAGAAAAAGAACTTGAAAAACAGGAGCTGGAGGAATATCTCAGAGATGTATCTGCAAGAAAGAGCGAGATTTCCGCAGAGCTTTCAAGGGTGAGCTCTGAACGGGAGAATGTGGAGCAGCGGCTTGAGGCTGTACGCAGCCAGAAGTATGAGCTTGAGATCAAGAAAGCAAAAAATGAAACGCAGCTGGATACATACAAGAACAAGCTGTGGGAGGATTTTGAAATATCATATATTCAGGCTATGGAATTCAAGAGCGCTGATTTCGTCATGTCGGCAGCTGTCAAGGAGAACCGCGAGATAAAGAACAGAATGAAAGCTCTCGGAGAAGTAAATATAGGTGCAATTGAGGAATACGAAACCGTAAAAGAGCGATATGAATTCCTGACAGGGCAGAGAGAGGACATACAGCAGGCGGTAAACGAGCTTACAAGTATGATTAACGATATGGATAACACCATAAAGGTGAAATTCAAGGAAAGCTTTGATAAGATAGTCGTTAATTTCGAGGAAAAGTTCAGAGAACTGTTCGGAGGCGGACATGCGGAACTCAGACTATCAGATGAAAACAATCCTCTTGAATCTAATATAGATATAGTGGCTCAGCCGCCGGGAAAGAAGCTTCAGAATATAAATCTTCTTTCAGGAGGAGAGAAGACACTTACAGCAATAGCACTTATGTTTGCTGTGCTCAAGGCTAAGCCGGCGCCGTTCTGCATACTCGATGAGGTGGAGGCAGCACTGGATGATGCCAATATAGATAGGTTTATCAGCGTCCTGAGAAAATTCAGCGGTATACAGTTTGCTCTGGTTACACACCAGAAGTCGACCATGGAGCATGCAGATGTGCTTTATGGTGTGACTATGCCTGAAAAAGGTGTTTCCAAGGTGCTGTCGCTGAGCATGGATGATGATTTTGAAATATAACAAAGCAGCAGGGAGAAAACAGATGTTTGGAGAAGAAAGAAAGAAAAAGTCGTTTTTTGGCAAGCTGTCACAGAGAATCGGTGATGCTCTGATGGCAAGACCTGCCATAGATGAGGATTTTCTCGATGAACTTGAGGAAATACTGATAACCTCGGACATAGGCATGGAAACCACAATGAAAATAGTGGAAACACTGCGTGAAGAGATAAAATCCAACAATATGACGAAGCCAGAAGTAATAAAGATAAGGCTGGGCAAAATAATTGCAAGTCTGATGAACAAGAATGAAAAGCATGAACTCTGCAATGACACACCGCTGGTTATCCTCATGATAGGTATCAATGGCGGCGGTAAAACCACAACGATAGGCAAGCTTGCGCACAAGCTCAGAAGTGAAGGCAAAACTGTAATGCTGGCAGCAGCAGATACCTTCAGGGCAGCAGCGGCAGAGCAGCTTTGCATATGGGGAGAAAGAGTCGGAGTAAATGTGATAAAGCATAAGGAAGGCGCTGATCCGTCGGCAGTAATCTACGATGCTATACAGTCAGCCAAAGCAAGGAACATAGATGTTCTTATCTGCGACACAGCAGGAAGACTTCAGAACAAAAAGAACCTGATGGATGAGCTGAACAAGATGAATAAGGTAATCGGCAGGGAATTCCCTGAAGCTGCCAGAGAAAATCTGCTGGTGCTTGATGCCACCACAGGCAAAAATGCCGTTTCGCAGGTGCAGGAATTCGGAGATGTAGCGGATATTACAGGAATCGTGCTCACCAAGCTTGACG
Organism: Bacillota bacterium; assembly: GCA_030526355.1. GTDB lineage: Bacteria > Bacillota > Clostridia > Peptostreptococcales > Anaerovoracaceae > Lentihominibacter. The sequence continues at coordinate 12,678 of JAUNDC010000026.1, read as the reverse complement.
GAACAGCCAAAGGCGGTATTGTTGTTACAATAGCCGACGAGTTTGATATGCCTGTAAAATTCATCGGAGTAGGCGAAGGAATAGATGATTTAAAAGAATTCGACCCTGTTGAATTCGCGGAAGGAATTTATAATGAGTAAACCATTAGTAGCTGTAGTAGGAAGACCTAATGTAGGTAAATCCACTTTTTTTAACAGAATAGTAGGCAGGAGAGTATCTATCGTCGAGGATACACCGGGAGTTACCAGAGACAGGATATATGCCGAAGCCGAATGGTCAGGCGTTCATTTTGCATTGATAGACACAGGTGGTATAGAGCCGGACAGCAAGGATATCATTTTGTCACAGATGAGAGAGCAGGCACAGATGGCCATGGATACCTCCGATGTGATCCTGTTTATGTGTGACGGCAAGGAGGGAGTTACTGCAGCCGACAGAGAAGTTGCATCCATGCTGATGAAGACCGGCAAGGATGTCGTGCTGGCGGTGAACAAGGTGGACAAGCGCGAGCTCCCGGATGATTTTTATGATTTCTATGAGCTGGGACTGGGAGAACCGATTCCGATTTCAGCAGCAAATATGCTGAACCTTGGAGACCTTCTTGACAGAGTTATCGGAAGCTTCCCTGAAGGTGCAGGAGAAGAAGAGGATGATACAATTAAAATAGCAATGATAGGAAAGCCTAATGTAGGCAAGTCTTCACTGGTAAACAAGCTTATAGGTGAAAACAGGGTTATCGTTTCGCCGATAGCAGGTACGACGAGAGATTCCATCGATACACCATTTGAGAAGGATGGCGAAAAATATCTTCTTATTGATACTGCCGGCATCAGGCGAAAGAGCAAAGTGAACGAGAACATAGAGAAATTCAGTGTTCTTCGTGCTGTTGCTGCCATAGAGCGATGCGACGTATGTCTGCTGATGATAGACGCTCAGGAGGGTGTAACCGAGCAGGATAAGAAAATCGCGGGAATTGCTCATGAGGCAGGAAAAGGAATAGTTGTTGTCGTAAACAAATGGGATCTGATAGAAAAAGAGACCAATACCATGAACAACTTCAAAAAAGAGATTGCCAAGGAGCTTACCTTCATGTCGTACGCACCGTCTGTTTTTATTTCGGTGCTGACAGGGCAGCGTGTGGATAAAGTAATAGAAATGGCAAAATATGTAGCCGAAAACAGGGCTATGAGAGTGCCTACAGGACAGCTGAACAATCTTATAACCGATGCTACAATGATGAAGCAGCCGCCGTCAGACAAGGGCAAAAGGCTCAAGATATACTATGCGACTCAGGTAGGCGTGAAGCCTCCGCTTTTCTCCTTCAAGATAAACTCAAGGTCTCTGATGCATTTCTCATATGCTAGATATCTTGAGAATCAGATCAGAGATGCTTTCGGATTTGAAGGCTGTTCCATCAAATTTGTATTTAGAGAAAAAGGAGAAAAGGAAGATGAATAGTATTCCACTAATACTGCTGTCAATGCTGATAGCATACGCCATAGGCAACATCTCTCCTTCCATAATGCTGGCAAAAGCAAGAGGTATAGATATCAAGAAGGAAGGCAGCGGCAATGCAGGGACTACAAATGCTCTGCGTGTCATGGGAAAGAAGGCAGGCGTCATAACGCTGCTGGTCGATGTTTTAAAGGGAACATGCGCAGTGCTGCTGGGGGGACTTATCGGAGGATACGTTGCACAGATGATGTGTGTAGTGGCAGTGTTCTGCGGGCATGTATGGCCTGCCCTTTACAGGTTCAAAGGCGGTAAGGGAGTTGCGACGGCATTCGGCGCACTGATGGGACTTAACCCGCTGCTGGGGCTTGCAGCTCTGGGTATTGTGGTTATAGGCGTTCTTGTATCAAAGCGTATGTCCGTCGGCTCGATACTCGGCGCATTATGTTTTCCTGTACTGGCATATTTTCTGGAACCGGATTTCATAATACCGGGTTCGGTGCTGGCTGTGGTAGTCATAATAAAGCACAGAGCCAATATCGGCAGGTTGTTCAGAGGCGAAGAGCCTGTTATGAGTATATTTGATAAGAAAAACAAGAATGGATCTGACGAAGTTAGCGATAAGTAAAGCGGGACAGGAGGATACATAAATGAATACAATTGGTGTAATAGGTGCCGGAAGCTGGGGAACAGCTCTGGCTACAGTAGTTGCAGGTAAAGGAAACAAAGTCAGGATATGGGATATAGATGAAAAGCATCTGAAAACCATGGATAAAAACCGGGAAAACACAGATTATCTGCCGGGAGTGCCTCTTAATGAGAATATTGAGATTGCATATACGGTGGAAGCTGCCCTCAAGGATGCCGATACAGTGCTTTTTTCAGCACCGGCACAGCATTTCAGAAGCGCCCTGACTTCTGCACTCGATTATATTGATGACAATGCGCTGATAATCAATGTTGCCAAGGGAATAGAACAGAAGACCCTTGCCAGAATGTCGGAGATTGCAGCTGAACATCTGGACATGGACAGATACGTTGTACTGTCAGGCCCTTCTCATGCCGAGGAGGTAGGCAGGAGGCTTCCGACTACAGTTGCCGTGGCATCATACAATCTCAAGGCAGCAGAAAAAATACAGGATCTGTTTATGACTGACAGATTCAGAGTTTACACAACAGAGGATGTGGTAGGCGTTGAGCTGGGAGGTGCCCTCAAGAACATTATTGCTCTCGGAGCCGGAATCTCAGATGGCATGGGCTTCGGAGACAATGCCAAGGCGGCGCTGATGACAAGAGGTCTTGCAGAGATAACGAGACTGGGCATCAAGCTGGGCGCAAAACCGGAAACCTTTGCCGGACTTACCGGCACAGGTGACCTTATCGTTACATGTACAAGCATGCATTCCAGAAACAGACGTTGCGGAATAATGATAGGCGAAGGTATGAGCCCTCAGGAGGCAACCGAGAAGGTAGGAATGGTTGTAGAAGGAATGTTTACGACTGAAGCAGCATATGAGCTGGCTAAACGTGAGGGTGTGGAAATGCCTATTACTGAAGCTATATATAATGCCACGAAGGGACATATCAATGCCGCAGATGCAGTTGAGCTGCTGATGGGCAGAGATAAAAAACATGAACAGGGTTGAGTATATGACATTACTTGAAGGGAAAAAATACAACATCATAACTTTTGGATGCCAGATGAACGAGCATGATTCCGAAACAATCTCGGGAATGCTGAGGGAAAAAGGCTGTATAGAGGTTCCGACAAAAGAGGAATCGGATATTACAATCATAAACACCTGCAGCATCAGAGAAAATGCGGACAAGAGGTTTTTTGGCACGCTGGGTCAGCTGAAGAAGCTGAAGAAAAAGAATCCGGATTATGTTGCCTGCGTGTGCGGATGCATGATGCAGCAGGAGCATGTGACGGATGCGATAAAGAAAAAATACCCGTGGGTCGATATTATTTTCGGTACCCACAATATCGACAGATTTCCGGCTCTTCTCGAAAATGTATACAGTGAGAAGCAGAAGGTTCTGGAGATTCTGGATGACAGAGAGGATATAGTGGAAGGACTGCCGTCAAAGAGGCTATACAGGCATAAGGCCTTTGTCAATATCATGTACGGCTGCAACAATTTCTGCACCTATTGCATCGTTCCGTATACCAGGGGCAGAGAAAAAAGCCGGAGACCTGAGGACATTGCCGATGAAGTAAGGCGCCTCGTGGCAGATGATGTCAAGGAGGTTACGCTGCTGGGTCAAAATGTCAATTCCTACAGCGGAGTGCGAGCCGACGGCAGCAGCTGTGATTTTGCCGATCTTATATATATCCTTAATGATATTGAAGGTCTCGAGAGAATACGGTTCATGACCTCCCATCCCAAGGATCTGTCGGACAAGCTGATTCAGGCATACGTGGATTGTAACAAGCTGTGCAATTATATACACCTGCCGGTACAGGCAGGCAGCAGCAGAGTTCTCAAGAGGATGAACAGGAAGTATTCCCGTGAGCAGTATCTTGAGCTGGTGAGGAAGCTTCGCGAAGCAGTGCCGGAAATTACCATAAGCACGGACATTATCGTGGGCTTTCCGGGAGAAACAGAGGAGGATTTTGAAGAAACCCTGTCTCTTGTAAAAGAAGTACACTACGACTCCGCGTTCACTTTCCTCTATTCAGTGAGAAAAGGCACACCGGCTGCGGAATATGAGGATCAGATACCGGAGGATATCAAGCATGAACGGTTCAACAGGCTTGTGGATATCATCAATGAAGGCAGCGCCGCGAAAAACGCACAGTACGTAGGCCGTGTGGAGAAGGTTCTGGTTGAAGGCTTAAGCAAGAAGAACGAAAATACTCTGACAGGCAGAACCGAAGGCTTTAAACTGGTGGACTTTCCCGGAGACAAATCTCTGATAGGCACAATGGTGGACGTGGAGATAACCGAAGGTAAAACCTTCAGCCTTGCAGGACGCATCAGATAATTACAAAAAACAGAATAAAAACAGAACCTCCTCAATATACTGTACTGATATACAGTTAAGGACATGGGGAGGTTTTTATTTTGGAGAACATAAATATCTATGAAAACATAGGGAGGCGAACAGGCGGCGATATTTACCTGGGAGTCGTTGGTCCCGTCAGGGCAGGCAAGTCCACATTTATAAAAAGATTTATGGATCTGATGGTAATCCCCAATGTGAGAAACACATATGAACGGCAGCGGATCCTGGATGAAATGCCTCAGAGCGGAACCGGGAAAACCATAACGACCACTGAACCGAAATTCGTTCCGGCCGAAGCGGCTAAGCTGGAGCTCGAAAACAATATGGAACTCAGGGTGAGGCTGGTTGACTGTGTGGGATATCTTATACCTGGAGCTGTCGGCCATATGGAAAACGGCGAGAGCAGGATGGTAACCACACCGTGGGATGAGAAACGTATGCCTTTTGAAAAGGCAGCGGAAATAGGAACGGATAAGGTTATCAGAGATCATTCTACAGTAGGAATAGTGGTTACTACTGACGGCAGTATAGGAACTATGGCAAGAGAGGATTATATCGATGCGGAGGATAGGGTTATCCGGCAACTGAAGGCTCTTAACAAGCCGTTTGTCGTGCTGCTGAATTCTGTTAATCCTGAATCTCCGGCAGCCCGTTCGGCGGCATCGGAGATATCCGTCAGATACGGCGTGCCGGTTCAGATAATGGATTGTGCCAGAGCTGCAGAGAAGGAAATAAATGAAATGATGATGCGGCTTTTAGGCAGATTTCCTGTGAGGGAAATTCTGTTCAGAATACCGGGCTACGTTGAAGGCCTCAGCAGGGAGCACTGGCTCAAATCAGGTCTGGCGGCCAGGATAATGCAGTGGGCGGAAGGCTTTGATAATATAGAGGAACTGCAGGCAGCTGTATCATCGCTTGCGGATGGGGAGATAATACGGAACGCAGGAATCGACAGCATCGATATGGGAAGCGGGGAAATCAGCCTGCAGCTTGAGCTGGCAGAGGAGCTCTATTACAGAGTGATAACAGAGCTTATGGATGAGCCTGTCAATAACGATTATGAGTTTTTCAGGCTGCTCAAGGAATTTGCAGCCGCCAGAAAGGCTTATGAGAAGCTGAGGGGAGCCATGGAGCAGGTGGAGGCTAGAGGTTACGGCATCGTCGAGCCTAAGCTCAATGAAATGGTGATAAATGAGCCGGAGGTGTTCAAGGAAGGCAGCAAATTCGGAGTAAGAATAACTGCCAAGGCTCCGACTATGCATATCATCAGAACAGATATCACTACAGAGATATCGCCTGTTGTCGGCAGCGAAAAGCAGTCCGAGGAGCTGGTCGAGAGCCTTAAGCGTGATCTGAAGGAATCACCGGATGGAATATGGAATACCAATATTTTTGGCAAATCTCTCAAGGAAATGGTTGCAGAGCAGATGGAATCAAAGCTGGCATCGGTACCTGACAATATCAGGATCAAGATGCAGAAATCTCTGCAGAAAATAAGCGACGAGGGGAAGGAGTATTTTATCTGTATCGTGATTTGATTTTGTTAGTAAACACAGGTTTTTTGGTATATAATATATTTATGGAAAAGATAAAATCAACTCATGAGCAGAAACTAATAATATGTGTGGTGGTTATAACGGCATTCATCACTACATTTACAGGGAGCGCACTGAATCTTTCGATTCCCGATATAGGGGATGAGTTTGGAGTCAGTGCAGGTACAGTCGGCTGGCTGGTGACAGGATATACTCTGGCGGTGGCAGCTTTTTCGGTTCCATTTGGCCGACTGGCTGATATAACGTGCAGGAAAACGGTTCTTGTAACAGGTATAGCTGTATTTGTTGCCTGCTGCATTGCAGCCGTTTTTTCTGTGTCATCGGCAATGCTGATTGCAGTGCGGGTGATACAGGGCATCGGTGCGGCGATGATTTTCAGTACCAATACAGCAGTACTGATAAACGCATTTCCAGGTGCCAGACGCGGACAGGTCCTCGGGTATTCACTGGCGGCAACCTATGTGGGGCTGTCTGCCGGTCCCGTTGCAGGCGGGTTTCTGAATCACAATCTGGGGTGGAGATCCATTTTCATACTGACCGGAGTGCTGGGTGCGGCAGCGCTGGCTGCTGCAGCCTTCAAGCTGCCTGCGCAGAGGTCTGATGACGGAGGCAAAGGGCGCTCAATGGATGCTTCAGGAAATATCCTGTATATTCTGTTCATCGTGCTGCTTATGTACGGGCTTTCAGAAATTGCAAAAGGCACGCTGCCTGTAATTATGACTGCTGCAGGAATAGTATTCGGTATAGCCTTTGTGAGGCATGAACTGAAGGTAAGTGATCCTGCCGTTAAGATCAGACTATTTCGGGAGAATATAGGTTATGCATTTTCCAATCTGTCGGCACTGATGAATTATGGAGCTACCTTTGCTATAAGCTACCTTATTTCAATTTACCTTCAGATTATCATGGGCTTTACATCTCAGACAGCGGGTCTCATTATGATTTGTCAGCCTGTAATAATGGCGGTACTTACACCTGCGGCAGGCAAGGCCTCCGACAGATTTTCGCCTTTCAGAATGTCGTCGCTTGGAATGGCATTCTGTGCAGTGGGAACATTTGTGTTTATTTTTGTAAATGAGAACACAAGCCTTGCTGTTATAATTGCAGCTCTTGCAGTGACGGGGCTTGGTTTCTCGCTGTTTTCATCGCCTAATACCAATGCGGTAATGTCATGCGTACAGAAAGAGGATTATGGAGTTGCTTCTTCAGTGCTGGCGACAATGAGATCCATCGGACACACATTAAGTATGGTCATAGTGACTATCGTCGTTACACGATTTATGCCTGCTGCCGCGTTGAGCGAGGCGCAGCCGGAGGTACTGGTAAAGGTTATAAACTTTTCGTTTATTATATTTACTGTTATATGTGCAGCGGGAGTCTTTATTTCACTCAAACGGGGCTTCGGCGGTGGTCGTGAATGCAGCTCGGACGGCGGAAACAAAGGCAGCTGCGGCAGCAGCAGTAATGCGCAGCAGGAAGACAAACATACTCTTGAAAAACCGTCAAAGTAGTGTAGAATAAATGGTATAGCATATTTACAAATAAATTATATTCAGAACAGGAAAGAGGTCATGGTAAAAATAACGTATTCCAGAAAAGCAAGGACAGCAGCAATATTTACGGCAGTTATCTTCACTTTAGCTACGATTTTTACGCCTTGTGCGGGGGTAACGGATTTCGCATCGGCGGAGGAAACGGATGCTTCACAGGCAGTGGCTGAGACAGATCTGCAGCCGGAAGCTCAGCAGACCGATGATAACCAGGAGAAACCCGCAGCACAGCAGGAAGCTCAGCAGACTGATGATAATCAGCAGCAGCCGGAAGCTCAGCCGGAAGAAACAGCGGATGAACAGGTACAGCATTATGAACCTCAGGCGGACAGCTGGAGATATGATAACGGACAAGTTGAAACCGAAGAGCAGATTATCAGCGAAGATCCTTATTCGACTGGATTAAAGCTGGAAACTTCGTCAAATATCAGCAGGCTGGGAGCCGATCCATGGTCGGAATCAAATGGTAAGTTTTACAGCAGCAATGGTCAGGTGATTCAGGGTGCCATAAGAAAGGGCGTTGATGTCAGCTACTGGAATGGTAAGAATATTGACTGGGAGAAAGTAAAGGCATCAGGAGTTGATTTTGCTATTCTTAGATGTGGATACGGCAATGATTACAGTAAGTACGACGACAGCACCTTCCTGAGGAACGCTACAGAATGTGAACGGCTGGGAATACCATACGGAGTGTATCTCTATTCATATGCAGACAGTATTTCCGATGCAGAGAGCGAGGCAAATCATACGCTGAGGCTGCTTAAGGGACGTACACTGTCGTATCCTGTTTATTATGATCTGGAGGATGCGACAACCTTAAAGGCAGGCAGTGCCAATATAGCAGCAATTGCTGACAAATATTGCTCCATAATCCAGTCGCATGGATATACAGCAGGTATATATGCCAACCTGGCATGGTGGAACAATTATCTTAAAAGTAACACACTTGATAAGTATGAGAAATGGGTCGCCCAATACAATTATAGATGTACATATGGCAAAAAGTATCGGATATGGCAGAGTACGAGCTCAGGGATTGTGCCTGGAATCAGCGGCAAGGTTGACCTCAACTTTGAGTTTGACCTCGGCGATGGCTTCAATCCTCAGCCGTATTATGCACCAGGTGCAATAAAAGGCTGGGTCAAGAACAGCAGTGGGCAGTATGTGCTCGTGAGAAACAACGGAACTCTGGTGACATCACAGTGGGTGACACTTAACGGGAAAAAGTACTATGTCAATGGATCAGGTGTCAGAACCACCGGCTATAAGAAAATAGGAAACTACTATTACCTGTTCAGCAGCTCGGGAGTAATGCGTACAGGTACAGTAAAGGTGAACGACAAAAAGTACATTTTAGGCTCCAAAGGAATTTCAACCATATACACTGCCAAGCTCAAGACGAGCACGAACTACCGTACAGGCCCGTCGACAGCATATAAGAAAAAAGGCACATATAAAAAAGGCAAAACCGTATCCATAATATATCAGAAAAACGGCTGGGGTAAAATGACAAACGGATACTGGCTGAAGCTGAAATATACCAAAAAAGTAAAAAGCTATCCGGCCTTTGTACCATATAAGGTAAAGACAACCACGGCTCTGAAGTGCCGCAAGGGTCCGTCGACGAAATACAAGGTAAAAAAGACATATAAAAAAGGAACAAAGGTTACGATAAAATCTGTGAAGAACGGCTGGGGAAAAACAGACAGCGGGTACATAGATCTCAGATACACTAAACGTATCTGACCTGAAGCAGGCAAGCTGCAGATTGCAGTAAAATAATGTGTCAGACTGACCAGGAACGAGGAGATAAGAAGTGATAAAGGAAATAAAAAGCTCAAAAAAGAGAACTGAAGCGGACCGCAGCCAGCTGAGGAATACGGTCAGCGGCATCATAGACAATGTAGTAAAAAACGGTGATGAAGCACTGCTTGAATATAACAGCCGATTTGACGGATGTAAGCGTCATGCTCTGAGAATATCTGAGGAAGAGATAAAGGAAGCATATAGTCAGCTTTCCGAAGAAGAGCTTGCAGATATCAGGAAGGCAGCAGCAAACATAGAAGCGTTTGCCTGTGCCCAGAAGGAAACTCTGGGAGAGCTCAGGGATTTTTCCCCATCAGAAGGAATAATGCTGGGACATAGAGTAATTCCCGTGGATTCATGTTGCTGTTATGTTCCGGGCGGAGGGTATCCACTTTACTCGACAGCACTTATGCTCGGTATCCCTGCCAAAGTAGCAGGTGTAAAAAGGATTACCGCATGCTCTCCGGTTATCAAGGGCACAGATAAAATACATCCGAAGACTCTGGTTGCAATGGATATCGCCGGAATACAGGAAATATATGCTGTAGGCGGAGCGCAGGCGATAGCAGCATTTTCATATGGCACTGCACAGATAAAGCCGGTAAATATGATAGTAGGTCCGGGAAACAGTTTTGTTACAGAAGCCAAGAGACAGTGCTACGGCAAGGTGGGAATTGACTTTGTTGCGGGTCCAAGCGAGGTGCTGGTAATTGCAGACGGACAGGCTGATCCTGATATTATAGCTGCTGATCTTCTGGCTCAGTCGGAGCATGATAAGGAAGCGAAGGGGCTGCTGGTCACAACGGATGAAGCTTTGGGAAAAGCTGTAATAGAAGCAGTTGAAAAGCAGCTTCCTACACTTGACACAGAGGAAATAGCAAGAAGCTCGTGGAATGATTTCGGAGAGGTTCTGCTTGCAGACAGCCTGCAGGAGGCTGTTGAATATGCCAATGAGTATGCGCCTGAGCATCTGGAAGTGAATGTGGCTGCGGATTGTACAGAGGAAGTAGTGGAAGCGCTGAGAAATTACGGTTCGTTGTTTATCGGAGGCAATACTGCGGAGGTCTTCGGTGACTATGCATCCGGCACCAATCATACACTCCCTACGTTAGGAGCAGCCAGATACACAGGAGGCGTATGGGTTGGAACATTCCTTAAGACATGCACATATCAGAGCATGAGCAACGCTGCAATGATGGGTATCGCACCGCTGGTTTCAAATCTGGCCAGAGGCGAAGGACTCATTGGACATGCCAGAGCTGCCGAGATAAGGATGGAAAAGAATTAAACCTTGAAATGAACAGTTATAAAAGAGTATAATAAAATAATGAGAATTTCACAACAAGGAGAAGATACGCAAATGAAAGACGTTCAGATAAAAAACCTTTTCAGGGAAAGTGAACAGTATGCTGACAGTGAGGTAGTAGTAAAAGGCTGGATAAGAACCAACAGAGGGTCAAATAAATTCGGATTCATAGAACTGAATGACGGATCGTTTTTCAAATCGGTTCAGGTGGTTTATGAAGCGGAATTTCTTGATAATTTTGATGAGATATCAAAAGCTCCCATCGCAGCAGCACTTAAGGTTACAGGAAAGTTTGTCTTGACTCCTGATGCTAAACAGCCGTTTGAAATCAAAGCTTCACAGGTGGTTATCGAGGCTGGTTCCGATGCGGATTACCCGCTGCAGAAGAAGCGCCACAGCATGGAATTCCTCAGAGAAATAGCACATCTCAGACCTAGAAGCAATACGTTTTCGGCAGTTTTCAGAGTTCGCTCAATGGTGGCATATGCCATACACAAATTCTTCCAGGAAAACAATTTCGTATATGTGCACACTCCGATAATCACGGCAAGTGACTGTGAGGGAGCCGGCGAAATGTTCAAGGTAACTACTCTTGACATGGAGGAACCGCCTAGAGGCGAAGATGGCAAAATAGATTACAGTGAAGATTTCTTCGGCAAAGAAGCCGGTCTTACTGTAAGCGGCCAGCTGGAGGCTGAGACCTTTGCGCTTGCATTCAGAAATGTGTATACCTTCGGACCTACCTTCAGAGCCGAAAATTCAAATACGGCGAGACATGCATCGGAGTTCTGGATGATTGAGCCTGAAATGGCTTTTGCTGAACTCAAGGATGATATGGATGTTGCTGAAGCCATGATAAAATATATTATAAATTATGTTATGGAAAACGCACCTGAAGAAATGGAATTCTTTAATAAGTTTATCGATAAAGGGCTTCTCGACAGGCTGAACAATATCGTAAACTCCGACTTTGAGAGAATAACCTATACAGAAGCGGTTGAGCTCCTCAAGAAATCAGGAGAGGAATTCCAGTATCCTGTTGAGTGGGGAATAGATCTTCAGACAGAACATGAAAGATATATTACAGAGAAGATTTATAAGAAGCCTGTTTTCGTAACAGATTACCCTAAGGAAATCAAGGCATTCTATATGAGACTTAATGATGACGGCAAAACTGTTGCTGCATGCGACCTGCTCGTTCCTGGTGTTGGTGAGATTATCGGCGGAAGCCAGAGAGAGGAGCGGTATGATGTCCTCAAAGCCAGAATCGAGGAAATGGGTATGGCAGAGGAAGATTACTGGTGGTACATGGATCTCCGCAAATATGGTGGAGTCAAGCATTCAGGCTATGGTCTCGGATTTGAGAGAATCATAATGTACATCACAGGAATGAGCAACATCAGAGACGTGCTTCCGTTCCCGAGAACACCGAAAACAGCAGAATTCTAATCCAGCTTAAAAAAGAATTAAATTTCTACCAGCTTAAAACAAGACGATATAGCGACCTGACACGGAGGCCTTTAGTAGACTTCCATGTCAGGCATTTTTTTACAGACTTTTTTCACACTGCGTTCTTTTGCAATGTGATATAATTAATGTGCTTAAGATCACATAAAAAATGCACGGTGTTTCTAGGTTCGTTTACGCGACTTGACAAGAATAAAAAACCAATTATGGATATAATTTACAAAAGTGTCTTGTGTTTTTTTCAATATCATGTATAATAGAGTAAAAGAAGGTGTTGGTATTACTTAGGGTTAGTAATAATTGAGGAAGGAGATTAATGAAATAATGGATAAATTATTAAGAGTAATATTAGATGAAATAAGAGGCTCTGAAACCAGACTGTCTGTAAAAATAGACAAGGTTGATGATAAGCTGAGTACCCAAATCCGAGAGGTAGATACAAGGCTGGGAACGCAGATCCAGGAAGTAGATACCAAACTCAGCGGTCAGATACAGGAACTCGATGTCAAGATAGATGCCGTAGATACAAGGC
>JAUNDC010000025.1 GCA_030526355.1 Bacillota bacterium | reverse complement strand
ATTGAAAAAGGGCGCCGCCCTAACGGTAAAATACCGTTAACGCGACAGCCCCTTTTCCACTAATGGATACAAAGCCACCCCTTCTCTGGATTAACATAGCTTCCATTATGCTTTACCCCAAGATGCAGGTGCGGTCCTGTTGAATTTCCTGTGCTGCCAACATTGCCGATATACTGTCCTCGAACAACCATCTGTCCTTTTTTCGCATTGACTTTGCTTAAATGTGCATATATAGTCTGGACTCCTTTCCCATGATCGATGATAATGCAAAGGCCATAACCGCTGTACCATCCGGCTATGGTTACTGTACCTGATTCGCATGCAAGTACCTTTGTCCCTTCCGGGAAAGCTATATCAAGTCCCTGATGGTAGCTTGAGCCTATGCCTCCAGGAGAGGACCTCGGTCCGAAATGTGATGAGATATTGTTTTTCGTCATGCCTTTGATTGGAAGTCCCAGCTTGCCCGGTCCCGTGAAGATAACATCATATGAGATGACTCTTCCCCGATACGATAGAAATTAAAAAGCACTTTCAGACGTTCATATACATCCATCTCAACAAGCCTTGAGCCGAGTCTTGAAAAGTGCTGCTGCAGCTCTGCCCCCACTCTGGCAAAGTATGTCCTGGCATCTTCGGCTGTGGGTTTAAACACCGAAATAGTCAGATACTTATCCTGCACCATTGAAGTGGAACCGGTCGCCTTTTCAAGAAGAATCCTATTGTATTCCTTTCGATAAATATCCAGTCTATCTTCCTTGGGAGGAAGCAGAATGTCTCTTGCTATCTCTCGCCTGTCCATTCTTCTGTTGTTGATTGTTATTTTTGTCGTTGCTCCGCTGTCAAGAGAATTCAGAATCTCACTGTATTTCAGAAACATGGATTCCTTGTCTTCCCTTGATGCCACCGCATAATTAATGTCTTCAAATTTGAATGACTTTGTGAACTTGCCGGGAGCCACCTGAAATATGCCGTCGCTGTAAACCGTCTGCACGGGAATAAGATCCTGTACATTTTTCGGCACTTTGAATTTCTCATGTTCCTGCTTTGATAGTAGTTTAAGTGTTTTAATCATCAGCACTTTCCCCCTCTCTTACTTTTCTTCTTTAACGCCTTCTTACTCAGAGCCCCCTGCCTTTGCGCTATGCTGTCTTCCATCATCCTGTAATAGAAGCTCACGGGCTCCGACAAATATTTCTTCGGGTATATCACCTTCGCCTTAAGCCAGGCGACTGCGAATTGCTCCGCAGTCATCCCGTTATACTTAAGGAATCCCATTGCAGCAAAAGGCACTGTACCTATTACACAGACCCATGTTGTTATTTCAAGGCCCAGTGTGTCTTTGCATAGGAAATACAGAACCACTGCCGCAGCGCATCCAAGGGCAGAAAAAAAGAACTGACGAAGTGTTAGTCCGAAAAACATGCTCTCTTTGTATTCCTGTATATCCTTATTTACTCGTACCTCCACTACCTTTCACCCCTCTCTTCACCGTTCCTCTCAAGGGCTTTAGGCTCCACAAGACGTTCCTTTTCCCTGTCATACATGAACACCCTGTCGCTTAAAACCTCCTGCGGATTTACCACTGTCTCATTTGCTTCTTTCACCATCTTTCTGAGAAACTCCGGATTATCATTTACACTACAAGGTAGAATCATCACCTCATGGATGCTTGAAGGAAGCACATAATAGCTGTTTTGCAGCATATCAGCTATTCTCTTCTGTACATCAGGATAGTATAAAGCGGCAGCTCCCAGGTTTGTTGACGTATTTGTAAGGGTGTACATACTATCCGGCAGCTTATCATTTATTTCTTTATCAAAGAGGTTCTGTACATTTTTAACTCCGTCTGAAAAAATCACCTCTTTAGTATCCACAAGTACCGGCTCGTTATTCTTCATAGCAGTTTCAACCATTTTATCAATATCGTAGTTCTGCCCTTCTGCAATGTCCTTTGTTACTGCAAAACGCATGCTCCCTCTCTCGTCTTCCTGCACAACAACATAAGCCAGCATTACCATTCCGTTGTCTAATGGTTTGTATGCAAGCTCTTTTAATCTATCCCTGTTTCTTTCCACTTCTGCAAGCTGGACCACAAGCTTATCCTTGATATCATCAAACTCTAACGATAAGGATTCAACTGCAGGAGCTTCTCTCATTCCCACCTGATAAAGTGATACTATGGCTTCAGCAAGATCCTTCATGGCGAAATCTTCAGGCAGCTGTTTGATGCACTCTTCAATATATATGGTTGGAACTATTGCCTGCTCAGGTGCCTTTATTACCACACCATGAAGCACAGTATCATTCGCCTTTACAACTTCTCTGATATCCACCTCCATCATATTCCTGATTTCTTCCGGGATTTCCTCTCTAACAGCATTAATTATTTCATCATAAAATTCTTTGTTCTGAATCATCTTTTACCTCCTGTTTTCCTGTAAATACCTCTGTCAAATCTTTTTCCAAAGGCCGAGAGCTTCTCTTACGATGCGGTCTGACATCTTCACTGTTCCCACCAGAATCAGCATGTTGAAAACCAGCTCGCCAATATAGCTCCATACCATTGATACTACAGCAGCATCCTCATCTATCACCGGCGGCGATGATGCAAACTTGCTGAAGATAATGCATGCCAGAATTATAATTGCACCTTCCAGGCAAACAGCTGCGTAGCTCTTTAGAAAGCTTTTGCCTATCTGCTCCGTCGGCTGTCCTGCAAAGGCCGCAAGTGGAATCGGTGCTATGGCTGTGTAAATATACAGCTTAAAAAAGCGGCCATATACTGTCAGTATCATGATGAATGCCAGCACCGTGATAACAAGGCTTCCTATGAGTGTCACCGCCCACAGAGGTATGCTCTCGAAAAATCCGCAGTCTTCTATTGCCTTGACCATTTCATCAGGAAGTGCAGCTTTGTTGTTTGCAAACACGCCGGATGACTTCATAATCGTCGCAATTACGCCCTGAACAATATCAAATATTGCAAGCATCAGTTCAAGACCGTATGTCACAACACCCTTAGCTATTGCAAATTTGATAAAGAGCTTCACAGCCATTTCCGGTTTCTTGACCTCAGCGAAGCTGCCGCAGGTTTTGACAACGCCCACAAGAAAAAAGAGCACCAGCAGGGCAAGACCTATTGCCTGTAGTGCTCCGTGAATATTTACTATTACGTTCCATATGGCACCGCCTTTGAAACCCTTTGGTGACTCCGTAAGCAGCGTCTATATCTCAGCCAGCTTCTCATTCCAGGTGCCGAGCGTATTCTGCAGATTCTGTACGACCCAGTTATCAGACATCCAAACCTCCTTTCCTTCATACTAGACATAACGAATGAACCTCCTTTCCGGCAAAATAAAAAGCCCGGAGTGTTAGTCCGAGCTATGTAATCATCAATCTCATTCTTATTATTCTTTCTCCGGAAAACATAATCTAGAAGTTGCAGAAACAACATGAAGAAATAATCGGTCTACTGATATATTATTCTATCTCTTAGTCTTCTTCTGAATAATCACAGTTGGAACATACCCATTCATCACCATCCAAGTGTAAACAACCACCACATTCAGGACATGGTCTTATTTCTTCATCATCCTCATCTAATTCCCCAGAACAATATGGGCACTGGCTGTACTCTGATTCATCATATACTTTGTTACAAAAAGGACACATCTGCATATTTGTCACCTCCTCCTTAAACAAATAATATCACGTAAAATGATAAAGCATACTACAGAAATCTACCGAATCTGTACATTCCGATTTACAGTTTTATTATAAATCCAAATCACCTTCTCGTAAACACAAACCTTTAGGCAGAAGTTTGTCAACTCTACCCGCTCTCGCCTAGTATCAAAGAGTCAAAGCCTTGCTACTGCTGGCTCTAGTGCCTGAATCCCTTGCAATATAAAACCCTAGCCATTTCTAGCTAGAGCCATAGTTTTGGTGGTTGCTGTAGCACTCACATATCTTCAGGGACATACGAAAAGCTTATCAAACTGTTCATGTTGATTCTGGCACAATTTTTCTTTTATTATCTTATAGAGTGTTTTTTGTCGTTAATTAGTATTTTTTTCCAATAGAATTCACGTGAATTCTATTGAATTTTTACATACAATATGTTAATATAACTTAAGTCAAAAAGATAGATTTTGACATACAAGATATTAAAGAGATGTAATTTGAAACGTCTCTATACGTGAAGTTAATTTTGAAGAGACCAATGATGTTTCTGGTGTGTACCAGAAAATGTTCGTTGGTTTTTTCATTTACAAATGATTTTCCATTAAATCTAAGCACATCACGCATCTTTTAAAATTGGTTGAATGCATAAGTTCATCTGGAAAGTTTGTAAACATTTCTTGCAACCAACACCTAATGTCTGTTGGTTCGAATTCTCGAATATTTTTTAAGAGAACACCAGCTTTTTTGTTAACCGAATCAACTTTCTTAATTTCCTCTATAAGTTGATTCGCATCGTTGATTTCAGGAATGCTCATAAGCGATTTCTCTATATTTCTAGGAATAATTTTTTCAAGGGAATCGTGATCGCTTATGTAAGTCGCAAGTTTTGTTCCTTCAGAAACTTCCATACCTTTTTCTTTTACTTGCTTGACATACTTAAACACTGGCAACAAATGATTCTTAGGAATTGAACGATAACGCTCAAAACACATTTGTTCAGAATCGAAGCCTCTATTATTGAAAAGGATGTCCTCAAAAATATTTATGGCGTCGAGCATACCATAACCGTATTTGTTCAATACGTTTTCTTTGTATCCAACCGCAATAGCTAAAGGTTTTCCACTTAAATCTATGTCATCTAACTTATCAAGTCCAACGATAATCGATTCAGCATTGGAAGATGCAATCCCCTCGTCAACGATTCTCTTGAGAACTCTTTTGGTTTGACGAACACGTAAAGGAGAGATCCCTGGAGTAATCCTGTTTAGGATATCAAACACTAATTCATAATTATCTGTCTTGATTTCTGTTATTGGAATATATTTTCCATCAGCAGACAGGATGTTTGTTTGTGTCTGAACTAGATCAGTCTGACCTTTCTGATGCGTTATGAAAACAAAATGCTCGTCAATATGTTCAAGCTGTTCGGGTGATAAGCAACCAATAAAATCAGATATTATTTTTTGAACATCTTTATCAGTGAAAGAGTATCCCATAAAGATAAGTGGAGATTCTGCAAACAAAGTTAACATCTTTGCAATGATGAGTTTCCTTGAAGATTCAAACTCATCGTAATCTTTTTTTGTAATAATTATAGATTCTGCATTGCTAACACATCCATGGATTTTGTAGATTTCTGCTACATTATAGCTGTCTGCAGAAAAAAGTTCACTTTGATTAACAAAAACTGAATAATCAGAGTTGAATACTTCCTTTTCTAAAAACTGATCATAATTTGTTGTAATAACTGCTGCAATCTTGTGCTTTAAATTACGGAATTTAACCAACTCCTTGGCAAGATCATCATTGCGAAACAACTTCATATTCTTGAAGTATTGTGAAAGATACATCTTATATGGAGAAATGCCCCGCTCAGCCCATTTAGGGATTCGGCCGTTCTTCATACCTTTCAGTTTGATTTTTTTGTCATAAAAGGCTTTGTTAAATTCTTCTTCCGCATAAGTTCCTAAGTATGCATTCTTTTCAAATTCCGTATAAGATTTTCTCTTCAATTCATCTGCATACTTTTCATACAAAAGAGCTTCTGAATCAACAACTTTAAAAGACTTTCTTAATAGTTGTTCCCAATTTGGGTACCGATACAGATATCTTTTAGAAATTCCTGAACCAATGAATAAAACTGGCAGCCGATTGCTTTCAACAATCTTCTCTAAAACATTACTAGACAATCTAATCCCTCCAATCCTTATTTCGAATATCACACGAAACACACATAACGTAGAAAATCTATTTAAGTTATAGCAAGTAACATGAAATTGACGATTACACATTATTATCTGAGTTGTACAATTATTTCATATAACTCCGCAATATCTTAGGTTTTGATGTTCTCCTTCGGTCACTCCAATTGCATCATAGATTCTCGCATAATTCATTATCTTTATTTTACTTTGTTAGTACGTTATTTTCAAGTTATCATATTAGAATTGAATTATCACCATTTTATTGTTATAGTAATGGACAGATTTACGCATTGTTCTGAAAGTAAAGTGTTTTACAGGCTCTATATGCGCATTAAACGAGCGTTAGTTTAAGCAATTCAAAACTCTTTCTTGTTTTTACATCTTTTGATTTTTTTACCCTGGATCCGAAAATTTGCAAAACTAGCTTATGCATGTACTGGCAGCATATCAGCTGCCACAAATTTCTTTAACGTTCTCTTTCCTTATCCTTATACCTCAGAAACCCTTTTGCATGATCCTCAATACATATTCTTAGGTCCTCCATATAGGTTACATCTTCTTCAAGCCACCTCTGGTAACATCCTTCAAGCGGATAGTTTTCTCTGAGAAGTGCCTTCACATATTTCGGTTCCAGTTCTCTGCCTTCAACTACTGCTAAGATGTCTTCCTTGAATACCTTTTCATATGAAGCTCTGATTATTTCATCAGGGCTTTGCATTGAAAGCTTTTCTATGAAATCATCATATTCTTTGGCCATTTTCTCAAGCAGTATCTGGTTCAAATCCTTCTCTATTTCTTCTCTGCTCATTTCACGCATTCCTCCCTTTCATGTTAACTACAAACATATTCTTTAGCTTCCATCAGCTGCTCCGGGGAATACCTCAGGGAAAAGCTGCTGTCGTATTCAAGTACAGCCTTTGCTCTTGTTCTGTACGGTTCGAACCGTAAGTCTGAGATTTCCAGGCAGCCGCATATTCTGCTAAGATCTCTTAACAGTCCATCTACACTTTTCATATATTTTCACCTACCCTGTAATCATATTTAATATTTCTTTCGTAAACGTTATGATAATTCCGCCTGCCAGCGTCAGAAAGCCGTTGGCACGCTGCGACGGATCATGGCTCTTCAGCGACAGACCCACCTGCATGATTCCAAATCCAAGCAGTATCAATCCTATAGCTCTTATAAGACTGAAAATAAAACTGGACAGATTGTTTACAACTGCCAGCGGGTCATTCGCTGCAAAGCATACTGCAGTAAATACCGTCATCATCAGCACTGCTGCAATATAAAAAGCGAAGAACATCTCTGCCCTTCGCCCGCATTTCGCCGTTTCCGAATTTCTATCTTTTTTTCTCATCATCGCTTTCTTCCTCCTTCTTTTTAATCCTCTCCAGCACATCTTCTTCAGAAAGAAGTTCATATCCACTTTCAGGAACGCTTTCTGCATCGCCTTCCGCCTTTTTCTTTACCTCCCGGATTTCATCAATCATAATATCTGCAATATCACCTCGTATCTCTCCATGAATATATGGCGGAGCACCTCCGTCTTCTGTAAGTCCGATATTGGGATGCTGCATGATATCGTACTTCAAATCCTTTACAGCACGCTCGCCTCTTATGAAAAGGAGCGCATACCTGTTGTCAAGCATTCTTACCTCAGCTGCATCAAGAAGCTCACGTCCGCTTAGCTGATATCCTGTTGAGTAGTTACCATTCCTGCCGTATGACCTGTTGTAATTGTTTGTATCGATTGTTTCTTTACCTAGCATCTCCGAAACGTACTTGTGAGTCGAAGCTTCATTACCACCAAGGTAAAGGAACTCATCACAATTGCCTGAGATTGACTCGTGCTGCTTTTCAAAGAGTGCCTTGAGCTGCGCCATGTTCTGCAGAATAATTGATACCGACACCTCTCTTGATCTCATTACCGCAAGAATCTTATCAAAGTCGTCAGGGAGTGAAACGTTGGCAAATTCATCGCAGATGAAGTGAACATGCACAGGAAGCCTTCCTCCGTACTTATGATCTGCAACGTAAAAGAGCTGCTGAAAAAGCTGCGTATAGAGCACTGATACAAGGAAATTAAATGACGTATCATTATCCGGTATAATTGCAAATAGTGCAGTCTTCCTCTCGCCCATTTTGTTAAGCTCAAGCTCATCTGTCATGGTGAGTGATGCCAGACTTTCCAGATTAAATTTCTCAAGCCTTGCAGCAAGAGTAATCTGGATAGACTTAAGTGTCTTGGCAGAGCCTGAATGATAATCCTTGTAATACTTGTAGGCAATATGATCAGGCTGCTTACTCCCCAGGTTGTTAAAAAGCCTGTCAAGGGGACTGTAATCACCGCCGTTTTCATCCTGTATCTCACCTGCTCTCAGCATTTCCATGACAGTGGCAAAGTTCTGTTCATCTTCCGGAGCTTCATACTTCAGATAAAATATCAGTGCAAGAAGAAGCATCTGCGCTGCAGTATCCCAGAATGGATCTGAACTTGACGAGCCCTTTGGAGTTGTACTCTTAAAAAGATTTGTCACAAGCCTCTGAACATCGTTATCATCCCGGAGATAAACGAAAGGGTTATAGCAATGACTCTTTGACATCGTTATGAGGTCCAGAACCCGGACAACGTACCCTTTTTCCTCCAGAAGTCCTCCGCAGCTCTTTAAGTTTTCGCCTTTGACGGAATGTCAAGAGGGACGAGCAAATTTTTTTCATTCGACTACTGCTTAAGAGCCTCGTCAGACGACATTTTCTTGAGTGATTCAGCAGGCGTAATCGTTGAAATTTCAGCATTTTTAGCCTCTACTGTAAAAGTTGTGTGTCCAATCTTAATTTCTAAAATATTATTTTTCATTTTTCGGTACCTCCATGTCTTCTGTCGTGATTTGGTGTCAATTTAAGAAAAAAGTGGCAGCTAGCTACCACTTTTCTCAGAGTTCTTATTACTGTCGATATCTGTATCGGCTGTCGGTCTTTTGCCCATTCTGTATGGGTATAGCGGGCACTTCTCAGCAGGACATAACTTGACCTCTTTAGTCATGCCGCCACTGCACTCGATGCAGTATGCCCGGATTGCCTTAATAGGCGTTAGCACTTTCATTGTCATCACCTCCGTTTCTAAGCATAAAAATAACCCCCGGCGCAATTGCCGAGGGCATGTAACGCTTACCTAATTCAGTTAAGCATCTATTTTATTCATTTGTTCTTTTTCTTCTTGTGTAAGCAGTAACTCCGGTTATTCCTGCGCCGCTAAGAAGCATCAGTGCAAGCCAAAGAGCAAGGTTTGTATTGTCTCCGGTCTTTGCTGAATCTTCAGTATCTGCCTTTGTACTCTGATCTTTGTCTCCATCAGTTTCAGGTGTAAGCTTCTTGATTACCGTATCTTCAAGACTGATTTCCTTTTCGCCATTTTCGTCAGCAAAGAGCCTGCCACAGTCCATGCACTTCCAGTACTCAATGTTTCCTTCTTCGTTAAGGGTTGCGTCCTTTGCAGGTATTTTTTCAAGATTATGGTCTAATAGATTGCCGTATTCTGCCCCGCAATATTCACACTCTGCTTTGGCTGTACAGGTAGCCTCGCCACCTGTATGATTGGATAGCGTTTCAGCACATATATCACAAAGATGGTCTTTTGGGTTTTCATCAATACCTGTATGATCTGAAAGCCTTTCACCGCATATATCGCAAATATGGTCTTTCGGGTTATCATCAGTATGATCGTCAATACTATCAAATTGATAGGTCAGTAACGGTGAAGCATCCTTGCCTATTCTCTGACAAAAACGGACATCCGAACTTGCATTTTGCAAAGCGGTGTCGAGCAGTTTGCATACAGTACTGTCTGCAAATTCTTTGTCTGACTTTACAGCGCAATCTGTTTCAGTGCTTTTATTTTCTCCACATACCACATCTTTGTTCGTAAAGCAGCCGGTTATTGAACTTTCACCCCAATTCCATCCGCACACGCCGCCGACATTGTCATTATTGCTGCTGACTGTTCCGATGTTGTAGCATCCGATTATTGAGCCATTGTGGTCATTCAGTCCGCACACACCACCTATTCTATAATCACCACTGACTGTTCCGGTGTTGTAACAGCCAGTTATTGTACTACCCCAGTTATTATTTCCGCACACGCCGCCGATAAACCTATTGCCGCTGACTGTTCCGGTGTTGTAGCAGCCGGTTATTGTCGCTATGCCGCCATAACCATTATATCCGCACACGCCGCCTATGCTATCACCACCGCTGACTGTTCCGGTGTTGTAACAGCCGGTTATTGTGACGCCGGAATGAGTTGATCCGCACACGCCGCCGACATGGTCAGCATTGCCGCTGACTGTTCCGGCATTGTAGCAGCCTGATATTGTACCGCCGTAACTTTTTCCGCACACGCCGCCGACATTTTCATCATTGCCGCTGACTGTTCCAGTATTGTAGCAGCCTGATATTGTACCGCCGTCACTTTTTCCGCACACGCCGCCGACACCCCAATAGCCGTTGAAATATGAATCAATTACACCTACATTTTTGATTTCGCCGTTTTCTCCGAGAGAACCAAACAAGCCCACATAGTATTTGGCAGCATCATTAAAATACAAGCCGCTGATTGTGTGACCCTGTCCGTCAAACTTGCCGGTGTATGAATTGGAACTGTTTCCAATGGGCGTCCAGCTGGTAAAACCGCTTGTGTCATCAGCAAGATTGCCGTCAGCTTTCAGCACACCTTTGTTGACAATAATATCCGCTGTCAGCACTGCTTTTGTGTTTTGGTCTGTGTTGCCGCCGTTTACAAGCTCTGCAAAGCCGTAAAGCTCTGCCTCTGTGCCGATCTGGTATACACCGTCTGTGTCTTTTGGCGGTATTGTCGGAGTTATATCCTCCGCAAACACCATCTGCGGTACAAACATCAGTGCCATGCACAGCGAAAGCACTATGCCTAATAATCTTCTCTTTTTCATTTTCTTCCCTCGTTTCATTTTGAAGTTTCGTATTCTCATGCCGGCTTTACTCTTCCGGCTGCATTTTCAATTAATAGTATAATAGCTGGAACTGCAGTCTTTGCAGTTCCAGCTCATCACCAAACACCATGGTTACCTTACCAATATACCATATTTGCATCTCTTCTTCAAGATAAAACGATATAATGTACGGCACCTTTTCGGTGCCTTTTATCTTTACAATTCTTCAAGTTTTGACTTACATTCCATAAACACATTCATCTCTTCATTACTAAGCGTGATGCCTTTGCCGCACTTGCTATAGTCGCTGCTCCAGTCACGGATATCATACTTGGGTTCATTATCGAACCACTTGGTTAGAGTAAGTTCCTTTTTCCATCCGCTTGCATTCTCGCTGAGCACTGCGATATGCTCTAGTATTTCATAGTTCTTGTCTGTCATTTAATTTGCCTCTCTTTCTGTATAAGAAATTAACAGCTGTGTGGCACACAGCTGTCATAATCTGATAACGAGTCAGTATCTGTAAGGGTTCTTCATTCCAACTTCATCAAGATACTTTTGTCTTGCTTCTTCTCGTTCCTCTTCGGACTTTGCTGTCTTACTGGTTGAATAGAGAAGATGATTGTAGACTTTCCGGTGCTTGTCCTCAAGCTGCCTGACGATATCATCATGAAACTGATAGTTACCAAGCACGACATAACCATAAAGCTCGAGGAAAAGCGTAAGAGGTATCTGCACATTCTTCATCAGCGTTCCTCTCTTTCTGATCTTCGTCTTGCCCTCTCATCTTTTTTCATCTGCTCCATAACATCCGGCGGTATCTTATCAATTACTCTCTGTAGCTTCCTCTGATTGAAATTAAGTTCGCTTACCTTGTCTTTCAGCTGCTCAATCTCTTCTCTCTGGTCGTAGATGATATCGTTCTTGTTTGCATTAGACTTCTTGTAATCGGTTATCGCATTCTCAAGTCTTGTAACATAGTTGTCCGTCATCTTGAGCTGTCTGTTCATCTGCGCCATCTCAGGAGCATACCGACCAAGAAGAGTGATAGCTGCTTCTCTTTTCTCTCCGTTCCTAAACACTCCGATATCATTAATTGCATTTACAATCTCTTCGTAATGTGACATCAGGTTGTCAGCATTCTTGTAGAACTCTGTCGGGATATGCTTGCGCTGAGTAATCTTTCTTGAAAGACCTCTGCTTAAATCAGGAAACCTCTCATGCATGTGAGAATAGAAATCGTCCTGCAGCTTAACCAGTCCTCTGGGTCCTCCGATGATATCCTTTGATGAAAGTCTGTTGTCTTTTGTTATGGGAACAAAACAGACATGCATGTGCGGATTGGTTTCGTCCATGTGAACAACGGCAGAGATCATGTTCTCTTCTCCGAAGGTCTTTGTGAAAAAGTCATATGCTCTTTCGAAGAACTCTCTCTGTTCCTGCTGACTTAAATTGTTTATCCAGTCAGGTGATGCAGTTACAATCGAATCCTGAAGAACAACGCTGTCCTTTCTTCGCTTTGCTCCTGCCTCTTCGATTCTTCCAAGGACAGCTGCTCTATATCTTTCCTTCGGTTCGTACAGATGATAGTTGAGATGTGTTCTCTCGGAATCAATGTCAGGATTGCTCTTGTACTGCTCTTTCAGTCGCTCATGATGATTGCATATCCTGGTGACCGCATTAAGCTTTCTCTTTTCAATTCTCAGTATCGTATAGTTTGCCATTTCATTTCGCTCCTTTCTGCATTGAGAGGAAGAACGCAACAATTCACATTGACACCCTTAAAGCAGAGTCTCTTGCATTCTTCACTCAATGCCGGTCCCTTCGGGCTAACCTGCTGTACTCATAAGGGATGCCGGATGAGCAAGAGATTCTGCATCCTTGCCTCTCATATCAAAAGAAGCGACTAAGCGAGAGGTTTCCACTGAAACCCTCGCAAAGCCGCTTCTGCATCCCATATGAGTAACTCACTACACCTATTGCATAGGTCGCTCGCAAGGGGAGTACCCCTTGACCCCCTTTCAGGTCAAGTCCGCAGCATCATCGTGTCACCTTTAGCGGTGTCACTAGAAATTGTTGCGTTCTTACCCTGTTGCTAAAGCTTCTCCGGTAGTTCCCATATCCAGGCGTCCTTTATCTTCCTGGATACGACTCCCAGTTCACCTTTAGCATCGGCAGCGGTACGTTTACTGATGCCAAGAGATGTCATCTCAGCCATAACGTCACGCTGCAGTTTCGGTCCGTCTGTCAGCATCCTGACCAAAACTTCTTTTGCTTTCTCTAGCTTGGTATTTGTTCTTTTACCTGCGGAAGAGAAAGCATTCACAAGTTCATCCGCTGTCACATCTACCTGACGGAGAAAAGTAACTTTGCCGGAATCAATACTAAACTCTATTGCTTTTCCCTTCTCCGCAAGGTTACATTTCTGCACAGCCATGATTCTTTTGCTCGGATCATCAGGTGGCGAACCGATAAGAAGACAGCTTCTTGCTGAACCAACAACATCAATGGAGCCAAGAGAACGATACAGTGCCTTTGCTCCTGACATCTTGTTCATGTGTCCTACAATCACAACAGCACACCCGGTTTCCTTCGCAGCATCAATGAGATAGTTCATTCTCGACCTCACTTCGTTGGCGAGGTTGATTGAAATATCATCACCGATATATGAAGTGAGAGGATCAAAGATGATGAGCTTTGCGCCTGTTCTTCGGATAGTTTCTCCGATTCTTTCATCGGCAAAGCTTAGTGCCGCATCACTTTCATCAATAAAAAAAATACGATTGAGATCTCCGCCTGCATTCATAAAGCGGGGGACAACCGTATCTTCCGGGTCATCTTCTGTGTTCTGATAGATGACATTCATTGGTTCGTACTCACCTACGGAGAAGGGAAGAGGTGTGCCTGTTGTAAGCATTGCTGCAAGATTCAGCACGAAAGTGCTCTTGCCTTCGCCGGGATCTCCCTGAATCATTGTTACTTTCCCGTAAGGTATATACGGATACCAGAGCCACTCAACTTCCCTTGGCTCAATCTCAGAGCCTGCAATGATTCTCAGCTTTTCAAAATTCTGTTCCATACAAAACCTCCTTTCCTGGAACTAAAAAAGACCGCCAGACTTTCTGAATTGAAAGCCGGACGGCCTATGTATATAACTTTCTCTCGATTGGTTATCGTCTATTTACTAGTGCTTCATATTTTTCAACAGCTTCGGATACCTTTGTCGATTGAGTTTCAATCTTAGATTTGATTTTTTCTAAACGTTCTTCTTCCTTCAAGATACTCGATGTATTACCTCGAAGTCTAGCCTCCTCAAGCTTTAATGAAGTTTGCTGTTCTCTTTCAAGTAATCTGCTATATATATCCTCAGCCTTTTGCTTCTTTTCTTGTGCTTTTTCTATCTTTCGCTGAGTTTTAAGGTCATATGAATCAGCTATTTCATACCACCTAGGTATATCTAATACTTCTCCATAATAGTCTTGATAATTTGAAAGGAATCGCCTTTTCCATTGCGCTGCTTCTCTTCGAGTTTCATCGTTTTGATAGACAGTTTCTTCCATGGCAGAAATAAAATCCTCCATGGATCTAAAAATTGAATAATCATTTCTATTTGTGTCATTCGAATACCAAACGCCTGGTCTTATTTTATGGACATGACCTTCCTTTATCTGGAGGTTAATTGGCCATTCCTCCATTCGTCTTGTTATTTCCCATACTTTCTTTATCCAAACATCTTTTATTGTTACGATTCCATCATCGCTCATATCATACCCAAATATAAGATAATCAACGTTTAGCATATATGGCTTATCGATAATCTCGCCTTGGTACATCCTGAAATCTGCAATATCGAATCCTGGCCCTGCATTTCTATTAAAGGCTTTCACTTCAAGAAGATCTTTTGTCTTATCATCTGGATTTAAGAAGAAGTCTGGGGGCATTTGTGAATTCTCACTTGGAGCATACTCTATTCCATTGTTGTCTAACCATCCTTGAAGCCATTCTTGCATAATATTTCCAACAACATCCCTTTGTTTTACAATTATGCTAACATCCCCTAAATAGAACCTTATCTGTCCTTGAATTTCAAGAATGCGCTCGTCATTTATTAATCTGTCATAGACTTCTTGCCCTGTGAGTCTCATTTATTGATGCCTCCTTAATTCTTTTCCTATTCTCTCAGCAATCGCACTAATAACAGGAACACATACTGTATTACCCAATAAATCAAAAGCCTCTGCCTCTTTTATAATAGAAAGATCATATTCCCTTGGATATCCACACAAGAGTTGTCCTTCTTTTACAGATAGTTTTCTTAAGCCATCCCCATCTACTATACCCAATTTACTAACGTCCATTGCAACTAGTGTTGGCGCAAGTTCACGAGGGTCAAGAATTTTTGAGAATTCAAAAGATAATTTGCCGGATACAATATTATACCCTTTTGGCTTGGATTCATCAGGAACTCGTCTTCCGTTAATTTGCTCTTTAGGATGCTCAAAAGTTAAATACCCTTTTTCCTCTAAATCATCTAACATTTCTCTAAGATTATCAAAATCAGCAAAAGTTTTAATCTGTTCTTCTGTTAATGGCATACCATCCATCCATTTAATACCTATCTCTTCAGCCCATTTTTTCTTCCTACGTTCCTTGAGCAATTTATTTAGAAGAACTTTTTCATCGTCGGTTACTTCTCCTTTTAGTCCAATATCCCATGAATGAATATTATTATCTCCACCCCTTTTATCTTTTATTGATTTCCCAACTACTTCCTCTGGAGTATAGTGTTTAAACAAATGCCGTGTAAAATCACTATTTATTGTCGGTAGTCCTTTTTCTAGCACACTCCCTAATACAGCTTTTTTTTCATTAAATCCATCTAGATTAACTTTAGAATCTAACATTCCGACTATATAAACACGTTTTCTACTCTGTGCCAGACCAAAATTCTGTGAATCTAGTAATTTATAATTGACTTTATAGCCCAAAGCTTGTAGGTGGTTTATTATCACAGATAGCGTATTACCATTGTCATGGTTTATTAATCCTTCCACATTTTCAAGTAAAAACCCCATTGCCGGATGTCCTGATTCAATTTTATCTTTTAATATTCTTTCAATTTCAAAAAATAGCGTCCCCCTTGTATCGGAAAATCCAAGTCTATTGCCTGCGGAGCTGAAAGGTTGACACGGAAAGCCAGCCAATAAAAAGTCAAAATCCGGAATAGAGGATGTACTAATCTCAGTAATATCGCCATATACTTTTTCATCTCCAAAGTAAGCTTTATAAACATCAATAGCATACTTCTTTATTTCTGATGAAAAAACGCACTTTGTTCTGTAGCCATTAGTTCGCATTCCATTTTCAAAGCCTAAGCGAATCCCACCCATTCCAGCAAATAAATCAATTACACGAATTGTATCGCTACTTTTGCAATCATCAATGGCTTCATTAATTAGATTTGAACACTTTTCGGAAAACGAGTTTCCTGTTCCAAATCTTTCAATTTCATTCTTTTGTCTATTTGTAAGATATACTTTATAGCCACTTCTTTTGTCTTTTTCTGAAATAGCTTTTCTCCCTGCATTAAGCCGCTTACCACCGGACATTTTTTCCCTCTTTCTCACTTAAACTTATACCTATAACATTATACCATATATTTTGATTTTGAAACCCTATAAATTAAAATATCACGGGACCAATTTTAGAATTATTTCGTCCACTGCGTCTGTATATCTTCCTTCCGCAATTAGCTGATTTCTCAGCTCAATTAACGCCTTAATAATAATATTTACCTCATAATCATCGAATTTAAACTTTCTTTTCATCGTAACCTCCTTATGTACTTTGAGGCTCCGGAGAGCCTCTCTTAAAAAAGAAGCGGGCAACTATCTACACAGCAGCTCGCTTCACAGCATCGTAATTCTCTTTTTTTCGAATGCTTATTCGCTGCTTTCGGCATTCATCAGAGCAGCAGATTGAATTAGGGCCGCTGGGCCAGAACTCTTTACCGCATACAACGCATTGCCTCTTGAAGAACTTATGTCCTTCTTTCTCTGCCGGATCACGATTCATTCTGACGAAAGCCTCATGAGCTCTTCCACATTCTTTTGAGCAATACTTCTGTGATGGTCTTGTCGGCCAGTATTCCTTGCCGCATTGCTCACATATCTGTGCCGGATAGAGGTGTCCATCGTTCTCTGCCATTGCAGCTTTTTTCTTCTCTTCACGCTTCTGCTTTTCCTGTTCAGCTCTGGCTTCACGATTCTCTTTAGTATACTTCTCACGGTATTCCCTGCTGTTCTTCTCCTTGCATTCCTCAGAACACATCACCTCTCTGCCGTTGGACGGCCAGAAAGGTTTACCGCACACTTTACAGATTTTCTGAGTAAAGGTGTGATCTCCTTTTTCCTCATAGCGTTTCGCCAGTATGACCTCTCTGTCATGTGCATACTTGCATTCCGAAGAACAATACTTCTGTTTGCTGCTGTTCGGCCAGTATTCTTTGCCACACTGTTCGCATATCTTCTTGGCGAACTTGTGACCTTCATTGGCAGCATAGCGTTCAGCTTTCTTCCTCGCACGATACTCTTTTCCACGTTCCTTTTGTGCTTCTTTCTTTGCAAGCTCTTTCGCTTCTTTCTCGGCCTGAATTGCTTTTAGTTCATCTTCGGTATATACGAGGTTTATCTCACCGACAAAGTTGAAATGAATTTCTACCTTCTGAGTTCTGCTGCTTCCTGACCCTGAGAAATCATGAACGATGATTTTATCAATCAGTTCATTAACCATCTCTGCGGTAAGCTCCTCAGGATACTTATACTTCCTGATAATATCAATAAACCTCTGAAGCTGAACCGGCTCCGGTTTTAGTATCTCCATACGAGCCTCAAGCTCAGTGATTTCCTTCTCTAAATTTTCCTGCTCCTCGTCATACTGAATCATCAGAGAATGATACTGTCTTTCGGGAAGTATGCCTCCAACATAGTTTTCATAAAGACCTTTGATAAGACTGTCAACTTCGTCATATCTTTTTCTGCATTTTGCAAGAGCAGCCTTTTCCCGGTCCGGAATCTCTTCCTGCTTCTGCTCATACTTCTCTTTCAGTTCTTCTGCAAAAGCTTTCTCATCAATTTCAACTCTGCTCATTATTCTCTGTATTGTAGTCAGCACCAGCTTCTCTAATGACACTTCACCTATATTATGCGATGAACATACCCTTGTATCAGATGCGTGCTTACCGCATCTGAACGAGAAATACGGATGCTCTCTATCAGTGCCGCCAACCGCAGCTCTCATTCTGCTCCCGCAGTCAGCACAGAAGACGAGTCCTCCCAGAAGATGTCCTTCCGTAAATGTTCCGGCAGGATTCACTCTCTTGCTTCTTGCACGCTGTCTAAACTTCTGAGCCTTATCCCAGACTTCCTGAGATACTATCGGCTCATGGGTGTTTTCAAACAGCAGCTGATCCTCCTTGGCAACAGCTTTTCGATTCTTCATCTTGAAGTTTGCTCTCTCTGATTTTTTCAGCACTGTGTGGCCGAGATACTCTCTGCGATTGATGATGTCGCTGACAGTTCCGTATCTCCATCTATATGGGTCTTTGAAGGTCCTGTTGTTGTTCTGTTCCGGATGGTACTTCGCTGTATATGCTGACGGAATGAGAACCTTCTCAGCTTCAAGTGTTCTTGCTATCTCTGATATTGGAGTTCCAACTGAAGCCATGTCAAAGATACGCTTGACTACCTTAGATGCGACAGGGTCAACTACAAGCTTCTGTTTATCGTCCGGAAGTCTGTTATATCCATACGGTATGCTCCCGGAGCACCTGAGACCTTCACTCATTCTGGAATTGAACACAGCCTTTATCTTGTTGCTTGTGTCCTTCGCATACCACTCATTCATGATATTCAAGAATGGGGTAAAATCATTGTCCACCGGATTATCGCTGTCAATACTGTTATTGATTGCAATGAACCTGACATTCTTCTGAGGGAATACCATTTCAGTGTAGAAACCGACCTGAAGATAATTTCTTCCGAATCGGCTCATGTCCTTAACAATTATCGTGTCGATTTTGCCTGCCTCAACATCGGCAATCATCTCCTGAAATCCCGGTCTGTTGAAGTTGGTTCCGGTGAAACCATCGTCTGTGTAATGCTTTAGGTTCTGAAAGCCATTCTTACGAGCGTAGTCCTCTAGGTACTTTTTCTGATTGGAAATGCTGTTAGATTCACCTTTAAGTTCATCATCTTTAGAGAGTCGCTCGTAGAGGGCAGTATGCCGTAAAGCCTTAAATTTAGCCATTTCTGCCATCTCCTTTCTCTAAAATATGTAAACTTTAAAGGCAAATTTAATGCTCGTTCACATTTTAGTTGCCCCTTTGGATCTAAAATCATCATGGAAGTTTCAGCCTGCATAATGTTGGGTTTGCAAAAAAATCTGGTCTTCCCAGCTCCCGAGCCTCCGCACACAAGTACGTTGAGGTTTCTTCTGTGCTCCCTTCCATCAAGTCCTATCTTTACATTCTGAGTCAGTATCTTGTTCCCGGTCTCAGCATGAGATTCATACTTCTTATTAAGCTTAAAGGCATCTCCCCATTTGGCTGAACCCATCTCTTCGCCTCTCCTGTAGTTTCGCTTTGTGCTCACATAGATTCCGATTCCCATGGCATATGCTGCAATCGCAAGCAGAACTATCTTCGTGCTGTCTTTACATATCTTTATTGAAAAAGGACTTGCAATCGCATCCGGAAATTTCTTCATCAGCGTCACAAGTCCTCCATCCATGCAAGGAGCCGCAAGAAGTGCCAGCCAGATGACCGGCACTAATCCTGCTGCTGCATATATCATAAGTTCCTTACCTTTCATGGCAGTCACCCAAGAAGCGTTCTTTCTTTTTCGGAGCATTGCATATGTCGATTATCACATCACCTATCCATCCCACATCCATGCCCTCCTTCAGTTTTTCATCACGCAGGTTCAAAAGAGCATTGATGATAAGGCCCTGCGTATCCTCATCCATAATCAGTACATATTTGTCTTTGCACATAGCTTACCTCTCCTTCACTGCTTTTGCTTTTTGAGGAGCCCTTCGTACGGTCCTGCTGAGATAAGCTCGTCTGGGAAGTACTGCCTTCTGTTCCTTCTTCATTTCTTCTCTGAGTTTATTCAGTTCAGCTTTTACTGAAGGCTTCTTCTGTTTATCCGTGCGGATACCTTCGACCTCTTTCAAGCTGTGCAAAGACTGAGGTTCTTTTTCTGCCTTTGCCGAAATGGGGTTTCGCTCCGACTCCATATCTCTGACAACAGATGCCTTGTCCACTTTACTGAGATTGAACCTCTCAACAATACGAGTAATCTTAGGTGCATCATTAGCTCTGGCAATAATATCTATTGCCGCATTAGGGTCATCGTTTCCCTTTTCTCGTAAAATGCTGTAAAGCACTCCGTACCTCTTTGCTTCCTTGGCAAATGTTTTGAGATCCTTCTGCTGAACCGTAAACACCTTAAGCTCATGGCCTGACTTAATCATATTTGAAAGTCTCGCTTTACCGTGTGTCTTCTGCTCTTCTCTTAAGACTGCAGCAATAAGGACTGCAAGCTGTTTGGCTCCTTCGCCCGATATCCTTGCTGCTACCTCTACTCCTTCTAGTGACATTCTTACAATCTGTTCAGCTGCATCACCGCCTACGTTCATTTTCCTTCACCTCGCTTCTTTCTTTATCAACAACTTTAACTTTCTCTTCAATAACCTTTGACCTTTCTTCTATCCTGCTGACAAGCTTCAGGTCACCTCTCAGTTTCTTCAGGTCATCATTGATTCCGGTTAGTTCTGACCTTGCCTTTTCTCTTTCCTCAGGAGTTATCTTCCTCTTAATAAGATTGCGGAGTTCCCGCTGCCTTTGCATCTTATCTGCAATCGACGTTTCCGTTTTTTCTTTGAATATGAAAAGCTCCCCTGCAGATGATATATTCTCTCTGCAAAGAAGCCTTGTTTCTTTTGCTATCTGTTCCATCTTAATCAGATCATCACGAAGCAGCGGCGATACCATCGTGGGCTGCTGCTTGTATTTCGGAAGATATCCGAGAAGATAACAGTAATGAAGGTAGAGCCCTTTGAGTCCACCTACTCTCTTTATCTTGTCCTCCCTTGTAAAAAGCACATACTGTTTTCGCCTGACCACAACAGCCTTCTGAAAGACCTCAAAGGTTTTACTCTCTAGTCCTTCATCAAGACGCTCCATGATTCGTCTTGCCGTATAATCCTCTCCCATGCGGGTGAGTCTGATAGGCCTCTTCCAGTCCTTCTGCCAAATGGTCCAGTGCTTGTGATTAGGATTGAAGTTACAAAGATAACCTTTAGCTTTAAGCGCCTTCTCAAACTCAGTTACATTGGCTGATACTGCCAGAGCCTCATCGACTGCTGCCTTTGCAATGTTTACCCTCGTACTCCCGCCGTTCTTCTCAGCGTAGTAAAGCTGTTTGGGAATACCTTTCCCTCGTCTGTTTTCGATGATGCTGAGGCCGTGCTCTCTGCAGATTTCATCCGACACTTTGTTAAGCTCATACCACTGCTTGGCGCGAAGCCTCTTGCCATGCCTGAAGGACACCGAGTTCACTACGAAGTGATTATGAAGATTCCGGGTATTTAGATGTGTTGCTACAACTACCTGATAATCTTCACCCCACACTCTTCGTGCAAACTCAAGACCAATTTCATGAGCAAGCTCCGGTGTCACCTCACCTTCAGCAAAGCTCTGGTATCCATGGTAAGCAACAATGCCGTCTTCTTTATCGAACTGCTTCTTTACGATTACGAACTGATCTCTTGCTATGGCAGGAGTGCAATTTACTCCCGATACAAAGAACTGCTTCTCCGTCTTGTCTTCATCTGCAGCATAATGCATAACATCGGTCAGATTCTGAAGACTGCTTTTGTCCCACCTGGGGTTGGCAGTCTTCTCTTCGTTAGCCGCATAATCAAGCGGGCTTTCCACTCTCCCTCGAACCGGCCATATCTTTGTTACTGCCATTTCAGCTCGCACTCCTGTGGAGTGAGAAATCTCTTTTCAATATCAAGCTGAAAACAATGCCAGCGGTCAATTTCTTTCTTCAGAATTTCCATCTGAATTTCATCTTCCATATCTAATCTATGAGAAAGACTTTCAATGCTGCCAGCAAAATCCGAAAGCTTTCCCATTGCATCATAGAATTCATCACCGGGCTTTTCTCTTGGCTCATATCCTCTGATGAGGAATCTGATGAGACCAACTTCAGAGAGGCAGGCCTTCTTTGCTTTTTTCTTGAGCATCTCCGCTTCCTGTCTGTTAAGCTTTACTTTTTTCTCGATAGTTCTTTTCATACAATCCATTTCTCCTTTCACTGCAATAAAAAGAAGCCTGATAATCAGTCAGACTTCATAATTTCATGCTTTATTAATTATTGATTTTAAATTACCAGACCATGATCTACACAGTACTGGTTAAAGGCTTTCTGTTCTTTTTTGGTAAGTGTTTCTGCTAGCTTCTTTACTTCAACAAGATCTAACGATCTCCAGATATTTCCGATTGCTATCTGATCCTTTTTCTTCTTTGATCCTCTATCCTGATTGATTACAATCTTATGCACAGTATAAGCCTCTGGCATAGGTACTGTAATCTTCATATTAAAATATTAAACTTCAATCGTGTTACGGATTATGACTTCCATATGCCTAAGAGTCTGAGCCGTAACACCAAGATTAGTTTTCAGTGCTTGTTCAACTCCAGCGCCTTTCTTCCCTATAAGGAATTCTATTTCCAAGCCAGCTTTATCATATATTTTTGTAACCCCTGTCAATACATCGCTCTCCACTAAATAACCTTCTGCTCTTGCAAGTGCAGCTAAATTCTTTCTGTTGAATGTTCATCTATATATTCCCTCCCCAGTGCCTTTACAATTTTCTTCCTGCTTTGTTCCTGTTCTTTCAACAGCTTTTGATTCTCTTTTCGGAGAGCTATCTGTCTAGCTAATTTATCCACATCAGTTTCTGCAACATACTGACTTATTACTTTACCTTGGTCTCGAAACATCAAATAATAATACTCATTATTATTTATTCTTTTTTTTTGTATAGACCCTTTTGGTAAATTTCTATTTTCATTTTCAAGAGCTCTGCTTATCCGAATTGAACGCTCATACTCTTCTAACAGAACTTCATCAATAATTGACATCTCTTTTCTCCTTAACCAACATTTTATTATAAAAAATAATTTGTTGGTTATAGTTTAGCATGGTTTATAATAAAGTCAATAAAAATATTTTTTGCATAGACTCAGTGGTTAGTCGTATATTCGCTTTACTTCACACAATTCTTGTATGTCAGTCTACCGTTGCTCCACAAGCAAGTTCAAAGCTAGGGGTTCAAGGGGATTCCCCCTTGGGATTTCTCAAAATGCTCCATGCGGGGGTATTTTGGGTCTGCTTGTTACTGATGTCAGCGACATCAAAGCAACGCCTTTACCTCTCACGATTTTCTTTTTTCGGGATAAAAGGAACGATTTTTATGCCCTCTTCTGTTCTGAAAAATCTCTCGGGCAGCCTGAATTTTTCCAGATATTTGTCTCGAAGTTCATCAGGCATCGAAAGAAATTTTTCACTTTCAACCGGAGCGTAGGCAATAAAAAACGGACCTGCGATTATATCAATCACCTGCCCGTCTTCATCTCTTATTGCTCTGCTCGGTGGCATTCCAAGCATTTTTCCTTCTTCATTAACTATGAGTGCAACCTCATCTTCATACGGCATATACTCTTCAATGAGTCCTCCGACAGCCTTTTGCATTGCTTCCAGACTATCATCAAGCACCATCACCCGAGCTTCTCTTCCCGGCTCCACCATGATTACATCAATCGTTGTTCGTTCTTCCATCGCTTCCTCCATTCTTCGTTATCATTAGATAATCGTTATAGTCTTTGCCTAAAAGTGGTGGCATGTTGATTGCTTCATACTTTCCTTCAAGCTCTCTTATAAGCCGTCTTGCTGCAGATACGCCCACATCATCGTTATCAAAATGAATGAAAATCTGCTTAACCTGAGGGTTCTGTTTAAGATATTCATCCAGTGCAGCAGGCATATGATAGACGCCGTCCTCTTTCGTTTTATACACTCCGCAGACGGTAATCATGTCATCATACTGCCACTCCGTCCCATCTCTTATACAAAGTGTTACATATGAAAGAAGATCCATCGGACCTTCAAATACTCTTAATACCTCACATTTTCTGTAGGGAAGACTGAAGCAAAATCTTTTGTCACTGCCGCTGATATCGCCTTTAAGTTTCACATTTTTTGTGGATCTGTATGCCGCATGCCGTGGTTTTCTGTCATAATCCTGACCAACAAAGATAACACTGTGATGCTTTTTATCCTCATAAATCAGTTCGCTTATTTCCATCATCTCAATCAGCCACTTGTCAATTCCTCTGCCTGAAAGGTATTCATACATAATGTCATTTGTCTCTGAAGCCTCAGGTAGAACAAAGCTTTTTCTTTTTTCGAAGCTGCGCTTCGGCAGCCTTCCTCCCATGACCCTCATCACTTCATTAACAGCATTAGGAAAAGAATACCCTTTAACCTCAACAAGATAATCTATTGCCGTATGCCCTGCTTTGTCCCGTGACCACCAGTGCCACTTGCCATTGGATATCCTGAAACTGTCATGAGATCTTAAACAGAATTCATTTCTGGATACTCTGACAAGCTCCCCGGGGTCTGCAATCTGCAGATACGATAGGACATCATACTCACGTGCTTTTTCACATTTTTCCTTACTTACCCACATTTTTATCTCTCCCATTCCTTATTGCTTTTGAATCTTTCGCACTTCTTTACGATATCCCCATCCATAAGATCATGGGCGAGAAAGCTGAAGCTCCTGCCGCTTCCGCATCCTACAATAATATGATCCACAAGCTTTATCTCCATTATTTCTGATGCCTCTTTAAGCCTTTGCGTGGTAACAGCATCGTCCATTGACGGTGTTGGATTCCCTGACGGATGGCAATGAAAAGCTATATATGCACTTGCATTTGAAAGTACGCTGCTTTTTAAAACTTCTCTCGGGCTCACAGGTGCTGCGGTGAGCGTTCCGATACTTACAATGTTCATGCTGATTGGCTTCCCATCAGCGGTAAGATTCAGTGTGCAAAATGCTTCCCTGTCAAAATCCTTTATTAGGTTCTGAATAAGATTCACGGCATCATTTACATTTGATATAGGCACATCACTGATAATGGAAGGCTCCTTAACGAGCCTGATATTTACGACTTCAAGCTCCTTGTATTCTTCTATAGTGTCCTTATCTTTAGTCATCTTTTTCCTCCTTCCCGTCTGTTAATCTGATAGAAATAACGGTTCCGTCCTTGAGATTTTCAAGAACAGTTTTCTTAAGTTCATCAAGTGATCTGATAATTACTTCTGCCATTTCCGGCCTCCTTTCATTGTTTGTTGTAATAAAAAAGCAGAAAGCAAATCTGCCTTCTGCCATGTAAACTTATTGTCTTTTAATATTTCTTATATCTTAACCGCTCTTACAACCTTCGCCGGACAACCGACCGCAACCATATTATCAGGCACATCTCTGGTTACTATGGAACCTGCTCCTATGATAGCTCCATCGCCGATGGTCACACCGGGAAGAATAGTCACATTGTCTCCTATCCAAACATTCTTTCCCATGTGAATCGGACTCAAATACATGCTACTCCTTCTATCCGGGTTCTCGTCATGATTAATGGTCGCCATTGTTACATTATGTCCAATCAGAGCTCCGTCTCCAATATAGATACCTCCCTGGTCCTGAAACTTGCATCCTGAGTTAATAAACACATTTTTTCCAATGT
Source organism: Bacillota bacterium (assembly GCA_030526355.1). Classification (GTDB taxonomy): domain Bacteria; phylum Bacillota; class Clostridia; order Peptostreptococcales; family Anaerovoracaceae; genus Lentihominibacter. Next base: position 8,362 of record JAUNDC010000025.1, on the reverse strand, counting down.
GTATGTTTTTCCCACAGTCTGTGTTAAAAGGTGGAAACAGCCCGAAACTACTGTCGATTTCTCTTCCTGTCAGCTCAGACATCAATGCTACCAGCTCTTCTTCAGTATGATACTGATTGTTGATTTCATGAGTAATCCTAATTGCATTCTGCGCCAGTGCGTGCATTACCTGATGCATCTCACTGCCTCCTTCAACGCAATTATTCTTTTTGATTTGTTCAAAAAATTCTTGTTCTGTCATAGTGAATTTCCTTTTAATCTTCCATTAGTCAATTATCTACGTGTGTTGAATTGTTGAGTATTTCCGTAACTTCATCTTTTTCTTTTCTTCAAATCAAATATTTGCTCCCATATCGTAAGCTTCCTTAAGTTTAGCATTATCCTTTATTTCTCCGCCCATTGTTACTCCGCCACAGAATACGGTGCCTTTAAGTTCTGCCTTATCGAAACAGTCAATCCAGCCATTTAGGCCTGACTCTGCTTTTTCAAAGGCATAACCTTCAGTTTCTGCCGCAGTTGCAAGCAAATACACATCTCTAAACTTGTAATCCTTAGGAAACATAGGATTTAAGCGATCAATAAGCACTTTCATCTGACCAGACATCTCGTAATAATAAATCGGGGTTGCCCATACTACGATATCGGCATCAATAACCTTATCCATTATCTCGGTCACATCATCTTTTATTACACAATTACCGGTCTGCTGACATGCAAGGCACCCCTTGCAGAAACCGAGATGCTTGCCCCTTAACGTAATAAACTCCACATCATTTCCTGCATATGATGCACCATCTGCAAAACTTTTTGCAAGGGCTTCCGAATTGCTGTTTACTCTTATACTTGTTGAAATCACTACAACCTTCTTGTTCATCAAATCATCCTCACTATTCTTGGTATTATTAAAAACTTTCTCTAAAAATCTGTTCAATCTCACCTGCATCAAGTTTTTTGTATCCCCCGGCCATCACAATCGATCCTTTTACAAGATCAGGAATCATATCTTCCGTTGCTCCAAGTTCAGTAATGTTCAGTACAAGACCGAGTTCCTTCATCCAGTTTTCCATTGCTGCGAGACCTTCAGATGCAACCTGTTCATCAGTTTTTCCTGTGGCATCAATGCCCCATACATTCTTTGCAAAACGCACAAACTTCGCAAGTCCGTAAGGCATAATATGTCTATAATATGGCAATGAAACTGCAGAAAGTGTCATACCATGTGTTGCATCAGTACATGCTCCTACAGCCTGACCAAGCATATGTACCATCCAATCTGTTGACTTTGCCTTGGCAACCAATGTGTTGAGTGCCCATGTTGCAGACCACATAATATTGCTCCTTGCTTCATAATCCTGTGGATTCTTATTAGCAATGCGGCTTGAATGTACTACAGACTTCATCAGTCCTTCACTGATATAATCACTCGTATTATCATCCTCACCTGAAAAGTACTGTTCACATATATGATTAAATATATCGTATATTCCTGAAACCATCTGATAATGCGGAAGTGTCAGCGTATATTTCGGATTCAAAATAGAAAATCTAGGCATGATCTTTTCATCGGAAAAAACATGACCTATCTTAAGCTTTGTTTCATGATTGGTAATTACTGCTCCTGCATTCATCTCAGAACCTGTGCCAACCATTGTCAGAACACAGCCTACAGGAATAATCTCACAATCAGGCTCCTCAAATTTCAGATAATACTTTTCCCATGGATCTTGCTCGCAATTGACAGATACGGAAACTGCCTTGGCGTAATCACATACTGAACCACCACCAACTGCAAGCAGTAAATCGACTTTATGATTTCTTGCTATATCTACGCCTTCGTACAGTTTTTCGAGAGATGGATTTGGCATTACACCTGCAATCTCTGCAACATTCTTTCCCTCATCTTTGAGGATAGCCATTACTTCGTCATAGACTCCATTTTTTTTGATAGAGCCGCCGCCATATATAAGCACGACATTCTGTCCATATTTTTTGAGCTCTGTACTTAAATTTGAAAGAGAATTCTCTCCAAAATATAACTTTGTCGGATTACAATAAGTAAAATTTCCTAACATAATTTGCTCCTTTCACTTTACACAAGGTCATTTCTCTGCTATTCTAACGCCTGAACCTAACTTTAGGTCAAGTAGTTTTTGATTTTTTTGCAAAGAGAGGTTTTTATGTATACAATCGGTCAAATTTCAAAGATGTTTGGTTTGCCTATTTCAACATTAAGATACTACGATAAAGAAGGGCTTTTTCCGAATATGGAACGTTCTTCCGGTATTCGCAAATTTTCAGATTCCGAAATAGAAGCTCTTCGTGTGATTGAATGTCTCAAGAAAACCGGCATGGAAATCAAAGAGATCAAACAATTTATGGACTGGTGCGTTGAAGGCTCTTCTACCTATGAAAAACGCAAGGAGCTGTTTGAAACAAGAAAAGATACTCTTGAGAAGCAAATGCTGGAGCTTCAGAAAAACATGGCTATGATTCAGTTTAAGTGTTGGTATTATGAACAGGCTTTAGCCGACGGAAATGAAGATCGATTAAACGCTATCATTCCTGACGGACTTCCTCAAGATATAAAGGCACTCTATGACTTAGCACATTCATAACTCATTTAGTATGTATTAAGGCGATTACTCATCGCCTTTTTTCTATTCTTTTCTACATTCAATCAATTTTTCGAGAAGGCCGAAACATATTGCTCCAGTGATAGTCAGCACTATCCCCTTAATTGTTCTAAGGAACATAATCACATAGCCGACTTTGGGAATGCAACATATCACTGTTCCAAAGATCTGTTTTGGCTTTACTATCCCGGGATCTGCGACGCTGTTACTGTCTCCCTTGGTTATATAACCGTCGTCTGTCTTCTCAATTACTCTGTGGGTTATTATTGCATCCTGCGCCTTATATGAAATAATATCACCGACTTCCGGCTCTTTCTGCTGACAGTCTACCAGACACACACTGCCCACAGGAAGCTCAGGCTCCATGGAGCCTGAGACAATCACATAGGGATTTATGTCAAGAATTACAATCAGAAAACCCAGTCCCAGTATCAGTGAAACTGTCACTGCCAGCAGCATCGTTTGTATTACCTTATATATCTTTATCGCCATTTTTCCTCCTTATCAGCTGCTCTATCCCTACAAAGCTAGCAGCCGTAATCAAAGCCCAGATCCATATTTCAATATCATCTCCTGTCTTTACTGCTCCTACGCTTCCCGGCTCTTCATCTGCAACTGCTTCTGCTTCAACAGTGATTCCCATTACATTGCTTACTCGCCATTGCCATTCCTGCGGGAAGTCAAAGCCCTGACAGATTTCAACGCTCTCGTTTTCTTCAAAGGGCTTCTTGTAGTAGAACCAACCATCCTTGTATGTCCAGTTATCTTCCCAGCCGTAACAATACTTTAGGATATTTATCTTCTGTGTTTCGGTATTTGCAAAAACTCTGAGCCTCAGGTTACTCTCGCTGCCTTTGTTTGTTATCACAGGAATATATGAAGTTTTATCTCCTGCCTTTATACGCACAAGCTCCGGAGTTTCATATCGTCTGCCATCCGTTTCCTGAAAGCTTTCAACAGAAATCTTAACCTTTCCCTCTCTTGCACTGCCGCTGAGATTCTCAAAATCCGAAGATGCAGCAAAGGCAGGCTGCACCATCATGCTTAATAAAATGAAAATGACTGCCGCTAAAGACAGCCATTTCGTCTTAATATTTTTATTTCCAGTCACCTGCCGCACCTCCATCCATAGTATTGATTACAACTGACTTATGACTGAAATACTGCCAGTTGTCCTTTTCATTTATGAAGGTAAATTCTCTGTAGTTTCCTTCTTTCATCACTGAAGAACTCGCCTCTTTGAATCTGCTTACCGAAATTTCTGTTACAGTATAATCATCTTCCGGAAATTTTTCTTTAGGGCCTGTGGCAATCCAGTATCCGCCGGACTTCGAAAATGTCCAGCCCGCTGATGCCTTTTCATCATCAAAGGTCACTAACCTGTACCAGACCTTACCGGTGCCGCCCGTTATTTTGAAAAGGAACGTAGGCTTTCCGTGTCCATCTCCCAGCTGAACAGCTGAATCAGGTATCTTCTTTACAATCCTGATTTCCGGCACCTTAATCAGCGTCGTTGTCACTTCATTTGTAGTTACAGTCATATTGTTTTCATAGGAAACATTTGCCTTGTTCTTTATCGTGGCTGTATTTTCTTCAAAGTCATCGACCTCTGCTGTGACAGTAAACTTCAGAACCTGCCCGTTATAATTGGCAGTATTTGTTCGCCAGGCATCACCCATTGTGAAGGTGAGTTTCCGTGTAGATTCGTCGTATGATAGTGTTCCCTGCGAAGTAATATTCGTTCCGCTGCCGTTTGTGAGCTTTGCACTTTTATAGATAAGATGCTCCGGAAGTACGTCAGTAAACACTAGCTTTCCATACACTGTCATCGCAGTCTTGTAAAAAGTACCCATGGTGTGACTTATGGTGTAGGTAAGCGTCTCGCCCGGTTTTGCTGTGCTTTTGCTCACAGCTTTTGTCGGTGGAGTAAACACCTTGGGATTTGTAGAATACTGTGAATAGAGATTGATCAGAGTTCCGCAGTTGCCTTCATAGAAGTATGCTGCAAATTTTCCTCCTGTTGTCGGAGCATAGATTCCGGCCTTCAGCAGTTCATTATTTCCTGTAACAGTATTGCTTCCGCCTGATGGAGCAAGCACTTTATTCCCGCTGAAGGTGTTATAGTTTGTACTGTATTTATAGTACGTTCCTGTATACCCGCTGACACTTTCCCATGCTTCACGGTAGTAATCATCTGCAGCGTCAAGGTCTCTTACTGCCTGAAAAAATGGTAAGTTTACTGTCGCTCCTGTGTCGTGATAATATACTGTCGCTGTGTACTTAACTGTTTTTTTCGCTCTGTAGCCGCATCCGTCGGTTATGGTAACTCCAACCTGAAATCCTTCATCCACATTCCATATTGATGCAAAACCCATATATCCATCTGAGGTTTCTCCTGTACTTGAACCTTTTCTTGCAGAAACCGTCATGGAGTCGAAGTTGATGCTGCAGTCTATCTGCCTTCCGTTTATCGTCCCCACATTCGTAAACTTCACCTTCGCAAAGTTCGTTACTGTCCATGAAGCAGATGTGTTTTTGATAGGAATACATAAGATTTTTTCAGAACCTGATCCTGTTTTTATCTTGTGGTTTGTAATATTCCAGGTGACTGAATAATTGTCTTTTGAAAGCTTAAGCTTGTTCACTTTTGATACAATATTACTTGTACTTGGAATCGTTTTCACAGTCGCAGCGTAAGAAGGCTGCGCTGTGATAAATACGGCCGAAACAAGAAGCATGAATATAATTAGCACGCTGCTTGCTCTGTTTATTGCATTTCTGATCATAAAAGCCTCCTTACTTTATTGCTGCGAATGCGGCCTTTGCATTATCAAAACCCTCTGCCTGAACCGTTTCGCTGTAACAAATCATCTTGAAATCCGTGATTGCGGCCTTTGCTGTAATTGATTTTACCAGTGGAGGTGTCGTTTCTCCTGTATCAAGAACGCTGCTGTAGTAATAGAACCCGTCGCTCTGCTTTTCGCTCCAGTTTTCTGTATCAACCAAAACTGACGTGTTGTTTCTTATTTCCGGATCTTCAAATTCCGCAAATACTCTCACATAGCACGGCACACTTCCTTCATTTTTTACCGCCACCTCTTTAACATATGTCTCCCCTTCTGCAAAAGCTTCCGGCGGATTGTAGTTTTCAGTTATTCCTGCAGTATTATGTCCGCACGACAGCCTGTTAGTAACACTGTCACCGGATACCAGAAAACCTGCTGTCACGCCGACAAACATCATGCAAAAGAGGAAGAGAGCCGGCAGCTGAATATGCGCCAGCCCTTTAGCAGCTTTTTTAAAGCTGTAGTATTTCTTCCTCATTAGTCTTTACCTCTCTTATTTACTGAGGAACATCCTGCTGATTCATTATGATGTTATAGATTTCAATAGGGCTTTCTGTTCCAAGGTCAGTTGTCTGAATACCCATAGTTTCGATTACGATATCAAGATCCTGTCCATCAAGCTGCTCTTCAATGATGTTAATGAACTTCACAGTATCGAAAATGGTCGGTGTTGATGCTCCCGGCTTCAACACTGTCATCTTGTCGCCTGCATATGCATACACATATTGTGTAGAAAGGGTTCCGTTATCACTTTTTATCAGCTTCCAGCCGCTGTTTGCCGTGAAGGTGAAAAGGTCCTGATTTACTCTTGCGTTAAGCGTTCCGTCATAATTTGCGGTCTTAACTGTTGCTCTTGGAACTGTAACTCTCATGAATACGAATGCATCATTTGCTCCATCATTTGTAATCTTCGGATCCTTTTTTATCACCTTGTTTGGTGTGATGTCCAAGCCCTCATCAGGATCCCAGTTTGGCTCCGATACGCTTATCTCCACATCACCTACCGTGAAGTTGTTGGTGACATAGTCTCTGTCTACAAAGTAGGCAAAGGTCGAGCCGATTGCCATAAGTGCAATAAGGGCTGCTGCAATAAATACGTTCTTTTTGCTTGAAATTTTTCTTCTGATATTTGTCATTTTCATTCTCCATTTCTGCACATTTCGTGCTGTAAAAAAAGCTTAGAGCCTGTCTTCATATCCTCCTTTCCGCCCGGCTCAGGGCACAAAAATAGAGATGTCACATTGACATCTCATGTAAAAGCAGCCGCCTTCTTAAGCACTCATGCTTTGCGAAAACATTCAGTGCACTAAAAAAGAAGAATCATCTCTGACCCTTCTCGTTCTTTGAAGTTAATTTATATATCATTGAAATACATCGCATCTTTGAATCCGTCAAGATATGCAGCTTTATATATCTGCTCGATAAGTATATCCAGATCTTCAGCCTGCATGTCACCAAGCTTGTCACATACTAGATGATATAGCTGCTGTGTCTTTTCCGGATACTCTGGTTTCATAAACTCTTCTTCATTTTTCATTTGTGGCTTTTGTAGATATCTTTCCATGCATCGGCCTCCCTCTTTTTGATACTACAATAAACCTTTCATGAAAATATTAAATTATGCGAAGTATAATCTCTAACAATTTCTAGTTAGAGGCATATAATATCAATTCTTCGAATGTACTTTCTAAGCATTTTCAGTATTTTTCAGCTCAAATAAAAGCACAAAACTATAGTTCTTCTATTCTGTAGATATTGTATCCTTCATAATAGTAACTGTGATCAATTCCTTTCATATATATTTCTCTGTCATTGATCTTGTCAGTCAATGCATTTCTCAATATATGCTTTATTTCAATATCCTTAATCGGACTTCGTTCCATTGCCATAAGGTAGTCAACTTTATCAACTTTGCTCCAGTCAACAACTTGATTGATTTCCTTCTTCAGCATAAGATCAAGCCAAATACGTGTGCTTCTGCCATTACCCTCTCTGAAGGGATGTGCTATATTCATCTCAACATATTTCTCAACTATTTCATCAAAGGTCTGCTGTGGCATTTCTTCAATATGTCTGATTGATGTTTCAAGATACATCACAGGCGCAAAACGATAATTCCCCTTGGAAATATTCACAGTTCTTAATACACCTGCGAAATCGTATATTTCGCCAAACAGTACTCTATGAATCTCCGAGAGAGCAGCAAACGAACCTGCTTCAAGCTCATCCAGTCTGCCGCTTTCAAACAGCCAAACAGCCTTCTTCTTGCTGATTCTTTCCTCTACTCTAGCAAGCTCAACAGAGTCTGTTATTCCTAATTTATTATCAAGCGCCATTATCTTACCTCCAGTACATGATTATATTATAAACCATATCTTTTGCACCGTAAACGCGAACCTTTTGTCATATATCTATTAATTTTACATAAATCGACCATTAAGGTCGTAACGTATACCACAAGAGTTGAGTTTTATATTATTATAACCCACACAATTAAATGTACTATGCTGTGATTTCAACTTATTTCAATAAAAACAAAAAGCCGTTGAGTCCATTTACCTGAACCTCTCGGCGCGTAATGCTTTTAAGTTTAATAGTTCTACAAACAGAAAGTTGTCGCGTAAAAGCTCCGAGCATGATTGCTCGATGCATATAGTGCGGATGTGTTATTCTACTGGGTAACACACTTCTGTAACGAATTTATCCGGATTCTGTGTTTCATGAGGACTCACTCTGATCATAACTTCCCTTAATAGTACAGCTTTCAACATATTATTTCCTCCATGGATAGTCTTGTTTTTTGAGCTCATCTATTATGAAATGGTTAAGTAGCTAACTATATAAAAATCAAGAGAAAAATATAGATAGCCTAAAAAAGTTGTA
>JAUNDC010000056.1 GCA_030526355.1 Bacillota bacterium | reverse complement strand
ACAATTATAAAAACCAGATTCTGATTGAGCTTTATTCAGGGTTACGTATGGGTGAAATAAATGCCCTTACTCCGGAGTGTATTGACTTTAAGAACAATGTGATACATGTCAGGTCAACAATAAGCCACGGAATTGAAAATAGAGCTTATGTTAAGGATGGTGCTAAAACCTATGAAGGAAGCAGAGAAGTTCCTATTAGCAAAAAGCTTAAACCTATTCTTGAGCAGGCACTTGAAGAGATGACTGATAACCAGCTTGGTTTCATTTTTTATGACAACAACAAGGACGATGTGATTTCAACGAAGCAGGTAAATAACTTTTTCAGGAGGGTTGTTGCAAAGGCCGGATTGCCAATGCGCGGGCAGCATGCATTACGTCATACTTTTGCAACAAGATGCATCGAAGCAGGCGTATCTGCAGAAGTTCTTAGAAAATGGCTTGGACATAAAAATATTCATATAACGCTGGATACTTATGCTGATGTATTTAACAGTCTGCATAATAAATCAATTGAAAGATTTGAAACAAGATTAAAAGTAAAAGAACCATTATTTGAATATGTGGCAGCATAAGAGAGGGGTGTGAAAATGGCAAAGCGAAAAGAAAATGGTGCAGGAACTTTCAGGCGGAAAGGAAGCAATTGGAACTATCAGTTCAGTTATAAAGAAACGGGCAGCAACGAAAGAAAGCTGAAAAACTTTACAGCAGAAACCAAGGAAGAATGTTTAATCAGAGCAGAGGAGTTTCTCGCAGAGCTCACAGATGGATCTGAACGGATCCGGGCAGATATAACGATTCCGGATATTATGAAAGACAAATATGATAACGATTTCGCCAAGAATCATACTGCTGAGCAAGGGTACATGAGGAATCTGAACCTGTTGAAACAATTTGAACAGTACCCGCTTTCGAGAATACCGATTGCGATGATTACGCAGGAACAGATTGAACTGTTTCTGCAGTCAATAACAAATTACTCGGATAGTGTTATAAAGAAATTATATGGGCTTTTGAATTCATCATTTCGAATAGCCTTGGACAAGGGTATTATCTCTGATAATCCAATGACGATTAAAGAATTGAGAAGGCCCAAAACAGATAAAAGAGCACGTGAAGTTAAAGGGTTAGATGTGGAAGAGCAATATGCGTTTCTTAAGGCTTTGCAGGAATATCAGGTGCCGCCGGGAGGAAATGACTTCAGACTTCAGCTTTTGATAGAACTATATTCGGGAATGAGAATGGGAGAAATAAATGCATTAAGACCGGAGGATATTGATTTTGATATTGGTGTAGTACATGTAAAAAGAACAGTGGCTTTAGGTCTGGACAATAAGCTTTTTCTTAATGACATACCAAAGACCAACAATGGAATGAGAGATATTCCTATCAGTGGACAGCTTAAAGATGTGCTGACAGAAGCTTTAGAAGAAATGAGAGATAATCCTATTGGTGTCATTTTCTATAATCACAAAGCGGACAAGCTTGTTTCAACCCAGCAGGTCAATCTGTTCTATAAAAGGATACTAGATAATGCAGGTATTGAATACAGAGGCCAGCATTCATTAAGACACACTTTTGCAGCAAGGTGCATTGAGTCGGGCGTTACTGCAGTCGTGCTCAAGAACTGGCTGGGTCATAGCGATATACATATGACGATTGATATTTATGCCGATGTGTTCAGTAAGATGGATAACGATGCAATGGAGAAATTTGATAATTACATTGATGAATTATAGGAACAAGGGTGTGGATAATGACAGAGAAAAGAAAGAAAAGCTTTAACGGCGAAGGATCCTTCAGAATACAGCACAGAAAATGGAATTACAGATTCACGTATAAGGATGAGTTTGGTGTCAGCAAAAGAAAGAGTGTGACTGCAGAAACCAAGGAAGAATGTCTGGATATGGCTCTGGTTTTTCTGGAGAAGATTGAAAAGAAGAAGGTCGGTTATGATATGGATGTTACAATTTCAGAAATACTACGTGTGAAGTTTACAAGAGATTTTGAAAAGAATTATACGGGAGAACCGGGATACTACAGAAATATGAATCTGCTCAAGAGTATAGAAAAGCATCCGATTGCTTCTGTCCCTATAGCAGAAATAACACCTGAGCAGATTGAGCTGTTTCTACAACACATTACAGTGTATGCAGATAGCACAATCGAAAAGATATATCAACGTGTTAAAATTGCTTTTCAGATAGCAAAGGAGCAGGGGATTATCTCCCAAAATCCTATGACATTGGAAGATTTAAGAAAACCATATTCCAGCAAAAGAAAAAAGAAAGTGAAGTCTTTGACAATAGATGAGCAGATGAAATTTGAAAAAGCACTGTTGGAGTATAAAGTAAATGAAGGCGCTAACGATTACAAACTGCAGTTGATGATAGAACTTTACAGCGGTCTCCGTATGGGGGAGATAAATGCTTTAAAACCGGAAGATATTGATTTCGCTTCAAATGTAATACATGTCTGCAGAACGGTATCAGTAAATGCCAGCGGACAAAGTGTAATCAAAGAGGGAGCCAAGACCGAAAAGAGTATGCGTGAAGTGCCTATGTGTGATACATTGAAAACTTTGCTTGAGGAGGCTCTGGACAATATGACTGAGAATCCATACGGCCTGATTTTTTATAGCAACAGCTCCGGTGAGATTATTCCTACAGGTCATGTTAATGCTTTTTATAAAAGAGTGCTGAAAAAAGCCGGCATAAAAACAAGAGGGCAACATTCCTTAAGACATACATTCGCAACACGGTGTATAGAGGCAGGTGTACCTGCGGTGGTATTAAAGGAATGGCTTGGACACACTGACATTCATATAACCCTTGATACTTATGCTGACGTATTTAACAGTCTTCATAATGACTCAATCGGTAAGTACGAAGAATACTTGGACAGCTTAAATAAATAAATACATGAACCCGGAACGTGAATCTGATCACTATGCTCCGGGTTTTGTAGTTTACCCGCCTTTATGAATGGCGTATTTGAAATTCTTGTTACATTCGTGTATAATTGAGGAAGAAAATGAGCAAGATAATATGCAAGTGCAAGGAGGTGCTTTATGGGAGAATATAAACCGCCTTTTACAATAACGAATGAGATACTATCGTATATATCATCTGTTTCAGAAAAAATCGGACGTATTACTGCAACCGGCAATCTGGAAGCAAAACCGCACCTTAGAAAAAATAACAGAATAAAATCTATCCATTCTTCCTTGAAGATTGAAGCTAATTCTCTTACCTTGGGACAAGTCAGGGATGTAATTAACGGTAGAATTGTGTTGGGAGAACAGAAAGAAATCCAGGAAGTTAAAAATGCATATGCTGCCTATGAACATTTTTCTGAAATCAATCCATACAGTATTGAACAACTGAAGAAGTTTCATGGCATTATGACAAAATATGTTGTAGAGGAATCCGGTGAGTTCCGTCAGGGAGAAGAAGGCGTTTTTAATGGTGAGCAGTGCATTTTTATGGCACCACCGGCACGATTTGTACCGCGGCTTATGGATGAACTGTTTGAGTGGATGAAAAAAGCACAAGGTATTGTTCATCCGCTGATACTGAGCAGCGTATTTCATTACGAGTTTGTTTTCATACATCCTTTTTCGGATGGTAATGGCAGAATGGCAAGATTGTGGCATACTGCAATTCTGTCAAAATGGAAGCCGATATTTGAATACATCCCGATTGAAAGTCAGATTGAAAAGTTTCAGGACGATTATTACGATGCTATTGCCAAGTGTCATGTTCACGGAGAATCCACAATTTTTATCGAGTTCATGCTGTCGCAGATAGACAGAATTCTGGACGATGTTTCTGCTCAGGTTAGTGAAGAAAACGAAAAGCTTTCTGAGGGAATTAAGTGGCTGCTTGAGGTTATGGAATATGATATTCCTTACACAAGCAAAGCGCTTATGGAGAAACTCGGTCTGAAATCCAGAGAAGGATTCCGCAGAAATTATCTGCATCCGGCGATTGAAATGAACCTGATTCGGATGACGATACCGGATAAACCAAACAGCAGAAATCAGAGGTATATAAAAGTATAAAAAACATTCAACAGGCATAATAAATAGTTGACTGTGCTCCGGGTTTTGTATTTTACCCGGAGTAATTTATATCGCATATGGTATTGGTATTTGTTATAATATAAAGGTAGTATTTATATTAGGAGGAGGTAGCGAAATGATTTATGAATTGAGACATTTTAATACACCAATTCTTCGTTTCACTGCAACAGAAGACAGTAATACTCCTGATATTGAAATTATTTGGGTGAATGAGGAACAGAGAAATCTTTTACCCTTAGATTTGAACTTGTCAGGTGAGGGATTATCAAGATGGCTTAAGCATAGAACAATTCCTAAGAATCGAGCTTACGTTCATAACTTTTTGAGCAAGTGCGGTCTTCATTTGAATCGTCCGATGAATATCATCAAAGTATCTAAGGGATTATCACTTAATGATTGCTATTGGGTTGTGGAAGAAGGCTTCGATGGGACTTTTGAAAAGTACAACCTATATGATAACAGATTCAGCAAAATACTTGCGTTGATTGCATTTACAGGGTATGGAAGCAGTATAAGAACTTCTTTGGCATCGTGTCCGGAATTCACGACTAATGGTATGTTACCAAAGTGCTGGAGAAGGATAGATGGTGTTATCAAGTTATATAAAGGCGGCACGACCGGAGGATACAATACTGGAAATGAACCTTATTCTGAATTCTATGCTGCACAGATTGCAGAAGCATTAGAATTTGATGCTGTGAAATATGGACTTTCAAAATGGAATGGGGTGCTATGTTCTACATGTGAACTTTTTACAAGTAAAGAGTATTCTTTCATGCCGATAGGTAAGCTTGTGACATCCGGAGGAATGGGTTCTGTAAGAGAGTATTGCAAGAATCTTGGAGAAGAGTATGTAAATGCACTAGACGATATGTTGGTACTGGATGCAGTGATTTGTAATACTGATAGACACTTTGGAAATTTCGGGTTCCTGGTTGATAACAGAACAAACAAAATTGCAGGTCCGGCACCTTTGTTTGATCATGGTAATTCGTTGTTTAACTATGCGGGACATGATGATTTGGAATCTATTGAAAACTTAAGTGCATACGCAGATACATTATTCCCATGTGTATATGATGATTTTATAGGGACAGCAAAAGCAGTTTTAACGTCAGAACATCGTGAGAAATTACGTCATCTGCTGAACTTCAGGTTCAAGAAGCATTCTAGATATAACTTACCGGCAGATAGGTTGAGAGTTATAGAGAAGACGATTCAGCAAAGAGCACAGATGTTGTTAAAAAAATAATGTATTGACATTAAAAATTACATAACATAGTATGAAAGCAGAAGGATATCATCGCTGCTGAGACGAGTGACGGTTCTGACTCGTCGGTAAAATAAAATTAACCGAACGATGATATTTCTGCGAGAGGAAGGTTTTTCTCTCGCTTTTTTAGCTTATGTAATTATGAAAGCAAATGAAATTGTGATTATGAAGTCAATATAGCGTATCTATTTTGGAATCGTTTTGGGATTACATAAATTTAAGAAACCCTTCGATCATTGGAAAATCAGGGTTTAATGAAATTATTTCGTATGCTACCCTAGCCA
>JAUNDC010000055.1 GCA_030526355.1 Bacillota bacterium | reverse complement strand
CTACACAGCCTGGCTATTTGTCGTGGCATAAACTCTGTTCAAAACTTCAAAAAAATGTTTACTATTTGTTAGCAGGTTTATTACTCAGTCCAATGCACTTAAATCGACAGAGCCCTCATAGTTTCTTGGAAGAGGTCTTGCGTTTGTAGCGATACTGATTATAAGAACAAACTCATCAGGCATCGGGGATCCGGAAACGTTGATAGGCCAGTTATAAATATAGTCAAGACTATAGGGATCGTCCTTGCTGTCTACAGGCACATCGACAGTGCATCCGGGCAATCCGACTTTTATTACGGAAGGCATCACCGTAGTGCCGTCCAAAAATTCTCTTGTGGGTTTTCCGAGTGTTGGGTGCGTTAATGCTGCACCATGTTCATATTCTCCATTAACGCCTACGATGGCTGCTTTGCCAAATGAGGATACTTCTTCTTTTGTGAGATTTGTGTGATTGAGAAGTTCACTGAGAAAAGTCTTTGCGTTTTCTTTCGTCCACTCCGATAGCTTGGAGAGGGATTCGGAGTATCTGCCGGCGTAAGGATTGCTTCCTGTTACGGCGATAGCTGCTGTCGTGAAAACTCCGGGGAGAACATGTCCCATCTCAGTATACTTTTTTTCGATAAAAAAATCCTTCTTTCTTATTGTAATACTCATGTTATCACTTCCTTATTAAACTTAAACCGTATTGACAGCAACAAGTTATCACATATAAAAAACAAGGGAAACCCACTCAGGGGGCGGTTTTTTGTTGGAGGAGCTTCTACCGTGGTAGTAGATTTTTGCGCAAAGGCAATCACTCGTAATAATCTTCCCATATATTATCAAGCTCATTGTTCATGATGAACTTCACAAGATCTGTTCTGCTTTCAATGTACAGCTTGGAGTATATATTGGTAATATGTTTTTTGACGGTATTGGGTGCGATCTTGAGATAATCGGCAATATCGTCATTTTTTAGACCTCTGTAAATACAGCCCATAATTTCTATTTCTCTGTGAGTAAGGGAAAATTGGTGTTTGAGAAGAAATGACTCATCTGCAACGATGCTTTCTGAAGAAAGTTCATGCATTATAAATTTGCTTTCAAGATGAGGGAGAAACTGCTCAAGCAAATACATATCCTTGTCTGAAAAATTCCCGGACTCATGTTTCTTAAACAGCGTTAATGTGCCGAGAAAATTATTGTTATGTACGAGGACAATTCCTGCGGCGTAATCAAGGTCGAATTTCTGTAAATAGTTCAGATAGAAGGAAGATTTTCTTCTGACGCTGTCCTGAAGCAAGTCAGTTGTCCTGTATGTCAAGGAATCAGAGCAAGTAAATACCCACTTGACATAATCCACGGCGGAATAAACCTTCTCATATTTGTAAAGAAAATCAATTTCTTTTTCTTTTGGAAAATTGCTGTGTACGAGAGGATCAATAGTATAAGGGATTTTGGAATTTCGCATCTTCCCTCTGTCGAATATTGCACAATCGTAGGGTACGCATTCTATCAGCTCATCCATAAAACGTTTACGCACAATGTTAATATCCTTTGATGAATATATTGAGCCGATTATCTTATGCATTTTTTTCATTTCAATTTCGTTCAGCATGTCAATTCCTATAGAGATTAAAAAATTTCAAATTAATTTATATATATAAATAAGATAACACATCAAATTGAGAAATGAAACATACGGGGGAGTAGATTATTTAACTCGAAAATACTACGAAGGTGGTGCTTATCATAGTAAAACGGAAGAAAAATGAGTTGCAATTACAACATTTATGAATTTCTAAAAAATGTAATGAGAGGGTAGTACTAATTTCACGTTGTATATACAACCTGATGATGTTTTCGTCAGTAATAGGCTGTGGTAGATTTAGGCATGCTGCAAAAGGCATACAGCCGGCAATCAAATTGAATTTAGCAGAACAGGAGTTAAGAATGAACTTTGATTTTTTAAAACCCAATACATTGGAAGAACTTGTTCAGATAATGAAATGTGGAGGCGAGGACGTAAAAATTCTCGCAGGAGGTACAGATTTAATACCGAGCATAAAAGCAGAGAAAGTTCACCCGAAAGCAATTGTCAGCATCGCGGAAATTAAAGAGCTTCAGAAAATTACCGTTGATCCCGTGGAGGGACTGACCTTTGGCTGTGGTGTTACGTTGCATGAACTGGAGAACAACAAATCGATTCAAGAAAACTATAAGGCATTATATGAAGGTATTCATAGCATGGCTTCCACCCAGATAAGAAATATGGGAACCGTTGTGGGCAATATCTGCAATGCAGTGCCTTCGGCGGATACGGCGCCGGCTTTAATTGCCCTTGACGGAGAGATTCATATCAAAAGCTTCAAAGGGGAAAGAACTGTTAAGGCAGAAGAATTCTTTACAGGTGTTTGCACCACAGTATTGAAACCGGAAGAAATAGTTACCGATATACATATCCCGGCACCAAGGGGTGATGCAAAATCCAAATACACAAAGTTCACAGTAAGAAGAGCTTTGGAATTGGCGATGGCAGGTGTAGCAGTGAGAACGGAAGAGAAGGACGGAACTTTTTCCAACGTCAGAATCGCCCTCGGGGCTGTAGCACCCACACCGAAATTAGCGGAAAACGCCATGGAGCTGTTAGAAGGTAAACCGATAAGCAGAGCTTTGATTGAAGATGCGGCGGTTAAAGCATCGGAGGACGACTCTTCGCCTATTAGCGATAAAAGAGCAAGCGAAGAATACAGACGCGAGATCGTCCGAATTTGCACGAGGGATGCGTTGATTGAAACAAGCGGCTTGATGGGAGGCAACAGATGAAAAAAATTATTAACATAAAAGTTAACGGAATACCGTACGAAGTGTTGGTAAATCCTGACATGACTCTTGTTGACTTGCTCAGAGATGAGCTGGGAATTACGGGGGTGAAAAAAGGGTGCGACGAGGGAGACTGCGGTGCTTGTACTGTACTTATCGACAACAAAGCAGTTGCCTCTTGCACTTATCTGGCAGTGATGGCAGATAACAAGGAGATTACAACGATAGAGGGAATCAAGAATGGCGATGATCTTCATCCGCTGCAACAGGCATTTATCGATGCTTTTGCCGTTCAGTGTGGATTTTGCACTCCGGGAATGATTTTGACCACTATAGCATTGCTTAACGAAAATCCAAATCCCACAGAAGATGAGATTATAGATTATTTGAGAGGTAATTTATGTCGCTGCACAGGATATGTGAAAATATTGGACGCCATAAAACTGGCCATAGAAAGAATGGCTGCTGATAATGAGAAACAGGAGCAAGTGGAATGAGTGAATACAAATATATCGGAAAAAGCGAACTGAGAAAGGATGCCTACGAGAAGGTTACAGGCGCTGCAACATACACGGCGGATGTACACTGCAAAGGCATGCTCTATGGTAAGATCCTTACTTCAACAGTAGCACATGCACGCATTAAAAGTGTTGATACATCAGAGGCGGAAAAGCTGCCGGGAGTAGTTGCTGTTGTAACAGGCAAGGATGCGGAGAAATATCCGCGAATGGGTGTAATTGCAGATAGAAGCATTCTGTGCAGGGACAAGATACGTTATTACGGAGATTATATAGCGGCAGTTGCAGCTGTTTCAAAGGAAATTGCAAGAGAGGCGGTAAAGCTCATAAAGGTGGAATATGATGAACTCCCGGCGGTGTTTGATCCGCTGGAAGCATTCGATTCCAATTGTGAAGCCATTATTCACGAAAATCTTGCCGAGTACCCTGTGGAAGAGGGCGTGACCTATACATATGACTCAGAGCATCCCAATCAGTTTCAACATAGAACAATCAAGCGGGGTAATCTTGAAGAAGGCTTTGCTCAGGCAGACGTAATTGTTGAGGAAACATACAAGCTTCCGGAGGTAACGCAAGGATATCTGGAACCAAATGCGGCGCTGGTAATTCCCGATCCGGATGGTGGAATCACACTGTATGCCAGTGAACAGGATGGATATCTCAAGATAGCTGACATATGTGCCACTTTTGGATTTACATTTCCGCAGGTTAGATTTCATATACCTTATCTCGGCGGCGGATTCGGTGGAAAAGATGCCACGACGATTGTTCCGGTTACGATTTTATTGGCATTAAAGGCGAATCGCCCGGTTAGGATCGAACATACAAGAGAAGAGTGCTTTGTTTCGGGAAATCCCCGTCCGGCAGCATACGTTCGCATAAAGGACGGATATTCAAAGGACGGCACTTTGACGGCGAGAAAAATCAAAGTTATTTTAGACGGTGGTGCTTATACGACAGCATCTACAGAGGTTGCAAGCAACGGTATTTACGGAGCCATAGGATCC
Source organism: Bacillota bacterium (assembly GCA_030526355.1). Classification (GTDB taxonomy): domain Bacteria; phylum Bacillota; class Clostridia; order Peptostreptococcales; family Anaerovoracaceae; genus Lentihominibacter. The sequence goes on along the minus strand of JAUNDC010000055.1, from coordinate 1,332 downwards.
TACAGACAGCATAATCTGGAAGTAGAGAGCTACGGTGTATACACAAACACAGGAGGAAACGGAGCGTACAGAAGTCTCGGTTCTGAAATTTGCTGTTTTGCTATAGAGAGTAACATGACCTTGGCAGCCGAGAAGCTGGGCATAGATTCGGTGGAAATACGGCTTAAAAATTTGCTTAAAGACGGAGAAGCAGACGGAGCGGGGCAGCCTTCTGTTGATAATGATTGCATACCTGCGCTTAAGGAGGCTGCTCGCAGATTTAACTGGTATGAATCGGTGCGTGAAAATGAAGGACCGTGGGTTTACGGCAAAGGCGTTGCTGTCGGTAACAAGATAGGCTTTGTAGGCGATATGGGAACATCGGCAACATGCAAAATAAAAGAAGACGGAACCTTGGAGATTTATGTGTTCCATGTTGAGATGGGACAGGGCGCATTGACAGTTGATGCTCAAAGTGCCGCAGAAGTGTTTAAGATGCCTGTAAGTAAGGTGAAGATGAAATTCGGAGATTCCACAACATGCCCTCATGATTTCGGGACATTTTACAGCAAAGGCACATTCGTAAACGGTCGTGCCATCATACTTGCCTGTGAAAAAGCAAAGGAAAAATTGTTAAACTTTGTTGCTTGGAAATACGATTGTGACAAGGAGCAGCTCTTTACAGAGGACAGCGTTGTGTATAGCAAAACGGATAAAAATTTCAAGGTGCATATTTCAGAGCTTTTTCATGAAACAGGTTGGATAGAATGCGGTGATTTGGCAGAGACGGCAACATATGTGAGCACTTTCGTACCTTACGATGAGTCAGGGCAAAGTACAGACTATGCTGCATTTTACTCCCACGGTGTTTGGTGCGTGGAAGTAGCGGTTCACAGAGAGACGGGAGAAATAAGAATCCAGCGAGCCGTCGGTGTATACGATTGCGGTAAGGTTATAAATTATAGCGCCGCTATGGGACAGTTGGAAGGATCTTTCTCCATGGGACTTGCTCAGGCCGTTTATGAGGAGAGTATACGTGATAAAACAGGAAAGATCGTAAATGCCAATTTCAGGGATTACAGAATTCCTACGTTCATGGACAGCATAAAAAAAGAAAATCTGTACTGCGGATTTATTGACGGAAATCATCATGACGGTCCATGGGGTGCAAAGGGCATGGGGGAGGTTGCCATGATTCCGGTTATGCCTGCCGTTGCAGCGGCTGTTCATGATGCATTGGGAATCAAAATGAACAGACTTCCTGTCAGCTTTGAAAGAGTGTGTGAAGCTGTCAAAGAATCAAAAAGTTTTTAGTTTACTTAATTAAATAGCATGTATTGAAAAAAGGAGGAA
>JAUNDC010000006.1:102128-111370 GCA_030526355.1 Bacillota bacterium | reverse complement strand
ATGATTTATTAGAAGAAGTCATCTTTCGTTTGTACTATTTTTATACTACCATCAGGATATTTTCAACGGTCTGATGGCTCTGCCAAATCTGGTTGCCATTCTGGCACTCAGTGGAGTTATTGTTAAAGAAACAAAAAGTTATTTTGACAGACTTGAAAAGGGCGAACTCAAATAACTATATCATTTACAGTAATGCATATGTCGGGTTCCGGAACTCCTACAGCTGCTTTTGATGCTGCAGGAGAACCGGGAATGCCATGGTGGCAAGCTGCGTCGTATTCGGCGCAGTTTTTTGTTTCATACGCCATAAAGTCACATATTTAAAATTTAATGTGTTTTTTGTATAATAAAAAAGCAGATAAAGAACGAGTGAAAACGCAGATGCAATGTGAGGTAGAATTATGATATCAAAAGGAAGATACAGACATTTTAAAGGAAATGAGTATGAGGTTATAGGAATTGCAAAGGATTCTGAAACATTAGAAGAGATGGTTGTGTATCGTGCGCTTTACGGTGATGGAGGCCTCTGGGTTCGACCGATAAAAATGTGGGAAGAGCATGTGGAACGTGGCAATTATTCAGGTCCAAGGTTTGTTAAGATAGAAGGTGGAGAAGAGGAATAGGCAGAAATAGGAGAAGCCGGCTTTGTTATATCAGGTAAAAATAGCATGTTAGGCATGGCTTGACAATATCATAGAAAACATTAAAGTAATAGAATCCCTGGAATTTACGATGAAAATTTTGTTTTGTCGTATGTTTCAGGGAGTTTTTTATCCCTCAAATGCTGATAAACTATAGCTGCAAGAGAGGAAGCAGAGGTTGCGTTTCTGAATGATTTGATCACAGAGGAGGAAAAGAGTACTGTTGTGGCATTGTACCCTTTTGCAATGTCTTGGAGAAAGGTATTGCAATGTTCAGTATAGCATGATACAATACTGATAAATCAAATAATTCTGAAAATAAATGTTGGGCGTGCATTGCTCTGTGGAGAAAGCAAAAGAGTATGCAGAGCCTATTTATTAGCAAAAAAATAATCAGACATTTATACCATTATTAAAGTTAATGTCAGATGAATATAGTAGTCTGTGTATCTAAATAATAAGGGTATTAATGTGGAGAAACTGGTCTGTTTATTCAGTTTCTCCTGCATTAAGACCAAAGGGGGAGTTATGGCTAATATTGCACGTATTTCAAGAAGCAACAGAATTCAGAGTGTTGATGAGCATCTGGAACATGTGGGTGATTACTGTAAGGTAAATGCGGAAAAGATCGGCATGGGCTCATGTGGGCGCCTTGCCGGTATAACACACGATATTGGCAAGTATAATCAGGAGTTTGCAGATTATATTCGTATTAAGCATGAAAATCCTGAACTTAATATAAAGGGACCGGATCATTCAACGGTGGGAGCATTTTACATACATACACTTATAAAAGATAAAACCAATACGATGCAGCTTCTTACAGCTCAGATTATTTCGATGGCAGTGATGTGGCATCATGGAGGACTGAAAGATATTCGAAATTTTCTTGGGGATTCCCCATATCTTGACAGACTAAAAAAAGCTAAAAGATCGGAAAATAATGAAATGTATTGTGGGCTAATAGATAAATTCCACAATCGTTTTCCAAGAGAAAAAGTTGAGGAAATTTTCGATTCTGCTGTCAAAGAGATAGCCGGGATAGTAAAGAAAACCGGGGAAAACGTAAGTAATAAATCTGAACGCATTTTCTGTTTAGGGCTGGTGTGCCGATATTTATACTCATGTCTGATTGACGCAGACAGATATGATGCGGCAATGGCTATGGATGATAAAATGTTGGAATATCCTGAAGGCAATGATGAATTATGGGAAAGACTCTGCATCAGATACGAGGAGAAATTTAAATGTTTTTCCGAAAATGCAGCGGAGGAAATTAATGTGCTTAGGACATTGCTATCAGATAATTGCAGAAAAAACGCAAATAATCCTTCAGGTATTTATAAGCTTAATTGTCCTACAGGAGCGGGAAAAACTTTAAGCTCTTTGAGATATGCACTCCATCATGCCAAGAATTATAATAAAGACCGGATTTTTTACATAATTCCGTTGATTTCTATTGTTGAACAGAACAGTAAGGTTATCAGTGACTTTCTTGAAGAGGATGAAGCAATTCTTGAACTTCATTCTGCAGTGGAGCCGGATATAAATATTGACGTGGTAGGTAATGATGCAGAAGATTATGAAATGCTGACAGAGAGAATGGATTCTCCTATAGTCATAACAACAATGGTCAGGTTTTTGAATACTTTTTTCAAAGGAAAGACCCGCAACCCTAGGGCTATGCATAACTTTGCTAATTCAATTATTATTTTCGACGAAATTCAGACGATCCCAGTCAAATGTATCGGAATGTTTAATTCTTTGATCAATTTTCTTGTGTACACATGTAATGCTACAGTCATATTATCGACGGCAACGCAAATTGTCCTCGACCGTAGCCATGGAACGGAAATGCCGCTGCTTGGTGTTAAGGATAATGAGATTTCGGATTGTACCGGAGAAATACGTGAAAAATTTGTACGTGTAAATTATGATCTTACGATGCTTTATGAATCGGGTGGTGAACTCGACGATAAAAATATTCTGCATACGAGTACATTAAATGATATTACCGGAAAAATCCGGGACATGATTAAAATTAAAAAAAGTGTTTTATGCATTTTCAATACGAAAAGGTCAACGGAGGCTGTGTTTGATGCAATTAAAGATTTGAAGACGTCGGGAGAAATTGATAAAGAGGTTAATATTTATTTCCTCACAACAGGACTATGTCCGGAGCATAGAAGAGAAATTCTGGACAAAATCAGGGAAGACCTGAAAAATGAAAAAAGAATAATAGTAATCAGCACGCAGCTTATAGAAGCAGGTGTTGATATCAGTTTCAATGTGGTAATCAGAGCAGTGGCAGGACTTGATAGCATCATACAGGCGGCAGGCAGATGCAATAGAGATGGTGAAGACGAGGAACGAGGCAAGGTATGTCTATGCAGTCCTGATTTTGAAAAACTGGGGAATCTCAAGAGCATTTCAAAGGGTAAGGCGGCAACAATGAAGCTGCTGCATGTTTTCAGGAAAAAGCCGGAGTTTTTCAATTACAGGCTGGATTCTCAAGCGGCAATTGAATTCTATTTTGACAGTTATTTAGAAGATATAAATACGGAACTGAAATATCCGTTCAAACCTGATGTTTCAAACAGCCAGGTGTATATGTATGACATACTTTCTGAAAATGGAAGAAACAGCACAAAAGATACAATTTTAAATCAGGCTTTTGGAACTGCCGGAATATATTTTAATCCGTTAGATGACAGCGGAACGCCTGTTGTGGTTCCATATGGAAAGGGTGAAGAACTTATCATCAAAGCCTTTTCTAAAGAAACTGTAAAAGAGAAGAGAGAACTCCTTAGAGAGCTTCAGAAATACACCATCAATATTCTGACATCTAATGGGAATGAAATAAATGATTATGCAGATTTTAATGAACAACTGGGGATATATATTCTGAGAGGAGGCTATTACGATGCAATAAAAGGATTTAACAGGGAATCGAGATGGGAAACTTTAACATTTTAAAGAGGAGGTGATTGTGTTGAAGCCTAATATAATAGAGTTTAAAGTCAGCGGTGAGTACGCTTTGTTCAGTGATCCTGTCAACAGGATGGGCGGAGAAAAAATAAGCTATCAGGTGCCGACATATGAGGCACTTAAAGGCATTGCTTCAAGCATTTACTGGAAACCTACCATAATTTGGATCATTGATAAGGTCAGGATTTTAAAACCGATACAATCCGAGTCTCGAGGAGTAAGACCCATTAACTATGATGGGGCATCGGGTACTTCAAAACCATTGAATACGCTGTCGGTTTATACATACCTCAGAGATGTGGAGTATCAGGTACAGGCGCATTTTGAATGGAATATGAATCGTCCTGAACTTGCTAAGGATCGTGACGAGAACAAGCACCATAATATTGCTAAAAGATGTGTAAATAAAGGTGGTAGAAGGGATGTATTTCTTGGTACAAGAGAATGCCAGGCTTATGTGGAACCTTGTGTTTTCGGAGAAGGAGAAGGTGCCTATGATGATTACGGTGATTTTCCTTTGGGTATGATGTTCCACGGGTTTACATATCCGGATGAAAACAGTGAAAAGAAATTCGTATCAAGATTTTGGAATGCAGTAATGACCGATGGTGTAATCGAATTTATCAGACCGGAGGAATGCAGTATAGTAAGAGAGATATCACAGTATGAGCCGAAGGTGTTTTCTTCAGAGAAAAATAATATGACTTTCTTGGATGAAATAAATTTAGAAGCGGAATTCGGAGGTGATGTGTATGAGCTGGATAAATGATCTGTATGATACATATGAGCAGAATTTTGACATGAAACTGCTTGATTTTACCACTGATGCCACACCGCTGCCGATTTCTCACTCGACTCAGAATGCACAGATCGAAATTACAATTGATATGAATGGCGAGTTTATTAATGCAGAAGCGATAACGGATAAAGCTCAGGCTCAAACACTTATACCTGTAACGGAAGATTCTATTGCAAGATCAAGCGGGCCGTGTGCCCATCCTCTTGAAGACAAGCTTGAATATACAGCAGGTGATTATGAAAAATACACTGGAAAAGATAATAACGTAAAGCATGAGCTTTATTTAAATGAATTGTCCGGATGGTGTGATTCGGAGTATTCATGTGAAGAAATCAGAGCTATCAGACAATATGTACTTAAGAATAGCATGATAAAAGATCTTGTATCATCAGGGGTGTTGAATATATCGGAAAAGGACGGGTTTCTGACAAAAGATAAAATCGCCGGAGTGGATCAACGTGAAAGCTTTGTGAGATTTTCGGTATTGGGAGGGAAACCGGATGCAGTGTATAAGAATAAAAGAATCTTTGAGCTTTACATTAAGTATTACGACAGCATTGAAAGAGAAAAGGATATATGCTGCATCAGCGGAGAAGATACAGTCTGTTCTCAGAAGCATGGGGCAAAGATAAGAGGCGGTGGAGACAAGGCCAAGCTCATTTCTGCCAATGATTCTTCTGGGTTTACATATCGGGGGCGGTTTGCAAAGCCTGAACAGGTGGTTTCGATAGGATATGAGGTGTCGCAGAAAGCTCACAGCGCACTGCGGTGGGTTGTTAAGAAAAACGGCTTTACTGCCGGAGAGCAGACTATAGCAGCCTGGGAAATAGCCGGAAGAGAAATCCCTGATATTATGGATGAAAACACCATAAATGTTTTTGATCCTGTTTCAGAGGAAAATCAGATATCCGGAAAAGGTATCGATACTGAGTTTGCCCTAAGGCTAAAAAGGAACGTGGAAGGTTACAGGACATCTCTTGGGGACAGCAGCCGGATTGTAGTAATGGGACTTGAAGCTGCAACTACAGGACGGCTTTCCATAAGGTTTTATAATAAGATGCAGGCTTCTGTTTTTCTTGATAATATTGAAAACTGGTACAGTACATGTTTCTGGAGATGGGGAAAGGTCGCAGGTTCTCCATCGCTGTATCAGATAGCTTCGCTGGTATATGGTACAAGAAACGCCAAGCTTATAGGTAATACAATAGAAAGGCTGTTGCCTTGCATAATAGAAAAACAGCCAATGCCTCATGATATTGTCAGGGCGGCTATAAACAAGATATGCAACAGAGCTTTCTATGATAACAGAATAGAATGGGAGACAGCAGTTGGAATGACTTGTGCTCTGGTAAGGAAGTTGGAGTATGATCGTTCGGTGAATCGGAAGGACGGAAGGAGAAAGGAGTGGAGTATGGCATTAGACAGAAATGAAACTGACAGAAGCTATCTATATGGAAGACTTCTGGGTGCAGCACAAAAGTTGGAGGAGATAGCAGTTTATATTGCAGGAGAAAATAACAGAGAGACATCATCGGAGAAATATTTCCAGAGATTCAGACAGGATCCGGTGAACACATGGAAAGTGATAAATAATAATCTGCTCCCATATATAAGCAGGCTGAAGAGTAAGAATATGCCTCGATACGAAAACGAATTAAGAAGTATATATGATTTATTTAAAACAGATGACTATATCGACAATACTCCACTGACAGAGTTATTTGTTCTGGGATACAATTGTCAGTATAACAGCTACAGCAATAAGAAGGAGGAAGAGAAAAATGTTAAATAATAAGATAGATTTTGCAGTTGTATTTATGGCAAATAATGCGAATCCAAACGGCGATCCCCTTAATGGGAACAGACCTCGAATAAACTATGATGGATATGGTGAAGTATCAGATGTGTGTATAAAACGAAAGATAAGAAACAGGCTTCAGGATGCCGGATACAGTATTTTTGTACAGTCAGATGACAGATGTGACGACGGGTTTAAAAGTCTCAGCGATCGAGCATCTGCGGCAGATGAAATAAAAAAAGCCGGAAAGGACAGAGAAGCATACGCCAAGGCGGCTTGTGAGAAATGGATGGATGTGCGTGCATTCGGGCAGGTATTTGCTTTTAAAGTGGACAGTGCAAAAGGCGTATCCGTTGGTGTAAGGGGACCGGTTTCCATACATACTGCGAAGAGTGTGCTTCCGGTGAATATTGAATCCATGCAGATAACAAAGAGCGTAAACAGTGTTACAAAGGACAGCAAATCATCCGATACGATGGGTATGAAGCATACTGTAGAGCATGGAATGTATGTTACTTACGGAAGTATAAACACTCAGCTTGCAGAGAAAACGGGATTTTCAGATGAGGATGCTGAGGCTATTAAGCAGGCCTTGATTTCATTGTTCGAAAATGATTGCTCTTCGGCAAGACCTGAGGGCAGTATGGAAGTGTACAAGGTAATATGGTGGAAGCATAATTGTAAAGGAGGACAGTATTCTTCTGCAAAAGTACACAGAAGTCTTAAAGTGGAAGCAAAAAACGATAATCCTAAGTCTATAGATGATTATGATGTTACAGTAACTCCACTGGAGGGACTTGAAGCTGAAATATATGAAGGAAGATAATATGGAATATCGGGAAGAAGATTTTCTTATGCTTTCAGGCATACAGCATTTCACGTTTTGTAAACGCCAGTGGGCTCTTATTCATATTGAGCAGCAGTGGGTTGAAAATCTGCGCACAGTGGAAGGGAATATAATGCATGAGAATGCACATAACGGCTTATTGCGAGAAAAACGGGGCAGTACGGTTATATCCCGCGGAATGTCTGTGTTTTCAAGAAGCATGGGGATAAACGGCGTTTGTGACGTGGTGGAATTTCAACAAGGTAACAATGGAATAGAAATCAGAGGGATTGAGGGCAGATATGACGTTTTCCCTGTAGAATATAAAAAAGGCAAGCCCAAAGAAAATGACGCGGATATTTTACAGCTTACAGCTCAGGCGATGTGTCTTGAGGAAATGTTAGTTTGTACAATAGAAAAGGGATATCTTTACTATGGCGAACAGAGGCGAAGAGTTGAAGTGCTTTTTACAGAAAGTCTTCGTGAAAAGGTGAGAAACTGTTGTATAGAAATGCATGAGATGTATAATCAGCGGCGTACACCAAGGGTAAAGACTTCGAAAGCGTGTAATGCGTGCTCATTGAAAGATATATGCCTACCGAAGCTTTGCAGAAACAGATCGGCAAAAGAGTATATTAAAGATATGATTAAAGGAGAAATTTGATGCGAAAATTATTGAACACACTGTATGTTACATCTCCTGACAGATATCTGTCCCTTGATGGCGAGAATATTGTTGTTTTGTCCGATGGAAAGGAAGCTGGTAGGGTGCCTTTGCATAATCTTGAGGGAATAGTAACTTTTGGTTATTCTGGTGCAAGCCCTGCTCTCATGGGTTATTGCGCGGGTCATGGAATTTCGTTGAGTTTCCACAGCCCGAGCGGAAGATTCCTGGCTGAAGTAACGGGAGAGGTGCGGGGAAATGTGACTTTACGCAAGACTCAGTATCGCTTGTCGGATAATGAGAAAGAAAGTGCTTTAATTGGGCGTAATATGATTATCGGAAAGGTGTATAACAGCAGATGGGTTCTGGAAAGGGCAACAAGAGATCATCCGGACAGGGTTGATGTGGAGGTTCTTAAGAAAACATCAGCTTATCTGCAGGGAATTCTGACTCAACTGGAATCATGCGAGAGCCTTGACAGAATTAGAGGAATGGAAGGGAATGCTGCAAGCCGGTATTTCGAGGTATTTGACGAACTTATATTGCGAAATAAGGACAGCTTTTTCTTTAGAGAAAGAAATCGGAGACCTCCTCTGGATAATGTGAATGCGCTCCTTTCCTTAATTTATACTTTGCTGTCACAAATGACTTCCGCTGCCCTTTCTGCCGCAGGACTTGATCCGTATGTGGGTTTTCTGCATCGTGACAGACCCGGTAGAGCATCACTGGCGCTGGATCTAATGGAAGAGTTAAGGCCTGTTTTAGCGGATAGGTTTGTTGTCTCGCTAATTAACAGGCAAGTGGTTTTGCCGAAGGATTTTATAAAAAAGGAAAACGGTGCAGTTATTCTGACGGATGATGCAAGGAGAAAGGTGATAGACGCGTGGCAGAAAAAGAAGCAGGAAGTGATAAGGCATCCTTTCCTTGATGAAAAAATTGAGTGGGGGCTAATTCCATACACACAGGCGTTGCTTCTTGCAAGGTTTCTCAGAGGGGATATTGATGCATATCCGCCGTTTATGTGGAAGTAGGTGATTATTTGCTGGTGCTTATTACTTATGATGTGAATACACAAACTCCTGCCGGCAGAGCCAGATTGCGGAAAGTCGCAAAGCAATGCACCAATTATGGGCAGAGAGTTCAGAATTCGGTTTTTGAATGTATCTTAGACGCAGCCAAAGCACGTGAGGTAAAGGAAAAACTCATCAGGCTGATAGACGAGGAAAATGACAGCCTTCGATTTTACTATTTAGGTAATAATTATAAGAATAAAGTTGAGCATATCGGTGCCAAAGAAAGTTTTGATGTGGAGGACACATTGATTCTTTGATATGTTAATGATTCTGGTGCGAGTGTTCAGTGAACATAAAATCTATGGAAATTCGCACTCGAAAATGTAGTTTAAGCGGCTATATAGTGGATTCAATATGATAAAGTCTGTTTATAAGAGGGTATATTTAGAAACCATTTTCGGACATCCACTATATGTCGCAGTCGCATCCCGCATGGGATGCGTGGATTGAAAT
>JAUNDC010000006.1:98908-102028 GCA_030526355.1 Bacillota bacterium | reverse complement strand
GTCGCATCCCGCATGGGATGCGTGGATTGAAATTCAAGGTAGCCGATATCAAGAAAGCTGTCCGTGAGTCGCATCCCGCATGGGATGCGTGGATTGAAATGATGGAAAAGGTACCGTATATTCTACCGATCATACGTCGCATCCCGCATGGGATGCGTGGATTGAAATTTTGCAGAAATCAGTTTTGTATCGTATACCATCTGTCGCATCCCGCATGGGATGCGTGGATTGAAATTGTAATGGCTTCTGCAGCAAACAAGATGAATGCGGTCGCATCCCGCATGGGATGCGTGGATTGAAATGACACGATACCTCAATGAAACCTCGATTTTCTTGGTCGCATCCCGCATGGGATGCGTGGATTGAAATCCGGACAAGCTTTGTAATGTGTCTCATGTTATCCGTCGCATCCCGCATGGGATGCGTGGATTGAAATACAATCGTCTAAAACTGCGCCGCAGTAAGGGCAGTCGCATCCCGCATGGGATGCGTGGATTGAAATTTGAAGATGCCGCAACGGATGATGCTATGGCAAGTCGCATCCCGCATGGGATGCGTGGATTGAAATTCTGTACATCTTAATGAGGCTCAAGATAAATTATGTCGCATCCCGCATGGGATGCGTGGATTGAAATTCGAAATGTGCGATTTTGAGAAGTTAAGAGAGTCGTCGCATCCCGCATGGGATGCGTGGATTGAAATGCTAAAGATTCTGGCATGATTACACCGACAAAGCGTCGCATCCCGCATGGGATGCGTGGATTGAAATTCCAGAATCAAGCGCTGGCAAATCCGATAAATCGTCGCATCCCGCATGGGATGCGTGGATTGAAATACATGGGATAAAGCGGAGTATATGAAGCTGGTGCGTCGCATCCCGCATGGGATGCGTGGATTGAAATTACAAGCCGAAAGAGTTTGAAGATGGTGTAAGGAGTCGCATCCCGCATGGGATGCGTGGATTGAAATTGACGTATATAAAGCGAGGAGGGAAGCTCTTGAGGTCGCATCCCGCATGGGATGCGTGGATTGAAATTTGAAAAGACAGACTATATCCCTTTGAAGCTCATGTCGCATCCCGCATGGGATGCGTGGATTGAAATTGTTAGTTTTGCGGATATTATCGACCCGAAACCTGTCGCATCCCGCATGGGATGCGTGGATTGAAATTGATATGGCGCAGACATACTCACAGCTTGCGGCGTCGCATCCCGCATGGGATGCGTGGATTGAAATTAAAGGACATCATATCCCCTGAACTATTTGAACAGTCGCATCCCGCATGGGATGCGTGGATTGAAATAGTTCCTCGCTTGAATTGATAAAACGTGTTGCTGGTCGCATCCCGCATGGGATGCGTGGATTGAAATTGTCTTGCCTTTATACGTGCATCCCGAATCCCATGTCGCATCCCGCATGGGATGCGTGGATTGAAATCACCTTGTACTGTTCCATGCAATCACTGCATATGTGTCGCATCCCGCATGGGATGCGTGGATTGAAATCTATAATAAACGGAAAGGTGATTGTTATGGATACGTCGCATCCCGCATGGGATGCGTGGATTGAAATATTTTCGTTGTCGCTGCTTCGTAGCAGATAATTTGTCGCATCCCGCATGGGATGCGTGGATTGAAATCATGCGGCGTTTGACGTGTCAATCTCTGTTATCAGTCGCATCCCGCATGGGATGCGTGGATTGAAATTTATGCAAGAGGCGGAATGCGTGACGGTCGTATGGTCGCATCCCGCATGGGATGCGTGGATTGAAATCTGTAAAGCTAACAATAAAACTAACAGTAAGGCTGTCGCATCCCGCATGGGATGCGTGGATTGAAATTGATGAAGTAACAAAGCTAAAGACACAGCTTTTAAGTCGCATCCCGCATGGGATGCGTGGATTGAAATATTGTCCGTCGCTTCGGTTGACTTTACCATTACGTCGCATCCCGCATGGGATGCGTGGATTGAAATAAACGCAGATTACACAGAACGCAAATGAAATATCGTCGCATCCCGCATGGGATGCGTGGATTGAAATAGCAAATGCGGCAGATGGAAAACTGAAGTATATGTCGCATCCCGCATGGGATGCGTGGATTGAAATATTTTTAGAAGTTCTTTTGTTAATTCTTGCCCTTTGTCGCATCCCGCATGGGATGCGTGGATTGAAATAACAATGACATTGAGATTGTCAGACCTGAAATGCGTCGCATCCCGCATGGGATGCGTGGATTGAAATATTCTATCCTTTTTAGGCGATTTATAAACGGCGAAGTCGCATCCCGCATGGGATGCGTGGATTGAAATTTTAGTCCATGGGAATTAGATGCCAAGGGATATGGTCGCATCCCGCATGGGATGCGTGGATTGAAATCAAGGGCTTGTATGCTTGCTATGGCTGTTGCCGCGTCGCATCCCGCATGGGATGCGTGGATTGAAATTCATCATCAGGCAGCTCCCCTCTATCCTCCCACAGCGTCGCATCCCGCATGGGATGCGTGGATTGAAATCCATGTCTGACTACTGTACAATTTGTTAGGGTCAGTCGCATCCCGCATGGGATGCGTGGATTGAAATTTGATGCCCCACGTCTCGCCGTAATGACCGTGACCGTCGCATCCCGCATGGGATGCGTGGATTGAAATCTGCGGGAGCATGGATTGAGTTTGATGTTGTGTGGTCGCATCCCGCATGGGATGCGTGGATTGAAATTGACAATGTACTCCCTGCAGTAACACTCCCAGTAGTCGCATCCCGCATGGGATGCGTGGATTGAAATCAGCAGGGGCAAAGATTGTATTCGGGTCAATGAGTCGCATCCCGCATGGGATGCGTGGATTGAAATAATACAGAAAAAGAGTTAAGCATATTAACAGGGCTTGTCGCATCCCGCATGGGATGCGTGGATTGAAATTGTGTGCGATTTTGGGACGTTCTGCGTGCGTTCCGTCGCATCCCGCATGGGATGCGTGGATTGAAATACAAATCCGCATCAGCGTGAAGTTGGAAAGAAGAGTCGCATCCCGCATGGGATGCGTGGATTGAAATCCTTTAGAAAGACCACATTTATCAGCAAATGATTGCGTCGCATCCCGCATGGGATGCGTGGATTGAAAT
>JAUNDC010000006.1:0-98808 GCA_030526355.1 Bacillota bacterium | reverse complement strand
ACATTTATCAGCAAATGATTGCGTCGCATCCCGCATGGGATGCGTGGATTGAAATAGATGTTGTAATTGCGGCTTGACAAAGGAATTTGGTCGCATCCCGCATGGGATGCGTGGATTGAAATGAGCAAATACCAACACTTGTAAATGCGGCAGAAGTCGCATCCCGCATGGGATGCGTGGATTGAAATCGCTTTTGTAAATGCTGCTGTTATCTTTTTATAACGTCGCATCCCGCATGGGATGCGTGGATTGAAATTCGACGGATATACTTGACGTCCTGTATGCACGACGTCGCATCCCGCATGGGATGCGTGGATTGAAATTACGAAACCTATGATTACAAAACCAAGCGCAAGTAGTCGCATCCCGCATGGGATGCGTGGATTGAAATGAGAACTGGACAGATCCACAAGTTATAGCATGGATGGTCGCATCCCGCATGGGATGCGTGGATTGAAATGTTGATGGATGGGGAAGTCAGAACATGGCCCTTGGTCGCATCCCGCATGGGATGCGTGGATTGAAATATTTCAGGAGATAAATCCTGTCCCGAACCTGTCTGTGTCGCATCCCGCATGGGATGCGTGGATTGAAATGGAAAAAGAAACAATCATCATGCACACCAAGGATGGGTCGCATCCCGCATGGGATGCGTGGATTGAAATTGCTCTATCTTGTATGTATGTCTTGATACGTGCATGTCGCATCCCGCATGGGATGCGTGGATTGAAATATATCGGAGTAGAGGGGTATCATCTTATTGCTTGGTCGCATCCCGCATGGGATGCGTGGATTGAAATCTCGGTTTGCTCCTCTAGCATCAGCATTGCTTTTGTCGCATCCCGCATGGGATGCGTGGATTGAAATGGAACGTAGCTATATAATTAGGCCACAACAACACGTCGCATCCCGCATGGGATGCGTGGATTGAAATATGTTTTAATTTCTCCAACAACTGCATCCAATCTTGTCGCATCCCGCATGGGATGCGTGGATTGAAATGTCTATTAATGGTGGCATATAGCCACGTTTAAAGTCGCATCCCGCATGGGATGCGTGGATTGAAATACGTTCGGAGGCTACAGAGGATACCGGGTCTCCGATTGTCGCATCCCGCATGGGATGCGTGGATTGAAATAGACAAACTACGGACTCTTGGAAAAAGAAGATATGCGTCGCATCCCGCATGGGATGCGTGGATTGAAATTATCCAGTCCTTACCGATGCTTGCGAGTTTTCCGAGTCGCATCCCGCATGGGATGCGTGGATTGAAATGATTGGTTCAGGTTTTGGCAAAGGGTCATGCACGTCGCATCCCGCATGGGATGCGTGGATTGAAATTTGATATGGCAATTAAGCGTGTAGAGGTCTACAGTCGCATCCCGCATGGGATGCGTGGATTGAAATTCGCTTGCTACCGGGGAGAGCGCAAAGGCAGAGTACGTCGCATCCCGCATGGGATGCGTGGATTGAAATCACAAACGCAACATGCCCTGCGCCGTCTGCGCCGTGTCGCATCCCGCATGGGATGCGTGGATTGAAATCTGAACCGTACAAGGAGAATAAATAATGGCAGTGTCGCATCCCGCATGGGATGCGTGGATTGAAATTTGTAGTACATGTCCCAGACTTCTGTCTGTTTAGTCGCATCCCGCATGGGATGCGTGGATTGAAATTGTTATGGTCTGCCTTATTAAAATACACTTTATTGTCGCATCCCGCATGGGATGCGTGGATTGAAATCAGAATAAGTACGGGCTTACCAAAGACAGGAAGTTGTCGCATCCCGCATGGGATGCGTGGATTGAAATAATGCTTGCGGTCTCATCGTAAGAGCTCACTGTGTCGCATCCCGCATGGGATGCGTGGATTGAAATATTGAACATATTGAACAGTTTGAAGTGAGGTGCGGGTCGCATCCCGCATGGGATGCGTGGATTGAAATCTTTAATCAGACCAACCCACAATAAAACACCAAGTGTCGCATCCCGCATGGGATGCGTGGATTGAAATTAGTTCTATTATATTAAAAAGGGCTTCACTATAAGGTCGCATCCCGCATGGGATGCGTGGATTGAAATGAGAAAGAGCTCGAGGCTTTAGACGCCCGCATAGTCGCATCCCGCATGGGATGCGTGGATTGAAATACCGTTTATAAACGACTCAAAAGCAGCCTGCAAATGTCGCATCCCGCATGGGATGCGTGGATTGAAATCAATCGTCCCTCAGTTCTACAAGAACACCCTCGGTCGCATCCCGCATGGGATGCGTGGATTGAAATTTTCTGCCTGTCTTGATTCGCCACAAGTCCACAGTCGCATCCCGCATGGGATGCGTGGATTGAAATTTTGGGATACAGCATTGAAGATACTGCTACAGCTGTCGCATCCCGCATGGGATGCGTGGATTGAAATATCAGCAGTGTCAGTGTAATTTAGTATGTATCTGAGTCGCATCCCGCATGGGATGCGTGGATTGAAATGAGTCAAAGAACTACAGCGGAGCATCACCAACAAGTCGCATCCCGCATGGGATGCGTGGATTGAAATTTTGAAAAAGGCATCCATACTGTCAAACCTCTGCGTCGCATCCCGCATGGGATGCGTGGATTGAAATCTGCTGTGGCTGCTCCATGATTTCCTGCTGTGGCGTCGCATCCCGCATGGGATGCGTGGATTGAAATTTGTGATACCTGTATGGATGCCAGCAAGTTTTGCGTCGCATCCCGCATGGGATGCGTGGATTGAAATGTACAATCTATCCAAAGAAGCCGATAATTTTAAGTCGCATCTCGCATGGGATGCGTGGATTGAAATACTATTGCCGTTTACTGCTGGAACCTTTCAAAGGTCGCATCCCGCATGGGATGCGTGGATTGAAATTTTAAAATCGGTTCGCCGTCTAAGCTTATGCGCGGTCGCATCCCGCATGGGATGCGTGGATTGAAATCAGTATGGCGAAGGGCACAATATATTGACTTCCATGTCGCATCCCGCATGGGATGCGTGGATTGAAATAACAATCACATCATGGCAGATACTTTTAAACCACGTCGCATCCCGCATGGGATGCGTGGATTGAAATCAAAGGGCAAGCGTGGATTGACCTGTTAATGCTGGGTCGCATCCCGCATGGGATGCGTGGATTGAAATATTGCTCTGTACCCACTTATCGCACATTGCAGCCGTCGCATCCCGCATGGGATGCGTGGATTGAAATTGATAAAGAAATTAAAGCTATGATTGATGTATTTGTCGCATCCCGCATGGGATGCGTGGATTGAAATAACGATTGATGCAAAAGCAAGTAAATTAATCAAAGTCGCATCCCGCATGGGATGCGTGGATTGAAATAAAGTCTTCATCGGGCATTTCAAGTACAAAATCATGTCGCATCCCGCATGGGATGCGTGGATTGAAATCTGAAAAAAGGCAGGCTGGTAGGTATTCAGGGCAGGTCGCATCCCGCATGGGATGCGTGGATTGAAATTTTCAGGCAAACTTTCCAAAGATACAGGCGGTTGTCGCATCCCACATGGGATGTGTGGATTGAAATCAACGTTGCCTTATGTGTTTAAAAAAGGCATAGCGATTAGAGATAAAGAACATAAAGGCAGAGCTGTTAACACAGTTACAATAGCTGCACCTGTAAAATAAAAGGAATTGATGGTTATATGGTTGTGGCCGTAAAAGTTGGAGGCAAGAATAGATAACATGTTCATAGGATATTGATGCCAGATGGTCCTGAATTTGAATTTAATAAAAAACAGAGCCTATCGGTGCTGGCGTGTCTACTGTTTCCAGTAACCAGAGGTCAGCTGTCAGCTCTGAATTGAATAATAGTATACCCGAACTCAGCAAAAATGACAAGAAACAATTTTTGCTAAAAGATTCAGAGGTGAGAGCACTTTCACAGCAGCAGGCTGAATATTTCAAGGATAGTAAGGTCGCATCCCACATGGGATGCGTGGATTGAAATCAACGTTGCCTTATGTGTTTAAAAAAGGCATAGCGATTAGAGATAAAGAACATAAAGGCAGAGTAGTTAACACAGTTACAATAGCTGCACCGGTTACAATAAATGAAACTACTGGTTACATGGCTGCAGCAGTTAAAGTTGGAGGTAAAAACAGATATCACGTGCACAGGATTCTTATGCCGGATGGTTCTGAGTTTGAATTTAAAGAAAAAACAGAACCTACCGATGCTGGCGTTCCTGCTCAAAAGAGCAGCAAGGGGTCAGCCATCAGTTCTGTTGTTAACAATAGTATATCCCAAGACTATAAAAATGACAAGAAACAATTTTCGCTAAAAGATTCAGAAGGTAGAGAACTTTCACAGCAGGCTTAATATTTTAAGGATAGTAAGGTCGCATCCCACACGGGATGCCCTTGGAATATTAAAAAATCAGCATTCTGGTATTCCAAGTTTTATATTGAGGGAGATATCCGAATCAAGAGAAAGCAGCTTGCCGAACGGTTCTCACAAAAAATTCAACCTTTTTGGAGGTAATGCCGATGATACTCCGAGGGGCGAATGATACTACTGCGATTCAGAGGTAAACTTGAGAAAGGAAACGATAGATATGAAAGAGAAGAATATGATGACAACGGAGCAGATAGAAGCCAGGCTCAAGTCTATGCGCATTAAGGTGACGATTTACAGGATACTGACCTACGGTGACCTTGCGGCGATAATCCTTTCACTGGTCATCACGAAAATTTTATTAATTGCTCTGGGTTTTCTGATAATTGCGTTGGTGTTCGGGATACCGGCAGGTCAGGCAATCAGGAAAAGGGATGAAATCAAAAATCTCCTTGGAGAGAGTGTCATCAACGGTGTAATCAGAGATGTGCTAGGCGACGATTTGGAATACAACCCGGTGGGCGCATTAAATCCGGGCAGTGTGGTGGTTCCGTTCCGCTATGAGTGCTTGGACGGCAAGTATCATATCAAGACCGTCTACAATGGGGTGAACATTGAAATGAGCAATATTATACTTTACGAGGTGTATGAAGAAGTCGATGATGTGGCTTACAGAGGGCACCAAGAAAATGTCTTATTTAGGGGCCCATGGCTTATTTGCAGTTTCGGCAAGAAGCCTGCCTGCGATGTATATATTTCCGAGTGGACAAAAAGAGACCGCGAATCTATGAAAAGTAATGTTAAAATAGACAACGAACAGTTCGGCAGCCGTTTCTGTGTAAGAGCAGAAAATCCGCCTTGGCACTACCTCTTTGAACATGGGAAAGACTATGATGATGCGGAAAGGTTGCGTCAGAAATTTTCAGGAGAGCTACACTGGCTTACCGATATCATCAACACGCTGAACGTGACACAGAGAAACGTATAACTTGAGAACTGCTCTTGCCAATCGCCCGAAAGCTTTGGTAGAGATTATTCATCATGTGTGCATGCATACTTATTGTACTAACATGGCTGAATCAGGAATTAGCCCGAAGACACTTCAATACCTTATGGGGCATTCGGATATTGGAGTAACGATGAATACTTACACACATCTGGGATTGGATGAACGGTGGTAGACGCTCAAGGGAGACCTTGGGAGTTCTTTTTTGCGTATTAGTGTAAAACTGAAAATTCATTGACAAATCGTGAAATGATTACTATAATTTAAATGAAATTCGGCAAAATAACAATATGCCGCAAATTATTTAAATGTTTATCACGAATTTGGATATACTGGGATTGAGGTGAGAAAGATGACAAAGACGGCACAGATTTCCAATGACCAAATGATTTTCTCGGTTCAAGAGCTGAAAGAGAAAGGTTTTTCATATTATAAAATCAATCAGATGGTTGATCAGGGCAACTTGATAAAACTGAATAAGAAATATTATGAAAATACAAATTTTGATGGTGAAGGATCAGATTTCTACTATGCCTATGCATTTGTACCAAACGGAGTGGTTTGTCTGCTAAGTGCAGCCGTGTATTATAATCTGTCTACTTATCGTCCGGATGCCATTGATGTAGCAATTCCGAGAAAAGCAAAGGTATCAACTCTACCGGATTGGCCGGAACTGAATGTATGCTATTTTACAGATGACCGTTTTGATGTTGGTATCGTGACCGTAGAGGATGGAAATAACAGATTTCGTATATATGATATTGAAAAAACTGTTGTTGATATCGTTTTCTACAGGGAAAAAATCGGAATTGAAGAAACTAAAGAAGTTCTTACAACTTATCTGCATCGGAGTGATTGTAATCTGAATAGGCTAATCAGATATGCGGAGATGCTAAAATGTGGGGATGTAATGAAAATGTATCTGGAAGTGCTGGTATGACAAATAATTTTTACCCATCGTGGATTCAATTCATAACGATAATCCCTTTGAGCAGACATGGAGTAAAGAAACAAAAAGCTGGATATAATTACATGAAATTTGTAATAGGGATCGTGTGGAAATGAACTGCTACCCATCAAGTAGACAAGTGAAAACCACTTGAAAGCATAATGAACGTTGGGAAACTGCAGTGCATAAGGAAAAGCATAGAAGGAGAATATGAGATTTATGATGCAGAACTTGTTATCAGCCATGACGCTGGAGGCAAACTATATTTATATGATATTCAAGAAATAAAAAAAGATACCGCTGCGGTCAGGGTTACGCTCAATAAGAGCCACCCAGCCATGCTCTCCGGAGAGAGCCGGGATGCCTACAACGGTACTTCTGATGATAATATATCCCAAAACAATAAAAATGGCAATGGAAAATTTTCTCTTAAAGATTCAGAGGTAAGAGCCATTACACAACAGCAAAAAAATATACAGAGAATCCTGATATAGGGTTGTCAAATAATAAAGTATTCCCAAGATTTTATTATATTTAATAGATATGTTATAATAACAAAGCCATTCTTAAACGTTAGGAAAAAATGGTAAGGTTGAAATATTAGCTTATGAGAGGATATGATGCAATGACAAAAATACTATTCATCTGTTTAGGCAACATCTGCCGCTCTACAATGGCTGAGTTTGTGATGAAACACATTGCAGCCAAGGCAGGCCGTGAGCGTGACTTTTACATAGAATCGGCGGCGACGAGCCGAGAGCAGATAGGGGAAGATACGCACCCCGGCACGAAGCGAAAGCTGACGGAGCAAGGTGTTCCTTTTACGAAACGAAAGGCGCGCCAGATGACCAAGGCCGACTACGACAGATTCGACTACATAATCGGCATGGACGATGCCAACATACGCAACATTCTGAGGATAACAGGCGGCGACGATGAAGGCAAGGTGTACAAGCTGCTGGATTTTGCAGGTCAGGACAGGAGCATCGCAGATCCGTGGTACACGGGGAACTTTGACGAGACCTGGGATGACGTGCTGGAAGGCTGCGAGGCGCTTTTTGAGAGGCTTGCAAAAGGAGGCAGGATTAAATGAGTGACAAATTTATTGAGATATTCCCCCAGTTTGAGGAGATAACGGGTTTTTTTGCGACGAAGGAGGGCGCTGCCGACGGGTATCCGTACAATCGTGAGGACGTTTTCGAGGAAAACTGGCTTGAGGAGGCGATTCCGGTGTGGCCGAAGCAGGTTCACAAGGATCATATTGAGGTGATTGAGCAGAGACCGTACAGGCCGCTGGAGCTGGAAGAAACCGACGGGATGATAACAAACCTGAGGGGTGTGCTGCTGACGACGGTGCATGCCGATTGTCTGCCGGTGTACTTTTTTGACCCTTTCAAGAACGTGATCGGGCTGGTGCATGCAGGCTGGAGAGGGACGGACGCAGGGATAGCGGCGAAGGCTGTGGCGTTGATGAATTCAGAATTCAGATGCATGCCGGAGGATATTTATGTGACCATCGGGCCGGGAATCAGCAAATGCTGCTTTGAAGTGGGGCCGGAGGTATACGAACAGTTTCGCGAGGACTGGGATTTTATCGACGAGTTTGCCGAGAAAAAGGGTGACAAATACTATATAGATCTGAAGGGTATAAACCGTAGGCAGCTGGAGGAGCTGGGCGTTCCGGCAGTCAACATTGAAACCAGCAGCCACTGCACATGCTGCGAGCCGGAGATTTTCTGCTCATACAGGCGTGAAGGCGGCACTTACAAGAGAATGGGGGCAGGGCTCTGTATAATATAGGTCAGCACTAACCATTGAAATTTAGCACACGGGATAGTATAATTATTTCGTGTGCAATTTTATGTTAAGGAAGGAAATATCAATGCTTAAAGTGGAAAATCTGTCCTTTTCGGTTCAGGAAAAGGACGCCCTACATAATATTTTATCGGACATAAGTTTTGAAGTGGCAAAAGGTGAGATGCTGGTCATCACAGGGCCTAATGGAGGAGGCAAGTCGACACTTGCCAAGGTGCTGATGGGCATAGAGAAAGCGGACTCAGGCAGAGTGATGCTGGACGGCGAGGACATCTCAGCCTATGACATAGATGAAAGAGCTAAGGCAGGCATCGGGTACGCTTTCCAGCAGCCGCCGAGATTCAAGGGAATGACCGTAGACAAGCTCATTTCACTGGCTGCAGGCGAGAAAAAGACCGAGGCAGAATGCTGCGATCTGCTCAGCCGCGTGGGACTTTGCGCGCAGGAATATGTAAAACGTGAAGTGGACAACACGCTTTCCGGCGGTGAAATGAAAAGAATAGAAATTGCGACAGTTCTGGCGAAGCCTCACAAGCTCTGCATATTCGACGAGCCGGAGGCAGGTATCGACCTGTGGAGCTTCAGCATGCTGATCCAGCAGTTCGAGGAAATCAAAAAAGACGAAAACCAGAGCATAATAATCATCTCCCACCAGGAGAGAATCATGGAAATGGCCGACAGAGTGATGGTTATCGAAGACGGCAAGGTTGCGGCCATCGGCAGACGTGGAGATATTCTTCCCGAGCTTATGAAGCAGGGACCGTCCTGCTGCGCGTATCTGAAAAAGCTGGAAGAGATGTAGGAGGAATATGGACATGGCAGAAATAGATAAAGTAACACAGGCGATACTGAAATATATAGACGAAGCAGGATTTAAACAGGAGGGCGCTTTCAATCTGCGCCACAACGGCATGTCCCTCTGTCACGGGGACAGCGAGCACGTCAAGATCGTGAAAAAAGAGGACAAGCCGGGCATAAACATTTACATCGACGGCGACACGGACGGCGAGGAAGTGCACATCCCAGTGGTGGTAGATGCCACGGGCTTTACGGATAAAGTGTACAATGACTTTTACATAGCAGAAGGTGCCAATGTGACCATCATTGCCGGCTGCGGCATACATAACAGCGGACACGTGGCAAGTCAGCATGACGGTGTACATTCATTTTTCATAGCAAAGGGCGCCAACGTGACCTACAAGGAAAACCACTACGGTGCCGGCGAAGGCGACGGTGCCAGAATTCTGAACCCGGTGACAAAGATCGTGATGGACGAAAACTGCGTGTTCACCATGGATACGACTCAGATAAAAGGCGTTGACTCGACAAAGCGAGAAACAGAGGTGGAAATCGGCGCAGGCAGTAAGCTTTTTGTTATCGAGAAGCTGATGACTCACGGCGACCAGCTGGCTGAATCCAACATGGAGGTTCGTCTCAACGGAGAAGGCAGCTCGGCGCAGATAATTTCAAGGTCGGTAGCAAAGGAAAACTCAAGTCAGATTTTCCATCCGGCTGCAGTGGGAAATGCCAAGTGTAACGCTCACATACAGTGCGATTCCATCATCATGGACAGCGCTCATGTCAGATCAATCCCTGAAATCGATGCCAGACATCTGGATGCAGCTATTATCCACGAGGCCGCCATCGGCAGAATAAACGACGAGCAGCTGATAAAGCTGAGAACTATGGGAATGAAGGAAGAGGAAGCAGAGAGCGTAATTATAGAAGCGTTCCTCAATTAAGTGTTGGAGCGGTCGGCTGCCAGAGAAGTTCGGGGCGGTAATGCCGTGAGATGTGCAGCGGAAATTCAGGCCGCAAATGCGAGGTGATAATATGAGACTTATTTCATGGAATGTTAACGGGCTGCGTGCCGCCATGGGCAAAGGCTTTCTGGAATTTGTAAAGGAACAGGACGCTGACGTGGTATGCATACAGGAGACTAAGATGCAGGAGGGTCAGGCTGAGGTGCCGCTTGATGGCTACCATCAGTACTGGTGCTCAGCAGAGAAAAAGGGCTATTCAGGTACGGCTGTTTTCACCAAGGAGGAGCCGATATCGGTGGCCTATGGTATTGGAATTGATGAGCATGACCACGAGGGACGTGTGATAACAGCGGAGTATGAGAATTTTTATCTCGTAAATGTGTACGTGCCCAATTCGCAAAACGAACTTAAGCGGCTGGAATATCGTATGAGGTGGGAGGACGATTTTCGTGCTTATCTGAAGGCGCTGGAGGAGAAAAAACCGGTTGTGACCTGCGGCGATTTCAATGTTGCATTTACCGAGATTGATCTGAAGAATCCGAAGAGCAACAGGAAAAATGCCGGCTTTACCGATGAGGAAAGAGCCAAGATGGGAGAGCTGCAGGATGCAGGCTTTACAGATACCTTCAGATATTTCTATCCTGACCTTGAAGGCGTATATTCTTGGTGGAGCTACAGATTCAACGCCAGGAAGAATAATGCCGGATGGCGTATCGACTATTTTCTTGTTTCGGAAAGTCTGAACGGCAGACTGGTGGATGCCCAGATTCTGACAGATGTTCATGGCAGCGACCACTGCCCTGTCACATTGGAGTTAGAATGGTAATATATTAATGAGCTTAAATTATGTTTTCGACGTGTTTCGTATTTTATAGCAATGACACGTCGAAAATTTTTTTGATGAGCAAATCAACTGAATGCAGTTTCGACGTGTTTAACTCTATAGAGCAGTCTCACGTCGAAAATATCATTCGATTATATTGTTATCCTGCGAAGTGGTCAAGAGATATTGAATTATTAATGAAAATTTTCGACGCGCAGCAGTCAAATATGCTCCGACTCGTCGAAAACTAATCACTTCGCTTCAGCTGTTAAAGAATTTTTCGACGTGTCACCTGCTTCAAAAGCTTGACACGTCGAAAATCAAAGAAATAAAAAAGAGCTTATCGCATCATAATTGTCAGAAGCGATAAGCTCTTCGTTATCCAGTTCGAAATTCCTGAACGAACGCAGCTGAGTTAACCTTAAATCATCCCGATAAAATGCTGCACAACCAGTGATACTACTGCTACCACAAACCAGCAGCACAGACCCAGGCAGATAGGCTTCAGACCATTGGTCAGAAGCTTTTTTAGATTGGTGTTGAGGCCGATAGCTGTCATCGCCATAACTATCATGAACTTGCCGATCATTACCAGAGTTTCAGAAACTTCAGCAGGAATTGGCAGGAAGGTATTGAGGATGGCAGTCAGCACAAACCCTAGAACGAACCATGGGAAAACCTTGGCGAAGCTGAAATTGTTACCCTCTTCAGCACCAGAAGCCTGAGCACGTGCTATTTTACGCGAAGTATATATTGCCAGTACCAGAGTAATCGGAACGATCATCAGAGTACGAGTGAGCTTTACAATAGTAGCGAAAGCCAGTGCTGTATTATTGCCAGCCGCGCTGCTCCAGGAAGCTCCAGCTGCAACTACTGATGAAGTATCATTGATGGCAGTACCTGCCCACATACCGAAGCCGGTATCGGACAGTCCTATCAGATGACCAAGAGGCGGGAAGATGAATACCGCAATGATGTTGAACAGGAAAATAGTTGAAATTGCCTGTGCCACATCTTCATCCTTAGCTCTGATAACAGGAGCTGTAGCAGCGATGGCAGAGCCTCCGCAGATGGACGTGCCGACTCCGATAAGAGTTGTAGTATTGCCGTCGATTTTCATTGCCTTGCCGACAAAATATGCAGTTACGAATGATGATGTCAGAGTGAACACCATAACCATAAGAGACTGACCGCCGACTTTGATTACGTTGAACAGATTCATCTCAAAACCCAGCAGGATAATCGAGTACTGCAGGATGTATTTTGAAGTGAATTTAATACCCTTGTCTAATACAGCAGGTCTTTTGACAAAAGCCAGTATCATACCGAACAGGATACCGAAAACCGGTCCGCCGATGATAGGAAACTGCTTGCCAAGCAGCCATGCAGGAATAGCAATTATAAAACAGGTAAAAATACCAATAAGCGTTTTTGCTTCAAAAAATTTATCTTTCATGTGACTATGCCTCCTAAATGAATCCAATGGATATTATATCACTTAATCATGTTTTGTAAACAAATAAATAACATTTGTCAGAAACTCACTTGACATATACCCCGGAGGGGTATTATATATATAAATGAGGAAGTCGCAACTAACCAGCACTTCAGAAGCTTATGAAATAGGAGAGAGAAATGAAACAGTTCCAGATAAAAGGAATGAGCTGCGCTGCCTGCAGCAGCAGGGTTGAGAAGGCAGTCTCGCAGGTGCCCGGTGTGGAAAGCTGCACTGTCAGCCTTTTGACTAATTCCATGAGGGTAGAAGGGAATGTATCTGCTCAGGAGATAATTGCAGCTGTGGAGATAGCAGGATACAGTGCTTCAGAAAGAGGTGCCGCCGGGTCAGAAGCTGGCGAAGTTGCTGTAGCACCGGACACTTCGATGCTGGAAGATAAGGAAACCCCTCTGATGAATCGCAGACTGATTGCTTCCATCGTTTTTCTTTTGATGCTCATGTACTTTTCCATGGGAGTAACCATGTGGAGCTGGCCTTTGCCGGGAACATTAGAGGGCAATCATGTGGCGATGGGACTTCTGCAGCTTCTGCTGACAGGGATTATAATGGTGATAAATCAGAAATTTTTCGTAAACGGATTCAGAGGATTGATACACAGAGCCCCTAACATGGATACGCTTGTGGCGCTGGGAGCAGGAGCAGCCTTCGTGTACAGCACATATGCACTTTTTGCCATGACTGCAGCTCAGACGGCAGGTGATGACATGGGCGTGATGGAATACATGCACGAGATGTATTTTGAATCAGCAGGTATGATACTGACATTAATCACTGTAGGCAAGATGCTTGAAGCAAGATCCAAGGGCAGGACTACTGATGCTTTGAGGAGTCTGATGGAGCTTGCTCCGCAGAAAGCTGTGATAATCAGAGAAGAGACAGAGGTTGAAGTGCCGGTAGAGGATGTGAGAAAAGGTGACATTTTTATTGTGAAGCCCGGAGAGAGCATTCCTGTAGATGGGGTTATAGAAGAAGGGATAAGTGCTGTAAACGAAGCAGCTCTGACAGGAGAAAGCATACCTGTGGATAAAGGTCCCGGTGATAAAGTGTCGGCAGCAACCGTTAATCAGTCAGGGTTTCTCAGATGCGAAGCTACGAGAGTAGGCGAAGATACCACACTGGCACAGATAATCAGGATGGTTGAAGATGCTGCTGCAACCAAAGCACCAGCCGCCAGAGCAGCCGATAAGGTATCAGCAGTATTCGTCCCGGTTGTTATCGCTATAGCGCTGGTAACCTTCATTGCATGGATGATAGCTGGGGAAACTGTCGGATTTTCACTGGCAAGAAGTATATCTGTTCTTGTAATCAGCTGCCCTTGTGCGCTGGGTCTGGCGACGCCGGTGGCTATAATGGTGGCAAATGGTAAGGGTGCAGGTAACGGCATACTGTTTAAGACCGCAGCAGCCTTGGAAGAGACAGGCAAAGCTGCAGTTGTTGTTCTTGATAAAACCGGAACTGTAACCAGAGGAGAGCCAGAAGTAACGGATGTTATACCGGCAGATGGTTATACGAAGGAAGAGCTTCTTAAGCTGGCGTATTCTCTTGAGGTGAAAAGTGAACACCCTCTGGCTAAAGCTGTGGCAGCAGCGGCAGAGAAAAACAGCATACAGGCTGAGGAGGTAAGCGAATTCATATCGCTCCCGGGAAATGGGATATCAGCAAAGCAGGGAGATGCTGTACTGACAGGTGGCAGCATTAAGTTTGCAGACTCTCAGTTTGATGTGCCTGATACAGTCAAGGAGCAGGCAGAGAAGCTGTCGGAGGAAGGGAAAACTGCCATGCTCTTTGGAAAGGACAGGCAGTTTTCAGGCATGATTGCTGTTGCTGACATGGTCAAGAGCGACAGTGCCGAGGCGGTAAAGCAGTTGAAGAATATGGGGATCGAAGTTATCATGCTCACGGGAGATAACCACAAGACTGCAGAAGCTGTAGGCAGACTAGCTGGAATCGATAGAGTCATAGCGGAGGTTCTTCCCGATGGAAAGGAGCAGGTTATCCGCAGGCTCTGCCGTAAAGGAAAGGTTGTTATGGTAGGCGACGGGATAAATGATGCACCGGCTCTGACAAGAGCAGATATCGGCATTGCCATTGGAGCGGGAACAGATGTAGCCATAGAAGCAGCTGATGTGGTGCTTATGAACAGCAGCATGGAGGATGTACCGGCGGCCGTCAGATTGAGCCGTGCAGCCCTGAGAAACATCCACCAGAACCTTTTCTGGGCATTCATATACAATGTGATAGGAATTCCGCTGGCGGCAGGAGTGTGGATTCATCTTCTGGGGTGGCAGCTCAATCCTATGTTTGCAGCAGCGGCTATGAGTCTGTCAAGCTTCTGTGTAGTAACCAATGCGCTTAGACTGAACCTGCTGGATATCAGAAATCCGGCACATGACAGCAAAAGAAAAATCAGAACGGAGGAAAAACAAATGAAGAAAACCATGAATATTGAAGGAATGATGTGTATGCACTGTGAAGCCAGAGTTAAAAAATGTCTGGAAGCAATCCCAGGCGTTGAAGGTGCGGAGGTAAGTCATGAAGCAGGTACGGCAGTAGTAAGCATGACTGATGAAGTGCCTGATGAGGTGCTCATAAAAACCGTAGAGGATCAAGATTACAAGGTAACAGATGTAATAAATAATCACCGCCCCGAATAAATTATCTGGGGTGGTGATTTTTTATGATTATTATGATAAGAAAAAAAGGACTTTTGATGGCAGTTGTGGCGGCAGTGGCGGCAGCCGCCGCAGTGTGTGTGATTTTCACGGCAGTGAAGCTTGCAGAAGAACCGGCCGTCGATACTTCCGCTGACGGGAACTGGGGACTGAGCTTTCAGCAGGAGGGGAAGGCTCCTGTGACAAATGTCACATCCGATTTCCTGGCACAATATGACGGCTATTATATGGGAGACACAGAACAGAAGGTACTGTATCTGACATTTGATGCAGGCTATGAGAACGGATATACAGCGGGTATACTTGATGTGCTCAAAAAGCATGACGCAAAGGCGGCATTTTTTCTGGTGGGCAATTATATCAAAACAAGTCCTGAGCTCGTAAAACGAATGGTAGCTGAAGGCCATCTGGTTGGCAATCATACCTTCAGCCATCCGGACATGTCAGAGATATCAAATATGGAAGCTTTTCGCAAAGAGCTTGACAAGCTGGAGCAGGAATACAAGAAGGTTACGGGCAAGGATATGCTCAAATACTACAGGCCGCCTCAGGGAAAATACAGCGAGGCAAATCTCGAAATGGCTAAAGAACTGGGTTACAAGACTGTTTTCTGGAGTCTGGCATATGTTGACTGGTATGAATCCGATCAGCCAACACGACAGGAAGCCTTCGAAAAGCTGATACCACGTGTGCACCCGGGCGCAATAGTACTGCTTCACAGTACATCAAAGACAAATGGGGAGATACTGGATGAACTCCTGACAAAATGGGAAAATATGGGCTATACCTTCAAGTCTCTTACAGAGCTTACACCGGCTGCTGATAATTCCGATAAATAAACCTGCATTAATGTAACAAACGAAGAACTCCTTTCATAGAATGAAGTATACAAAAGATATGAATGATACAAAAGAAAGGAGATATAAGATATGTCGAATTGTAATTGCCATAACAGAAGATCCGGTTTAAATATACGCTTCAGCGATGACTGCGGCTGCAACGATACTTTTGCAGTTTTTTCCGGAAATAACAGATCAGGCTGCGGATGTGGTTGCGGCTGCGGGAGATCAACATGGTCGAACAACCGCTGCGGATGCGGATGTGGAACCTCGTGGACTTCCAACAGATGCTGGAACAGATGCAGAGATTGTGACTGTGACTGCGATAACTGCTGGTAGGTAAACGTGAAGAACAATTAATTTAATGTTTTAAAATAGGGCTGTCGCCAACGCGACAGCCCCTGATGGTTTTTGATGTATAGTGATATAGTAACGGTTAATTATCAGCTGATTCTTAGTTTTTCAGACTCTGCATAGGAGCAGGGATTCTGCCGCCTCTGTTAATCATGATATCTGATGATTTGTCGTTTATTTTCATTATAGGTCCGCTGCCGAGAAGGCCTCCGAAATCCAGCATTTCTCCTTCCTTGTAGCCTATGGCAGGGATGACTCTCACTGCTGTAGTCTTGGAATTTACCATGCCTATGGCAGCCTCATCGGCGATGATGGCTGATATAGTTGTGGAAGGTGTATCGCCAGGCAGGACAATCATATCGAGACCTACGGAGCATACCGCAGTCATTGCCTCCAGCTTTTCGATGGTAAGAGTTCCTGCGACAGCGGCATCAATCATGCCGGCATCCTCTGAGACAGGAATAAACGCGCCTGACAGGCCGCCTACATTGGAGGATGCCATGACGCCGCCCTTCTTTACAGCATCATTGAGCATAGCCAGTGCAGCTGTTGTGCCATGAGTACCACATTGCTCGAGACCGATTTCCTCGAGTATGTGTGCTACTGAATCACCGACTGCAGGTGTAGGGGCCAGTGAAAGGTCAATTATTCCGAACGGTACGCCCAGCATCTGGGAAGCCTCGCTTCCAACAAGCTGACCCATTCTGGTGATTTTAAAAGCAGTTTTCTTGATTTTATCTGCAATCTCTGCAAGAGACGCATCCTTTGGCATTTTAGCCAGAGCAGCTCTCACAACTCCGGGACCGGAAACTCCTACATTGATTACACAGTCAGGCTCTCCAACACCATGAAATGCACCGGCCATAAATGGATTGTCCTCAGGTGCATTGCAGAATACCACCAGCTTGGCAGCACCGATGCACTGTCTGTCCTTGGTCAGCTCGGCAGTTCTGTTTACAACCTCTCCCATCATTTTAACCGCATCCATATTGATTCCGGCTTTTGTCGAACCTACATTTACAGATGAGCAGACAAAGTCTGTTTCGGCCAGAGCTCTGGGAATGGATTCGATAAGCTCTCTGTCACCGGCAGAAAAGCCTTTGTGAACGAGGGCGGAATATCCGCCGATAAAATTCACTCCAACATCCTTGGCTGCCTTATCAAGTGTCTTTGCATACTTTACAGGATCTCCGCCCGATGCTGCGGTCAGCATGGCAATAGGTGTCACTGATATTCTCTTGTTTACGATAGGTATACCGTACTTTTTTTCTATAGTTTCACCGGTTTTTACCAGATCCTTGGCGAGTCTGTATATTTTGCTGTATACCTTCTCGCATGATTTGTCGATATCGCTGTCACAGCAGTCCAGCAGGGAGATGCCCATCGTAATGGTTCTGATATCAAGATGTTCTTCCTGAATCATGGTGATGGTTTCCATGATGTCTTTCATATTTAGCATAGTCCGAAACCTCCCTGATTAGATTCTGTGCATTGAATTAAAAATATCTTCATGCATCACATGAACTGTCATGGCTGGAACTGTGTCACTAATGCTGTTTTTGAGTTCCTCCAGTGAGCATGTGAGTTTATCTATGTTTACAAGCATTATCATGGCGAAATATTCGTCCAGCACAGACTGAGTAACCTCTGCCACGTTGGCATTAGCCTCTGCACACGCTGTGCTTACCTTCGCCAGAATACCTACTGTATCTTTTCCTATAACCGTAATAACTGCTCGCATATTGTCCTCCTGATAATTATAATAATTTAATATTTTACCACAGTATAGTAGCCGTCTTCAAGTGTTGAATCAGTCTTGTAACGTATTTTGAGCTGTGGGTATTTTTTTTCAAAATAAAGTCTGTTTCTCTTTGCATTGCCAATCATGTTGGAAAATGAATTTCCGCTGGATGCGAAGGTGAATGAGCAGCAATCGGGGTCTTTCTGAAGCTGTATTACAAGCTGCTCTTCGAGCTGCTCTCTTGCTATCTGTCCTTCCACAAGCTGTCTGAAAGCAGGGTGATAGGTATGTCCCTGGATTTCTCCGCCTTCTGTTATCAGGTCGGTGCTTTTGAGCCCCACTCTTATTATGTTTATTCCGGCATCATCGAGAATCTTGTACATTTCCTTGGTTATTTCAACTGCTCTGTCTGTAGTCAGAGGTTCATAGCTGCCGTTTTTATACATATTATACAGCTCTGTATCATTAAGCACGATGGTCGGGTAAAGCCTGGCAATGGAAGGCGCCAGTCTGACGGCTTCTCGGGCAGAGAAAATGCACTTCTGCATGGAATCCCCGGGAAGTCCTATCATCAGCTGTATCCCCAGCTCAAAGCCGTACTCCTTGATGAGTCTGCAGGCTCTGTAGACATCCTCCACAGTATGGCCGCGGTTCGAAGCGGCAAGCACCTCAGGGTCGAATGACTGTACCCCCAGCTCGATGATATCAGCATCGTATTTAAGGAGGTTGTCGAGTATGCTTTCATCAATATAGTCCGGTCTGGTGGACATATGTATCTTGTCAATAAGACCGGCTCTTTTGTATTCGGCTGCAACCTCAAGAAAAGCAGACTGCTCATCCATAGGAATTCCTGTGAAGCTTCCTCCAAAAAAAGCGATTTCTATGGTTTTAAGTCCGCGGTTTCTAAGTGTAGGCAGATATGTTTCGATTGTTCTTTTTACATCTTCAGGTGTCACATCGTCACTTCTGGCAGTGATGGCTTTCTGATTGCAGAATACGCAATCGTTCGGGCAGCCCTTGTGAGGTATGAAGACGGGTATTATTGCATGTGTTTTCATAATAGGTATTTTACCACAAAAGAAGGCTGTGGTATAATCGATTGTGAAAAAGAAGGGTGAAAGTCATGAAAAAATACAGATTACCGATAGTGGCACTGGCTGTTATCGTTGCAGGAATAGCATTATTTGGAGCAGTATATTATACGATGGACCTGTCACTGGCCCTTGCAGGTGAAAAAAACGTAACGGTGGGACTGAATGCGTTGTATGAGGATGAAGGCACAAAGGCACGTGTTGGAGGCAGAGATGCTTCTGACAGGGTTAAGGTCTATGGCGAGGTCGATACATCTGTCCCGGGAACCTATACGCTGGAGTATAAAATAGGCACGCTTACTGTTGAGCGTACAGTAAATGTCAGTGAGGAAATGGATCCTGAGCTTGTACTGGATGGAGCTACGGATATTGAAATGATGCTCGGTGAAGAGTTTGAGGAGCCGGGATATTCGGCATCAGATGACGACGGAAGCGACCTTACAGATAAGGTCAAGGTTACAGGAGCATCTCCTGATAAAGCTGGTGAAAGTATTATCAGATATACGGTGACCGACAGTGAAGGAAATACGACGCAGCTTGTCAGAAAGGTGAATGTGGAACCAAATACAGAATACGATGCTGCAGGGCTTCCGATATGCATGTATCATTATGTATATGATGAAAATGATCCGCCGGATGATCTTTATGACAGGTTCGGCAATTACATATCTCAGCAGGATCTGGAGGAAGAGCTGAACTGGCTCAACGAGGAGGGATATTATTATCCAACGTGGAAAGAGGTACGTGAGTACGTAGACGGCAAGAGGCTGCTTCCTTCTAAGAGCATCGTGCTGTGCTTTGATGATGGGGCAAAAAGCTTTCTGGAGTACGGAATTCCGGTGCTTGAAAAATGCAAGGTGCCTGCAACCTGCTTCATGATAACATCTTCGGACGGAGAAAACAAAATCACTGAATATGAAAGTGAGTATGTAACATATCAGTCCCATTCGGACAACATGCACAGGGGAGGAGGGCACATTGGTCATGGCGGGATTTTCACTGCACTGTCTCATGATGAAGCCTTGGCAGATCTGCAGAAGTCCATTGAAATATGTGGCAGCAGGGATGCATTCGCATATCCGTATGGTGATTACAATGATATGAGCAGAGCTGAAGTTGAGGAGGCAGGATTTCTGTGTGCCATGACGACCCAGGCAGGTAAGGCGTATCCCGGAGATGATCCTATGCTTCTCCCTAGGGTGAGAATGTCAATGGGTCAGAGCCTTGAACAGTTTATTTATATGGTTCAGCCTCCTTCGTCTTATTCTGATGAAGGTAATCTTCAGGAAGATGAGCAGTGACAGGTTTACCTGTAAGTATGCTTCCGATATCCTCCAGTGGATAGCTGTCAAAAAATAAAATATCTATATCGCGGTCTTTAATGAAGGCTGCGATTTTTTTGTAATCTGGATGCGCAGACAGATTGCCGTTAAAGACAATTGTAGGTTTCCTATTAATAAGAAGATGACCGGCGCAGCCTCCGATAAAGCCGTAATCAAAGCCCTGCAGGAGAATATGTCTTTTTTGTATAAAGAGAACGTGTGCACCGCCTGTTTCAAGTGCTTTTTGCATACCGGCATCGGATGTGACAAAGGAATCGTCTGTTACAGGCAGGCAGCTGCAGCGCGAATAACCTTGATTTACATCGATTATAGTACGTGAGAATTCTGATGCTTCTGACAGCAGCGCAGAATCTGTGTATCTGATATTGTGGATAAAGTATCTGTCAGTGCAGACAGCGTTATAAATGATATTTCCCGGGTAATTTCTGCTGAGCTTGCTCGAATTTCCAATGAAAAGGCGAGGCTCCTCCCAGAGCCCCAGCTGGCACATATGGATGTCTGCGTGGGTTGACACTTCGGTGTATACCGGAGTATCGGCACCTGTCAGCAGCTGCAGACTGAAGCCGCTGTTTCGCAGAAAATCTGTAAGAGGTTTTCCTGCGTTTGCTGATAAATAAACAGTATTCATGCTGTTAGTATATGCTGAATTGTGGTTAACTGCAAGGATAGATTTGTAAAGAAAAATACATAATTATAAAAAAAGTTGTATGTTTTAACAAAAATATCTTGACTTTAGCTTGCTGAAGTGAGATAATACGGACAAATGCGATGACCGGAAAGGAGTAAGCCGGGCAAGGACCTACAGAGAGCAGCCGTTTGGTGAGAGGCGCAGGACACCGTCAGACCGAATACATTCTGAGAGCAGTCCGCTGAACAGGAGAGGTGGTACATACAGATTTCCTAATTAGGTTGGAACGGGTTCACCCGTTATAGTGAGCGAGTTTGGTAAGAACTCAGTGAGGCTGCAGTCGTGAGGCTGTGGTGAACAGAGGTGGTAACGCGGTAATATCTGCCCTCTGAACAACATAGTTCGGAGGGCAGTTTTTTTATGCCCTTCAGATAAAGCAAGGGAGGTAAAATAAAACTATGTTAATCAAAATCTTACTACTGTGTGCTTTTTTCGCGCTGATGATATGCATCGGAATCTACTGCAGAAAGCATGCAACTGACGTTAACGGATTCGTACTGGGAGGAAGATCTGTGGGTCCGTGGCTTACAGCCTTCGCTTATGGTACATCTTATTTTTCAGCAGTTATTTTTATCGGATATGCAGGGCAGTTCGGATGGAAATACGGAATATCAGCTACATGGGTAGGTATCGGTAACGCACTTATCGGTTCATTGCTTGCATGGGTTATTCTGGGAAGACGTACAAGAATCATGACACAGCATCTTGATTCAGCTACAATGCCAGATTTCTTCGGTAAGAGATTAGGAAGCAAATCACTCAAAATCGCAGCATCGGTAATCATTTTCGTATTCCTGATTCCTTATACTGCATCACTGTACAATGGCCTTTCAAGACTCTTTGCTATGGCATTTGATATCGACTACACAGTATGTATCATAATTATGGCTATCCTGACAGGTATTTATGTAACTGCCGGAGGATACATGGCAACTGCAATCAATGACTTCATCCAGGGATGTATTATGCTGGTAGGTATTGTAGTGGTTATAGCAGCAGTGCTGCAAAGCAAGGGCGGATTTATCGAAGCACTGAACGGGCTTGCTGAGGTTGAAGATCCGACAGTATCAGCAACTCCGGGAGCATTCAATTCATTCTTCGGACCTGACCCGCTTAACCTGCTTGGTGTCGTAATACTCACTTCACTTGGAACATGGGGACTGCCTCAGATGGTTCAGAAGTTCTATGCGATTGAAAGTGAGAAGGCTATACATAAAGGAACTATCATTTCAACACTGTTTGCAATGGTTGTAGCAGGCGGATGCTATTTCCTCGGCGGATTCGGCAGACTGTTCTCAGATCAGATAAATATTGAAGCAGATGGTTTCGATGCAGTTGTTCCTACTATGCTTTCAACACTGCCTGATATTCTCATCGGTCTGGTTGTACTGTTGGTGCTGTCAGCGTCAATGTCTACACTGTCATCACTGGTAATTGCATCAAGCTCGACGCTTACAATCGACTTCCTGAAGGACAATTTCATCAAAAATATGACTCAGAAACAGCAGGTGCTGATTATCCGTGTACTGCTTGTAGTTTTCATCCTGATTTCAGTAATAATCGCTATCGTTCAGTACAAGAGTACAGTTACGTTTATCGCACAGCTTATGGGGGTATCCTGGGGTGCTCTGGCAGGTGCATTCCTGGCACCGTTCTTATACAGCCTGTACTGGAAGGGTGTTACTAAGGCAGCATGCTGGTGCAGCTATATCTGGGGCGCAGGTCTTATGATACTGAATCTGTTATTTAGAGAATCATTCCCTCTGCTGCTTCAGTCACCTATCAACTGTGGTGCATTTGCAATGCTTGCAGGATTTATAATCGTTCCTGTAGTAAGCTGGATAACCAGAAAACCGGATACAGAGCTGGTGGACGGTTGCTTCGCATGCTATGACAGGACTGTACGTGTTCCGGCTAAGTATGCTCTTGAAGACGAGGTTGAGGATTAATCAGAATCATATAAAGGGCACATGTGGGCATATGCTGCATGTGTCTTTTTTGTTGTTTTTTTCTATGATTGAAATTATAATGGAAGTATGGTTAATATAGGAAACAGCTGGGACGAAGTCCTCAAAGGAGAATTTGATAAAGAGTATTATCTGAAGCTGAGAGAATTTCTTAAATCGGAATATGGGACAAGGATTATTTACCCTGATATGTATCATATTTTCAACGCATTGAAATTCACAGCTTACGAAGATGTCAAGGCAGTGATACTGGGTCAGGATCCGTACCATCAGCCCGGTCAGGCGCATGGTTTATGCTTTTCGGTTCAGAAAGGAGTACAGATACCACCTTCACTGGTGAACATTTATAAAGAACTGGAAAGCGATCTTGGGATAAAAGCACCGAGTCATGGGAATCTTGAAAGCTGGGCGAAGAACGGCGTGCTGCTGCTCAATACTGTTCTGACAGTAAGGCAGAATCAGGCGAACTCCCATAAGGGTAAAGGCTGGGAGATTTTCACAGACAGAGTAATCGAACTGCTTAATCAGAGGCAGCAGCCTATGGTGTTCATTTTGTGGGGAAATAATGCCAAGGCAAAGGAAAAGCTCATAACCAATCCCAATCATCTTATAATCAAAAGTGCTCACCCAAGTCCGCTTTCGGCACATTACGGATTCTGGGGAGGCAGATACTTTTCGAGAACAAATGAATTTCTGGAATCTACAGGACAGGAGCCAATCGACTGGAGAATACCTGAATAATTAAGCTACAGCCATCATCAGCACCTCGACAATGAATACTGCCAGACATGCACCAATGGCAACCACGAGAAGCCCCTTTCCTTTATATGCTATGAAAATCGCAGTCAGCAAGCCTGCAGCAGCGGAAATCATGCTGCCTGTGGCATACAGAATAGCAGGGAAGGTCATTGCTGACAGGACTGTATATGGAATATAATAGAGAAACGAATTGATGAACCGGTTCTCTATTTTTTTATTGATAAGAACAAACGGTATGACCCTTATCAGATAAGTGACGCCTGCCATAACAATCAGATACGGCACAAAACTCATGAAATCCATTACTGTTCCTCCTCCTTTACAGGGAAAAATACTGCGCCGGCTGCAGAAGCAACAACTGCACATATTATAATGGCAAAGCCTGCTGAAATGCCGGAAAATACAGGGACATAACGGATGATGACACTGATGGTCACAGCTATGGCAACTACAGCCAGTACATGCTTGTTTTCGCGAGCTTTTGGAACGACAACAGCTATGAACATGCCATAAAGAGCTACACCGAGGGCGCTTGTGATTATCTCAGGCATGATGTTTCCAAGAACTGCTCCCACAATGGTGCCTGAGGTCCATCCGATTATCGGAATTATGGCAAGACCTGCGAAATATCTTCTGCTGAGCTGGCCTTCCTGCCCTATGGCGACAGCGAAAATTTCATCGGTGATTGCAAAACCCAGAATAACTCTCCATATACCCTTGAACCTGTCATTCACTTTCTGAGAAAGCGAAATGCCCATCAGAGCATATCTTGAATTTATAACCAGCTGTGTCAAAGCCATTTCTATATAAGTTCCCATGTGAGCAAGAACGGTTACACCCGCAAACTGCCCGGCTGAAGTGAGATTTGTTAAAGAAATCAGCATTGCCTCGATCCAGGTGCAGCCGGCCTCGACGGCCATCAGCCCGAAAGCTATGGAAACCGAAAAATATCCAAGTGCGATGGGAATACCGTCTTTTATTCCCTTAGTAAAATCCATTGCTAAAACGTCCTTTCTTTTGTGGTCGTAAATATTCTATCAATAATAGAGAATTTTTTCAAATAAAACATTGACGAATACGTATAAAACACGTATATTATAAATATAAGGAGGGTACAATGAAAAGAAGAGATTTAGAGAAAAAATTGAAAGAGGCAGGGTGGTATTTATTAAGAAATGGTGCAGATCATGATATCTGGACGAATGGGAAAAACATTGAACCAATACCGAGGCATAAAGAAATCAATGAAAGACTTGCAAAAGCAATATTAAGAAAATTGGGCTTGTAAAAGTTTTTGATAGGCATTACATAAATTGAAAGGAGTAGAAAATGAGAAAGGCATATAAAATAATTTTAACTCCGGAAGAACGGGGATACACTGTCTTCATTCCGGATTTTGAAAGCGGTACGCAAGGAAAGGATCTTGCCGATGCTCTTTATATGGCTAGAGATGCAATTGGCTTGATGGGTATTACCATGCAGGATATGGGTAAAGCTATACCGGAACCAGGAACGGTAAAATATGAAGCGGAAGCGGAAGAAATTGAAACCTACGTGGATGTGGATTTCAGAGAATATAGAAAAAAACAAGATAATAAAAAAGTCAAAAAAACATTATCAATTCCATCATGGCTGAACGAAGCGGCTGAGAATGAACATATTAATTTTTCACGAACTCTTGAGGAGGCATTGATAAACAAGTTGGGGTTAGAAAATAGATAAACAGAAACAGACATTCTGAACAAAGTAAAATGATTTTAAAGGAGATTCATAGGTCATGGGGCTTTTGGCGCTATACTGGGGGTTTATGATTGCCGGATATATTGTGGCATCAAGGCTCAGACATAATGCAGGAAAATTCGGTTTCGTACAGAAGGCAATGATGGGCACAGTATATATTCTGGTGCTTATCATGGGTCTTCGAATGGGTGTAAATGAACAGGTGGCGGCAAACCTGGGGAGAATTGGTCTGCAGGCACTGGTTATGACGGTGTTTGCGGTGGCAGGCAGTATGCTTGCCATATTTGCAGTAAGAAAAATATTTAAGATGGACAGATTCGGTAATCAGGCGTGTGGCAATGCAGGCGCATATGAGGAGCCGGAAGATGGGGCAGAACAAATGGAAGCATCTGACGGTTCAGGCAGCTCAATAAATCATGAAGATGTAAAGAACACACTGATTATTCTCGGACTTGTGGCTGCTGGAATGCTGGCAGGGTGCTTCATAATTTCCGGACTTTCTGAAGAGATTATCGAAAGCTTTAATGTGATTTCAGGACATTCACTGACGGTTTTTTTATGTATACTTCTGACTTTTGTTGGTTTTGATCTGGGGCTTTCAGGTAATCTGGCGGGCAGCATTAGATCTGTCGGAATGAAAGCGTTCGCTTTTCCTGTGGCAGCAGTGGCTGGAAGCCTGCTGCTCGGAACCTTGTCCGGAATGATTTTTGGGTTTTCTGTCAGGGAAGGAATCGCCATAAGTGCAGGCTTTGGATGGTATACATATGCACCGACCGTAATAGCAGGTGCGGGAGCACAGTACGCCGTGGCTTCTGCAGTATCATTTATGCATAATGTGATACGTGAGCTTTCCGGAATAATACTGATTCCGGTTCTGGCTAAAAAAACAGGATACCTTGAAGTGACAGGTATCCCGGGTGTTGCTGCGATGGATGTCTGCATGCCGATAGTGGAGCGTTCATGCAGGACAGATACAGTTGTCTATTCATTTGCTACGGGGCTGCTGATGTGTATTGTAACATCGGTGCTGGTGCCGCTGGCAATGGGTGTATGATTATCGAAGCTGATCGATGGTCGGATTTACATGATAGAATTCTTTGAGAGCCTCGTACTGAACCGAGGCTTTTTTCATGGCATCAGCATTTGTCTTTTGAGGAAGAACAGCCTTGATCATTATGTTCTTTGATGTATGCTCAAGTGAAGTGAATTCAATCATATTTACATCGTAACCGGCAGCTTCCAGCTTAAGTCCCCGAAGACCGTTGGTAAGCAGCTCAGTGAATTTATCCTTGATGATACCGTGCTTCAGCATTGGTTCATTGACTTCGTTTTTTATCTGTGAAAACAGCTCATGCTGGCAGCATGGAACGGATAGAATTACTCTGCTGT
The DNA here is from genome assembly GCA_030526355.1 of Bacillota bacterium. Lineage (GTDB taxonomy): Bacteria > Bacillota > Clostridia > Peptostreptococcales > Anaerovoracaceae > Lentihominibacter. Next base: position 71,989 of record JAUNDC010000006.1, on the reverse strand, counting down.
TCCATTTTACCGCATTTATCAGCGCATAGTCTGTTGCTGTATCGCAGGCGTGAAGAGTCACCACCATATCGGCTCCGTTGCTTTCGTAGTCAGCAATATCACCGGTCATGAATTTCAGCTCATTGTAACCCAGCTTCTCTGCAGTTCTGCTGCAGAATTCGATTACATCCTCTTTCAGATCAAGACCTACTATTTCTACACTGCGGTCACGCACTATTTTAAGATAGTAATACAAAGCGAAGGTCAGATAGCTTTTGCCGCACCCGAAATCTATGATTCTGATTGTACCCGTCTGAGGCAGAGCTTCAAACGAATCATCGGCTATTTCAAGGAATCTGTTGATCTGCCTGAATTTGGAGTAGTGTTTTTTGAACACCTTTCCTTCAGGGGACATTACACCAAGCTCAATGAGAAAGTCGCAGGGCGTGCCGTCTTCTATGAGGTAATGCTTTTTCCTGTTATGTTCCGTATTCGCTGCACTGCGGCTGGCTGTGTGTCTTATTATTTTAGGTTTTTCGGGTTTTGATGCCAGTATCTGTATGTCTTCATTCTCTGTCAGGATATTTATCTGTTTGAAGTCTTCGGCAATAATACGCTGTGCGAAATCAATACCTTCATAGTAAGGAATATTTTCGTGAGTTACCTTTTTGTCATAATGATATTCTGCCTGATACATCAGCTCGCCCTTGATGGTGACAGGGCGTAGTGTGATTTTTTTGTATTCCAGAGATTTTCTCCTTTTCCCTGCAAGGATTATTTTTGTCAGTCTGCCGCTGCTCATGGCGCTGCAGAGCACCTGTGTGATTTTTTCCATAGTGTACCTTCCGATTGTTTGATAACTAGAGTTTAATATATATTCATTGAAAAAACAATGGCTTCAGTGGTTAAAATGGCTCTACAAACGGTATCCCGAAATACTCAGTCAGGGACAGTACAAGATTTTTTGCTATGGTATCTATATTATCGGCTATCCACATGGCATCCTCGAAATTGTCATGATAGGCAAGCTCTATGAGATTGGCAGGAGCTCTTGTCAGGCGAAGCTCTCCGAGGGTGGTGTTGGGTATTGTACGGACTATATTGGGATTAGGATAGATTACCTTGAGATTATCCTTGAAGATTTCAGCAGCACGCTGCCCCGCAGCACTGGTGGCATAATAGTAAATATCAGGACCCTGCAGCTGACCCGACAGATTTTCAGGAGCAGCATTGGAGTGAAGTGCCAGATGAAAATCGTAGTTTCCTGCATTGGAAAGAGCAATTGCCTGCGCTGCCGTATCATCAGGGTTGTTTCTGGTAAAAGTAATGCCTGATGCATACAGATAAGGTTTCATGGCATCGGCGATGAGATTCATGTAATATTCCTCGCTGCCCAGACCTGCAACATAAGGATTGTATTCCTGGACGGAAGGGCTTAAGAATAAGCTAGGCATAATAAACTCCTTTGAAATATTATAAAAGCAATACCGCCTGCAGGCGATAAAGAGATAACATCAGTTTTATATTATGAAACACATATATTTTTTGACACAGAGCCTATATTGTTTTAAAATAGAGTGTTGATAATATAGAAAGTGGGAACTATCAAAATGGCAGAGAAACAAAAGATAATAAACATAGCAGTGATTGCTCATGTAGATGCAGGCAAATCTACTCTGGTTGATGCCTTTTTAAACCAGAGCGGAGTTTTCAGAGATAACGAGGCAGTTGTGGACTGCGTTATGGACAGTGACGATATCGAAAGAGAACGTGGTATAACCATATATTCCAAGAACTGTTCGGTTATGCATGATGATGTTAAGATAAATATCGTAGATACACCGGGACATGCTGATTTTTCATCTGAGGTTGAACGAATCATCAAGACTGTGGATACGGTAATACTGCTGGTTGATTCCAGCGAGGGCCCGATGCCTCAGACAAGATTCGTACTTAAAAAATCACTGGAGCAAGGAATCAACCCTATTCTTCTTATCAATAAAATCGATAAGAAGGATGCCCGAATCGACGAGGTTGTTGATGAGGTATATGAGCTATTCATGGATCTTGAAGCAAATGATGAACAGCTTGATTTTCCTATCCTCTACGGCATAGCGAGACAGGGAATAGTTGTGTACGACCCTGAAGATGTAAAGGGTATAGAAGTGGAGGCAGGAGAGACCAAGATAAAGAAGAGTGCCAAGGGCATGGGAGGTCTGGATATCACTCCACTGTTTGAAACTATTATCAAGCATGCTTCCCCGTACCCTGATCTGAACGATGAACCGCTTCAGCTGCAGGTATCTGCACTGGCATATGATGATTATATCGGAAGACTTGGCATCGGCAGAGTTACCAAGGGAATAATCAAAGCGGGAACAACTGTTGCCGTAGCCAAGGATAACGGGCAGATAGAGCAGAGAAAAATTAATCAGGTGTTTGTTTACAGAGGCCTTAAAAGAATGGCTGTAGACCAGGCGGAGTCAGGAGACATAGTTGTGGTTTCAGGAATACCGGATATTTCAATAGGAGAGACCATCTGTGATCCCGCAAACCCTGACCCGCTGGAGATGATACACATCGAGGAACCTACACTTTCCATGTACTTCATGGTAAACAAGTCTCCATTTGCAGGCAAGGTAGGTAAATATGTAACCTCAAGACACATAAGGGAGAGACTAAATAAGGAGCTTGAAGTCAATGTAGGGCTTAGGGTTGAAGAAACTGATTCCACCGACAGCTTCAAGGTTTCGGGAAGAGGCGAGCTTCACCTTTCCATTCTCATTGAGAATATGAGACGTGAGGGCTATGAGCTGGCTGTATCCAAGCCGGAGGTAATCATGCGCCGCGGAGAAAACAATGAGGTACTTGAGCCATATGAAGAGGTGGTGCTTTCTGTTCCTGACGAATATTCCGGTTCGGTAATATCCAAGCTTAACGTGAGAAAGGGCATGATGCAGGAGATGAAAAGCGAGAACGGTTTCACGAGGCTTGAATATCTGGTGCCTACCAGAGGGCTTCTGGGATACAGAAGTGAGTTTATCAATGATACCAGAGGGGAAGGCACAATGGTGAGAAGATTTGCCAGATTCGATGCTTTCTCGGGCGAGATACCTCAGAGAACTAATGGTGTGGCAATTGCACAGGAAGAGGGTGTAGCAACACCGTATGCTATTTTCAGCATAAGCGAGCGTGTTCAGATGTTCATTGAACCGGGAACAAGGGTATATGAAGGTATGATTATCGGCATGAACGCCAGAAGCGATGATATGGTGGTGAATCCGTGCAAGGCCAAGAAGGCTACAAATATGAGAGCTGCCGGAAGCGATGACAACATCAAGCTGGCGCCTGCAAGAACCTTTACTCTGGAAGAGGCTCTGGAGTTTATCGATGATGATGAGCTGGTGGAGATTGTTCCGGACGATATCAGGCTTAGAAAAAAATACCTGAAGGAGCTTGAGAGAAGAAGACTCGGCAGGAAGATAAAAACAGAGGAGTAGTGTGATGACCTGTGCAGGGTATTTATAAATGAGATGAGGAGGAAAAGGGATGGACGAACTGGAAAAGACAGAAACTTTTATCGAGAATCTGCTCAGCCCTGAAAGGTTGTCAGATTTCGCAGAGATGCTTATAGGGCTTGCTATACTGCTGGTTCTCGGTCTTGCCGTGATTAAAATAATAATGATAATAACCAGGAAGGCGCTTGCCAGGGGAAATTCCGACCCGGTTATTTATACATTTGTTATTAATGCTGTCAAGGCGGTTCTGCTGATAACTCTGATAACCATGGCACTTGGAGTCATGGGCGTACAGATGACCACAATAATTGCCGTTATCGGTGCTGCGGGTGCGGCTATAGCATTGGCGCTCAGGGACAGTCTTGCGAATATAGCCGGAGGCATAATGATAATAATCACGCAGCCCTTCAGCAAGGATGATCTTATTGATGTGGGAGATGTTTCGGGGAAGGTGGAGAATATCGATCTTTTCCTGACAACCCTTAAGACCTATGACAATAAAACAATTACCATACCCAATGGCCTTATAAATACTTCCATTCTTGTCAACCACAGCAAGGAGGATTTAAGACGTGTAGACTGCACATTCGGTATCGGATACAATAATGATATTGCCAAGGCCAAGAGGATACTTCAGAATGTATGCGATGCAAATACAATGATACACAAGACACCAGCACCGCTTATCGGAGTGGCCAATCATGGCAACAATGCTGTGATACTTGACCTGAAGGCATGGTGCAACACAGATGATTACTGGGACGTGAAGTATTATCTTGAGGAAAATGTCAAGCTGGCATTTGATGAACAGAATATTGAGATTCCATACCCTCAGATGGACGTACACCTGAAAAAAAGATAGCGTGCCTATTTCGCCGGTTCATATGGCCGGCGATTTTTTATTCTGTCATAAAAATTCCACATAAAAAAACCTCTATTTCCTGTCTCAGGGCAGCATCGTTCCTTTTGAACTGAAAGATTCTGCCATTATATTTGTGAATAAGTGAGTTGCGCAGTTCCTTGTTATATGAAAGAAGTGTTTTTTCGTAGCCTGCGGTCGCAGACATAAATTTTGCTTTAACTTCCTGTTTGATTACTCCTATACATGGTATATCACCAGCAAGAACGTTGTAAAGAGCATTTCTGAATTTGTAATTGAGAAGCTCGGCGCCACCTATTTCATCAAGGAGGATCAGCTTTTTGCCTGTATTCTGAGTCAGATATGTGAGTCCTTCATTGTCAAATACATCAGGATATTTCAGAGCAGTGCCTCGCCTTGTGATGATGCGGAATATACCGTCATAATTATCGTGAAACGGAGCCGTGAGCGAAGTGTTTCCGGCGCAACCGATTCTGTATGCTATTGTTTTGCCCTGAGAATCCAGAAGACGCTGGCTGGAAAAGCCACCCACCTCATCCATATAAGGTGCCAGCATTTCACGCAGTAATGTGGATTTACCTTTCTGTATGGGTCCTTCCAGAAATAAATGCTTGTACATAAAACCTCCGAAAAATATTTTGATAATGTCTATTTTAATACAAAAAACATACAAAAGTGTTATCATGCGAACTTTTTTTGTTTTTCTTTAGTAGAGTCAAGAAAAACAGTTAAAAACGAAAAGTAATATGTTGGCAAAACAACAAAAAGAAATGATAAAATATCTTGAAACTATTGTAGAAAGCGGTTTGTTCGAAGAAATAGAAAAGGAATACTACATAGATGCACTGGAACAGCTGTCAGTGACCGGAAAAAGGTTCAGCAAGGGTTCGGTGGTTTTTTATGAAAAGGATATAATAGACAGAATATGTATAATTAACAGGGGGTGCGTTCGAGGAGAGAAAATGCATAAAATCGAAATCCTTGCCGAGAAAGGGCTTCGTGACAGAATTTCGTGACAGAATAATGGTATACCTTAATATACTCAGCAGAAAATCAGGTTCATCGGTAGTGACAGTGAAAATGAACCGTGAACAGCAGGCGCAGTTTTTATGTGTCAGCAGAAGTGCGCTTTCCAATGAGCTTAATAAAATGAAGCGGGAGAAAATAATAGATTTCAATAAAGAAAAGTTTGAAATACTATGATTTTTTGTGTATTTTTATACAATTCCTTAATTTAGTGTGGAAAAGTCAGCTGCGAAATGGTACAATATCATAATAACGATTTATGAAAGGAGACTCAGAATATAATGAGTGAGGTAAAAAAATTCAAAAGAGTTTTGGTTGCCAACAGAGGCGAAATAGCGATAAGAATATTCAGAGCCTGCAAAGAACTTGGAATCAGAAGTGTAGCGATATACTCAGAAGAAGATAAAAATACATTGTTCAGAACAAAGGCAGATGAAGCATATCAGGTAGGCAGAGGCAAGGCTCCTGTCGATGCATATCTTGCAATTGATGAGATCATCGAGCTTGCAAAGGCTAAAGGAGTAGATGCTATACACCCAGGATACGGATTTCTGGCTGAGAATGTAGCATTTGCTAAAGCATGTGAAGAAGCAGGAATAGTGTTTATCGGTCCTGAATATTTCATGATGGATCAGCTGGGAGATAAGGTAAAATCAAAGATTGTGGCAAATGAAGTAGGTGTGCCTACAATCCCGGGAATGACAGAAACCATTCCATCAGAGGAGGTTGCTCTGAAGTTTGCCGAAGACTGCGGCTATCCTGTAATGCTCAAGGCAGCAGCCGGCGGCGGCGGCAGAGGAATGAGAATAGTAAGAAACAGAGAAGAGCTCATCGATCAGTTCAGAAGTGCCAAAAGCGAAGCCAAGAAGGCGTTTGGCATTGACGATATTTTTATTGAGAAATATCTTGAGAGACCTAAGCATATCGAGGTTCAGGTTTTGGGAGACAGCTATGGTAATGTTGTCCACCTCTATGAGCGTGACTGTTCTATTCAGAGAAGACACCAGAAGGTAGTGGAATTCACACCAGCGCTTTCAATAACTGAGGAGCAGAGACAGAACATCTGTAATGATGCGATAAAGATTGCCAAGGCAGTAAACTATAGAAGTGCAGGTACAGTGGAATTCCTGGTTGACAGCGACGGCAGACACTATTTCATCGAAATGAACCCTAGAATTCAGGTTGAACATACAGTAACAGAAATGACTACAGGCATCGATATCGTTCAGTCTCAGATTCTGATAGCAGAAGGATACGCTCTTAATTCAGACAGAATAAACATTAAATCACAGAGTGACATTCAACCGAGAGGCTATGCTATCCAGTGCAGACTTACGACAGAGGATCCTGTCAATGGATTCGCTCCTGACACAGGCGTAATCACCAAATATACAAGTGCCGGAGGTTACGGAATCAGACTTGATGCAGGAAATGCATTTGTGAATTCGACTATTTCACCTTACTATGATAGTCTTCTCGTTAAAGTGACTTCATGGGCAAGAAGCTTCGAGGATGCTACAAGCAAGGCAAGACGTGCCCTGAGAGAAATGAAAGTACAGGGTGTTAAGACAAACAGGACTTTCCTTCTCAACGTACTTAACCATCCTACATTCAGAGCAGGCAAATGTGATACAGGATTTATCGAGGATAATCCTGAGCTGCTGAATGTAATGGCCAAGGAGGACAAGGAGCTCAAGGTGCTTACTTTCCTCGGAGAGCAGTTTGTCAATGGAAACAGAGGCGTAAAGCCTCAGTTTGATGTTCCTGCATTCCCTAGAATCAAGCCGGAGGAAATAAGCAAGCTGAGAGGAACGAAGCAGATACTTGACGAAAAAGGACCTAAGGGTGTTGCTGAATGGGTAAAGAACCAGAAGAGACTTCTCATCACCGACACCACAATGAGAGATGCGCAGCAGTCTCTTATGGCAACCAGAGTGAGAACCGTGGATATGGAAAAAATCGCGCCGGCAACAGCACTTTACGGACAGAATCTGTTCTCACTGGAAATGTGGGGCGGAGCAACATTTGATACATCATACAGATTCCTTAAGGAATCACCGTGGGAAAGACTTGAAACGCTCAGGAAGAAAATGCCTAATATTCTTTTCCAGATGCTTATCAGAGGTGCCAATGCTGTAGGATACAAGAACTATCCGGATAATGTTATCAGAAGATTTGTCAAGGAGTCGGCCGCTTCAGGTATCGATGTATTCAGGATATTCGATTCACTCAACTGGATACAGGGTATGGAGGTAGCTCTTGACGAAACTCTCAATCAGGGCAAGATTGCAGAAGCTTGTATCTGTTACACAGGAGACATTCTCGACGAAAGCAGAGAAAAATACAATCTCAAGTATTATGTGAATATGGCCAAAGAACTCGAAAAGAGAGGTTCTCATATTCTGGGCATAAAGGATATGTCAGGCTTACTGAAGCCTATGGCTGCAAAGAAGCTTATAGAAGCATTGAAGAATGAAATTTCAATTCCTATCCATCTGCATACTCATGATACCAGCGGGAATGGAGTTGCAACTCTCATGATGGCAGCAAACGCAGGTGTTGATATTATCGACTCGGCTTTCAACAGCATGTCGGGACTTACAAGCCAGCCTGCACTCAATTCGATAGTAGCAGCGATGGAAAGCACAGAGAGAGATACAGGAATAGATCTTGACGGAATACAGAAGATATCCGATTACTGGGCAGCAGTAAGACCGGTATACAAGGGCTTTGAATCAGATATGATGACAGGCTCAGCGGAAATCTACAAATATGAAATGCCGGGAGGACAGTATTCAAATCTGAAATCTCAAGTTGAGAGCTTCGGACTCGGTCATAAATTCGATGAAGTAAAGGATATGTACAAGACAGTAAATGAGATGCTTGGCGATATAGTTAAGGTTACTCCATCATCAAAGGCTGTAGGGGATATGGCTATATTCATGGTACAGAATGATCTGACACCGCAGAATATATATGAGAAGGCAAAGGATATTGACTTCCCTGATTCTATAGTATCTTACTTCGAAGGAATGATGGGACAGCCTGAGGGCGGATTCCCTGAAGAGCTGCAGAAGCTTGTGCTTCATGGCAAAGAACCGATTACCTGCAGACCTGGGGAACTGCTTCCTGATGAAGATTTTGACGCAATCAAGAAGATGCTTAGAGAAAAGCACGGTCTGGAAGGAACGGAGAAGGAAGCACTCAGCTATGCACTCTATCCAAAGGTGTTTGAAGATTATCTCAAGAGCCTCAAGACAGACGGAAACTTCAGACTCATGGGAAGCGACATATTCTTCCATGGACTGTATGAGGGCGAAACCTGCGAAATTAAGATTGCAGAAGGTAAGGAGCTTGTTGTCAAGCTTTCCAATGCAAGAGACAGAGACGAGGAAGGCTTCAGAGATGTGGTATTCGAAGTCAACGGCAACAGAAGCGTTGTTAAGATCAAGGATCAGGCAGCAGCAAGCTTTGCGACAGCAGCATCTACAGTATACGCCGATGAAAATAATCCGATGGAAATCGGTGCCAATATTCCGGGAACAATCCTGAAGGTGCTCATTAACGAAGGTGATGAGGTTGATGAAAAACAGCCTATAGCAGTTATTGAAGCTATGAAGATGGAGACAAATATCCTTGCCCCTGTCAAAGGCAGTGTGGAAAAGATATACATCAAGGAAGGCCAGCAGGTTAAAGCGGGAGAATTGATAGCAAAGCTGAAGTAAGTCAGGCTGATTTGCCGGAAAAGGAGCACAGGCATGGGTGATGGTATAATAGGAAAAATACTGTATTTCTGGATATTCATTCTTGGCGGGCTGTTTATAGCCAGACTGCTGGGGTTTGCCACTGATGACAAATCTATGATCATCTTTCTGGTGGCACTGGCAGTGGCTTACATAGTTTTTCAGGTGTTCAGAACTCTAGGAAAGAAGAAAACAGCTGAGAAGGCTGCGGCAAACAAGGCTCCGGTAAGAAAGGGTCAGTCCGGCAGAAAGAAAAAAAGATAACAGAGCACGAACCTCGCATAATAGACGGTATTCGGGTAAAACTAATACCAAAATTATGCGAGGTTTTTTTATGGAAAAATATAAGGAGTTGCTGGAAAATATTAAGAGAAAGGTGCCTGTAGGAGAAAGCTTCGATCTGCTAGAGCGAAGTCTGAGTGTAGGCGGCAGAGATGCCACAATGTTTTTTGTGGACGGATTGGTGGACGGAGGTATGATGCAGCGAGTGATATTCAGCCTGTTCTCTTTGAAAAAACAGCAAATGGATGGTATATCAACATCAGAAGAATTCATCAAGCATAACCTGGCATTTCTTGATGCCCTGGTTGTCTATGATACAGATAAGGCAATAAAATACCTCTATTCAGGTCTGGTGCCTCTGCTTATATCAGGCTGTGATGGGATAATAATAATCGATTGCAGGGATTATCCTCTTCGAAGTGTTGAGGAGCCGTCAAAGGAAAAAACTCTCAGAGGAGCCAAGGATGGATTTGTTGAAGCCATGATGACAAATATAGCCCTTATAAGAAGGCGAATACGCGACAACAATCTGATTTTCAAGATATACACTATAGGGGATATGACTAAAACGGATGTGGTGATGCTGTACATGAAGAACAAAGCTGACACAGCTATGGTTGAGAAGCTGGACAGGAGTCTGAGAAATATCAGGTCAGAAGGACTGACTGTAACAGAGCAGACTCTGGTAGAGGAGCTTACCGGAAAAAAAGCAGGCAGATTCAATCCTTTCCCAAAGGTAAGATATACTCAACGTCCTGATATTATAGCAGCCCATGTCGAGGAGGGCAAGCTTGCTGTCATAGTTGACAATTCGCCGACGGTTATACTGATTCCTGCAGGGATATTTGATTTCGTTCAGGATGTGGATGACTACTACTTTCCGATACTTACAGGAAGTTATTTCAGGGCACTGAGAATATTGAACATTTTCGTGATATTATTTGCCACTCCTGTTTATCTTCTTTTTGCAGAAGGAGATATTCCTGTATACAAATCTTTGAAATTTTTTATTACGGAGGAGGAGTTTGCTATAAGTATTTTCTGGCAGTTCATACTGCTGGAGCTTGCAATAGACGGACTGAAGCTTGCATCGTTGAATACCCCGGAATCTCTGGGCATGTCCCTTTCCGTAATAGGAGCACTTATTCTGGGAGAATTCTCTGTATCGTCAGGATGGTTTGTGCCGCAGACCATTCTGTGTATGGCTGTTGTGGCTCTGGCCAGCTTCACTCAGCCCAGCATCGAGCTTGGTTATGGAATAAAATTTGTCAGAGTGCTGATGCTTATCGGAGCACATCTGCTCGGGTGGCCGGGAATGGCAGCTGCATTTGTTGTATCGGTGGCAGTGATGGCAGCCACCAGAACAATAGTAGGGACATCATATCTGTATCCGCTGGTGCCTTGGGACGGTAAAAAGCTCAAGAAGCTCATATTCAGAACAAAAAGCTGAATCCCTGCATATGATACTCTAGCGATAATTGAAAGGTGGAGTAATAAGCAATGGATACGAGAGAACTTTTTGCACGGTTGATACAGTGCGAAGCGGGAGGAGAAGGCTATGACGGCATGCAGGGAGTTGCAACTGTCATAATGAACAGAGCCAACATAACATATGGAGAATTCGCACGTATCAATGAAGGTGGCAACATCCGGAACGTGATAGAGCAGGCAAACCAGTTCACCTGCATGAAGACCTCGGTGGGAGGTGTATACAATCCGCAGAATGTTTATAATATGATACCGACGCAGGAGCATTACGACATAGTGGATTGGGCGATGGCTGGCGGAATTCTGGCGGGTGTGGATCATTCTCTGTTTTTTCACAATCCGTACAGCAGAGTCTGTCCGACATATTTTCCGACGCGGGTTGGCGTTATCCATAACAGAATAAACGAGCATTGCTTTTATATCCCCACCTCATATTATGCAGCAACATAAATCAGAGAGGTGATCAAATGGCTACAAACCAGAATTATTTAATGCAGATTCCACGCTCCGATATGACGGCGGTGATGGAAAACTCAAGTCAGGTTGGAGCTGTTCCGGAGGAAAACGGTGATATTCCCGTTTCTCAGATAGACATGACAGGAGATCTGGGAGGAGGCAATTTCTCAGCTCCGCTGTCGTATCCAATGGTTCTTCCAAACAGCCCGACCTTTAAGGTGCCTGCAAATCCGCTGCTGCCGCCGGAATACAGTGAAGTGCTGGACTACAATGCTCTTCAGTATCTCAACGGTATTTTCAGAACACAGATTGGAAGATATGTCAGAGTTCAGCAGCTGATTGGCTCCAATATAGTGCAGGACCTTGACGGATTTCTAATCGGAGTGGGCATCAACTACATCATCCTTCAGGAGTATGCTACGCCTAATATCAGGATACTGGATATCTACGGCATCAAACAGATGTATGTGTATTATGCCGAGGTGGCAAATCCTTTCGCATCAGGCTCTTTGCAGCAGGCATAGCTGTGACATTCTAAAAAATGTGTCAGAAATATAGCTGTTTTTGTGTTTTTCGCATGAAAACAGCTGTTTTCGTTTTTTCGAGGTGCAAAGCGTGCTATAATAAGAATGCGGATTGCGTACCGGCATGTGCTTGCTTTGCGAAACCGGTATGCGTTCAAGCTTGTATTGAGATGGAGGGTAAAATGGCAGGAAACGGCTGGAACGATCTGGGACAGGATCTGAACAGAATAATAGAAGACGCGGTGCATATGAGAAATTTCGGAAGCCTCAACCGCAATATCAATGATGCTCTGCGGAGAGCATTTCAGATGAATGGTGATGAATTCCGCGGAGGTGACGGCTGGGATTTTAACCTCAGCGGAAGTGGAAAGGGAACACGGGACACGCAGCCCGGCGAAGCAGCATATGCATCGTATAAACCTGCGCATGCGTATTTTGCAGGAGGCGGCAAGCGGCGAGCCGGAGCCATAGCTCGTCTGGCAGGAGGAATTGCACTGGCAGGGCTGGCATTCGGGTTCTGCATTGCATCTATTGTATTTATGGCGGCGGCAGATGCAGGAGCTGCATCGCTTATTATAAGCCTTTTAGGGATGACAGCAGGCGTAGTGCTTATTGTCAGCGGAGCAGGAGGACTGCAGTTTGCAAGACGCTTTGACCATTACGTGAAATGCCTTCAGGGAAATGATTTCATAGATATAAGCAGACTGGCACAATACAGTAACCGCAAGGAAAGTGCTGTACTCAAGGATGTCAGAAAAATGCTGGCAAAGGGATGGTTCACAGAAGGTCATCTGGATCAGAGCGAAAAATGTCTGATGGTTACACATAAAGCTTATGAACAGTATCTGTCAACAGTAAGGAATGTCAGAACGCAGGAGGCGGAGAAGCTGAAGAAGCAGCAGGAGGCTGCGGCAGGACGCTCCGGACTATCGCCTGAAGCAAAAGCTGTAATCGATAAGGGACAGGAATACATAAAGGAAATCAGAAGATGTAATGATGAAATACCGGGGCAGGAGATATCCGATAAGATATACCATATGGAACAGCTGGTAAAAAGGATATTTGAACAGGCTGAAGCACATCCGGAAAACATTTCGGATTTGAGAAAGCTTATGGAATACTACCTGCCTATGACTATAAAGCTGCTGAACGCATATGAGGAGCTTGACAGGCAGCCTGTTCAGGGAGAAAACATCAGAAATTCAAAGAAAGAAATTGAAGGTACGCTGGATACACTTAATGCTGCGTTTGCCAAGCTGCTGGATGACCTTTTCAAGGATACGGCATGGGACGTTTCGGCAGATATATCTGTTCTGGAGACAATGCTGGCTCAGGAAGGGCTGACAGGGAACGGTTTTGCAGGCAGAAAATAATGAGATTGGAGAATAAGGATATGGAATTCAAGGAAGCAACAACACCGACATTGACAATGGATCCTTTTAAGGAAATGGACAAGGCTGAAATAGTTGAAGTCAGCCAGGAGCCTGAACCAATGGATGATAATATGCTGTCACCTGAAGAGCAGCAGATGGTCAACGAATTTGCAGAACAGATAAATCTTGATGATTCCAACGCCATACTGCAGTATGGCGCCGGAACACAGAAGAAAATGGCTGATTTTTCGGAGTCGGCTCTGGAAAAGGTGAAATCCAAGGATCTTGGAGAGGTAGGGGATCTTCTCAGCAGTGTAGTAGTTGAGCTTAAGGGATTTGATGCAGGTGAAGAGAAGGGGATCCGCGGCTTTTTCAGGAAAGGAAGGAGCAGGGTTGATGCTCTTAAAGCAAGATACAATAAGGTGGAGGCCAATGTGGATGATATCTGCAGAATACTCGAGGGACACCAGGTACAGCTCATGAAGGATATTGCCATTCTGGATAAAATGTACGAAGCTAATATGACTTATTTTAAGGAACTGACCATGTATATACTTGCGGGAAAGAAAAGGCTTGAGGATATACGCTCCGGGCAGCTTGCACAGCTTGTACAGAAAGCTCAGCTAAGCGGACTGCCTGAGGATGCACAGGCTGCGAAGGATCTTGAATCAAAATGTGGCAGATTTGAGAAGAAGCTGTATGATCTGGAGCTGACAAGAACCATTTCAATTCAGACAGCACCTCAGATCCGCATGGTGCAGGGTAATAACACAATGATGGTGGAAAAGATTCAGTCCACTCTGGTCAATACAGTTCCACTCTGGAAGAGTCAGATGGTTCTGGCACTTGGAGTTGCTCATTCCAATGAAGCCGTAAAGGCACAGCGTGAAGTCAGCGACATGACAAATGAGCTGCTTAAGAAAAATGCTGAAACTCTCAAAATGGCAACGGTTGAAACTGCCCGTGAAACTGAACGAGGAATTGTGGATATGGAAACACTGCAGCATACTAATCAGACACTGATATCAACTCTCGATGAAGTGATGCAGATACAGCAGGACGGAAGACAGAAGAGAGCCGAGGCTGAAACCGAACTGAGAAAGATGGAAAACGAACTCAAGGAGAAGCTGCTTGAGGTAGTTGCAAATAAGTAATATAAAAGGGCTTATTTATTATAAGCCCTCTTTTTTTATGGATTATCAATAATGATTAACAACAGGAATTCCAACATCTATCATCCTGTAGAATTCAGGCATTACCTTCGGAGGCATATTTATGCAGCCGTGACTGCCGTTCCTTTTCCATATATCGCCGCCGAATTTGTTTCTCCAGTCAGCATCATGGAAGCCTTCTCCGGTCCAGGTCACGCCGAGCCAGTATTTAACAGGACTCTCATACTCAGTCCCATCACCGTTATCGCCTCTGAGGACCACATCGGTGACCTTGTTGAGAATATAATAGGCTCCGATATCGGTGGTTGTGCCTGTTGCCTGACAGCCTGTGACACATTTTGAAGTGAACTTCTGTTCTCCGTTTTTAAAGTAGGTTACAGTCTGTCTGGTAATATCAACATCAATGTATGTATTTCCCATGTCGCGGCTGTATTCTCCATAGCCTTCAGCCGAGTATACAGGCTTTCGCGTGACATTTTTGTGGGAATTGATATCGTTGATGAGCTTCTTTGTTTCTTTTTCCTGATCGATCATCCAGCCGTAGGTGCCGCCTTCCACTGTGACTTTATAGCCTGTAAGGGAGGTGAATTCTCTTTTGCCGCCTACATTGTCGTATTTTGCAGCCAGCTCCTTGACGTATCCGGCAACAGCTTCTTCTTCCGCCTTGCCTGAATGATCGTCGGCAAGCAGCTTATCAAGCTGTTCTGCGGATATTGTGAAGGATTCATTCCCAAGCTTGTATGTGATTTTCTGTTTCAGATACTTCCTGCAGT
The DNA here is from genome assembly GCA_030526355.1 of Bacillota bacterium. Taxonomy (GTDB): domain Bacteria; phylum Bacillota; class Clostridia; order Peptostreptococcales; family Anaerovoracaceae; genus Lentihominibacter. The sequence continues at coordinate 56,775 of JAUNDC010000006.1, read as the reverse complement.
ATTTCTGATAATCGATGAGGTCTTCGTCATCGGCAGTGACCTCAGGCATTGTGTAATAGTCTCTTTCGTCAAAGATAAATCTGATATCCCCCAGCTGGATGTGGTGAATCAGCCTGTTGAAGAATTTCTCTGTATCAGAGCTGGTTCCGTACACCTCAGGAATAATCGGAAAATCAGGATCCTCCAGATCGACATATGCGTCTCTGCTTACGGTGGCTGTTCCTCTGTGAAGAAAATCCGAGCTTGTTACAGCCTGCTTGAATTCAAAGCTGAAATCGGATACTATCATAGGTATGGATACTGACAGCGGGGTTTTGAAATAATGATTTGCCGCTGCAAGTATCAGGTTGTCTTTTTTGATATCCTTGACAGGCGCATCGATATCGTAGGTAAAGCCGAAATCAGTAAATCGGGCAAGCTCTTCATTAAGATTGCCTGATATGATAATGGTACGGCTGTTCCACGCTTCAGACAGCTTATCTGTAGCTTCTGCATAATCCATTCCTGAGCAATCGATTCCGTTGACTGTAGTATTATCCGGAAGACTGTCGCTTGTATAGTCTGATGATCTGGTATATCCGATAGTGGCTGCTGTCAATGCTGCCAGTATTATCACAATTACTGTGGCTGTTGTCAAAATGATTTTTTTCATAGCTGCTCTCCTTCGACGTTTCACGTCATCCACACTTTTACATTTTACTGTATCTAATATACTTTTAAAAGAGAAAAAATATATTTTCAGTGTTAAATTTCATGGTAAAATAGTAATAACTTTTTTATGAGGTAAAAAACATGGCTTTTACACATTTACACGTACATACCGAATACAGTCTCCTTGACGGAGCTGCCAGGATAAAGGATATTGTTGCCAGAGCGAAAGAGCTGGGGATGACTTCACTTGCCATAACAGACCATGGAGTGATGTTCGGTGTAATAGATTTTTACAGAGAATGCAATAAACAGGGGATCAAGCCGGTCATAGGCTGTGAGGTCTACACTGCGGCGAGGACTTTGTTTGACAAGGATCCTGAAAAGGACAAAAGAATGGGACACCTTGTGCTTCTTGCTAAAAACAATCAGGGCTACAGGAATCTGATGAAGATCGTGTCGGAGGGATACCGTCACGGGTTCTACTATAAGCCGCGAATAGATAAAAATGTACTTCGTCAGTACAGCGAAGGTATCATAGCACTTTCGGCGTGTCTTGCGGGAGAGATTCAGCACAGGCTGCTGAACGGCGATTATGATGGAGCAAAGCGTGAAGCAATGGAAATGCTGGAAATATTCGGAGTAGGGAATTTTTACCTTGAGCTTCAGGATCAGGGTCTTGAAGAGGAGGCGCGTATCCTGCCGGATATGAAAAAACTCCATGAGGAAACGGGAATTCCTTTTGTTGCCACCAATGACGTTCATTATGTAAATCGGGAGGATGCGGAGGCACAGGATGTGCTGATGTGTATACAGACGGCATCGACCATCGATGAAGAGAACAGGATGAGGTTCCCCAATGATCAGTTCTATCTCAAATCAGAAGACGAGATGAGAAAGATATTCTCAAATATTCCGGAGGCTGTCGACAATACAGCTGAAATAGCGGAGCAGTGCAATGTGAGCTTTACCTTCGGTGAGCTTCATCTGCCGGAGTTCAATGCACCGGAGGGTATGGAAAACAGAGCTTATCTGAGACAGCTGTGCGAGAAGGGACTGACGGAGAGATATCCACAGGCTTCACAGGCGGAGATGGCGGAGCTTCAGAGGCGGCTCGATTATGAGCTGAGTATAATCGAGAAGATGGGATATGTTGAATACTTCCTTATAGTGTGGGATTTCATCAATTATGCAAAGGAGAACGGTATCATGGTAGGCCCCGGCAGAGGGTCTGCTGCGGGGAGTATTGTAGCGTACACTTTGCGTATCACCGATATAGATCCGATAAAATACAACCTGATATTTGAGAGATTTCTCAATCCGGAGCGTGTCAGCATGCCGGATATCGATATAGACTTCTGCTATGAACGGCGTGGTGAGGTAATCGATTACGTTACTGAAAAATACGGAGAAGACAAGGTATGCCAGATAATAACCTTCGGAACCATGAAGGCCAAGCAGGCGGTCAGAGATGTAGGCAGAGTGCTTAATGTAAGCTATCCGGAAACAGATGCCATTGCCAAGGCAATCCCGTTTTCGCTCAAAATGACTATCGATCTGGCACTGGAAACCAGCCCGGAGCTGAAGGCTAAATATGAGAATGAAGAGACAACAAGAAAGGTAATTGATATGGCTCGCGCCATAGAAGGCATGCCGCGCCATGCATCGACTCATGCTGCCGGGGTAGTTATTTCAAGAAAAAGCATAGATGAATATGTGCCATTGTATCTGGCGGATAAGGGACTGTCGACGCAGTTCAACATGACAACAATCGAGGAGCTGGGACTGCTCAAGATGGACTTCCTGGGGCTGAGAAACCTGACTGTCATACGTGATGCCCTTGAAATGATTGAAGCGGAGCACGGCGTGAAAATAGATTTTTCTTCTATGGATTATGATGATCCTGCCGTTTATGAGATGATAGCTTCAGGAAATACACAGGGTATATTTCAGTTGGAAAGCGGTGGTATGACCCAGTTCATGAAAAACCTTAAGCCGGACTGCTTTGAAGATATTGTCGCAGGTATATCACTTTACAGACCGGGTCCTATGGCTTCGATACCTACGTATATCGACAACAAGAAGCATCCTGATAATATAGAATATCTTCATGAAAGTCTGGAGCCGATACTGTCAGTAACCTATGGCTGTCTGGTGTATCAGGAGCAGGTTATGCAGATAGTAAGAGACCTGGGAGGCTATTCCTATGGACGTTCCGATCTGGTAAGGCGTGCAATGGGAAAGAAAAAAATGGACGTGATGCTCCAGGAAAAGGATTACTTCATAAACGGCAAGCTGGATGATGATGGTAATGTGGAGATAGCAGGCTGTATCAGAAATGGAGTTCCCGAAAAGATTGCAGAAGAGATTTTTAATCAGATGGTAAGCTTCGCAGAATATGCTTTTAACAAGTCGCATGCCGCTGCGTATGCGGTGGTCGCATATGAGACAGGATATCTGAAAGCTCACTACCCAGTTGAATTTATGGCTGCTCTGATGACCAGTGTTATGGGTGATTCTGATGCAATAGCCAAGTATATGAGAAACTGCACTGAAATGGGAATTGAAGTTCTGCCTCCTGACATAAACGAAAGCCGTAAGAAATTCTCTGTTGTGGACGGAAAGATACGCTTCGGACTTCTGGGTGTCAAAAATGTAGGAGAGGGAGCGATAGATGCAATTATTGAAGCACGGGAAAACAAGGGAAAGCCGGAGAATATTTTCCGGTTTATTGAGAATGTAGATATCCATAAAGTAAATAAAAAGGCTGTGGAAAGCCTGATCAAGGCCGGGGCTCTCGACTGCCTCAATGAGAACAGGGCGGCTCATCTGGCAGTATATGAGAGTCTGATGGAGTCGGCACAGTCCAGTGCCAGAAACAACATCGAAGGACAGATGTCGCTTTTTCAGCTGAATGCAGATACTATGCAGGAGAGCCGGTCAATGGATGTCCTTCCGGATGTCAGGAATTTTGAACAGGACATTCTTATAGGGCAGGAAAAGGAAATGCTGGGAGTATACATAACGTCGCATCCGCTTGATGAATACGCTGACAGGATAGAGCGGCTTGTGACCGTAACATCTCAGGATCTCGCCGATGTTCTTGACAGTGAAGAGCAGGGCGAAATGCACACCTTCGTAAGAGACGGAATGCAGGCGACTATGGCGGGAATAATAACATCAAAGAAAAACCTTATCACCAAAAATAACAAGATGATGGCCTTTGTTGATATGGAGGACTTGTACGGAACGGTGGAGGTGGTCGTATTTCCGAATATCTACGAAAGATTCGGAGTACTTACAGCTGAAGACAGCATCGTTTCCATTACAGGAAGCATTAATTTCAAGGAAGGCGAGATGCCTAAGCTGCTGGCAGAGAAAATCGTAGATCTGAAATCTCTGGAAGAGGATATCGGGGAGAAAAAGGCTGCCGATGAGGGTGTGCCGGACTCTCCTGACGGTCTGGTGAAGATAAAGCTTCCGCCAGGTGATACCAGCAGAACTCTGAGCCTGATCAAGCAGGTGATGCTTGCCCACAGAGGGCACTATCAGGCTATAATATATATGCCGCAGGGCGGCTCATTCAGGACGGAAAAGGAACTGTGGGTAAATCCTGATGAAGGCTTCAGGAAAGCCATTACCGATATCGTCGGTGCTGAAAACTATAAAGGCTGATACTACCTGAATTTTAACATAATTTTTGAAGACAAGGGGGCATGAAAATGAAAAAGATAGGTGTACTTACCAGCGGAGGCGATTCTCCTGGAATGAATGCTGCTGTCAGAGCAGCGGTGAGGAAGGGACTGTCTCTCGGTATGGATGTATTTGGAATACAAAGAGGCTACGAAGGCCTTCTTGACGGTGAAATCGAAAAGCTGCAGAGACATTCGGTCGGTGACATACTGCAGCGAGGAGGGACTGTTCTCAGAACAGCAAGAAGCGAAAGATTTATGACAAGAGAAGGTCAGGAGCATGCGGTGAAGATGCTTGAGACCTTTGGTATAGAAGGACTGGTTGTTATAGGCGGTGATGGCTCGCTTACAGGCGGGCTGGAGCTTGCAAGACGTGGTGTTAAAGTGATGGGAGTTCCAGGAACAATTGACAACGATCTTGGGTATACTGATTACACTATAGGCTTTGATACAGCGGTGAATACTGTATTATCCCTTATTTCCAACATAAGAGATACTTCTTCGGCTCATGAACGCGCCACAATAATTGAAGTGATGGGCAGAAACTGCGGGGATATCGCACTGCATGCAGGTCTGGCCGGAGGTGCTGATGTAATTCTGGTTCCAGAGGTTGAGGTGGATATTAATGAAGTATGCAGAAAGGTGCTCAGAGGTCAGCAGTCAGGAAAGCTCCACAGCATAATAGTCAAAGCTGAGGGTGTGGAAACAGGTACACAGGAGCTGACAAAAATGATTGAGGAAACGACGGGGCGCGAAACCCGCGCGGTAGTTCCGGGATATATCCAGCGCGGAGGCACTCCGTCGGCAAGAGACAGGCTTCTGGCAAGCCTTACAGCCACAAAAGCGGTCGAGCTGCTGTATGATGATGCTGACAGCAGAGCCATAGGTGTATGTGGAAATGAGGTTGTTGCATATGAGCTGGAGAAGGCTCTTGCCATGAAGCGGGAGTTCGATTTCAAGCTTTATGAGCTGGCAGAGGTACTTGCCTGAGAAGCTATTGATCAAGACCTATATCATTATCTATTACGGAACCGAACTTTATTGCGTCGGTTCCGAATTTTTTTCTTATATCGTCCATTGCACGTTCTACCTTTTCACCTTTTTCGGCAAGTACATTTTCATCGGAAAACAGCGAAAGCTGCTGTGCCTGGTTTTCATCACACAGATTGATGGCGGTAATGGTAAGCATTCTTATGGAATCTCGCATTCTCCACGACTTTCTGATTATGGACATTGCAGTGTCTGCGATAATATCCGTCAGATTCGTAGGGTTGTCAAGCTGCTGCTGTCTGGAAATAACCTTAAAGGCCGGATCCTTGATATCCACCTTGACTCCAAATGCCTTCATGCGGTGGTTTCTCAGTCGTGAAGCGACTGTGTCGGAAAGGCCTGTGACTGCTGTGCGGATATCCTTTTCACCCTGCAGATTGCGCCTGAAGGTAGTTCCGTTTCCTATGGATTTTACCTTTTCCTGCTCATTGAATCTGAGTACAGGAGTTGTATCCAGCCCATTGGCATAATCATGGATTACACCGCCCTGTTTGCCAAGCATGGATGTTATCATTTTTTTGTCTGAAAGGGCCAGCTCGCCTATTGTCTTGATGCCGCATTCGTTAAGTCTTCGGGCAGTGGCATTTCCTACGAAGAACATTTCATGTATATCAAGAGGCCACAGTATGCTTCTGAAGTTATCGCGGGTGATTTCAGTGGTAGCATCCGGCTTCTTGTAATCACTTCCCATTTTGGCAAAGATTTTGTTAAAGGAAACGCCTACTGAGAGTGTAAGGCCGAGTTCATTTTTCACGGTTTCTCGTATAATGTCTGCAATCTCGCGCCCTGTGCCGAAAAGCTGTCTGCTGGCAGTGACATCAAGCCATGATTCGTCTACACTGAAGGGTTCTACCATGTCGGTGAATCGAAGATAGATATCGTTTATAAGCTTGCTGTAATGCTTGTATTTACTGTGATGAGGAGGAACAACCTGAAGAGCTGGACATTTCTTTCTTGCCTGCCATAGTGTTTCGGCTGTTACGACGCCATATTTTTTGGCAATTTCATTTTTTGCCAATATAATACCGTGGCGGTTTTCTGGATTGCCGCATACAGCCATTGGCTTGTTTCTCAGCTCTGGATAATCCAGAAGCTCAACGGAAGCAAAAAAACCATTCATATCACAGTGAAGTATCACTCTGTCCACAGTAAGCCCTCCTTTGCCGTAATTGTATGAAATTATTATACACGACTTTTAGAGGAAATTTAACAGAAAACACACAATCTTCTTTTTACGGGTGTATATTCTATGTTATAATAATTGTCGCGATTTGATACACGTGCCTTTTGCATGACAGGTGCGGCGCAGACGCGAAATCAAAACAGTGAAAGGATATGACATGATTTTAAAAATCAACAGCATTTTAAGATGGGCATTTATAATAACCGGAGGGGTTTTCGCACTGGCACGACTTATTGATACGCAGAGTGAGAAAATCGAGTCGGCTGAAGAGGAGTTTCAGACAAGAGAATTTGATGATATCTGGTAATCTTTGAAGGAGTAAAAAAATGAGGATTTTAACAATAATAGGCGGTATACTTATGGTTCTGACCGGAGCGTTCTGCTTCAGCAGTCCGGGTCAGACGTTTCTGGCACTGGCTTTTATAGTGGGACTTGTTATGGTGATTAACGGTGCCATACATGCTATTGCATATCTGTCAGGACGAGGTCTTCACAATAAAGGGGACAACAACGGATGGATACTTACCGATTCTCTGATAACACTGCTTCTCGGTATTCTGGTGCTGTGCAACCAGCTGGTGGCTGATACCGCCATACCTATGGTATTCGGAATGTGGGTACTTGTTACGGGAATACTGCGTATAGAAGCAGCAACTCATATTAACAAGGAGAAAAAACTGAAGAATTTTCGCACGACGATGATTACCGGCGTGCTTACTTCATTGATAGGTCTGTTCGGCTTTATCAATCCTCTTGTTGCATGGCTTACTACGACTTTCCTGCTGGGATTATTCATGGTAATGCAGGGAATCAACATTATCGAGCTTGGAATTAATATGCCTCATGAGAAAAAATCATATGTGAAGATATACAAGAGAAAGAGAGATGCTGTTCTGATAACCGATGAGGATGAAACTCCGGAGAAGGTGGCAGAACGGCTCAAGGCAAAAGAAGAGGCAGAAGCTGAAGCAAAAGCGGGAGCAATCATAGATGAAGAAATATGATGTTTGTATTATAGGAGGCGGAGCGGCAGGACTTGCTGCCGCTTCTTTGCTTGACAGCAAAATAAAAAAATGCATACTTGAAAAGAATAATATTCTGGGGCGAAAGATTTCAGCAACGGGTGGAGGCAGATGCAATATTACCAATGAAGCCTGCAGCAATAAGGAAATCGTCCTGGAATTTTTTAAATCCAGAGGGCTTGAGACATATAAGGATAGCGAAGGCAGATATTATCCTTACTCCAATCAGGCTTCGGATGTTGTGAGGGTTCTCACAGCGGCAGCGGCAGATCAGGGCACCGATATAATGACAGGAATAACGGTTGAGAGAATAGCAAGAAATGGCAGCAGCTATGAAATATGCTGTGAAAGCCTTAGAATAGCGGCTGACAATGTAATACTTGCTGCAGGCGGCAAGGCGGCACCGCATATGGGGACAACGGGAGACGGGTATGCTATGGCTTCGAGGCTGGGTCATACTATAAACAGAGTATATCCGGTTCTGACGGGAATCGAATGTGGAGATTTCAGGAATATTAAAGGTGTCAGGGCAAAGGGTACGGTAAGCCTTTACCGTGATGACCGCCTGATTAAAGCAGAGACAGGAGAAATACAGTTTACGGAGGACGGTGTTTCGGGAATATGTGTGTTTAATCTGAGTCTTTATATAAGAGCCGACAATGGAGAAGATTTCAGAAAAGCCTTAACCAGATATCATCTGATTCTGGATCTGGCACCGGACTTTACCACTGAGGAAATTGAAAGAAGAGAAAGCTCCTTCGGGATATTGACCAGCAGGCTTTCGGATATGGTTGGTGTTAAGGAAATGAAGTGCTGGAAGCTGCCGGTAAAAGGTGTTAAGGGTTGGAAAAATGCACAGTGTACAGGGGGAGGAATCAGTATGGATGAAGTCAATATGGAAACTATGGAGTCAAAAAAGGCTGTAGGATTGTATATTGCCGGAGAAATTATGGATGTACAGGGTCCATGTGGCGGCTTCAATCTTCAGAATGCGTGGGAAACGGGCATAAAAGCGGCACAGTCAATTAACAGGAAATACAGATGAGATACAGGATTAATCAGATAAAACTTAATATGGACGAAGGTCACGATACACTGGAGAAGGCCATATGCAGGAAGCTTAAAAAGAAGAATCTCAAGATACATGATATAGAAATCATCAGGGAATCGGTGGATGCCCGAAGGAAGCCGGATGTCAGGCTTGTATATACGTTGGACTTTACCTGCGACAGCAGACTGCCACTTGAAGAGGCGGAGTGTATGAGCTATGAGCCTTTTACTGAAGAACAGGCAGAAGCCTTCAGAAAAGCAAATGAAAAGGGTATATCGGGTAAAAGGCCGGTGATTGCAGGATTTGGTCCCTGTGGCATATTTGCAGCTCTGATACTGGCGGAAGCAGGGCTTAATCCTGTAGTAATCGAAAGAGGAGAAAAGGTTGATGACCGTATCAGGACAGTTCAGCGTTTCTGGAATGGCGGTGAAATTGATACCGAATCAAATGTGCAGTTTGGTGAAGGAGGTGCAGGAACTTTCTCGGATGGGAAGCTGACAACCGGTATACGTGATATCAGGATTCGAAGAGTGCTTGAGGAATTCGTAGCGGCAGGTGCGGACAGCAGCATTCTCTATAAGCAGAAACCGCATATCGGGACAGACCGGCTTCAGGGTATAGTCAGGAAGCTGCGCTGCAAAATTGAAATGCTTGGTGGTGAGATATTTTTTGACACACGACTTGAGGGTATCAATGTATCAGAGGATAATTGTCTGAAGGGTATCCATATCAGGCGAAGGAATGCTGACAACAGTAATGAGACTGAATATCTGGAAACAGATACTCTGATACTGGCAATAGGACACAGTGCCAGAGATACCTTCAGCATGCTCTATGATTCCGGATTGAAGATGGAGCAGAAGCCCTTTTCCATAGGTGTCAGGATAGAACATCCTCAGGAAATGATAGACAGAGCCCAGTATGGAGATCCTTCTCTGGCAGAGCGTCTCGGTGCAGCAGATTACAAGCTGAACTACAGATGCAGCAGCGGCAGAGGAGTGTATACCTTCTGCATGTGCCCTGGTGGAGAGGTTATCAATGCATCCTCCGAAATGGGAACAGCGGTGACAAATGGTATGAGCTTCAGCGGAAGAGACAGCGGAACAGCCAACAGCGGACTTCTGGCAGATGTCAGAACAACGGATTTTGATTCTGATCATCCACTGGCCGGGGTGGAGTTCCAGAGAAAATATGAAAGGCTTGCTTATGAACAGGGACGAGGCAGCCTGCCGAAATCCACCTATGGAAGCTTCAGATCAGATGCCTGTGATCCTGTAAGGAACAGTCTGCCGGAGTTTGCAGCTGATGCGATAACAGAGGCTATGCCGCATTTAGGAAGAAAACTCAAGGGCTTTGACAGCGATGATGCTGTAATGACAGCAGTTGAAACAAGAAGCTCATCCCCAGTGAGAATAATGAGAAATGAAAATGGTGAAAGCAGTGTGGCGGGAATATATCCGTCAGGAGAAGGTCCGGGCTATGCAGGCGGCATAATGTCAGCTGCAGTTGATGGTATAAAGACCGCAGAAAAAATAATACTGAAGGAGGGAGAAAAATATGGATTTCAGATATAAGCTCAGAACCAATCTGATTTTTGGAACAGGAAAAGAAAGCACGATAGGCAGGGAAGCTGCAAAGCTTGGTAATAAAGTGATGATAGTAACAGGCGGAAACAGTACAAAGAAATCGGGTCTGCTGGACAGAACAAGGAAAATGTTGGAAGAGCAGAATGTTGAATATATAGTATTCGATAAGGTTCAGCAAAATCCTGTATACAGTGCTGTTGATGAAGGTGCTTCACTGATAAGCTCAGAAGGATGCTGCGGTGCTGTGGCAATCGGCGGAGGAAGTGTCATTGATTCAGCAAAGGCAATATGTGCAGCTGCAGCATATGGTGTGCCTGTTGAAAATCTGGTATACGAAGGCAAGGCAATCGTCAGGGCTCTGCCACTTATAGCAGTTCCGACAACCTGCGGAACAGGCAGTGAGGTGAATGGTGTGGCTGTGCTGACAAATGAGAAAAACAATGATAAGAAGTCAATCAAGGGGGATGCGATAATTCCTGCTGCAGCTATTGTGGATCCATTGCTGATGACTACAATGCCGAAGCATGTATATGCTTCAGTTTCCTTTGATGCACTATGTCATCTGATGGAAGCATATCTGTCTGTTCATGCAAATCCGATAACGGACATGATTGCTGCCGAAGGAATGATGCTGATAAGTGACAACATTCTCGAGGTGTACAGGAACTATGATAATATTGATGCTTGGGAGAAAATAACTCTGGCAAGCACTTTGGGAGGTTATACTCTCAATGCAATAGGTGTTATTGCGGGACACGGTATGGAGCATCCGGAAAGCGGGCTGAGAAATGTTATGCATGGAAAAGGTCTTGCTGCAGTAATGCCGGTGCTTCTGAAGGAACTGGCAGAAGCATCACCTGTTAAGACTGCAGAGATATCACGTATATTCGGAGGAAAAGATGAAAGTGACTGCTGGCAGGTGATTCTGAAGCTGCTCAAGGCGCTTCAGCTTGATCTGACACTGGATGATCTGGGATTCTCTGAAGAGGATATCTCGTGGCTTACTGACAATGCTTTCAAGGTTTCGGCAGGAACAATAGCATGTTCGCCGAAGCAGTTTGAAAAGGATGACATAAGAAGACTTTACCATGAAGCCATGACATTTAACAAGGCTTATTAAAGTCTGTATATTTCACGAAGTTCCGAATATAATTTATCATGTTATCAGGTATTATGAGATTGAAGCGAAGGTCGGTGAGGAGTAAGTGTCCATAAAAGATGATCTGCTGTTTGACTTTGCCATAACCATGCCCAGGGTGCTGGTATCCGGCAGAACCACTGTGCTTGATAATGTCAAGAAGCTGATGCTTCTTACCGACAGTGAGATTGTGGTATTCAACGGGCAGCGGTACACTTCTGTCACAGGCAGTGATTTCGTGGTAAAGGAGCTGAAGGAAGAAAGGATGCTGGTATCGGGTGAAGTCAGGGAAATTCGGTTTTTTAAAGCATTACAGGAGAATAAGGATTGAGGGAACAAACCTTTGTGAGTTAATAAATAAATGCATAAAAAACGAGATTGAACTGAAAAACCTGCACTGGAAAAATAATATAGAATCAACGGTGGAGCTGCCGGGTGAAGAGTTCAGCAGGTTCAGAAAACTGGCCGGTCACTCCTGCAGAATATATGTTATTAAGGAAGGCGGGGCTGTGCCAGTCTTCAGAAGCTTTAAAGCTAATCTGCTGACTGTTGCAGGCGCCTTTTTATTAGGTGCCTTGATTTTTTATCAGAGCCTTTTTATTGCAGAAATAAGAATAGAAGGATATAGATCGATAGATGAAGCTTCAATAAGAGAAGTCCTTGCAGAAGCAGGCCTTTATGAAGGAGTAAGAAAACCAGGAGATTACAATGATGTAAAAAATGCAATATATGAAAATTTTGAAAAAATCACGTGGGTGAGCATATATGAAAACGGCCGGATGGTAAAGGTAAATATTGCAGAAGCAGGAAATACGGAGGAAGCGGAGGTAGAGGAAACATCACCTGTTGATATAGTGGCTGAACGTTCAGGCATCATAGAACGTGTAATACCTCTTAAAGGGAATGCAAAGGTGCAGAAGGGCGATTATGTCAACAAAGGCGATGTGCTCATAAGCGGCAGATACAAGTATCAGAGCACAGATTACAGCAAGGGAGACGATTTCCTTGTGATGTACAGCCATGCAGAGGGGCAGGTGCTGGCAAAGGTTCCGAAGCGGTTGACATACTATATTGAAAAAAACAAACGTGAAAAAACACCTGAAGGGAAATGGATACCGGGAGTATCTATCAGGGCAGGTGATCTGAAAATAGATACAGCAGATGCATTTAACAGGTTTGAAGCTTCTGTCAGATATGAAAAGAGAGTAGTCAATATTGTAAAGCCGCTCCCGGTGGATATAAGGCTCGTTAAAATAAATCAGGTGGCTCTGACAGAAAAACGTCAGAGTCCGGATAAAATAAGAAAAGTTGTGGAAGCGGCGGTACGGCAGTATGCACGAGAAAACCTCGGCAAGGATGAGAAAATACTTGATATGGATGTAGATTATACAGAGAGCCAAGGGCTAATCAAAGCAGACGTGCTGCTGGAGCTTCTTGAGGATATCGGCAGTGAAAAGCCTGTAAAAATCAAGAAGGAAGAAAAAAAGAGCAAAGAAACTACTCCATGACAAATAAAAAGTTTGAATTTTACCCTGTAAGAAAATATAATGAATATAACCAGTACTGATAAGAAAGAAACTGACAATAAGGAGACTGCGTTTGGAAAACAATAAAGCTGAAAATGACAATACCAGAAGAGTTCAGGTGAGTGAAACCATCGACAGAGGAGAACTGTTCGGAGGTCTCGACAGGAACCTAAAGATTGTCGAGAATGACTTCAATGTGGATATAATACAGAGAGATAATGAGCTTATTTTTAAAGGACAGCATACATCTGAAGCGGCGAGAGTTGTGGAGGAGATGATGAATGTCCTCGAAAAAGGAGAAAAATTGGACGAACAGAAAATAAACTATATTACAGAGCTGAGCGATAAAGGAATCTCATATAATAGTGAAAACCCCGGGCGGGATATTATATGCTTCACGCATGAAGGCAAACCGCTGAGACCAAAAACAATTGGGCAGAAGGGATATGTAGATACAATAAGAAAAAAGGATATTGTGTTCGGCATAGGCCCTGCAGGTACAGGAAAAACCTATATAGCTGTGGCGATGGCCGTTAATGCATTCAAAAATAAGGAAATACAGAAAATAATACTGGCAAGACCGGCGGTTGAAGCCGGAGAAAGGCTGGGCTTCCTGCCGGGAGATCTTCAGGAAAAGGTGGACCCTTATCTGCGTCCGCTTTATGATGCACTATATGATGTGCTGGGAAGGGAAAGCGCACTCAGACTGAAAGAAAAGGAAGTCATCGAGGTTGTACCTCTTGCATATATGCGAGGAAGAACACTCGACAATTCATTCATAATACTTGATGAAGCACAGAACACAACTCCTGAGCAGATGAAGATGTTTCTGACAAGAATGGGTTTTGACTCCAAGATAGTTGTTACAGGAGATATCACACAGGTAGACCTGCCCAGAGGCAGAAAATCCGGACTGGTTGAGGCAGCACGGGTGCTGAAGGATGTGAAGGAGATAGGGTTCTGCTATCTGAAGGAGGCTGATGTTGTAAGACATCAGCTTGTAAGAAAAGTAATCAACGCATACGACGAATATTATAAAAAACACCCGCAGAATGATGAGGAACAGGAGCGCAGATGAGAATACTATGCAGTGATGAAGGCGTATTGAATGCTGAAATTATGGACATTCTGGAGAAAGCGGCTACAGCATGTCTTGAGAACGAAGGCATTGATCCGGACAGAGCTGAGATCAGCCTGACGTTTGTATCAAAGACTGAGATACGCGAACTAAACAGAACATACAGAAATACGGATAAATCTACAGATGTGCTGTCTTTTCCTCTGATAGAGGATTTTAACGAAATCAGACAGGATGAAGATATACTGCTGGGTGATGTGGTGATATGTCTGGAAAAAGCACGGGAGCAGGCAGAAGAATACGGGCACAGCGAGACACGTGAAACGGTATATCTGTTCGTACACAGTGTATGTCATCTTCTGGGATATGATCACATGGAAGAAGATGAAAAGCAGGAAATGAGAGAGGCAGAGGAAAGGGTAATGTCATACCTTGAACTGGAAAGGAGATAGCATTGGATTTCACAAATAACAGAGATGCTTCAGCGGCAGAGCTCTATGATATTGCAGCTAAAGCGCTTGAAAACGCATATGCTCCTTTTTCGGGATTCAGAGTAGGCTCGGCTCTGCTGGATGCAGACGGCAGGATTTTCACGGGAGTGAATATAGAGAATTCTTCCTTTGGTGCAACTATATGCGCAGAGAGGACAGCCTTTGTGAAGGCTTTGTCGGAAGGCAGCCGTGAATTTACGGCGATAGCAATAGCGGCAGAAAACGAAGAAGCACTGCCGTGCGGTATATGCAGGCAGTTTATGTATGAATTTTCACCTGATATACTGGTTATAACAGGGAAGGACAGGGAAACCCTTGCTGCTCGCAGATTGAGTGAACTGCTGCCGCTGGGATTCAGGCTTTAGGAGGTGATTACATGAAAACAGGTTTTGTAGGAATAATAGGCAGACCGAATGTAGGCAAATCAACTTTGCTTAATGCGGTTCTGGGAGAAAAGATAGCAATCACGACAGACAAGCCCCAGACTACCAGAAATACCATCCGAGGTATTTATACTCATTATGCAGATGAATGGCTTGAGGATGATATTCAGATGGTATTTATCGATACCCCTGGAATCCACAGACCGAGGAACAAGCTGGGACAGTATATGACAGATGCAGCCACAGGGACATTGAAGGAAGTGGATGCTGTTATATTTATCGTTGATGACAGACTGTCAGCCGGACCCGGGGATAAATATATCGTTGATCTGCTTGATTCGGTAACAACACCGAAGATTCTTGTAATCAATAAAATCGATAAGATAGAGCCGGAGGAATTTGAGAAAATCTACAGAGAATACGAAGAACTGGGAATTTTTGAAGAAATCATAGGAACCTCAGCCATTGAAGGAACCAATATAGATACAGTGATAAAAAGTGTATCTGAATATATGGAAGAAGGCCCGATGTATTTCCCTGATGATATGATTACGGAAAATCCCGAAAGGTTTATCGTAAGTGAAATAATAAGGGAGAAGATCCTGATGTATCTTCAGGATGAGGTTCCTCACGGAGTTGCAGTAGAAATAGAACGATACAAGGAAGAAGCTTCTATTACAAGGATAAACGCTGTCATCTACTGTGAAAAAAAATCCCATAAGGGAATGATAATCGGGAAGGGCGGCAGAAAACTCAAAGGCATCGGTAAAAGTGCCCGTGAGGAAATTGAAGCGTTGCTTGGCACAAAAGTATATCTTGAGCTTTGGGTAAAAATCAAAGAAAACTGGAGAGACAGCGATATTGCATTATCCAATTTCGGATATAAGGAATAAGAAACTAGGTGATTCTGATTGCTTACGGATACAGAGGGTATAGTACTGAGGCAGATCAAAACTTCATATGGCAGGCGGATGATACTTCTGTTTTCCAGAAAATACGGAAAAATAAGCGCCGGAACCAGTATCGGCGATAAAGGAAGAAACAGAAGCTCTCTTGCTTTAAGACCCTTCACATATGGCAGATATGAGCTGTTTAAAAATCGGGAAAGCTATAATATCAACAGCGCCGATGTGATAAAAAGCTATTATGGAATAGGTGAAAATGTAGACAAGTATATGAGCGGTGCATATGTACTTGAATTTACAGAGAAGGTATTGCCGGAAGAGGTTCCTTACCCTTCAGTTTTCAAACTTCTAACTGATTTTTTCGAGCTCCTTGAAAAACGCGAAAAGGGTATAGGGACACTGGTGCTGGCATATCAGGCCAATATATTTAAGCTTATGGGAGTCATGCCGCAGCTGGACAGCTGTGCAGTGTGCGGCAAGGAATGTAATGCGGCAGGATTCAGTGTGGAGGAAGGCGGTATTCTGTGCTCTGAATGTGCCCAAAATATCGAAAATTCACAATCGCACACATTGATTTATGATGTAAAATTTGGTATAGTAGATATATTAAGATTCTTTACGACAAACCCACTGAAGAATCTTGAAAATCTTGCAGTCAGAAAAGATGCAGGAGACCTGCTGCAGAAGATAATTAGAGAGTATGCAGCATACTATCTGGATGCTTCTGATTTAAAGAGCGAAGAGCTCATTTAAACCAAACAAAGGAGGTAGCGTTATGGAAATTACTTTAGAGAAAATCGAACTGGTCAAGGACAGAACCGGGGTAACTTATGCTGAAGCTAAGGAAGCGCTTGAGTCGGCAGACGGAAGCGTAGTTGATGCAATAATTGCAATCGAGGAAACTGTTAATGCCGGACAGAAGGGAAGAGGCTTCGGAAAGAAGGGGGAAGCTCTGTTTGACAGTCTCAAGAAGCTGATCAAAAAGGGCAATGTAGCCAGAATACAGGTCAAGAGAGATGGTGAACTTATACTCAATGTACCTGTAAATGCCGGAATCGTTGGAGCTGTTATAGCACCGATTGCTTCCGTTATAGGTGTTGTTGCTGCTTTTGGGTTCAAATGCATCATCGAAGTCGTTAAGGAAGACGGAACTATTATTGATGTGAGTGATGCAGTTACTGATGCCATGGGAAGCGTTGCAGAAAAAAGCAGTGAAATAGCAGAAGGCGTCAAGGAAAAGAGCACTGAAATATATCAGAAGGCTCAGGAAAAGGGCAGCGAAATATATTCAAAGGGAAAAGAAAAAGCTGAAGACGCCGTTGATAAAATAAGAAAAGATGATGAAGAATTCGACTTTTCCGAATGCTTCGCCGAGGAGGATGAAGAAGTTGAAATCAAGGTTGAGGATGAACAGCCCGACGAGGCAAAGGAAAAGAAGAATAAATAATTTATAACTATGGAGAGAATGAAGAAATGAGCAGAGCAGTTACAATGGAAAAACTTACGGCCCTCGCCAAGAACAGAGGATTTATTTATCCCGGTTCTGAAATATACGGAGGACTTGCCAACACATGGGACTATGGTCCACTCGGTGTTGAGTTCAAGAACAACGTGAAGAAGGCCTGGTGGAGAAAATTCGTACAGGAATCCAAGTATAATGTTGGTCTTGATGCAGCGATTCTGATGAACCCTCAGACATGGGTAGCATCCGGACATGTAGGAGGATTTGCAGATCCTCTTATTGACTGTAAAAGCTGTAAGTCCAGATACAGAGCGGATCAGCTTATCGAAGGCTGGCTCAAGGAACAGGGCATTGACGATATTGCAGTGGACGGATGGTCAAACGAGAAGCTTGAAAGCTTTATCAGAGAAAAAGGCATTGCATGTCCTGAATGCGGTAAAGTGGATTATACAGGTATAAGACAGTTTAATCTTATGTTCAAGACATTTCAAGGCGTTACAGAGGATTCCAAATCGGAGATTTTCCTGAGACCTGAAACTGCTCAGGGTATTTTCGTAAACTTCAAGAGTGTACAGAGAACATCAAGAAAGAAAATTCCGTTCGGAATAGCTCAGATCGGAAAATCCTTCAGAAATGAGATCACTCCCGGAAACTTTACATTCAGAACCAGGGAATTCGAGCAGATGGAGCTGGAATTCTTCTGTGCACCGGGAACAGATCTGGAATGGTTTGAATACTGGAAGGACTATTGTGTGAATTTCCTGAAGTCACTGGGTATGAAAGAAGAAAATATCAAGCTTCGTGACCATGATAAAGAAGAGCTGTCACATTACAGCAATGCGACAACAGATATCGAATACAGATTCCCGTTTGGATGGGGTGAGCTGTGGGGAATTGCTGACAGAACCGACTTTGACCTTAAGCAGCATATGGAACATTCGGGACAGGATATGAGTTATATGGATCCTGAAACAAATGAAAAATATATTCCGTATTGTATCGAGCCGTCATTGGGTGCAGATCGTGTTGCTCTGGCATTTCTGACTGATGCATATGATGAAGAGGTGCTTACTGATTCCAAAGGCAAGGAGGACATCAGAACAGTTCTGAGGCTTCATCCGGCACTGGCTCCTTTCAAAGCAGCAGTGCTTCCTCTGGCTAAGAAGCTGGCACCTGTTGCAGAGCCTATTTATGAAGAACTGTCAAAGCATTTCATGGTGGACTATGATGTTACAGGCTCCATAGGAAAGAGATACAGAAGAGAGGATGAAATAGGAACTCCATTCTCCATCTGTGTTGATTTTGATACTGAAACGGATGGATGTGTAACTATCAGGGATAGAGATTCAATGGAACAGATTCGGATACCTGTTGACCAGGTTAAAGAATATATAGAACAAAGGTTGGTATTCTAACTAATAAACGAGGAGAGTATAAGTAAAATGAAAAAATTTGTTTACTCATTTAACGAAGGTTCAAAAGACATGAGAGACCTGCTGGGCGGCAAAGGTGCAAACCTGGCGGAAATGACAAAAATCGGTCTTCCGGTGCCTTTTGGTTTCACAGTAACAACTGAAGCTTGCAACAGATACTACGAAGAAAATCAGACAATTGGTGATGATATTGTTGCATCGATTTTTGAAAAGCTTGAAGAACTTGAAAATGTTACAGGAAAGAAGTTCGGAAGCGTAGAGAATCCATTGCTGGTATCAGTTCGTTCAGGAGCTAAAATCTCAATGCCGGGAATGATGGATACAATTCTGAACCTCGGTCTTAATGACGAAACAGTTGAAGGTTTATCAGCACTTACTGAAAACCCTCGTTTCGCATATGACAGCTACAGAAGATTCATCCAGATGTTCGGCGATGTAGTAATGGAAATTTCAAAAACAAAATTTGATGCCATTTTCGATGCAAAGAAGGATGAAAAGGGATATCAGTACGATGTAGATCTTACTACAGAAGATCTTAAGGAAATCATCGTTGGATACAAAGCTCTGGTTAAAGAAGAAATGGGAAGAGACTTCCCGCAGGATCCTAAGGATCAGCTGATGGAAGCAGTAATGGCTGTATTCAGATCATGGAACAATGACAGAGCAATACTCTACAGAAAGCTCAATGAAATTCCGGACAGCATTGGTACTGCAGTAAACGTGCAGTCAATGGTATTCGGTAATATGGGTAATACTTCCGGTACAGGTGTAGCATTCACAAGAAACGCTGCAAACGGTGAAAAGGCATTATTCGGTGAATTCCTTGTAAATGCACAGGGCGAAGATGTTGTAGCAGGTATCAGAACTCCACAGCCTATTTCTGAAATGGCAGATGCGTTCCCTGAAGTATATAAAGAATTCGTAAGAATTGCAGAGCTCCTTGAAAATCACTACAAAGATATGCAGGATATGGAATTTACAGTAGAAAGAGAAAAACTCTTCATGCTGCAGACAAGAAACGGAAAGAGAACAGCTTCAGCAGCAGTAAAAATCGCAGTAGATATGGAAGCTGAAGGTCTTATCGATAAGGAAACAGCAGTAATGAGAATAGAACCTGCACAGATTGCTCAGCTTCTCCACCCGATGTTTGACGCTGACGAACTGGCTGCAGCTCAGAAGTTGACAAAGGGCCTGCCTGCATCACCTGGAGCTGCAACAGGTAAGATTTACTTCAATGCATCAGATGCTGAAGCCGCAGCTGCAAACGGTGAAAAGGTTATTCTGGTAAGACTTGAAACATCACCTGAAGACCTTGCCGGTATGGTTGCAGCAGAAGGTATCCTGACAGCAAGAGGCGGAATGACTTCACACGCCGCAGTAGTTGCCAGAGGTATGGGTAAGTGCTGTGTATCTGGATGCTCAGAAATCAAGGTTGAAGAGGACGCTAAGAAACTGACTATAGGTGATGAAGTATTCACTGAAGGAGACTACATTTCACTTGACGGTACTGCAGGTGAAGTACTTAAAGGACAGGTTAAGACTGTACCACCTGAACTGTCAGGAGATTTCGGCAAGATCATGGCATGGGCTGATGAAATCAGAACTCTCAAGGTAAGGACAAATGCTGATAATCCAAGAGACGCTAAGCAGGCTGTTGACTTCGGAGCTGAAGGTATCGGTCTGTGCAGAACAGAGCATATGTTCTTCGAAGAAGAGAGAATTCCTGCTATCAGAAGAATGATTATGTCAGATACAGAAGAGGAAAGAAGAGAAGCGCTGAAATTCCTGTTACCATATCAGAAGAGTGACTTCAAGGGAATCTATGAAGCAATGGGTGACAGACCGGTAACTATCAGACTGCTGGATCCACCTCTTCACGAGTTTATTCCGCACACTGATGAAGAACTCCATGAACTGGCTGATCAGATTAATGTTCCTTATGATAAGCTGGCGAAGAAGGCAGAGGAGCTTCATGAGTTTAACCCTATGCTGGGTCACAGAGGATGCAGACTTGCAGTTACTTATCCGGAAATCGCTGAAATGCAGGCTGAAGCAATCATCATGGCTGCTATCGAAGTGAGAAAGGAAAAGGGACTCGATATCATTCCTGAAATCATGATACCTCTCGTAGGTCTTGTTAAGGAACTGGCTGATGTAAAAGCAACAGTTGTTAAAACAGTTGAAGCTGTAATGGAAAGAGAAGGCGTTAAATTCGATTACCTGATTGGAACAATGATCGAGATTCCTAGAGCAGCACTCACTGCTGATGAAATTGCACAGGAAGCTGAATTCTTCTCATTTGGTACAAATGACCTTACTCAGATGACATTCGGATTCTCAAGAGATGATACTGGTAAGATTATCAAAGAATATAGAGATAAGGGAATCTTTGAGGACGATCCGTTCCAGAGCATCGATCAGACTGGCGTAGGCAAGCTTGTTAAGATGGCTGTTGAACTCGGTAAGCAGACAAGACCTAATATCAAGCTTGGAATCTGCGGAGAACACGGCGGAGATCCTAAGTCAATCGAATTCTGCAATGCAGCAGGACTGCAGTATGTATCATGCTCACCATTCAGAGTACCTATTGCAAGGCTTGCAGCAGCACAGGCAGCTATTAAGCAGAAATAAAAATCAATAACTGGTTATCAAAAGCCCTTTGTCATATATGGCGGAGGGCTTTTTGAAGCAGTATGGGGAAGCCTTACTGTAATATAATATATCGGAGGAATAATAATTATTATGAGCAAAGAAGTGATTGCAAAAATTGCAGGAAAAGAACTGACGCAGGCGGATTTTGACGAGTTTATGAAAAAGGTGCCACCTGAACAGAGGGCATATCTGGATCAGCCACAGGGAAAGCAGATGTTCCTTGATCAGTTCTACGCAATGTATCTGTTTGCCCAGCTGGGTGCTGATGAAAAGCTTGATGAAACAGACGAATACAAAGAACTTCTGGAAACAATGAAAAGAGAACTACTGTCACAGATGGCCATGGCTAAAACAGTTGAGGGTATCACAGTATCGGATAAGGAAGTTAAAGCTTTTTATGATACCAACAAAATGATGTTCGGAAAAGGAGAATCTGTTCAGGCAAGACATATTCTTGTGGATGATGAAGCCAAAGCAAATGAAATCAAAGCTGCTGTAGAGAATAATGAAATCAGCTTTGAGGATGCAGCAAAAGAGCATTCCAAGTGCCCGTCAAAGGAAGCTGGCGGGGATCTTGGCAGATTCGAGAGAGGTCAGATGGTTCTGCCATTTGAAGAAGCTGCTTTTGCAGCAGAGGTGGGAAAGGTTATAGGACCTGTTGAGACGAATTTCGGATATCACCTCATTAAGGTTGAACAGCGTTTTGAGGCAGAGGAGAAAACTTTTGATGATATGAAGGAACAGATAAAAAATCAGCTGATACAGCAGAAATATAGTGAAACCTTCAGTAAAAAAATCGAAGAATTAAAAGCAAAATATATGGAATAATAATTTCAGGAACTCTCCGGATACGCTCATTAATGTGTATCCGGTTTTTTTGGTTTGGAATTTCAAAACTGCGTGTTATAATTGACGTGAGTTAAATCATTATTGAAACAGCATGAATTGGGAATTAAGATGGAAAAAATAATAACAAAATCATTAGAGTATCCAAATGGAGCAATGTACGAAGAAGTCTATAAGGCCGCATCAAAAAAGCCTGAAACTAACGCGTATGAATTTCAGGGTAAGAAAACAAAATACAAGGATTTTGTTAAAAAAATAGAGGTAGCCGCAGCAGGCTTCAGTGCAATCGGAATAACAGCAGGGGACAGAGTGACTATATGCATGCCTAATACACCTCAGGCAGTTGATAGCTTTTATGCTCTAAACAGGCTGGGTGCAGTGCCGGCGATGATTCATCCATTATCAGCAGTCGAAGAAATAGAGTTCTATTTAACGGAAACAAAGAGCAAAGCTATAGTTACGCTGGATATGTTCTATGAGAAAATCAGCAGAGCTGTTGAAATGGCAGGATTTCCGGTGACGGTAGTGATTGCGTCTATTAAGGACGAGCTGCCGTTTCCTAAAAGCATATTGTATCCTCTGACTGTAAAGGATAAACCACATATAGATAAAAATCAAAATACTGTGAAGTGGGATGATTTCATTAAGGCAGGAAAAAACAAAACAGTTACTCGAAGAAAAGCAAGATTTGACGATGATGCAGTGATACTTTTCAGCGGTGGAACAACAGGCAAAACAAAGGGAATTCTTCTAACGAACATGAATATAAATGCTCTTGCACTGCAGACAGGAGCTGCGGCGGGCTTTTCTCTCGATGGTCTTCGCATGCTGTCTGTAATGCCGCTTTTTCATGGCTTCGGTCTTGGTATAGGAATACATACTCCACTGATACATGGAGGAACATGCATACTGGTTCCTCAGTTTTCTGTGAAAACCTATGCGGGGCTTATAAAGAAAGAAAAACCAAATGTGCTTCCGGGAGTGCCTACGTTGTTTGAGGCATTGCTGCGTACTAAGGGACTGCAGGGCTTTGATATGTCATTTATCAGAGGAATGTTCTGCGGAGGAGATTCACTTTCTATTGAGTTGAAGAGAAAGGTGGATGCATTTCTTAAGGAGCATAACGCATCTATACAGATACGTGAGGGCTACGGAACGACAGAATGCGTTACGGCAAGCTGCCTGACACCGTACGATTACTACAAAGAGGGCAGTATAGGTGTGCCTTTTCCTGATACATACTATAAAATTGTAAAACCGGGCACCAATGAAAAGATGCCACCTAATCATGATGGTGAGATATGTATCAGCGGTCCTTCTGTAATGAAGGGATATCTGGATAATCTCGAAGAGACAGCAGATACACTGCGAAATCATGGAGATGGAAGGATATGGCTTCATACCGGAGATTTGGGAATGATGGACGAAGACGGGTTCATTTATTTCAAGCAGAGAATCAAAAGGATCATAATCGTTTCAGGATATAATGTATATCCATCTCAGGTGGAAAACGCTATAGATGCACATCCTGATGTCATGTACTCATGTGCTGTAGGCGTACCTGATGAATATCAAATGCATAAGGTCAAAGCATTTGTTGTACTTAGGAACGGTGTACAGCCTGATGACAGGGTTCGTGAAGAGATACTGGAAAACTGCCGGAGCAAGGTGTTCAAGTATGGAGTTCCCTATGAAATAGAATTCAGGGATGAGCTCCCTAAAACTCTTGTGGGAAAGGTAGCTTACAGAGTTCTGGAGGAAGAAATCAATAATACAGTATATTACAGTGAAGGACAGGGCAGTATATGAGTAAAAAAAGAGGAGACAGAAAGGATGGCACACTGATCAGGGATATTGACGGGTTTCATTTCATAATGCCTTATTTAATGCCGAACAGGTGCGATGCTGAGGTATATATTGAAGAGCTTATAGATGTTACTGAGCTTGTGAAATATATTGAGGCGGAGAATCAGAGACAGAAGGAATATAAGCTTACTCCGTTTCATGTTATAACAGCCGCTGTAGGCAAAATCGTATATCACAGACCATATCTAAACAGATTTGTTGCAGGCAGAAGGCTTTATCAGAGAAATAAGCTTACTCTTGCATTTGTTGTAAAAAGGATGTTTAATGATGAAGCGGAGGAGTCGCTTCTGGTAACGGAAATCAAAGGTGATACCACTCTTGAGGATATAAGTCGCAGGATAGTCGGAGACTCGAAAGCAATTAGAAAAGAAGGTGGAAATGATATAAATGATCTGCTGGATAAGCTGTCCAGGCTACCGAGGTGTGTGATGAGATTTGCGATGTGTATTTTCAGGTTTCTTGATTTTCATGGATGGATGCCGGAGAGTATATGCCGCGGAGACAGCAATTATGCCACAGTGCTGCTTTCAAATCTTGGCAGCATTAAATGCAATGCGGTTTATCATCATCTTAACAATTACGGTACGAATTCCATTGTTATAACAATAGGAAAAATACATAAGGAACTGGTTGTAAACGAAGATGGAACCACGTCGGTTCGAGATGTCGTCGCCATAGGTGCAACGGCAGATGAACGTATAGCAGATGGTTTCTATTTTGCCAGATCCATACGTATGCTTGAAGCGATACTCAGGAATCCTAAGCAGCTGGAAAATGAGATAAGGACAGAAATATCCGGACTGGACGGATAAAAATATTATGATATGGCTCGGCAGAGGGTCGGGCTTATGTGGTTAAATGAATTATTTTGAGGGAAAAAATGGAAAATGAATTGAAACAGAGATACGGTCTTATTACGGCTATAGCCATGATAGTAGGAACCGTAATTGGAAGTGGGGTTTTCTTCAAGGCGGAGAAGATTCTTAACTGTACCGGAGGCAATCTTCCGGTTGGTGTAGCTTCGTGGATTATAGGCGGGATGATAATGGTGGTATGTGCCTATACATTTGCTACGATGGCTACAAAATATGAGAAGGTAAACGGAGTAGTTGATTATGCAGAAGCGATGATAGGCAGCCGGTATGGGTATTATATAGGCTGGTTTATGGCAACAATGTATTATCCTGCTATGACATCAGTGCTGGCGTGGGTGTCTTCAAGGTATTTCTGTGTACTGATGGGATGGGATATTACCGGTGGATCATGCATGGTTATTGCGGGATTTCTGCTGGTGGCAAGCTATGCCATCAATTCACTGTCGCCGGTGCTGGCAGGGAAATTTCAGGTGTCCACTACTGTGATAAAAATGATACCTCTGCTGCTTATGGCAATAGTAGGAACAATAAAGGGACTTGGCGATGGCCTTCTGATAGATAATTTTACAGAGGTTGCGATTCCGGCAAAGCAGCTTGGTGGAACAGGAAGCGTGCTTTTTACAGCTGTATGTGCAACAGCCTTCGCATATGAAGGCTGGATTATCGCCACATCTATCAATGCGGAGATAAAGGATGCAAAACGCACACTGCCAAAGGCACTTGTTCTGGGAACGTTGATTGTAATGGTCACCTATGTGCTATACTATATAGGACTTGCCGGAGCGGTGGAAAACCAGGTTATGATGGAAGGCGGAGAGGCAGGCGCCAGAATTGCATTTGCCAACGTATTCTCATCGATAGGCGGAACACTGCTGTTTGTATTCATTGTTATATCATGCCTGGGAACACTCAACGGTCTTATGGTGGGCTGTGTCAGAGGATTGTATGCTATTGCAGCAAGAAATGAAGGACCTAAGCCTGAAGTATTAAAGCAGGTGGATCCTGTGGTGAACATGCCTACTAATTCAGCTGTGATGGGAGTACTTCTGTGTGCCGCCTGGTTGCTGTACTTTTATGGTGCCAACCTGACTGAAGGCTGGTTCGGACCATTCTGCTTTGACAGCTCGGAGCTGCCGATAATCACAATATATGCATTTTATATTCCTATCTTTATTATGGTTATGAAGAAAGAAAAAGAGTGGAACGTGTTCAAACGTTTCGTGATGCCTGCTGCTTCAATTGCCGGATGCATAATAATGATTACAGCGGCAGCAGTATCACATAAGATGGCAGCAGTATATTATCTGATAGTATTTGCTGTTGTAATAGTTATAGGCTGGTTGATAGAAAGAAGCAGGAAAACAAATGAATAAAATAAAAACTGTAACACATGTGAATAATGTGAGGCTCAGGCAAGATGGCAGGGCGGTGATTATACTGGATCAGAGCCTGCTGCCGTCCAAAACAGAATATCTGGAGCTTGAGAAGCTGGAACAGATGTGCGATGCGATATTTCATCTGAAGGTAAGAGGAGCCCCTGCTATAGGAATATGTGCAGCATATTGTATGAGCGTACTGGCGGCACGTATTTCGGATGTGGAAGGGATGAAAAGCTGCTGTGACAGAATATCCGATAAGAATTTCCTTGACATGATGCAAAAAAACGGAGAGAAGCTTAAAGTATCCAGACCGACTGCGGTGAACCTTGCTTGGGCGGTAGATCGGGTAATGGATGCTGCAGCCTCTGCAGCTGGCGACGAAGACTCGTTGCAGGCGGGAGCTTCAACTATAGCAGAAGCTATGTGCACAGAGGCTGTAAAAATTCATGATGAGGATATCAGCATGTGTAAGGCTATAGCTGAATATGGTCTGGAGCTTGTGAACCCTGGAGACGGTATTCTGACCCATTGTAATGCAGGACCGCTGGCAACTTCTAGATATGGCACTGCATTGGGACCGATTCTGCTGGGAAAGGAAAAGGGAATAGACTTCAAGGTGTTTGCCGATGAAACAAGACCTTTGCTTCAAGGAGCCAGAATCACAGCATATGAACTGATGAATGCAGGAGTTGATGTTACACTGATATGTGACAATATGGCATCAATGGCCATGAAAAACGGGTGGATACAAGCGTGCTTTGTAGGCTGTGACAGAGTTGCCATGAATGGTGATACTGCCAATAAAATAGGAACCTCAGGAGTTGCTGTGCTGGCAAAGCATTATGGTATTCCTTTTTACGTGCTGGGACCTACCTCCACTATAGATCCTCGATGTGCGACAGGTGATGATATACCGATAGAACTGCGTTCTCCTGATGAAATCAGAGAAAAGTATTTTGCGGAGTCAGTAGCACCGGAAGATGTCAAATGCTTTAATCCTGCATTTGATGTGACGGATCATACCTTGATTACGGCTATAATTACAGAAAAAGGGATATGCAGGCCTCCGTTTGAAATCAGTTTGAAGGCCGCGACTGAAAAATGATCATATCCTCTCCTATAATAACTATGCTGCTCCATGGCAGCTCACATAAATCATTAAAATTTCTTTTGAATAAGCCGGTATTCTCCATAGAAGGGACGAGTACCGCTTTAATTTTCCCGTTTTTTCTTTCAAAAAGCATTTCTGCATCCCACAGCTGACCATGGCTGCATCCCGTTGAAAGATCAACGATTTCTTTGTTTCCTACTTCACTTAACCGCATAACAGCCTCCTTGATTGTAAATAATATTAATAATATTAAAGCAGAGAGGAAAATATGAAAATGAAGGAAAATGAAAACGAAAAAAAGACAGCAGCAGGAGAGGACAGCACCAGAGATCTGATAAAAGAGCTGGGGCTGCTTACTACCGGAACTGACTTTGAAACGGATATTCAGTATATAAACATAATAGGAAGCATCGAAGGTCACAGTATACTTCCTGCTGACAACAAAGCTACCAAGTACGAGCACCTTATACCACAGCTTATTGCAGTAGAGGAAAATCCGAAGCTTAAGGGACTTCTGGTTATTCTCAATACAGTAGGCGGTGATGTAGAGGCTGGACTTGCTCTGGCTGAAATGATATCAACATTGTCAAAACCCACAGTATCTCTTGTTCTGGGAGGAGGCCACAGTATTGGAATACCTCTGGCCACTGCGACAGACTATTCGTTTATAGCTGGAACAGCTACGATGACTCTTCATCCCATCAGGACAACAGGTCTGGTAATAACATCAGAGACGACCTTTGACTATATGAGAAAGACACAGGAAAGAGTAGTTGATTTTATAGTAGCTCATTCCCATGCAGAGAGAGAAGTCATAGTGGATCTGATGAATTGCAATGATAATATCTCAAATGATGTCGGCACTATACTTTTTGGCAAGGAGGCAGTAGAGGCAGGAATAATAGATGAAATCGGCGGAGTTTCACAGGCTATAGGAGAGCTCCGCAGGAGGATAGGCGACGAAGAGAGGGATGTGGAGCACGACGAGAAACAGGCTGGAAAATAGTATTTGACAATAAATAACATGTATGGTACTATATAGCAAATGGAAAATATTACTAATATTATAGAGAAAGAGGCTGTACATGGAAAAAATATCTCTGGCAATAGTGACAGAAGACCGAGAATATGGCAGAGCGTTGGGTATGGCGCTGCTGAATATATGCGGGAGTCTGCTGATTAGAATATATAACTGGAATGAGCTTATCAGTGAAAGAACTGAGTATTACGGCAATGACTCTGATGGAGTATACAGCAGCAGATTTGATATCATATTATGGGATGGTGAGGAGGCAGAGTCAGTATACGGAGATAAAATTGTTCTTCTGACAGAGAATCCTGCCAAAGCGGTAAGGAATTACAGAGAGCAGAGATTCAGTCTATATAAGTACACCTCAGCGCGAACAATGATATGCGCATTATTTGATATTTACAGCTTTCTGACAGGCAGAAGGGCAGTTAATCTCAGCGGGCACGGGGTAAGGCTGTTTACGTTTTCATCATGTGCAGGCGGTACAGGCTGTACATCACTTGCCCTGGCTACAGGACAGGAATTATGCAGATTCAGAGGTCTGAGGGTGCTTTATGTATCATTTGAAGAAATCGAGTCAACAGCGGAATATATGTCAGCACCCTCCGGTATAAAGGGTACAGGCGTATATTTATATCATCTTTTCAGAGAAAAAGATGGATATCCGTTTCTTGACAGCTATATTATAAATGATGATTATGGGATTGAAGCCTTTGCTCCAACGGGAGGGCGGAATCCGCTGATGAATCTTTCCCATGAAGAATTTGATGTCTTTATGTCATCGCTGATAGAATGCGGCAGATATGATGTGATAATTATGGATACAGGGGATCAGCTGACGGAAACTGCTCTGTCGTGTATGGATATATCCGAGAAAATATGCTTTGTTTCACGGACGGAAGCAAGCCCCAGAGAGATACAGTATCTCCAGCATCTTATATGCTGCTGCGGTGAAGCTGTTATTGACAGAATGATTAAGGTGGAGAACAAGGTATCTGAAGCTGATGGCAGGGTAATGAAGACTGCTTCGGAGAGCAGTATGCTGGATACTTCTGTCAGAGTAGCAGAATTTAAGGAAATACAGTTCTGCAGAAATTCGAAGCGTATTATTCTGGAGGATAGATTTGGAGAAGATATAAAGTTTCTCACAGAAAAACTTATGGAACCTGAGAGCCAGGAAGCAATGTATAAAAAAGAATGACTGACCGGATCACTAAGCTGTGAGCCGGTTTTTGATTGGAAAAAAGTCTGTGGCTGCATACTTTTTGATTTGTGTAGCAAAATAGTATCATGTTTTTCGATTCGGATTATTGGAGAGGTGGCATGTATGAAGGAGGCTATTGACAGAATAAGAGATGCCGAAAAAAAAGCTTGCGAATGCATACGTCAGGCTGAGAAAAAATCAGAAGCAGTCATTGCCGAGGCTGAAAGAACAGGCAGGGAGCATCTTGAAAGAATCATGACAGTGGCAGATGAAGAGGCTGCAGCTATTATAGAACAGGCAGAGGCCGGTGTCGGCGATCTCAGAGAGCAGGTAATAGAAGCTGCACGAACAGAAGCAGAGTCGATACTGAAAACTGCGCATAGTAGGATGGACGATGCAGTATCAAGGATCGTAGAGGGGGTAGTGAGCGATATATGATTGAAAAAATGAAGAAGCTGCATATCTGCTGCCTCAGGAGTCAGGCAGAAGACATTATGTCAGAGATAATACGATGTGGAGCTGTGCAGCTGGTGAGAACCCAGGCTATGCTGGAGAATGATGGTGCTGATGCTCTTACGGCGGGAGAGTATCAGCATTCCATCAAAGAAGAAGCGCAGCTTGATCACATTGAGAAATGTATAAAGGTATTGAAACCATTTGCAGAGAAAAAAGGGTTTTTTGATAAACGTCCGGAAGTGGCATATGAGCACCTTGCTGGCGGAATGCTTGTGCATGAGGCAATGGAAGTTTGCAGACACATCGAGGCTATATTAAGTGAGCTTGCCGCGCTTGGAGAAAAGCTTGAAAAAACGGAATTCAGACGTGCAGCCTGCATGCCGTGGAGGACTTTGGACGTGTCTGCAGACGATATGGAGACAGAGAACTGCAAAGCTTCATGCTATATACTGCATGAGCCGATAACTATAGAGAATGTTGAAGCAGCTGCAGCTGACAGGGGGCTTGACCTGTACACAGAACAAATACATGAAGAAAGAGGCAGACTTTATCTGGCGATTGCTCTACGGCGTGAGGATGAAATACAGTTGAAGGAAATAATGAACGATTTTGGAGGGAGAGAGTTCCAGAAAGAAAATATCAATGGCACTGTCAGTGAGTTTATCTCGAGCTGTGATGTGGAAGCGGCAGCGTTGAATGATTCGTTGGAGATTCAGCAGAAAAAACTGAGAGAAATGTCCGTATACATGAAGAAGCTTCAAATGGCAAGTGATGCACTGAGGATAAGGCTGCAGATATTATCAGGCCGGGAGAAATTCATGCATACAGACAAGGTGGATATCATTTCAGGGTGGATACCGCAAACCCAAATTGGTATGCTGGCAGACAGGCTCAATGAATCCGATTGCTGCTTTGAGTATACATCTCCGGGGCATGATGAGGAGTTTCCTGTACTTCTCAGCAACAGCAGAATCGTAGCGCCCTTCGGGGCAATCACAGAAATGTATTCACTTCCGTCTCCGCACAGTATAGATACCAACTGGGCAATAGGGCTTTTCTTTTTTATCTTTTTCGGAATGATGCTGTCGGATGCAGGATATGGTATGGTGCTGACTGCAGCAGGTCTGCTGGGTGCGGAATATCTTGATGTATCAGACAGTATGAAACGTATCATGAGAATGATCGGGATAGCAGGAATATCTACAGCCTTCTGGGGTATCCTCTATGGAAGCTGGTTCGGAGATATTATCCCTGTTGCTGCAGAAGTATTCTCAGGCAGAGTTATGGAAATTCCGAAGGTAATCGATCCGCTCAACGAGCCGATGAAGGTGCTGATATTATCGTGTGTACTTGGTGTGATTCATCTGTTTGCAGGAATGGGAATCAAAGCGTATATCATGATAAAGAGAGGAGATGTAAAGGGAGCGGTATTCGATGTGGGTCTGTGGTATGTTTTCCTGACAGGGCTTATGCTGCTTCTGGCGCCTGGTGTAGCGGGAAATATCGGGAAGGTGATGTCCATTGCAGGAGCGGCTGGTCTTGTTCTGACGCAGGGAAGGCACAAACCGACTGTGACAGGTAAACTGATTTCGGGAGTTATGAGTCTTTATGGTGTGACGGGTTATTTTTCGGATGTTCTGTCGTATTCCAGGATACTGGCGCTGGGTCTTGCGACGGGGGTTATTGCAAGTGTGGTCAATATTCTTGCGACTATGGCCGGCAGCAGTGTTTTAGGGATTGTCTTATTTGTTGTGATTTTTTGTGCGGGACATCTCCTTAATCTGGCTACTAATGCACTTGGCGCTTATGTGCACTCTGCGAGACTGCAGTATGTGGAATTCTTCGGAAAATATTATGAAGGCGGCGGAGAAAAATTCAGTCCGCTTAAGATTGAGACTGAATATGTAAAGGTAACGGAGGAATAATGTAATGGAATCTTTTGCAACTTTATTTATTAACGGCAATTTTTATGCATATCTTGGAGTGGCTGCAGCTGTTGTGCTGGGAGGCATGGGATCAGCTAAAGGTGTTGGTATAGTAGGTGAGGCAGCTTCAGGAGTTCTTAGTGAGGATCCTGAGAAATTCGGACAGTGCCTTGTTCTTCAGGCACTTCCCGGAACCCAGGGAATATACGGATTTCTTATAGGGTTTATCATTATGCTGAATACAGGTATGCTGGCTGGCGACGTTCAGCTTTCTGTAGGGACAGGGGCTGCCGTACTGGTAGCGTCTTTGCCTGCGGGTATTGTAGGGCTGGTTTCAGGTATTTATCAGGGAAGAGTATCTGCTGCAGGCATCAAGGTGATTGCCAGAAAGCCTGATCAGGTATCGAAGGCTATGGTATCAGCAGCTCTTGTCGAAACATATGCTATTCTGGCATTTCTCATTTCGATGCTTCTTATCTTCAATATCAAGATATGATTTCAGCAGAAAAACGGAGGAACGGCAATGGAAGGTATTTCTAAAATACTTGATGCGATATCCAGAGAGGGCAGTGCGGCTGCAGATAAAATCCTTGAAAATGGCAGACACAAAGCAGATGAAATTAAAAATTATTATGATAAAGAGGCTCATGCTGCAGCAGATAAAAAGCTCAGGGAAGCAGAAAAATCAGCGGAAGAGGTAAAAAAACGTTTCAGCTCACAGGCTGGAGCTGAAAGGCGCAGTATCAGACTTGAAGCCAGGAGAAAAGCTTTGGGGGATGCATTTGATAAAGCCGGAAAAAAGCTTGCAGAGCTCTCAAAAAATGATAAAAAAAGGCTTTATGAGAAGATTATCGAAAGAAGCGGCTGCAGTGGAGAAGTCATTATCATGCTGAATGCTGAAGATAAAAAAATACTGGGTGGCAGGATAAAACCTGATGGTATAAAGATCAGAATAGATGAGAGTACAGGAGATTTTACGGGAGGTCTTGTAATCAGGCAAGAGAATACTGAAATCAAATGCACATTTGAAGCTATGATTGAAAGTGCACGAGGCAGGTATGAAGCTGAAATAGCTGAAGTTCTTTTTTCATAATACAGGGAGGTCAGAACCGATGCGGAATAAAGATACAGATTATCTGCATGCTGTTGCCAGAACTGCATATCTGCAGAGTCAGCTAGTAAGTAAAGGTGAGCTTATGAAGGCTGCCGATGCATACAGCGCAGGCGATGCTTTCAGATTGCTGTCAGGCAGGCAGATATTTAAAGACCACAGCATTGATGAATATGAGCATGCGTTAGAAAGCAGTCTGGAAGAAGCATATGAACTGGTTGAAGAAATAACCGATTATTCAGGAATTACCAGTGTATTCAGATATCATACAGACGGCCATAATTTCAAAGTGATGGTAAAGAACAGAGCGGTGGATGGCGATTTCAGCTGTCTTTATAAAAATGGAGGTACGGTGGAGATTAATGTGATGAAAAGCGAATTTGATGATAAAGCTTTTTATCATGTTCCTGAGGTTCTGGGAAATGCAGTGCTTGAGGCAGCTGAGGAGCTGGCAAGGACAGGTGATTCACAGAAAGTGGATATATTGATAGACAATGGGGTACTGGCTCTCATGGGTGAGAAAGCGGCTCAGCTGGGATTCAGATGTATTACAGATTACGTTACGGCTAAAATCGATCTGATAAACTTCAGAACGGCACTCAGACTTATGAAAATGAAAAAGGACACCTTCGAAGCATCAAAGGCATTTGCTGAAGGTGGGAGTTTTACTAAAATGGAGCTTGAAGAAGCGTATTCCACAGGATTTGACGGTCTCACAAGGCTTGCTGAAAAAATCCCCCAGTCGGGGAAAGTAAAAGAAGCAATAACTCTCATAAAGCAGGGAGCCTCCATCGGAGTTTTTGAACTTCAGGCTGACAGATGCTTCAGGAATCTGTTTGAGGAAGCAGGAGCTGTTCCCTTCGGCATAGAGCCGATAGTTTCATATCTTTATCTTAAGGAACGGGAAGTCAGAGCGTGCAGAATGGTACTGGCATCAAAACTATATAAACTGTCAAGGGATACAATCAGAGAAAGGCTGGGATATATTTATGCAGACTAAAATAGCGGTAATAGGCGACAGAGCAAGTATTCTCGGTTTCAAGGCTGCAGGCTTCGATGTTTTTGAAGCGTCAGATGGTGTATCGTTCGCTGGTCTTGTGGATTCTCTTGCAGTGAAAGGCTACGGGATTATTTTTATAATGGAGGAATTGATGACTGCGGATTTTGAAGTGGCAGAAAAGTATAAGAATGATATGCTTCCTGCCATTATTGCCATTCCGGGTCACAGCGGCAGCTATGGAATAGGAATGGATGGCATACGAAAAAATGTGGAGAGAGCTGCAGGTGCTGATATCTTCAACAATTAAAAAGAAGGTGAATCAATATGGAGCATGGACAGATAATAAAGGTTTCAGGACCGCTGGTGGTTGCCGGCAATATGAATAGCGCAAGCATGTTTGATGTAGTTCATATAGGTCAAAAGGGACTGATTGGAGAAATAATAGAGATGAGAGGCGATAAGGCTTCGATTCAGGTGTATGAAGAAACTGCAGGACTGAAGAAAGGTGATATGGTTATTTCTACAGGAGAGCCTCTTTCGGTGGAGCTGGGGCCTGGAATAATGGAAATGATATTTGATGGCATACAGAGACCGCTTGAGGTTATCAAGGCCATAACCGGCAGCAACATATCCAGAGGCGTGAAGGTCACATCACTTGATCGCGAAAAAAAGTGGAAATTCATACCAACCGTAAAAAAAGGAGACTGGGTTACTGCAGGAGATATAATAGGAACGGTAGAGGAAACAAGATTGATGACTCATAAAATCATGGTACCTGTAGGAACAGAAGGCAGAATTACGGAAATTGAAGACGGTGAGCATAGGATTACAGACATTGTTGCTGTAGTCGAATGTGATGACGGCACTTTAAAAAACGTAATGATGCTGCAGAAATGGCCCGTGAGAAAGCAGAGACCATATAAAAGAAAGCTGTCTCCGGAAAAACCGATGATTACAGGCCAGAGAGTGATAGATACACTTTTTCCCATAGTGCTTGGTGGCACAGCCGCTGTTCCGGGACCTTTCGGGTCGGGGAAGACTGTTGTGCAGCACCAGCTGGCGAAGTGGTCAGATGTTAACCTGGTGGTATATGTCGGATGTGGTGAGAGAGGTAATGAAATGACAGATGTGCTTGTTGAGTTTCCGAGACTGAAGGATCCTCATTCAGGTGAATCTCTGATGAACCGAACCATATTGATAGCAAATACTTCAGATATGCCGGTTGCAGCACGTGAAGCGTCAATATACACAGGTATTACCATAGCTGAATATTTCCGGGATATGGGGTATTCAGTGGCTATTATGGCTGACTCTACATCAAGATGGGCAGAGGCGCTGAGAGAAATGTCAGGTCGGCTTGAGGAGATGCCGGGGGAAGAAGGTTATCCGGCATATCTTACATCCAGACTTGCTCAGTTTTATGAGCGTGCAGGTAAGGTGGAATGCCTGGGCAGTGATGCAAGGACAGGAACACTTACTGCCATAGGAGCAGTATCGCCGGCAGGGGGTGATATATCTGATCCTGTGGTACAGTCCACTTTACGTATTGTAAAGGTGTTCTGGGGGCTTGATTCAAACCTTGCCTACAGACGGCACTTCCCGTCGGTTAACTGGCTCACATCGTACTCTCTTTACAGAGAAAGTGTCGGTGAATGGATGGACTGTAATATAGCCGGTGACTGGACAAGCTGCATAACAGAAACAACAAGGCTGCTTCAGCTTGAATCTGAACTGGAGGAAATCGTTAAGCTGGTAGGGTATGATTCGTTATCGCCGTCTGACAGACTTGTTCTGGAGGCGGCAAGATCCATCAGAGAGGATTATCTGCAGCAGAATGCCTTCGATGAGGTGGATTCGTATACTTCGCTGAACAAGCAGTACAGAATTCTGAGTACAGTGCTTGCATTTTACAATGAATCTGTAAATGCGCTTGATAAGGGCGCTGATGCTTCTGAAATTCTCGGGCTGAAGGTACGTGAAAGGATAGCCAGAGCCAAGTATATCAAGGAAGAAGAAACTGATGCTTATATTGATGAAACGTTGGCTGAGCTTAAATCCTCTCTTGATAAGCTTATCAGAAAGAAGGTGTCTGCATAATGATAAAAGAATACAGAACTATATCCGAGGTTGCAGGTCCTCTTATGATTGTAAGAGGTGTGGATGATGCTGCTTACGATGAGCTGGGAGAAATACAGCTGCAGAGCGGTGAAACAAGAAGGTGCAAGGTCCTTGAAATAAACGGAAATGATGTAGTTGTACAGCTTTTTGAAAATGCTGCAGGCATTAACCTTAATAAAAGCAAGGTGAGATTCCTGGGACATTCACAGCAGCTTGCAGTATCCGAGGATATATTGGGAAGAGTTTTTTCGGGAATGGGCAGGCCTGTTGACGGTGGACCTGAAATTATAGCAGATAAGAAAATGGATATAAACGGATTGCCGATGAATCCATCAGCGAGGGTATATCCTGACGAGTTTATACAGACAGGTATTTCAGCAATAGATGGTCTGAATACGCTGGTTAGAGGGCAGAAGCTGCCGGTGTTTTCGGGTTCCGGTCTGCCCCATGCCAGACTGGCGGCTCAGATTGCCAGACAGTCAAGGGTGCTAAGTGGAGAATCAAATTTCGCAGTGGTGTTCTGTGCTATCGGCATTACCTTCGAGGAGTCGGATTATTTCGTATCGGATTTCAGGAAAACAGGGGCAATAGACAGAACGGTGATGTTTATCAATCTGGCCAATGATCCGGCAATAGAGAGAATTGCGGCTCCGCGTATGGCGCTTACAGCTGCTGAATATCTGGCCTTTGAGAAGAATATGCATGTGCTGGTTATTATGACAGACATTACTAATTATGCTGAAGCGCTTCGAGAAGTGTCGTCAGCGAGAAAGGAAGTACCGGGAAGGAGAGGATATCCGGGCTATCTGTATACAGACCTGGCATCGCTCTATGAAAGAGCGGGGAGAAAAGAGGACAGTGAAGGGTCTGTCACTATGATTCCGGTTCTTACGATGCCTGAGGATGATAAAACACATCCTATTCCCGATCTTACAGGATATATAACAGAGGGACAGATAATTCTTTCACGTGAGCTTTTCAGAAAAAATGTGATGCCTCCGATTGATGTACTGCCATCACTTTCAAGATTGAAGGATAAGGGCATAGGACCGGGAAAGACCAGAGAAGATCATTCAGGGACTATGAACCAGCTTTTTGCAGCATATGCCAGAGGTAAGGATGCCAGGGAGCTGATGACCATACTTGGGGAGGCAGCCTTATCTGAAACTGATCTGCTTTATGCCAGATTTGCCGAGGAATTCGAGCGCAGATACATTTCACAAGGCTTTAATACCAACAGAGATGTGAAAGAAACGCTGGATATAGGCTGGGAACTGCTGTCAATCCTTCCTGAAAGAGAGCTTAAGAGAATAAAACCTGAAATGATTAAAAAGTATGGAGTAAAGAAGATGTAGTAAGGGGGGGGTGACGCAATGGCGGTTTTGCATGTGAATCCGACCAGAATGGAGCTGTCAAGGCTGAAAAAGCGTCTGACAACATCAAGAAGGGGACATAAGCTGCTAAAAGATAAGAGGGACGATCTGATGAAGAGGTTTCTGAAGCTTGCCCGTGAAAATATGGAGCTGAGGGAGCAGGTGGAGAGCAGAATGGCACAGGTATACAGAGGCTTTGTTATTGCAGGGGCTTCAATGGATGATGCAGTATTGCAGGAAGCTCTGATGCTGCCTCAGAAGCGGATATATGCAGACGTGAGAAGAAGGAACATTACGGGTGTAAGTGTACCTGATTTCAGCTTTACAGACGATGGCGACAAGTCTCGTGATATTTATCCATATGGATTTGCGTTCACTACAGGTGAGCTTGATGCGTCAATAGATGCATTATATGATGTGCTGCCTCTTCTGCTGCAGCTGGCACAGACAGAAAAGACAGTACAGCTTATGGCGGAAGAAACGGAAAAGACAAGAAGGCGGGTAAATGCACTTGAATATGTACAGATTCCTTCGTTACAGGAAACCATAAAAAGCATTACAATGAAGCTGGATGAAAACGAAAGAGGAAATCTGGCAAGACTGATGAAAGTCAAGGATATGATGATTGCGAAGAAGCATTAAATTGTGTTAAAATCAGATATGGAGGTAAGATTTTCTGGGTGCTGGTATCCGGGAGGTGCGGTATCCAATGATCATCAGACAGAAAAATGGATTCCATATCGTATAATATATATAATTTTATTTATATCGCAGTTATTATTCTCGGTGGAGTAACACTGACATTGACAGTTATTCTGCGTGCCAGAGAGCGGGACAGACAGCATGGAGCTATATGCATGTTTGCTGGCTCTATTTTCGTGTATATGCTTACGGATTTTATAACTTATTATTATCTTGGAGAAAATGTATCGGGAAATCTGGTATTTTCTTTGATTACTTTGTCGGATATACTGTTTTGTGTTCTTGTCACTGCATGGGTACATCTCATAGCTGTGCAGTTCAGAGAAGAGCCAGCGGTGACAAAGAAGGTAATTGCTCTGTCTGCTGTTTATATTGTTGCTTCACAGATACTGTCAATAGATCTGGGAAGGTATGATTCATATGCTATTCATGTGGAAAGCGGTGCAGGTAAAACAGCGCTTCAGATAATGAATGCGGCATATGCATTGATAATAATACTTATTGGTATCAGGTTCATGTATCTGCTTGTTACACGATACAAAAGCGGAGGCAGCAGAAATGTAAATATAATAATGGTTGTTCTGCTGATAGGATATATGCTGTGGACAGCGTACTGGGATTACAGTATATGGTACAAAACAGAGGAGAACCTGATAGATATATATGCTATGGATCCTCTTATTCTGCTGTATGCCATACTGAACGGATTCCTGATATATTACTTTTATAAAAAGGACCCGCTACATCTCTCTGAATCACAAGTGGCTCCGGAAGATGCCATAGATGTTATTGCTGCGAGATATGAGCTGTCTGACCGTGAAAAAGAGGTTCTTGATCACATCAATAAAGGCAGGAGCAATAAGCAGATTGCAGTAGAACTGTCGATATCTGAGAATACGGTTAAGAGACATGTAAATAATATTTTCAGAAAAACTGAAACACAAGGAAGACATGAAATAATTTTTAAAATTTCAAATGTGACTGGAAATGAAGTAAAAAACCGTGGAGAAAAATAAAAAAACATAATAGCACTATAATGTAATATAACCTCGTCTCAACTGAATGGGCGGGGTTTTTTGTTGAAATTTCAAGAATAACACCAAGGTGTTATTGCAGAATAATGAGAATATACAGTAAAATCAGAATAAAGAAAAAACAAAAGGAGGCGAAACCAGAAGGAATCATCATAGTTTAACTTATTAGAAGGAGGCATAAATGGAACAGCAAGGTACAGGAACAAATGGGGTAGCCGGATTAAAAAAATATGATGTCAAGGTTGCCGGTATTGTATTCATGCTATATTGTCTGGTTGGAGCAGGTGCTTTTGGAATTGAGGAAATGATACCTGAAGCGGGTCCTGGAATGACGCTGATACTGCTTATGGTATTTCCGATAATCTGGGCTTATCCTATCAGCAATCTTGTTGCAGAATGTGGAGCGATACTACCATCCGAAGGTGGTGTTTATGTCTGGGTCAGAGAAGCTTTTGGCGAATTCTGGGGATTCCAGGCTGGATGGTGGGGCACAGTATCAACATATATAACAAATGGAGTATATGTAGCCCTGGTAGCGGATTATGTGAGTCAGATGATACCAATGTCTGAGCTGGCAGTTCACGTATTGAAAATAGGAATGATTCTTATCTTTACAATTATCAATCTGATGGGCGTGAAGGAAGTAGAAAAGGTCAGCACGATATTATCAATACTGATTGTACTGGCATTCCTGCTGGTGGCAGTTGTAGGATTTATCAACTGGGAGACTAACCCGATGGATCCTATGATGCCAGAGGACTATAATCTGCTTGACAGTCTCGGCGGCGGAATATGTATTTGTGTATGGATGTATTGTGGATATGAATGTATCTCCAACATGGCAGGAGAGGTAAAGAATCCGCAGGTAATACCTAAAGGTCTGATTATAGCAATGCCTCTGGTAGCACTTACATATATACTTCCGACGCTTGGAGGTCTGGCTTCACTTCCTGCAGGAAGCTGGCAGGACTGGTCAACTGAAGGTGGATTCGGAGGAAACAATGTTGGTTATGCATCGATATTGACAACTCATCTGGGAGAAGCTTGGGGATATGTTTTCCTGGTAATTGCCATAATTTCACAGTGTGCGATTTTTAACACTTATCTGGCATCAGGTTCTAGAGGTTTCTTCGTTCTGGCTGATGATAATCTTTGCCCGAAATTCCTCGTTAAAGTAAGCCGGAAAAAAGGCGTTCCTTATGTAGGTATCCTTTCACTGGCAATCGTAACGGTTATTCTGGCTCAGTCAGACTTTACAACACTCGTCAGCATGGAGGTAGTGTTCATACTGGCTCTTTACATAATATTGCCGATAGCTGTGATCAAGCTTAGAAAAAAATACCCTGTAGAAGACAGGAAAGAAAAGGGCCTCTATTTCATGAAGGGCGGTAAAGCAGGTCTGGTGTTCTATTGTGGCTGTCCGATAATAATAGCAGTGGTTGCATTGCTGATAAATGGTACTGACTATTTCTTCATCGGACTTATTGGAACAGGTACAGGACCTGTGGTATACCTGATATTCAAATGGCTCTACGGAGGTATGTACAAGAGTGATCCAGCAGCACATCCGCTCAACAGGAAGACGAGACTGGCGTATGGGGATACTTTCAGAGTAGGGCTTTATATGATAATTGCAGGAGTATTTTCCTTCCTAGGCCAGCTGTGGCTGCAGTGGTATGAAATTGATTATGGTGAATGGGGTCCTGATGATTACGATACATTCGGAACTATAATACCAACAATCCTCGATATCCTCAAATGGGGCGGTCTTATCTTGGCAGTTGCCGGCATCGTTCTGGTACTGATTGGTAAAACCGTAGAGAAAGAAGAGAATAAAATATAGCTTATAGGAATCAGATTAGAATCACTTTGATAAAATAAATTAAGGAGATGAGCATAATGAGTAAAAAGATACTGGTATTAGGAACAGGTGCACAGGGTTCAACGGTAGCTCAGAGAATGGACGAAGAACCAAACGTAAGTGAAATCATCTGTGCCGATGTTGATAAGAAGGCAGTAGATGAACTGGTAAAAATACTTAACAAGGCAAAGGGCGCAATTGTGGATGCCAACGATGTAAACAGCATTATTGATGTTGCTCAGGGAGTTGATCTGATAGTAAACGCACTTCCTATCAGATTCGCGCCAAAGGTTCTGGACGCAGCTATAGCGGTAAAAGCGAACTATCAGGACTTCGCAGCAACGGACGTTCTGGATGAGTGGTGGCCGAAATGCGTGGAAATAATGTATGATGAATATGGTAAAAAGTTTAAGGAAAACGGTAAAATGGCCATTATCGGAACAGGCTCAGCACCTGGAATGATGTGTGTTGCTACAAAGAGCTCCATGAGATATCTTGATACCTGTGATGATATCCTCATGATGGTGTACGAAGGTGTGGAAGCCAAAAGATTCCTGCCTTTCTGGTGGTCGCCGTTTACAGCACTGTCGGATATGACAGACCCTACCTTCGCACTGAAGGATGGAGTACTGGTTGAAACAGAGCCTCATTCACTGCCTGTAACAAGACATTTCAAAGGATGCGAAAAACCGGTTACTCTGGTGGAGCACGCACATGACGAGACAGTATATATGGGATTAAACAAGGATACTCATTTTAAGGGAGCTAAGAACATCAACTTCAAATACGGCGGAGTAGGCATTGAATTCTCGACACCGCTTTACAGAGCAGGGCTTCTGAAGAGAGAAGAGGAAACCTACAAGGGACATACTTTTATTCCGTTTGATGTTATAGTAAGTCATCTTCCGCCGGCACCAAAATATCATGATGAAATAAAGGAAATCCTGGACGAAGGACTTGTGAAGGATGAGGGTGCATTCGTTGTGGAAGCAACGGGAACAAAGGATGGAAAGAAGGTTCTGGTAGAGACGTATCTGTATGCACCAGGATGCGAAGAGTCATTTAAACGTGCAGGAATTACAGGGGAACAGTATCTTACAGGACAGTGTGGTTCACTGTTTACAAAGATGTTTGTAAATGATGATTATACACAGACAGGTCTCATATCATCGGATATGCTTACATATGAGGAATGTGACAAATATCTGGCATATGCTGAGAAACTGGATATAACCCTTGAAACTGAAGTGAAACCTCTGTAAAATGTAAATATGATTATACGGTAAAACGGCTCTTTCGGGAGCCGTTTTAGCTGTTGTGAAATTAAGCTTCAAGGAGTTAGTATGAAACAATTAAAGGGAGAATTATATCTGCTTCTGGCTGCCGTTATCTGGGGGTCAGCTTTTATTTTCCAGAAGATAGGGATGGATTATATCGGTCCTTTCACATTCGGGTTTTTCAGGTTTACACTGGGCTCGCTGGCACTTTTGCCGGTAATATACATAGTGGGAAGCTTAAACAGCAAGAGACCGAAAGCCGACAGAAGGTCAATTACACCCTTTAGGGATAGGCAGCTGATAACAGGCGCCGTCCTGTGCGGACTTGCCAATTCTATTGCCGGGTCGCTACAGCAGGTAGGGATAGTATATACAACTGCCGGTAAGGCAGGCTTTATCACTTCTATGGATATAGTTATAGTGCCGGTAATATTGCTGTTTCTTCGTCGCAAGGTTCCGTTTCTTACATGGCTGGGAATTGCGATAGCATGTTTCGGATTATACCTTCTGTGCATAACCGAGGGCTTCTCAATACAGCTGGGCGATGGCCTGGTGATGGCATGTGCTGTAGCGTACTCTTTCCAGATACTGCTGATTGATTATTATTCGGAGCGAGTCGATGTGCTCAAACTGTCTTTTATGCAGTTTTTTATAGCAGGAATACTCTCCTTGATTCCTGCATTGTTATTCGAAACAATAGATGTCAGTTCCGTGATAGACTGCGCTGTACCTGTTCTCTATACAGCTGTGTTGGAGGTAAGCGTAGCATTTACGTTGCAGATTGCCGGGCAGAAACATACTCCACCTGCTGTTGCGACAGTAATAATGAGCCTTGAGGCATTTTTCTCGGCTGTATGCGGAGCGATGTTCCTTGGTGAGACAATGTCGGGCAGAGAAATTACAGGATGTGTGTTGATGATGGCAGCTTTTATTATTGCGCAGATTCCTGAAATGAGGCATAATGAGTAAAAGGGCAGTATAGTTCTGATGAAAATTGAACAAAGAAGAATATATATTTTAAATATGGAGGTAAATATGAAAGCATTATTATTTAATGGAAGCCCTAGACATGGCAATACAGAAGCCGCTCTGGAGGCTGTTAAGAAAGGCTTTGCCAATGTTGAGGGACTGGAGATA
The DNA here is from genome assembly GCA_030526355.1 of Bacillota bacterium. GTDB lineage: Bacteria > Bacillota > Clostridia > Peptostreptococcales > Anaerovoracaceae > Lentihominibacter. The sequence goes on along the minus strand of JAUNDC010000006.1, from coordinate 13,170 downwards.
ACTCAGATAAATGCCAATGATGCTGGCGTTTCTCCTTGCATTGCATGTGAATCCTGCAAATCCGGAGAAGGATGTGTATTTGATGATGATACCAATGAAATTGTCAATGCGGCTGTTGGAGCGGATATTATTGTATTCGCGACACCTGTTTACTGGTGGGGAATCACAGCGCAGCTCAAGGTGATTATTGACAAAATGTATTCTCAGAGCACCAAACTGCATGAGCTGAAGAAAAAAATCGGAGTTATCGTAATCGGTGAAGCAGAGCAGGATGATATGCAGTACAAGATAATTCCTCAGCAGTTTAAGTGCATATGCGATTACCTGGGATGGGATTTGAAGTTTTCAAAAACTTATACTGCGGCAGGGACAGGAGATTTGGCTGCGGATGCAGAAGCAATGGCAGAACTGGAGGAACTGTGGAAAGCTGTAGTATAGCAGAGCTGGTTTTAGCAGAAATGTAAATTGGAACATAAAAAAAGCTCCTTTCATAGTATATCAATATACTGAAGTGAAAGGAGTTTTTATTTTGAATTGCAAAACAACATCCCGCGAAGGTTATTGCCAGAATAGGAATAGTTTTGATTTTGACTACCTGATGGATGAAATAGATAACGCTATGCAGCATGATATAGGCAGGGGGTGCCGCAGCCATATGGAGAAATGTGATTTTGACACGTGGACTCTTGCAATGGCTTATGTTCCAATGCAGCCGTGGGAAGAGACCTACGATCTTGAAAAAGGATTGAATTCCGGTACTGTTTTTCCTAGCCTGTATTTACCGTTTCTGGGAGGTGAGTGCCGATGAAATGTACGAAGAATGAAAGGACTGAAGCACTGAGAAAAGTGCAGCAGCTCAACTTTGCCATGATTGAGTTAGGGCTTTACCTCAATAACCAGCCTGAATGTGAAAAAGCACTTGATCTTTATGATAAAGTGAAATGTATGCATGCAGATGCTAGAGAAAGGTTTGAAAGGGAATTCGGTCCGCTGAATTACGAAGGTATTAATACTAAAAAAGATGGATGGTCATGGATAAATGAGCCATGGCCATGGGAAGGGGAGGATTAAGATATGTGGACTTATGAGAAGAGACTTGAGTATCCTGTAAATATCAAAACCCCAAACCCTGCAATGGCTAAGTTCATAATAAGTCAGGTGGGAGGGCCTGACGGCGAACTGGCAGCTTCACAGCGATACCTTTCTCAAAGATATTCAATGCCGTTCAATGAAGCTATTGCCACTTTGACGGATGTGGGTACAGAAGAACTTGCACACCTAGAAATGGTAAGTGCAATAATTCATCAGCTTACAAGGAATATGACGATTGACCAGATAAAGGATGCAGGGTTTGAAACTTACTTTGTTGATCATACAGCAGGAGTTTATCCACAGGCTGCAGCAGGGTTCCCATTTAATGCATTGTCATTCGCATCAAAGGGTGATGCAATTACCGACCTTATTGAAGATATGGCCGCAGAACAAAAGGCTAGAACCACTTATGACAATATATTGAGGATGGTTGATGATCCTGATGTGATAGACCCGATCAGGTATCTTAGGGAGCGCGAAGTGGTGCATTTCCAGAGATTTGGGGAAGCATTGAGAAATGTTCAGGATAATCTGGACGGTAAGAATTTTTATGCATTAAATCCGAGCTTTGATTAGCAGGATATTAATATTGGGTGTTACCCGGGTTTTCTTAATAAATCTGGGTAACACTGTAAATGTCTGATATGTTATAATGAACTACAGAATATATACAGATTTACTAGATGAAATAAAGAATAACTGGAGATGCCAATAAAACAATATGGAACTATCAAAGGAAGACAGAATGCTCGTTGCCGGAGTAGAAGATAAATTCAGACAGTGCTGTCAGCAGTACTGCATGACATATACAAATTTTCTGGACCTTCGCCAGAGATCTCTTATAGAAAAAAGTCTGCGTGAGCTTGGTGTCAGCGGCAGTGAGGTGCGTTGCGTGTTTTATGGAGGCTATGAAGATGCAGAACGGACGATGGCTGTTTTTCTGCCTGATTATGCTGACGAGAGAGATTGTCCGCTTTCCGTGATAAGAATCAAGGTGCCTGCCGGCAGCAGGAAGCTGACTCATCGTGATTATCTAGGCTCCATATTGGGTCTGGGGATCAGGCGGGAGATGACAGGCGATATTCTCGTAACCGACAGTGGTGCTGAGATAATAGTTATGGATGATGTGAAGGAGTTCATTCTTCTGAATTACTGCAAAGCTGGAAGAACGACTCTGAAGCTTGAGGCGGTACAGGTTGAAGAGCTTAACATTCCGGAGCAGAAGACCGTGATGATAAATGATACAGTGGCTTCACTAAGACTGGATAATGTTATTTCGTCTGCATTTCAGATGTCCAGAGCCAAAGCTTCTGAAGCCATACGTGGAGGTTTTGTTTTTGTCAACAGTATGCAGTCGGAAAAGCCGGACATGCAGGTTGATGAAGGAAGTAAGCTTGTTCTGAGGGGAAAGGGCAAGGCATACCTGAAAACAGTAGGCGGCAGAACACGTAAAGACAGAATATTTATAGAAATAGAACGATATTTGTAAAAAGGAGACCAGAATGAGAAAAGGAATTATAAAAAGACCCGGCAGTTATGATATCATGTTCAATGCCGAGATAAATATGGACAATAAAACAGTTGTAGTTATAGCTCACGGCTTCGGAAGCAGCAAGGAAAGCCCTACGGCACAGATGCTGATGAATGAGCTTCCTGAGCACGGAATCGGAGTAATGGCTTTTGATTTCCCTGCTCACGGCGAAAGCTCGGTGGACGGAGAATTTCTGACTGTTGAAAATTGCATTGATGACCTTATGGATGTTGAACAGCTTGTGAGAAATCAGAATCCGGGCGTTGAGGTCGTCTATTTCGGATCAAGCTTCGGAGCGTATATTACTCTGAACTATATTTTCGGATGCCGTATCAGAGGTGCCAGAGCTTTTCTCAGAAGTGCAGCTGTAAACATGCCGGAGCTGTTCAGAAATCCTACGCAGGAAGAGAAGCGGTTTCTGGAGAAAAACGGATATGTGATACTGGATTATGATAATGGAAGACCTCTGAAGGTTACTGAGGAATTTATCAGTGATCTGCAGGAGCACGATTTGTTTGAGAGGTTCAAAAAATATGGAGCCGATATAAGGATGATACATGGCAGCGGTGATGAAACCATTGATTATGCCAGAGCGAAAGAGTTTGCCGAAATGCACGATATTGAAATGACAACGGTAGATAATGGTGATCACAGGCTTTCAATACCGGGAGCTCCAGAAAAGGTACTGAGCGAAATGCTGGAGTTTCTGAATGTATAATACATGATAAAAGGGGAAATCATAAGCTTGTTTTAGTTGACTTTATCAGTGTAGTTTAGTATCATTGAATGACAAGTGTGTTGTATATACAACGAACGGGGAGCATTTTAATGGAAAAGTATTTGGACGTTTTAAGAAGATGTGCATTGTTTGACGGAGTTGGAGATGAAGAGATTCCTGCTATGCTATCATGCCTTAAAGCAAGAGTTATTAAGGTGGAAAAAGGTGAAAATATTTTTACAGAGGGTGAGCCTGCCCGGTATGTGGGGATAATTCTGTCGGGAGAGGCTCAGATTATAATGCTTGATTATTTCGGGCACAGAAGCATCATGTCATTTATTGAACCGGCTCAGATATTCGGTGAATCCTTCGCATGTGCAGATGTTGATGTTCTTCCTGTGAGCGTGGTTGCATCGTCACCATGTGAGGTTCTGCTGATTGATTGCCGGTATATGGTGGATGTGTGCAGCAGGGCATGCAGTTTTCATAATAAAATGATATATAATATGCTAAAGATAGTGGCTCGAAAGAATCTGGAATTCAACAGGAAGATTGAAATAACATCAAAACGTTCAACAAGAGAAAAGCTTATGGCATACCTGATGACTCAGGCCAAGCTGAGAGGAAGCAATAACTTTACAATACCTTTTGATAGGCAGGAACTGGCCGATTATCTGGGTGTTGAAAGGAGTGCTATGTCAGCGGAGCTAAGCAGAATGAGAAGAGAAGGTCTTGTGGATTACAAGAGAAGCTGGTTCAAGGTTCAGAGAAACCAGAACGGTGAAGAAATGAATAACTGGTATGTTTAATTTATAAAGGAGACAAGGAAATGATTCTGATTTTAACAATAATTTTTGATCTGCTGCTGGTATTTCTGCCTTTTAATTTCGCAAAGCATATGGTGGCAAGCACAATAATCACAGACCTGTTCGGTGCGACGCCGACCATGGATAAAGAACCTAGCCAGATATTGTTCGAGGGATTGCTGTATTTCGGAGCAGCTGTGATAATCGAACTGACTATTGTAAGCCACATAGAGCCTCTGAGGTGTCTGGCATTTTCACCTTCATATTACAGAGATAAGAAAAAGCGTGAGGGTTTGTCAGCTGCAGCCAGAGGAAGAGAAAAAGCTGCCATCGTAATCGGATTTATTGTTATCGCAGCTTTGATTTTATTGACAAATATGTATATCTGATTAAGAAACTGAGGAAACAGCGATATGCAGTATGTGATAACTTTTGCAGAAGGCATGCTGACCTTCATATCACCGTGCCTTTTGCCTATGATACCAATTTATGTTTCTTACTTCGCAGGCGGTGGAGAGAGAAAGCCGGCTGCAGCTTTAAAATGTGCGGCGGGATTCGTTCTGGGATTTACCGTCGTTTTTGTTTTGCTGGGAGCACTGGCAGGCACAGTCGGGAGCTTCGTGGCGGAGCACGGTAGAGCCGTAGATATTGTAACGGGGCTTATTGTTGTTTTCTTTGGACTTATTTATCTTGAGGTTATCAACCTGAATCCGTTTAGAGGTATTAAGCATTCGGTGGATACCAATAGTCTGGGATTCATTTCCGCTATGATTTTCGGAGCTGTTTTTTCTGTAGGGTGGACTCCATGTACGGGAGCATTTCTCGGTTCAGCACTCATGCTGGCTTCTCAGCAGGGGCATGTGGCGTCAGGAATACTCATGCTGCTGGCATATTCAGCAGGATTGGGGCTGCCGTTTATTCTCAGCGCTGTCCTGATTGAAAGGATGAAATCGGCATTTGAGCTTATAAGGCGAAATTACAGACTTATAAATCGCGTGTGCGGAGCATTTCTTATTGTGATGGGAGTTCTTATGATTACGGGATATATGGGAAGAATGATTTCATTGCTGGGATAGGAGTGTGAGCTGATGAGCAAAAAAACAAATGTGGTTCTGATATTGGTTCTGTTTATTATTCTGATGACAGCTGCTTATGTTGTGTATAATATGGCGGGATCAGATTCTGATGGTGCTGGTGTTCGTGACGAGGGTTCGGCTGCTGACTTCACAGTGTATGATCAGTCAGGTCGTGAGATAAAGCTTTCTGATTTCAGAGGCAGACCGGTGGTACTGAATTTCTGGGCAAGCTGGTGCGGTCCGTGCCGAAGTGAGATGCCGGCTTTTGATGTGGCATATAAAGCGTACGGTGATGATGTGCAGTTTATGATGGTAAATTTGACCGACGGTATGAGGGAAACCGTTGAATCCGCCGCAGAATGTATAGATGAAGAAGGGTTTGGCTTCCCTGTGTTTTTTGATACCGGGATGGAGGCTTCGTCTGCATATGATGTGGTATCGATTCCGACAACGTATTTTATTGATGCAAAGGGAACACTGGTGAATCATGTTATAGGTGCCATGGATGAAGAGGCTCTTATGGAAAATGTACGTGGGCTATTGGAATGATTTTTAGTGTGGCAATATCGCAGTGCGATATTACATTTTTAAGGTTGTGAGCATGCAGGACTAGGAGACTTATTTGTAATAGTTTTCCATTTGGTGTAAATTTAATGAGTATTCGTTATAAATTGCACATTTATTTTGAAGCGACATGATAGGTGCGGTGTTGTGGCCTATAAATTGTAGCACAAATAACAAAATGATTAATTTTAAACGTAGTGTAACAGCAAATCGATTGGATTATACCATAAATTAACTGGAAAATAATTGTATTCGATTTAAAAATGTGCAAAATTAACGTGGATTTTGCGTTTTTAACACATTTTGCATAATATCCAATGTCTACACAGTTCTCCAACCTAGTTAATTATCGAAAACTTCAAGTCTGAATTTCTTTCTCTAACACAAAATAACAAAGTCAGCTTAGCCGATTCTATCGGAGATGTGGACTTTGTTGATATTCCGGAAATATCGAAATGATATTTCCGGAATAATAAAAAATTTACAAAAACCTATTGACAAATCCCAGATGGTGGGTTATTTTATTATTGTCCTAAGCACATAAGACAACATGACAATAAGACAATAGAACAAAGTGAACAATAGAGTATTGGGACTGGAGATTAATAAGAAACAAAACCGGTGCAAAGGAGGGGGAAAAATGAAATGGAAGCTGGATGACAGCAGACCTATATGGCCGCAGCTAAAGGAACAGTTGGTAATAGCAATAGTCGCAGGAGAGTATCCGATGGGGGGACCGTTTCCTACAGTGCGTGAACTGGCTGAAGAGGCAGGGGTAAACAGAAATACCATGCAGAGGGCATTGGGAGAGCTTGAAAACGACGGGTTCGTGATTACGAACCGTACTGCAGGAAGAACAGTTACAACAGATGAAGGGCTGGTGGCACAGATGAAGGAAAGTATAGCAAAGCAGAACATCGAGACTTTTATCGCAGAGATGGCTGCAATCGGGTATACTGCAGAGGATGTAGTCAAAATGATAAATGAGAGAGGGGTTGAGCAGAAATGAAGAACGGAAATTTAATTGAATGCCGTGAGCTGACAAAGAACTTCGGCAGCAAGGTCGCTCTTGACAGGGTTGAACTCAATATAGGCAGAGGCAAGGTCGTGGGCCTGCTTGGACCGAATGGGAGCGGTAAAACGACACTGATAAAGCTTATGAACGGGCTTATCACGCCTACATGTGGGGAAGTTCTGATAGACGGGGAAAAACCAGGAACCTATACTAAATCGATTATCAGTTATCTTCCTGACAAAACATATTTTGCAGACTGGATGACTGTAAAGGATATCCTGGATATGTTCAGTGAATTTTATGAGGACTTTAATCGCAAAAAGGCAGAAGATATGTGCGTTTCTATGAGCATAGGTATCAATGACAGAATAAAAACCATGTCAAAGGGAACTAAAGAAAAAGTGCAGCTTATTCTTGTAATGAGTCGCAAGGCGCAGTTATATCTTCTGGATGAACCTATTGCAGGAGTTGACCCAGCAGCAAGGGATTATATACTTACGACGATAATAAATAATTACAATGAAGAAGGAACTGTAGTTATTTCAACACACCTTATTTCCGACATTGAGAGAGTGCTGGATGAAGTGGTATTTATCAGAAACGGTAAGATCGTGAGACATGAATCAGTAGATGATATCAAGGAAAAGGAAGGCAAATCCATTGATGATGTGTTTAAAGACAGTTTCAGAATGGTGCCGTATACGGGGGTGAATGGAAATGACAGGTAAGCTGATTAAATATGAAATAAGGTCGAGTATGAGACTCATAGGTGTAATCTGGGCAGCGCTGGTTGCGGCCGCATTGCTTCTAAGCTTTACAAGTGGAGCACTGGCAAGGATAATTCCGGATTCATATACTGAAACATCAGCATTCGGACTGATTGAATTTATTTCCGGTTTTCTATTTGTAGGAATATTCATAGCACTGATAGTTGCAACAGTAATGATAGTTATCGTTCGTTTTTACAGGGGACTGCTGGGAGATGAGGGATATCTGATGCATACACTTCCGGTAAAACCTTGGCAGCTAATTACTTCAAAGGGTGTTGTATCTGCGGCAGTAGTACTTGTAAGTATTCTGGTGGCTGTCGTATCAATGCTTATTCTGGCAGGCTTTAACGCTTTCGTTGATGTAGCGGACTTTTTCACAGAGCTGGGGAAGATGTTAAAGGAAGAACCGAAATTTATCCTTGTTGGTGTCGAGATACTGATAATACTGGTGTTGTCCGTTCTCAAATCTATATATCAGATATATGCATCTCTGGCAATCGGTCAGCTTTCGGGAAAGCACAGAATTCTTCTGGCACTGGGAGCATACATCGGAATCAGTGTGATACTTTCTATATTGGGCGTAATATTGATGTCAATAGGCGAAGAGCTTGGTATCGTAGACTGGTTTGTTGGTCTGGGAGACAGGAATGTATTTTCTCTGACGCAGGCTGGAATTGTTGGAATGTTCCTGCTGACAGCTGTACAGCTTGTTGCGTTCCATGTAATAACCGAAAGAATTTTGTCGAAAAAACTCAATTTATTGTAAAAAATATGTTGACAAACAACAAAATATGCATTAATATATGTCCATCATTTAAATATTGCTAAAGGCGTTGATGAAGACAAGTAGTTTGTGAAGTCGCCCGCAGTGAGCCGGAGATAGTGCGAACCCGGCGGTAGACCACAGGTGAATAACACTTCGGAGCTGTGAACTGAAATCTGAAAGATGTGCATAAACAGGCAGCATGACAGGCAGAGAGTAGGGAATCCGGGTTCAGCCCGTTAAAGCTGATACAACTGTTAGGTTGGAAAGGTGGAGCTTTTCTTACAGGCTCAACATAGGTGGCACCGCGGATATGTGGCTATTCGTCCTATATACAGGATAATAGCCACTGATTTATTTTTGGAAGCAATGCCTGCTGAAGCAGGAAACGGAGGTGCTTAATATGTGTTCAATAATGGGTTATGCAGGAAAAGACATGGAACTGAAGAAATTCTTCGAAGGCTTTGAAAAGACAATATCAAGAGGACCTGATATGTCAAGAGTTCTGGAGACAAAATCAGGCATTATAGCATTCCACAGACTTGCTATAATGGATCTTGAGGAATCGGGAATGCAGCCTTTTGAGATGGATTGCAGCTATGCGGTGTGCAATGGTGAGCTGTACGGTTTCAGACCTCTAAAAGAGGAGCTTGAAGCAGAAGGTTACGAGTTCACTTCAGATAGTGACTGTGAAATAATTCTTCCACTTTATAAAAAGTACGGGACTGATATGTTCGCCATGCTTGATGCCGAATTTGCCATGATTATATATGATGCCGAAGAAGATGATTATATTGCAGCAAGGGATCCGATAGGCATAAGACCGCTTTATTTCGGTTATTCAGAAACGGGCAGAATCATATTCGCAAGCGAGCCGAAGAACATCGTCGGGCTCACAGATAAAGTAATGCCGTTCCCTCCAGGTCATTTTTACAAGGGCGGAGAGTTCCACTGTTATATGGATATAACAAAGGTGGGAAGCTTCTCCACTGATTCAGTGGAAGTTATCTGTAGCAGAATCAGAGAAAAGCTGACGGCGGGCATAGCCAAGAGACTTGATGCCGATGCACCGCTGGGATTTCTTCTCAGTGGAGGTCTGGACAGCTCTCTGGTATGCTCGGTGGCACAGAAGCTGATGCCGGATAAACCGATAAGGACTTTTGCTATAGGTATGGAAAAGGACGCTATTGACCTTAAATATGCCAAGGAGGTTGCCGAGTATATAGGAAGTGACCATACTGAAATAATAATAACAAAAGAGGATGTAATCGATTCGCTGGAAACGGTAATCAAAATTCTGGGAACCTATGATATTACAACTGTAAGGGCAAGTATGGGAATGTATCTGATATGCAAGGCAATTCATGAGACTACAGATATCAGAGTGCTGCTCACAGGAGAAATATCCGATGAATTATTCGGTTATAAATATACAGATTTCGCACCATCTGCTGAAGCGTTCCAGCAGGAGTCGGTCAAGAGAGTCAGCGAGCTTCATATGTATGATGTGCTCCGTGCTGACAGGTGTATAAGCGCAAACTCACTGGAAGCCAGAGTGCCTTTTGGAGATATAGACTTTGTTAAATATGTTATGTCCATAGATCCTGAGAAAAAAATGAACACCTATGGTAAGGGCAAGTACCTTCTGAGGCGTGCATTTGAAGGCGATTATCTTCCGCTGGATATACTGTACAGGGAAAAGGCTGCCTTCAGCGATGCAGTAGGACATTCTCTCGTTGATGATCTTAAAGAGTATGCAGAAGAAATGTACAGTGATGCGAAATTCGCTGAAAAATGTGGAGAATATGCATATCACTGTGCTCCTTTTACAAAGGAATCGCTTCTCTACAGAGAAATATTCGAGAAGTATTATCCAGGACAGGCAGAAATGATCACGGATTTCTGGATGCCTAACAAGGCTTGGGATGGCTGTGATGTGGATGATCCAAGCGCAAGAGTGCTTTCAAACTACGGAGCAAGCGGAAGATAAAGAGGTAAGGATTTGAAAAAGGTTTTGCTTTTATCAAAAAACGGAAAAGCTAAAAATACGCTGATGACATACCTTATGGAAGCAGGGGACTATGAAATCACCGCTTTCTCAAATTCCTCCTCTGGAAGAAGCTTGCTTATTGGCAGCAGATTCGACCTGATTATAATCAATACTCCTCTTGAAGATCAGTTTGGCGATGAGGCGGCTGTTCTGGCATCTGTCAAAAGCGATGCTGGAGTTATAATACTGATAAAAAATGCACTTGTAGACAATTTTGCGGCAGAAATGGAAAGAAATGGGGTAATGGTTGTAGGAAAGCCTGTTGTGAGAGGAATACTCAGGCAGGCCATCCTGTTTGCTCAGGTGATGAAATATAGAATTAAAGTTCTTCAGAAGGAGAATAAAAAGCTTACATCAAGGCTTGATTCTGTCAAAACGGTAAACAAGGCTAAATGGGTTCTCGTTGAATATCTCAATATGACAGAGCAGCAGGCTCATAAATATATAGAAAAGCAGGCGATGGAAAGGCGTCTTACAAAGATGCAGGTTGCCGAAAGAATTCTCAAAACATATAGAAATTAACTTAATATTCCTCAATACTTTATAACAAAAGACCGCTTCTTCAGACTTTGACTGATGGAGCGGTCTTTTGTTTTATATGTAAAATTATGCAAATAAGAGGTCGCCGTATGTCGGCATAGGCCAGTATGCGGAGGAAGTGTTTACTTCAAGCTCATCTGCGAGGGTTCTTATTTCCGTCATAAGCGGGATGATCACATCACAGAAGTATCTGGCTGACTTTTCGTTCATCTGAGCCCCATCAGATTCTGCAAGTGCGTTTTCCAGCTCCTGAGTCTTGTCGTACAGATCATCGCAGACCGCTGAAAGCAGCGTGGTCAGTTTTATTTCGGTTCTGCATAGTGTGTCGCTGCCGAGTGCTGATTTTTTGATGCTTACTGTTTCTGCAAGAGAACTTATATATGAAGATACTGCGGGAATCACATCTCTGTTTATTATATCGAGAAGTGTAAGTGCTTCTATATTTATTATTTTACAGTATTCTTCATAAAATATTGCCTGCCTTGCCTCAACTTCTGTTTTAGTGAAAATCTTATGGGTGCGGAACAGCTTAAGATTTTTTTCTGCTGTAAAATACGGAAGTGCATCAACTGTTGTTCTGAGGTTGAGAAGTCCGCGTGATTCAGCTTCCTGTACCCATTCATTGGAATAGTTGTTTCCGTTGAATACGATTCTCTTGTGGCTGATATATGTATTTTTGATAAGCTCTCTTGCTGCAGCTTCAACATCATTTGCATTTTCCAGTTCATCTGCAAACTGTCTAAGGGATTCTGCTACAATCGTGTTGAGCATGTATGCCGGGCAGGATACTGAAGTAAGAGAACCAGCCATTCTGAACTCAAATCGGCTTCCTGTGAACGCGAACGGAGAGGTTCTGTTTCTGTCTGTAGTATCTTTCTTGATATCAGGCAGAACAGCAGCCTTGGTATCCATCATTCTTGTTTTGCGAGGCAGGCTTGATTTGCCTTCTGATATGGCACCCATGACCTCAAGGAGATCATCGCCAAGGAATATGGAAATGATTGATGGAGGCGCTTCGTTTCCTCCAAGCCTGTGATCGTTGCTGGCGCCGGATACAGATATTCTCAAAAGATCCTGATATTCGTCAACTGCCTTGATTACTGCACATAGGAAAAGCAGGAACTGTGTATTGGAAATAGGATCCTTGCCGGGCTTAAGCAGATTTTTGCCGTCATCTGTTGCCATAGACCAGTTGATATGCTTGCCACTGCCGTTTATTCCTGCGAAGGGCTTCTCGTGAAGCAGACATACAAGACCATGTCTTTCGGCAACCTTTTTCATCATTTCCATAGTCAGCTGATTGTGATCAGATGCAATATTTGCAGTGCTGAAGATAGGAGCCAGCTCATGCTGGGATGGAGCAACTTCATTGTGCTCGGTATTGGCAAGTACTCCCAGCTGCCACAATTCATTGTTCAGATCCTCCATGTAATCGGACACCTTTGGTTTGATAGCTCCGAAATAGTGATCGTCAAGTTCCTGACTTTTGGGTGGCTTGGCACCTAACAGGGTTCTGCCGCAGAATACCAGATCCTTTCTCTGTCTGTAAAGGCTTTCAGGTATAAGAAAATACTCCTGCTCAGGGCCTACGGTGGTAATTACCTTTGACGCCGGACTGCCTATTATGTTGAGAAGTCTGAGTGCCTGTCTGTTGATTGCTTCCATGGAGAGAAGAAGGGGAGTTTTTTTATCCAGAGCCTCACCACCGTAGGAGCAGAATGCTGTTGGTATGCACAATGTATTTCCCTTGATAAAAACATATGAACTTGGATCCCATGCCGTATAGCCTCTTGCTTCAAACGTAGCTCGTATACCGCCTGAAGGGAAGCTTGATGCATCAGGCTCACCTTTTATCAGTTCCTTTCCGGAAAAGTTCATGATGATGCCTCCGTTTTCATCAGGAGTCATAAAGCTGTCGTGCTTTTCGGCTGTTACTCCTGTCATCGGCTGAAACCAGTGGGTAAAATGAGTGGCACCGTTCTCAAGAGCCCAATCTTTCATGGCAGAAGCAATAACGTTGGCGGTGGCGCTTTCCAGTTCGGTACCGTCTTCCACATGCTGCCTGAGTGCATTATATGCATCCTTTGGCAGTTTTTCTTTCATGACCTTGTCATTGAAGACCTTCTTTCCGAAAATCTCTGAAATTTTATTCATTTTACATCACTCCCTTTATTTAGAATTTATTGGCTGCAAAGAACAAAGTCGGCTTCGCCGATTCTATCGGAGAAGTGGACTTTGTTGATAT
>JAUNDC010000054.1 GCA_030526355.1 Bacillota bacterium | reverse complement strand
TCAGGATAGACAAATACTCCAGTGAAGTCTTTGAAATGTACGATGCTGCAAAGACCGCCAAAGTTAAGCTTAAGTGCCGGAACGAGCACATGCGGTATGTTATCGATCGTTTCGGAGAAAAGGTGGAGACTGAGATTGCAGACGAAGAGAACTTCTATGCATATCCCGAGGTTGCCCTGAGCCCTAACTTCTACAGCTGGGTATTCAAGTTCGCAGGAGAAATCAGGATTATTTCACCTGACAAGGCAGTAGCTGAGATTTCAACTATGGCGCAGAAGCTGATAATAGCAGAGTCAATATAGATTGTACCCGGTGGAACAATATATTATGACATAGCATGAAAGGAGGAGGCCTGATGCATAGTGACCCTTTTAAGGAATATATAAAACAGTCAGAACCGGGCAAGAGGGAAAAAGGGTATGCCTGGCATACCGCGATTGGCCTTCAGGCTGTTGATGGATTAAAGACATCCGAATATCTGATTGACACCGCAATAAAAAATAAGGAATATGGGCCTGAATATGCGAATAAGATCCATGTCCATCATATCATTCCTGTGAGTGAAATCGGGGAAGAATATGTTATAGATCCGATAACTGACCTTATTCCCGTCTGTCCGAATTGTCATATGGTCCTGCACACGGGAGAGGGGATTAGTGTTGAGGAACTGAAGAAGAAAGTAAAAAAAACAAAAGATAAAATGAAAGGTTCAATATGATCATTAAAATTGACATCGACGCATTACGCAAATACATGCTTGATAACTCATATGCTGCTTTTTTCGTCGGTGACTTCGGCGGAGCGTTGGCAGAGACAGTTGATATCGAGAATGCATCTGATGAGGAATTGATCGAGATGGCCGAGAGTCAGGGGATTGATTTAAGAAGGTTTGAGCTTTGAAAAGAACGAAGAGAAACAGATTTTACATAAGAAACGAATATAATGTCTGTATAGGATAATGATTATAACTCAGGAGATAGGCGGTAGGTGAACAATGAAATATGACAGTATAAATTGGATGGGTTGCCTAATAATAATCGCTGGCTTATTAGCAATGCTTTTTGTGTTTTTTCTGCTGTTTGGGAAGAGCGGCTTATTTTGGTTCATAATAGTATTAGTGTTAGGAGTGGTTATAGCGATTATAAAAGGAAAGATGAAAGGGAAGACGCTGAATACAAACAAAAGTTGGCAACCGCTTCGGCAGATAACCCTATTTTGAAAGCCCAAATAGACAATATGGCCGGTGAAGAATTTGAAGAGTATTGTGCAGAACTATTATATGCTGTTGGATATAGGAACATCCAAACGACCCCAGCTTCGGGCGATAATGGTCTAGATGTTATTGCAAATGCCAATGGGGTGACATATGGTATTCAGTGCAAAAGATTTTCAAGCTCAGTTGGGGTGAAAGCAGTGCAGGAAGCGTTTGCAGGAGCACAATACTACAATTGTGATGTCGCAGTAGTTATGACTAGTAACTATTTTACAAAGGCGGCGATCAATATGGCAGAAAATATTGGCGTTGAACTATGGGACAGGGATTACATTGAAGAATTAAAGAAACAAATTGTGGAGAGAAGCACAGAAGGACCATCCGCCAACAATAAAAGTACTGAGAATAACGTTCCTGAAAACATCGCCGAAAGAGAATCCTCAATATCAAAAGTAAAGGAAAATGCCGAGGAAGAGAAATCGGATCTTGATTATATTGATCAATCAGATATACACAAAGTGTTTGGTGATCCATATTCCTATATAGGAAAGCATATCATTTTAGTCGGTAAAGTTATGAACACATATAAGGAGGGTGCCATTACAACTGTTCAAGCTTGGCATGATATTGAAAACTTGAGTGAAGATTTCATTGCATATATTGCTGGCAGTAAAAACTTTAACAATGATGAGATAATAATAGTTGATGGTGAAGTCGAAGGAGTTTTCAGAGCAGAGAATATATTTGGCGGTGAAATAAGAGAACCTCAAATAAAAGCAGCTAGTATAACAAAATCGACTTATGCAGAGGCTGTTGCACCAGCGCTAGAGACACGGGAAGTTAACAAAGGAGTTACGGAGGCTGGTGCCACATTAACAGTATTAAAAGTAGAATTTGCGGAAAACGAAACAAGAATATATGTTCAAGTGGAAAACAAATCTGGATACACAGTCAATGCATATACAAGCGGTGCAAGAGTAGTGCAAGAGGGAAAACAGTATGATGCTGATTATAATTGGAAGGCTGGATATCCATCAATTGATAGGGTGTCTGCCAATGCATCTTCGGAAGGCATAATTTGTGTGAAAGCACTGGAACCTCAAAAGAGCATTACGCTTCATGTAGATGCAAGTTCGGACAATTGGGACATACATATGAATGAGTTTGTAATCACATTTTGAGTGATATACATGGATGTAACTAGAGCCAGGTCGGATTGGAAATGCTGAGATGAGGATGCGATGGGAGAAATTACAACGATCTTCCACTCCTCGGACAGAAACGTGAGATGAGAACGAAAAGAGATAAGAAAAAATTAGATAATTTCCTGGGAACCAAACACGTGGAGTGCGTAGTATTGATGTCTAAAGTTAAAGGGTAAGAGGCGCTGAAAGGCTTGAAAACAAGCCGTTTATCGATTTGTCTCTGATAGAGACGGTCACTCGCTCGGCACGAAAAACACTCGACGGGAACATATCTACAGGTCATTTTGCCGGAGGGTTGAGTCGGCCATTTAGATGTCGGGGGTCGAGTGCGCCATTTAGATGTCAGAAACGGTAGGGTTGAGTGGTCTGTTTAGATGTCGTGGGTTGATACGGCTATTTAGATGTCAGGGATTGAAAATGCAGGAATTTCAATGATAATCAGCAATGTTAATTTGCGTTGCTTGATGTTTTCAGATAGTTCCTTTAGCTTGGAATCGAAAGGATTCTTGAGGAAAGGAAGGTAAATAATAATGATGCTTAATCAAAATATCAAGACTGTCAGAAAGAACAAGGGATTTACTCAAGAGGATCTTGCTAACAGACTGCACGTGACGAGACAAACGATTTCAAAATGGGAAAAAGGTTATTCAGTTCCGGATGCAGATATGCTTGCAAAACTTGCTGAGGAGATGGAGGTATCTGTAGGTGAGCTTTTAGGTGCAGAAGAAATTTCCTCAGAGAAGAATGATGCACTGGCTGATCAGCTGGCAAGGATCAATGAACAGCTGAGCATCAAAAATCGCCGTTCCAAACGCATATGGAAAACAGTCATTATCTTAGCTGTCGTTTTCTTTGTGGTTATTCCTTTGGCAGTTTCAATTCCAGGACTCATAATGTATTCTTCACATACAGGTGAATCGACAGGAGATGGAATTACGGAATGGGAATACTCGTTGGACGGGAAAGACTACAAGTATGAAATACGGTATGGCAAGAACTATAACATCGTATCTTATTCAAGTGACGGTGATTCGACCATCGATGAGGAGCTGAATTTAGATTCTTATACGGATGCCAATGAAGTTAAAGAAAGAATCGAATCTTATTTTGAAGATGAAGGCGGCGAATTAATCCACAAAGAGACTAAGGGATTAGAACTTAAAGAATGACATACCAAAGCTCCTCACTGCCAATCACGGCGGCGGGGAGTTCTTATTATGTCGCGATGTTCATTGCGATACGGATTTTTGATAGCCTACTTGTCATTTGTTATATTATGTAATATAATTAGGCTAAATGAACGGAGGGGGCACTGGTTCGTGGAAAAGAAAGTCTGGTACATACCGCCAAAACGTGAGCAGAAACAGAAGACGGCAGGTATATATTGTCGCGTCAGCTCAAATAAGAGAGATCAGTTGAACAGCCTGACGGCACAGATATCCGCCTTGGTGAAGACTGTTTCTGATGCACAGTGGAGTCTGGAAGAAGTATTCATTGATATCGCATCAGCAAACGGAAAAGCGCCCCGCAAGGAATTTGACCGGATGCTCAGAGAATGTGAAAGTGAACACATTGATGTTATTCTGACAAAGAGCATCAGCCGGTTTGGCAGAGATACTGCGGAAACACTGGATGCTGTCAGGCGCCTGAAAACTGCCGGTACCAGAGTCATCTTTATGGAAGAGAACATAGATACAAATGATTACGATAGCGATCTGATGATTTCCGTTCTGGAATCATTTGCACAGGCAGAGAATGAAAGCCGTAGCGAAAATATCAGATGGGGGCTGGCGAAGAGAGCTGCCAGCGGATCTTCCGGGCTTTACAGACGCAGACTGTTCGGGTATGCGAAAGATGAAAAAGGGAATCTCGTTATTGATGAGGAACAGGCCGGAGTCGTACAGAAAATATTTAAGTGGTATATAGAAGGATATAGTGTCCTTGGGATTATTGAGAACCTGCGTAAAGAAGGAATCCCGTCTCCGACTGGGAAGGAAAAATGGAGCAAGCGCACGATAGAGAAAATGCTTGAGAATGAAAAATACACCGGCACGGTAACGCTGCTCGACTCGGCAACACAGGAATACTATTACCAGATGAAGGAAGCACATCCTCAGATCATCAGTGATGAAGACTTCCGGAAGGTCAAATCAGAAAAGAAAAAGCGCAGCAATATCATTACCGAGGAGGATGGCGGCACGCGCAGAAGTAACCGCAAATATAGTTCAAAAAGAGTGTTAAAGGAGAAAACTCCGATGTTGCGGCAGAATATGATTAAAACAAACAAAGAATTGGAATTCGCAGTGTTTTGCATTGAGAATCTTGCGGCGGCACTGCATACAGATGCGAGAACGGTTTACAGAATGCTTTGTGATAAAAGCAGTATCCTGAAGGATTACATTGCCCCGGAGTATGAAGCGCTTCACACACAGAGCAAAGATTATATCATAGGCGACATCATGGATGTCATGAAAGAAAGGGGCGTAAGCATATGATATTGTATCACGGTTCTTATCTCGCAATCGAAGTCCCTGACATTATCCACTCCAGAAATAATGTCGATTTCGGAAAGGGCTTTTACACGACACCGATTTATGATCAGGCAAAGTCATGGTGCGGTAAGTTCCTCAGAAGAAACAGGGATGGCATTATTTCCAGATACCGGTTTGATGAATCAGGCTGCGGCAGCCTTAAGATCCTTCGCTTTGATACCTATTCGGAAGAATGGCTGGATTTCATTCTTTACTGTAGAAGCGGACAGGATACATCAGATTACGATATCGTCAGCGGCGGTGTGGCCAATGACAGAGTTTTCAATACGGTAGAACTGTATTATGAGCAGTTGATAGACAAGGCAGAAGCCATAAAGAGACTCCGGTATGAGAAACCCAACCTGCAGATCGCTTTTCGCAGCGAAGCGGCGCTGTCCTGCCTGCACTATGAAGGGAGTGAGAAACTATGAATGCCAGTCCTGTATTGATGCAGAAGAAATATGCAAGAATCATAGAATGCTTTGCCGAGAAAATGCAGATGTCGCTGGACGACGCGATGGATTTCTTTTACCGTTCGGAACTGTATGTCTTGATCAGCGAAGGAGTATCGGATCTTCATTGTATGAGCGATCAGTATCTTGCTGATGAACTCGCGGATGAATATATGCAGACACACGGAAAAAAGTAAAATAGCCTACTTATGTGAGTCGGCCATTTGGATGTTTGAGATTGATCACAAAGTGTGTTAAGACTTGAAAATAATGGTTTTGCCAAGGATTAGCGAAAATATCCCAAAATAGCCTATCTATCACA
>JAUNDC010000024.1 GCA_030526355.1 Bacillota bacterium | reverse complement strand
CATAAAAAGGGCGCCGCCCTAACGGTAAAATACCGTTAACGCGACAGCCCCTTTTAAAATCTTATTCACTTTAATCCCCTAAAGCCAGACCCCAAAAGAGGCAGACAGAAACTGGAAATACTTTAGTCCCCTAAAATTACTTGTCGATAAACACAGACCCCAAGAAACTTTGGATACCCGAAAATAGCACTGGTGTGCTATTTTCTTTTTTTGGGTTTCCGGATACAATTTTCCCATGGCGGTCGATACTCTTCAAATTGCGGAGCCGGCAGCAGAAAACGGTGGCAGCCGATACTCCGGCTGTCAGGTGGCACATTAATCATCAGAAGAAAGGAGAGTCAGTGTATCGGTACATACACTCAAAAAAGCTATGAGAAATGTATTCAAAAAAACAGCTGCAATAGTAATGGCGCTTGGGTTGGCGCTTTCAATGGCAGCATGCGGCGGTACGGATGAAGCGTCGAACATCATTATCAAAAACGCGTCAGTTTACACGGTGAATGAGGATGCTCCGGAAGCTGAGGCAATCGTTGTCCAGGACGGAGTAATTGAATATGTGGGCGATGAAGACGGAGCTGCTGAGTACGAGAATGATGACAGTAAGGTTATCGATATGAAAGGCAACACAGTAATGCCTTCCATGGTGGACGGACATATGCATCCGGCGGAGAGTGCAATGTCCTATTACTTTGAAATAGGATTGCAGGAGGTTGTTACAGTAGAGGATTACTGCAAGGTTATTGAAGAATTTGTAAAAGAACACCCTGACAATGAGGTCTACACAGGTTCAGGGTTCATGAGATCAACCTTCGATTCTGTAGGACCGAGAAAAGAAACGCTGGATAAAATTGTTTCCGACAAGCCTGTAATTTTGACATCGGCTGATGGTCATTCCGTATGGGTAAATTCCAAAGCACTGGAGCTGGCAGGAATCACAAAGGATACAGAAAACCCTGAAGGTGGAATAATACAGAGAGATCCTGATACCGGCGAACCATCCGGGCTTCTGCAGGAATCAGCCATGAATCTTGTTGATGATCTCAAACCGGAATACACCAAGGATGAGTACAAGGAAGCTATAACATGGCTTCAGGGCTGGCTCAACGAAAGAGGAGTAACAACAGTTTATGACGGCATGATTCCACTTGACAACGAAAACTATTACATGGCATATCAGGAAATGGCTCAGGCAGGAGAATTGACTGTAAGAGTGCGCGGTGCATGGCATCTGGCTCCTGAAATGGGAAATGAGGAAGAGCTGCTGGCGCTCATAGATAAAGGCATAGAACTGTCCGAAGGATTTACAACAGATTACTTCCAGGTAATCGGCTTCAAATTCTTTGCAGACCAGGTTCTTGAAGAAGAAACTGCATACATGTCAGAACCTTATGATTCAGGCGACGGCGAGTGGCAGGGCATGAAGGTATGGGATGACCAGCTTATGGAAACCCTTTTCACCAAGATTGATAAGGCCGGATATCAGATACACGTACATCAGATAGGCGATGCAGCGGCAACATATACGCTGGATGTAATGGAAAAGGTACGTGAAAACACAGGTAATAAGGATACGAGGCATACATTCGTTCATGTACAGTTCGTAAACGATGAAAACATTCAGAGAATGGCAGATTTGAACATCAGTGCCATGATAGCACCGTACTGGGCAGTAATGGACGACTATTACTGGGATCTTTACACACCATATGTAGGGAAAGACAGAGCAGATAGCATGTATCCTGAAAAGAGTTTAGTTGAGGCAGGCGTGAATGTAGGCGTGCACAGCGATTTCTTCGTTACAGAACCTGATATGGGATGGCTTTTCTACAGTGCAGTTACCAGAACGCTGCCGCAGAAAATCTTCGATCTGTGGTATGAAGGAATGGATCTGACGAGAACAACCGAAACAAATGTAGACAAAGACTACCTCATCGGACCTCTGAAGCCTTATGATGAACGCATGGAGCTGGATGAGATCGTAAAGGCTGCAACATATGGCGGAGCATATTCCATGTATCTGGAAAATGAAATAGGAACTATCGAAAAAGGCAAGAAGGCAGATTTGGTTCTGCTGGATATGAATATATTCGAATCAGATATCGAGGATGTCTCCAATGTAACTCCGGCTGCAACCATATTTGACGGCAAGCTGGTATATGATAAGAATGCACAGGAGGATGCCGAGGAATAAATCCGGCTGCATACCCGTGAAAAGGACACGGTATCAGACGGACAGAATCCGGTGTTGCTTTTGACAACTGAAGAGTATGAATATATAATAAGCTGATAGAGAATATCAGCTTATTATTTAGTGCTGATGATTGATAGCAGAGGAAGAACCGCATGTATTCCATACGGTTCACATTGGAGAGATAAAGATGATAGAGCCGGGATTGATGATAGGAACGATTATTATGATTCTGCTGATGGGCGCCGTTTCCATGATTGCAGTTATTTTTGCTGCCAGAAAACCGACATCCATCAACAAGGGCCTGCGGATCATGAGCATACTCATGGTCTGTGATATGCTGGCAGCATTTATGAAATATTATCTGCAGATAGGTGAATCTGCGACCCGATGGATTATGCTGGCGGGCTGCATATCCGATGTGCTGTATTTTGCCTTTATTATAGGATGGCTCTATGTTATAGGTGAGTTCTGCGGGCATATGCACATTTTCAGTATGCGTAAGGTGACTGCCATAACCGTGCTGTGCGGAGTGTGTGCGGAGCTGATAGTTATTTTCGGAAGCAGCTATGATTATGATCTCGACATGTTTATTGTCGCAGATGGTTTCTGGAAAAATGTACTGCTGATTGTTAACGGGGCATATGCTATAGCCATAATAGGCATTGCTTCGGTGCAGCTGGTTTATGCCGTGCGCACCATAGACAGAGGATACAAAAGGAACGGTGTTCTGTTTTTCAGCGGAATGCTTATCCTGTATATGATATGGATTCTGATATTTGATTACAGCACTGTTGATCTAAGGCTACAGGATTTTCTCGATGTAATGATAATCGACCCGCTGTTCATAGTATACTGTCTGCTTGCAGCAGCGATAATATGCTTTTTCTTTGTAAAGGGTCCGCTGGAGCTCTTTTCTGTGCAGGATGAAAAAAAGCAGGAGGAGCAGCTGAAGGATTTTGCTTCATCAAATGGTCTGACCCGCAGGGAAACAGAGGTGATGGAGCTGGTATGTGCGGGCATGAGCAATCCTGATATCGCAGACAAGCTGTGCATTTCGGAATATACTGTCAAGCGGCATATCAACAATATTTTTCAGAAGGCCGAAGTCGGCAGCAGATATGAGCTGATATCCAAGGTGCTGAAGGGGTAGACTTCGCATTGTCATATGTAAGATTTGATGAATGATGATGGCCGCGCTACATATGAGAGATGGCCAGGCAGGAGGTTGCAGATATGAGAAAAATAAAGGTGCCGACTCTGGAAACAGAGCGCCTTATCCTGAGAATGTGGGAAAAGAAAGACGCAGGTGCGCTTTACACATATGCTAAAAATCCCAACGTTGGACCTCACGCGGGCTGGAAGCCTCATGCCAGTGAAGCGGAATCAAAGGAGATTATCACAGATTTATTTCTTACCAATATGTGCTGGGCAATAATCGACAAGAAGTCCGGCCGGCTGATTGGCAGCATCGGCATGGAGGAGGACTACCTCCGCCCCAATATCAGAAGCAAGGAGCTTGGCTACTCCCTGTCCGAGGATTACTGGGGCAGAGGAATAATGACGGAAGCAGCCCGCCGGCTGATAAACTACGCATTCGAATACCTCAGACTTGATATTCTCAGCATCAGGACAGGTGAAACAAACAAACGAAGTCAGAGCGTAATCAGCAAATGCGGATTCACATATGAAGGCACTCTGAGGAGAGCATACAAAATATACGATGGAACCATCAGAGAAACGCGATGTTATTCAATGCTTCGTGAGGAGTATGAGCAGCTGAAGGCGGAAGGGCGGCTGTAGGTCTGCGTTTTGCGGTGAAATCAGGAGGATTGACAATGGCGAAGAAAAAAGAGAAACATACACATAAGACCAACGCCGTGAGAATTGTTGAAGCCGAGGGTGTACCATATCAGATGTTTGAATATGATGCACCGGAGGGATTTCTGGATGGCGCATCGGTGGCGCGTTCACTGGGGCAGAACCCGGAGCAGGTTTTTAAGACTTTGGTGACTGTAGGTTCCAGCCGTGAGTATTACGTGTGTGTAATTCCGGTGGAAAAGGAACTTGATCTCAAGAAGGCGGCAAAGCATTTTGGTGAGAAGAAAATAGAAATGATACTGGCTCGAAATATAACTAGTGTGACCGGCTACATAAAAGGTGGCTGCTCTCCGGTGGGTATGAAGAAGCTGTATCCGACGGCCGTGGATTCTGCCGCGGCTGAGTTTGAGATGATAATGGTCAGCGGCGGCAAGGTGGGGCTGCAGATGCAGCTGCCGGTGGAAGCGCTGATGAGAATTACGGGGGCTGAGCTGGTGGATCTGACATTATAGATGAGATTTCGACGTATTCGAGTGTTACAGATAAGGATACGTCGAAATATTTTATTAGGATACTAGATAATTGGCCGGCATTGTCCGACAAAATATACTTTGGTTCTGAAAACAAAAATAAATTAAAAAATTTGTGAGAAAAACCTAAATAAAAACAAAAAATATATTGACAGAAAGCCTTTATTAATGTAGTCTAGAACAAGGCGCGCAAGGGCTTTTTCTTTTGTGTTGCCGATATAAGAAGAAAAACCGCATGTATTTCATGCGGTTTACATAACACCATATTTAATATCATATGGCGCGGGCGGTGGCACAGCAACTGTAGGTCGCCGCACATTTCATCAAATGCGGGCGGTGGCGCAGCGACCGCGAACGCAGCGCGCAGCGAACAGACAAACAAACAAAGAAACAGGAGCAATTCAAAATGACCAAGAGATTAAACGAAGCCGTGGAAATCAGATGGCACGGCAGAGGCGGACAAGGCGCCAAGACAGCATGCCTGCTGCTGGCAGACGTAGCCTTTAGCTCAGGCAAGCACGTTCAGGGCTTTCCGGAATACGGCCCTGAGAGAATGGGTGCACCGATTACCGCCTACAACAGAATTACAGACGAGCATTGCAAGGTGCATTCCAATATATATACACCTGATTATGTAGTCGTAGTAGACGAAACACTGCTTAAATCAGTGGATGTGACAAGCGGACTCAAGGAGAATGGAGCCCTGATTATAAATACGAAGAAAACACCTGATGAAGTAAGACCGATGCTCAAGGGTTACAAAGGCAGAGTATGCGCAGTAGATGCAGAGAAAATTTCCATGGAAACTCTCGGCAGAAACTTCCCGAACACACCTATGCTGGCCGCAGTGGTAAAGGTAAGTAATGTTATAGATCAGGAACGTTTCATCAAAGATATGAGGGAGTCATTCGAACATAAATTTGCCAGCAAGCCGAATGTAATTGAAGGCAACATGAAGGCACTGGTCAAAGCAATGGAAGAGGTAAAGGTAGGATAATGAAAACAAGAGCTAAAGATATCAACGAAAAAATCACCTGGCAGGACGTCACCACAGGTGCTGAAATATACGAGCCGGCAACGTCGCTTCTGGTGGAAACAGGCGACTGGAGAGTCATGGTGCCGGTTTTCAAGGAAGAGAACTGCAAGCACTGTATGCTATGCGTGCCGTATTGCCCCGACAGCTCCATTCCTGTGAAGGATGGGAAGCGTCTGGATTTTGACTTTGTACACTGCAAGGGCTGTGGAATCTGCTACAAGGTGTGCCCTTTCGATGCGATAGATTTCATAAAGGAGGAAAAGTAAATGGCAAAACGAGACAGAATGTCCGGCAATGAAGCCGTGGCAATCGCTATGAGACAGATAAATCCCGATGTTATGGGAGCTTTTCCTATCACACCGTCAACAGAAATTCCTCAGTATTATTCACAGTACATTGCTGATGGAAAAGTGGACACGGAGTTTGTTGCCGTGGAATCCGAGCACAGCGCCATGTCGGTCTGCATAGGTGCATCGGCGGCAGGAGCCAGAGCTGTTACAGCAACATCATCGGCAGGACTGGCATACATGTGGGAGCTGCTTTATGTGGCAGCATCAGCCAGACTTCCTATTACAATGGCTGTTGTAAACAGAGCATTGACAGGACCGATCAACATCAATAATGACCACTCGGACTCAATGGGTGCCAGAGACTCCGGATGGATACAGATATATGCGGAGACAAATCAGGAAGTATACGATAACTATATACAGGCAATGCCTATTTCAGAAACCATCAGACTCCCTATCATGATATGTCAGGATGGATTCATTACAAGCCATGGCGTATCCAATATCGAACTGATGGAGGACGAAGAGGTCAAGGATTTTGTCGGCGAATACAATCCGGAGAACTATCTGCTGAAGCATGAGAATCCGCTGGCAGTAGGACCTTACGGGATATCGCCATATTATATGGAAGTAAAGAGATCACAGGCGCAGGCCATGAAGGACGCAATGCCTATCATCATGGATGTAGCCAAAAGATTCGAAAAAGTAACAGGACGTAAATACGGATTCTTTGAAGAATACATGATGGATGATGCTGAGGTGGCTCTGGTTGTCATCGGCTCATCGGCAGGAACAGGCAAGGAGGCAGTCGACAGACTGAGAGCTGAAGGCAAGAAGGTGGGGCTAATCAAGCTGAGAGTTTTCAGACCGTTCCCGAGAGTTCCGCTGGCAGAGGCAATGTGCAAGGTAAAGGCGGTTGCCATCATGGACAAGGCTGAGAGCTTTTCCAACAGCGGCGGTCCGTTGTTCAACGAAGCGAGAAATTCACTTTACGACCTGCCTAACAAGCCGTACGCCATCAACTATATCTACGGTCTGGGCGGCAGAGATATCACAGTTGAAGACTACTATGAAATTTACAACGATCTGTTTATCATAAACGAAACTGACGATCCGGGCGACGTATACAGATACGTGGGCGTAAGAGACTCCAGATTCGGAGAACGCGGATTCGATCACAAGAAGTACGAAGAATAGGAGAGCACAGACAATGGCATATAATTTAAAAAAAGAAGTTGAAAAGCCGGAACGTCTGGCGGGGGGTCATCGTCTCTGCGCAGGATGCGGCGCCGGCGTTGCTGTCAGAGGAGTGCTGAGAGCACTGGAGCCTGAGGACAAAGCCGTAATAACCAATGCTACCAGCTGCCTGGAGGTGTCCACCTTTATATATCCTCATACAGCATACTACGACAGTTATATACATACGGCATTTGCCAACGGAGCAGCTACAATGTCGGGTGTGGAAGCAGCATACAAGACATTAAAGAAGCGCGGTAAAATCGACGACACCTTCAAGTTCATCGCCTTCGGCGGTGACGGCGGAACCTATGACATCGGCATGCAGTCTCTTTCCGGAGCTATGGAAAGAGGACACGATATGGTTTATGTATGCTATGACAATGAAGCGTACATGAACACCGGCATCCAGCGTTCATCATCGACACCGAGATTCGCTGATGCCACCACATCACCGGCCGGTAAAAATATTCCCGGAAAAATTCAGAACAAGAAGGATCTGACGGCAATAATCGCGGCCCACAATGTTCCTTATGCGGCTCAGACCACTTTCTTCGGCAACTTCAAGGATCTTCATGAAAAGGCACACAAGGCTATCTACACAGAGGGTCCGTGCTTCCTCAATGTGCTGGCTCCTTGCCCTAGAGGCTGGAGATATGAAGCGGAGGATCTGCAGGAAATATGCAGGCTGGCCGTGGACACATGTGTATGGCCGATGTACGAGATAGTGGAAGGTGAGTGGAGACTGACCTATGAGCCTAAGAATAAGCTGCCGGTTGAAGAATTCCTGAGAAAGCAGGGCAGATTCAATCATATGTTTAAGAAAGGTAACGAGTGGATGATTGAAGAAACTCAGCAGTATGTTGATTCTCAGTGGGAAAAGCTGCTGGCAAAATGTAAATAAACTGACAGGTATCAGGCAGACAGCAGGGAGCCGTTTCTGATGAGTTGTTTCTGACGAGCTGTTTTAGATAGGTCGCCCCTGGCGACCAGCTGCTGATGGACTGTGAGATGACGCGCATACGAAATCAAACGAATGATGGTTCCGTATGCGCTTTTTTGTTATTATTAAGGAAATATCGTTTCGGTACTTCCGGAATATCTACAAAGTCCACTTCTCTATAGAATCGGCTTCCCCGACAGAATCGGCGAAGCCGTCTTAGTTGGTGTTGTTACTCAGATACAGTGGTTCGGCAAATCCTGAGGGGGCAGCTGCATGTATTGACAATGCAGAACCACCAGTCTGCAGGCACGATAATAACATCATTCTGGTGAAAATGTCTTTTGAATCTTTCTTGATATATTCTGTGCCCCATGAATACTGTGCCGTATCCCTTCAAACAGCAAACAGCCAGATCGGTATCGTTATATATTTTCCAGCCGGTACTGGAATGCACAGGAACATCGAAGAAAACAAGCTGGAGGTCAGCAGTCACTGGTGACATTGGAATCAATCGTGTGAGGCGTCGGAATCGGTTTTAGTGAAATGTACTGTTCCGTGAGGATGATGTGGGGGCGCATAGATGCTGTAAAGCTTCAGAGGGCAGCTGCCGGTGTTCACCAGATTGTGCCAGGTTCCTGCAGGTATAATAATGGCATCATTTTCATTGAAGCCACTTTTGAACTGGAGGTGCTCTTTACTGTACCCCATGCATACTACCCCTTCTCCTGCTTCACAACGGAAAAACTGATCTGTATCAGGATGGATTTCCAGTCCGACTTCGCCGCCGACCGGGATGCTCATCAGCGTCAGCTGCAGGTATTGACCGGTCCACAGTGCTCTGCGGAAGGCTGTGTTCTGTTTTGTTGCACAGTCAATATCAACTACGAAAGGATGAGGTCCGAAATCTATTATATCTTTTTTGTTACACATAATTATGCTCCTTTTGGATTTTTTTACAAATTAAAATTGAATATGTGCTCAGCGTCCCTGAAAGCCTGTAATGGTTTGTTTATATTGAACTGTGGATGGATGTGTGACTTGAGTACGATGTAAAGTGGTTGAATCCTGCGATTTGCGTGTGTTGAGTTGCGGCTGAAATCCGCAGTTAGAGTGTACAGTGTCGCGTTTGTGCCTGTTTTGCGGTTCACCTGATACATAAAGTTCGAGGCGTGCAATGGTTTTTTGTTGTAGCAGGTTTACGAGTATTGAGATTGACATATTGTAATGAGATGGTGGATTTGTATATATGGCTGCAGGCTTTCAGGGCTGCCTCGGGGCAAGGCTTTGCAGAAGTATCTGAGATTGCCTTGCGCCGAGCGGGTTCGGCGTGAGCCGCATCCGTGAGCACATCTGTCAAAGGGTGCCTGCCGGCGTTCCTGCAAAATTTTATTGTTAAAGCTTCTGCGGAAATTCTGCATGAACGCCGGGGTGCTGAGTGTTGTGTGGTTTCATGTGTTTAGCATGAACCACTCAGCGCCCATTAAGCCCGCTGGCGGGCTTAATGGGCAGGCGCCATAACTGATATTAGTATATTAAAATAAATAGCAAGTTGTGCGACGTGTTCTACCTAATGAAACGTCATCGGCAAATTGGGTTATAGAAAAGGTTTACCGATGACATCAGCCGCGAGAAATCCCTTGCACAACACAATGTCATCGGCAAATTGGCGTATAGAAGAAGTTTATGCATGTGAAAATCGTAAATTTCCGAAGTAAATTCTGCGGAAACCCTCACTGTGGAATTTGCTCTGGGAATTTCCACATGTGAAAATACAGACCGATTGTACAAAAACACATAGAATATGCATAAATTTTGTGGTATAGTATTTTATGAGTAAATATACGTTAAAGCGGATACAAGACTGAACTTCACACCCCTGAAATTATTTCCTGAAACCAATCAGGAGCAGCCTTACGCAAATATGCCAGCCAGAAGGCCAGCCAACCTCGCAACCTCGCAACCCGCATTACGCAAACCGCAAAATTCCAAAAGGCTGGCATGGTTCTCTGTCAAGTTAATGGACAGATATCAGACCTATATTCTTACACAAATGTACAAATGTACAATTATACATAAACATACTATATAAAACAGAAAGGCAGACAGAACAACAATGGAAAAGAAAATCATGCTGGGCAATGAAGCTTTTGCCAGAGGCGCCTACGAAGCCGGCGTCAAAGTGGTTTCATCATATCCCGGCACACCAAGTACAGAAGTTACAGAAAATGCAGCTAAATACGATGAGATCCATGTTGAATGGGCACCTAACGAGAAGGTGGGTGTCGAAGTTGCAATAGGCGCATCTCTGGGCGGCGTACGTTCACTTTCCTGCATGAAGCATGTGGGACTTAACGTGGCTGCAGACCCGTTCTTTACAGCAGCCTATACAGGTGTAACAGGCGGAGCGGTAATCCTGGTTGCAGATGACAACGGATGCCACTCAAGCCAGAATGAGCAAGACTCAAGATACTACGGCAGAAGCGCAGGAGTGCCTGTACTCGAACCTTCAAATTCGCAGGAATGCAAGGATTATATTAAGCTAGCATATGACATCAGCGAGAAATACGATACCATAGTTCTTCTCAGATCCAACACCAGAATATCACATTCCAGAGGTATTGTTGAGATTGGAGAAAGAGTGGAAAAGGAACGTATTCCATACGTCAAGAATATCCAGAAATATGTTGCAATGCCTGCGATGGCAAGAAAACTGCACATTGCTCAGGAAAAGCGAATGGCGCAGATTCAGCAGGACAGCAGTGACATGGCAATCAACAGGATTGAAATGGGAGATACATCAGTAGGTATCATCACAAGCGGCATATGCTATCAGTATGTCAAAGAAGCATTACCTGATGTAAGCATTCTCAAGATGGGAATGATAAATCCGCTGCCGAAGGCAATGATTGAAGAATTTGCAGCAAAGGTAGATAAACTTTATGTTATCGAAGAAGGCGATCCGTTCTTTGAAGAACAGATCAGAGCTATGGGAATCAAGCTGGCAGGCGGCAAGGATATGTTTACTATTCAGGGAGAGTACAATGCCAACATGATAAGAAAGGCATTCGGCAGACCTGTACCGCAGATCGAGGAAATCGAGGATGCGCCGGGCAGACCGCCTCTTCTCTGCGCAGGATGTCCGCACAGAGGACTTTTCCATGTGCTCAGTAAGCTCAAGAAAACAGTTATCGGAGACATAGGATGCTATACTCTGGCATCACTTCCGCCAACATCGGCAATGGATTCATGCCTGTGCATGGGTGCATCCATCACAATGGCACATGGCTTCGAGAAAGCAGTAGGAAACAGCAAAGATGTGGTTGCTGTGCTGGGAGATTCGACTTTCTTCCATTCAGGAATTACAGGCCTTGTAAACATGAATTACAACGGCGCCAAGGGAACAGTTATCATTCTTGATAACAGAATCACAGGTATGACAGGTCATCAGGATAACCCGTCAACAGGAAGAAACGCCAAGGGTCAGGAAGCACCGGCGATAGATATTGCAGAGCTTTGCAGAGCTATCGGAGTTAAAAATATTGTGGAGATAGATCCGTTCAAGGTAAAAGATCTTGAAGAAATCATAAAAACAGAAACGGCCAGAGAAGAGCTTTCGGTAATAATCACTAAGAGGCCTTGTGCGCTGATTGTGAAACAGCCGGACACTCCTTATGAAGTTACAGACAAGTGCAAAAACTGCAAGATGTGTATGAAGATAGGCTGTCCTGCCATTGAGGAAAGAGACGGCAGGCCGTACGTTGTACCTGAAAGCTGTGTAGGCTGCGGACTTTGCGCAGAAGTGTGTCCTTTTGATGCATTTGATATAGCAGCAGGAAAGGGGGCAAAATAAATGAACAAGTCAAATATTCTGATTGTAGGGGTAGGCGGACAGGGAACGCTTCTTGCCAGCGTACTTCTGGGAAACCTTGCCCTTTCCAAAGACTATGACGTTAAGCTTTCTGAAGTTCACGGCATGGCGCAGAGAGGCGGAAGCGTAGTAACACATGTTAAAATCAGTGAAGAAGGCGTTAATTCACCACTTATTGAAGAAGGAGATGCTGACGTTATTATCGCATTCGAAGAACTGGAAGCATACAGATGGTTGCCGTATCTCAAGGAAGGCGGCACAATCTATGTCAATACACAGCAGATTCTGCCGATGCCGGTAATTATGGGACAGGCAGATTATCCGGAAAAGATCATGCCTGCTCTTGAAGCAAAAGCAGGGACGGTGAAAGCTTTTGATGCTCTGAAAATTGCAGCGGAATGCGGCAGCGTCAAGGCGGTCAATGTCGTACTGCTGGGAGCAGCATCCAATGATTTGCCGTTTGATGAAGAAACATGGATCAAGGTAATTGAAGAAAATGTCAAGCCAAAATTCGTGGAACTGAATAAGAAAGCCTTCGAAATGGGCAGAAACGCATAAGGGGAATTGTCGAAGCTGAGCAGGGGAGAAAACCGCATAATTAGCAGATGTATTAAACAGAGACCTGAGAAATCGATCCCTGTCAAAAGATAAACAACATGAAAGGAATACCACAAATGATTTGGAACAAGGAAATGGAATGTGCGGATCGCGAAACCATGCGCGCTCTGCAGCTGGAGAAGTTACAGAAGACAGTGAAGTATGCATATGACAGAGTACCTCACTATAAGAATGCAATGGACAAAGCAGGTGTTAAACCTGAAGATATCAAAACACTCGAAGATATCACCAAAATTCCTTTTATAACAAAAGAAGATCTGGCAGCAAACTACCCGACCGGACTTTTTGCTCAGCCAATGTCAGAAATTAAAAGAATACATGCATCATCAGGTACTACAGGCAAACCTAAAATCGTAGGATATACTCAGAACGATCTTGATATGTGGGGAGAATGTGTTGCCAGAGGTCTGACAATGGCAGGCGCAGATAAAAATGATATTGTACATGTATCATACGGATACGGACTGTTCACAGGCGGTCTCGGAGCTCACATCGGAGCTGAAACAATCGGGGCAACAGTTATCCCGATGAGCAGCGGCAATACACAGAAGCAGCTCATGTTCATGCAGGATATGAAGAGTACAGTTCTCTGCTGCACACCTTCATATGCGCTTACTCTGGCAGAAGGCCTCAAGAAAGCAGGCTTGACACCGGATGACATTCACCTCAAGGCAGGTGTATTTGGAGCAGAACCATGGACTCAAGGCATGAGAGATGAAATTGAAAAAGGACTCGGACTTAGAGCTCACGATATCTATGGGCTTTCCGAAATCATGGGACCTGGCGTATCAATGAGCTGTGAATACAATAAAGGAATGCATATTCAGGAAGACTATTTCTATGTAGAAATTATCGATCCTGACACTCTGGAAGTGTTGCCTGACGGAGAAAAGGGAGAGCTGGTAATAACAACTATAGGCAAAGAAGGAATGCCTCTTATCAGATACAGAACAAGAGACATCTGTTACCTGATGAGAGATAAGTGCGAATGCGGCAGAACAACTGTAAGAATGAGCCGAGTATTCGGAAGAACAGATGACATGCTCATCATCAGAGGAGTAAACGTATTCCCTTCACAGGTAGAAACAGTTATTGCCAAATTCGACGAGCTGACAATGAACTATAAGCTTTATGTCGGAAGAGAAAACAACAAGGATACTTTCGAACTGGCAGTAGAACTGGCTGAAGGTCTTGAACTGCAGGATATCGCATCTGTAGAAGCTCTGAGAACAAGAGTGGATCATGCTATGAGAGATATGCTGGGAATCGGATGCAAGATCAGATTCCTCAATGCAGGAACACTGCCTAGAAGTGAAGGTAAAGCAGTTAGAGTTGAAGATACAAGAAAACTGTAGAAACCGGTTGATTAAACAGGAGGAAAGTAAAATGTTAATTAAACAGATGTCAGTATTTGTAGAAAACAAAGCAGGCAGATTAGCTGACGTGACAAAGCTTCTGGCGGATAACAATATCGATATCAAGGCGGCCACAATGGCTGAAGCAGTTGATTTCGGAATTCTCAGATGCATTGTTGAAGAAGCGGATGTTGCAGCTAAGATTCTGAAGGTTCACGGCTTCATCGCAAGTACAACTGATGTGCTGGCTATCGTTCTTGAAGATACCGTGGGCGGTCTTGACAGAGTGCTGCAGCAGCTGGCAGAGGCAGGTGTAAATGTGAATTATATCTACTCCACGATTAAGGCAGCTGCCGACGAAGCAGTTATCATGATGAAAGTGGACGATAATGACAAGGCGATTGAAGCCCTTAAGGCAAACGGCATCAAGCTCCTTTGCATGAAAGATATAATCTAGGACATCAGATATATATGCACCGGTTTCTGTAATCGGTGCATAATATTTAATTGATTAAAAAAGAGGCGGCAGAGCGGCCGGCTCAGGTCAGAGAGGGACTATATGGGTTACGGAAGAAAAATAATACTGGTAATATGTCTTATCGTATTTGTTGGTTCAGCAGGTGTTCTGCTGGATTATTTTATCAGTGGGATGAGAGAGCAGAGTGCACTTGAGGATCTTGACAAGCTCAAGGTGGAGCAGGCAGACCTCGAGACAGACAAAGGAACAGTGATAGGCAAATATGTGAATCTCTACAAAGCCAATGACGATATAATCGGGTGGATAACAGTAGATGACACCAGGATAAACTATCCCGTTATGCAGACAAAGAACAGCCCGGAATATTATCTTGACAGGAATTTCAATGAAGAATATGCCGCGTCAGGAACGCCTTTCATGGATGCGGACAGCGATATATTTATCCCTACATCAAATTTCATGATTTACGGTCATCATATGAAAAACGGCACAATGTTCCATGACCTTCTGAAGTATGAGGATAAAGAATTTTATGAAGAGCACAAGACCTTCAGGTTCGATACAATCTACAAGGGCGGGCAGGGGACCTACGAGGTGATAGCGGCCTGTTATTCGCAGATATATCCTAAGGATTCAAAGAAATTCAAATATTACCAGTATGCGGCGATGACATCGGAGTCGGATTTCAATGAATATGTCAAGAATGTCAAAGCATTGTCGGAGTATGATACCGACACCACAGCTGAATACGGCGATCAGCTGGTTACGCTTTCCACATGCGCTTACCATGTGGAGGACGGCAGGTTCTTCGTTGTTGGAAAACGCATAGATGCTAAGCAGGTGAAGCCTCAGTAGAATAGAAGAAAGCCTCAGTGATACTGCCAGGCGGAAGGTATCAGGTACGTTGATGAACAAGGAATTCAGACAGATAGGGCGGACACCCCTGAGCATAAGTATATATTCGGTTGAAAAAACACCGACTCATATCCATGATCGCGGTTATCTGGAAATTATATTCTGCCTTCAAGGCAGCGTGAAGTTCGCATACGGGTACGAAGAGTTCACTTTGCATGCCGGAGAATATATTTCTGTAGACAAGGATGCTTACTACCTGTATGACGGCAGGGACAATCTGTGCGTTTCGTTTCTGTTCGATCTGGGCCGCTATGCAAAGGAACATCCGTATATCTGCAATACGCTGTTTGTATGCGAGGGGCTTGCCGAGACCACGATGGAATTTCCGACGAAGGCACATAACCGGCTCAAGGGAATGCTGATCGGGTTGCTGAAATATATGGCAGAGGAGGCGGATGAGGACAAAATAGCCCGAATATCCGCCGGAATCATAACACTGTTTGTCGAGCGCTTTGATATTTTCTTTTTTCATGCCGGTGACCTTGAGGCTGACAAAACAGACCTTAAGGGTCTGCAGAAGGTAAATGCCTATATGCATACCCACTTGAGGGAAAAGGTTACAATTGGAGATCTGGCACGTATTCTTAATTTTACAGAAGGGTACATGTCAGAGTACATGAGAAAGAACTCGATTGGATTCAGGGAAATGATGAGCTATATCAGAGCCAATGAATCGGAGCATTATCTGATGAACACGGATAAAACCATTCTTGAAATATCAGAGGAATGCGGGTTTTCGGACGTAAAATACTATTACTCGGCATTCCGTCGCTGGTATAAATGCACACCGAAGCAATTCAGAGATCAGTACCGAAGATCTGCAGAGGAGAAGATTGAATATCTGAAGCTTGAGGATATTGCTAATGTGGTAGACAAGCTCATGACAGAGCATTATATGGATACTTTTTTCGGGATTACCATTAAAAATGTAAAATAATAGAAATAATAGTAAAATAAGGTTTACAATATTTTCCTTATACTGTATACTTTCCTCAAAAGGGACAACGTTGTTTTGATTAAAGATTTTAATGAGGCGCCAAATACTGCTTGTGATGAGCTTATTGGAGACTTTCAAAATGAAGACAGGCATGGAGATCGGGAAACCAGCAATGTCATTAAGTTAAGACATTGGGGAAATCGGTCTCTATATTTTTTTTATTCCATGCCTCAAAACAAGACAAAGCAAGGCCCCTATAACGCATAGGCACGTAGCGGCTATGAGACCGGCAGAATAAGGAACATCTGTCATATCCCTGCAGGTTACAGCGATTCTAGGACCGATAAAAGATCCTAGGGCGTATCCGGAGAACATCAGGCCGTAATTTGAACCACTGTTGGCAGCGCCCCATATTTCAGTTGTAACGGCAGGGAATATACTCAGAAGACCGCCAAAAGCAATACCTATCATAATAAGCGATAAAACAAATCTTAACCACTGCCCTTCTGATGAACCGGAAAAGATAAAAAGGAACACAGCCATCAGAATAAAGATTAGCGGCAGAACATTGTACCTTCCGACTCTGTCAGAGACAGTTCCCCATAAAATTCTGCCGACAGTGTTTCCAAGGGCAACCAGACTTACTCCAATGGCAGCGGTCTGCGCGGACACATGAATCATTTCCTGAGCCATATTGGAGGTCTGGCTTATTACCATCAATCCGCCGCAGGCACCGATGGTATATATGCATATGAGCAGATAGAATCTAGGCGACTTTAACATTTCAAGTGTAGTATGCTCTCCGGAGCCATCTGTACCGGCATCGCTGAGAACCATCTCACCGCCGGAATTCCCGTTACGTTCATCACATACATCAGGTGCCTTTTCCAGGAAAAGTGCACATATGACAATGACTGCGAAGTATACAAGCCCGAAAGCCTTGAATGTAAAAAGAACGTCTCTGGCTTCGATGAGCATCTGCGCTACCGGAGCAGCAACGATCGAGGACATGCCGGCTCCCGCTGTCAGGATACCGCTGGCAAACCCTTTTTTATCGGGGAAAAAGCGGATAGTATTGGAAATCGTACATATGTATATGATTGCCATACCAACCCCGCAGCAGATTCCATATGTCACATACAGCCATCCGACGGTTCTGGCGAAGCCTGATAAGAACAAGCCACCGCCAAAGAGAAAGGCACAGCATAGTACAGTTTTGCGTGGGCCGAATATATTGAGGATTTTGCCGCCGACAATCATCGGAACAGGGCTCACTGCATTGGCAATGGTGTATGTCAGTGCGGTGGCAGCGGCGCTCCAGCCGA
Organism: Bacillota bacterium; assembly: GCA_030526355.1. Classification (GTDB taxonomy): domain Bacteria; phylum Bacillota; class Clostridia; order Peptostreptococcales; family Anaerovoracaceae; genus Lentihominibacter. The sequence goes on along the minus strand of JAUNDC010000024.1, from coordinate 17,858 downwards.
ACAGCTCCATCAGCGGTCCGGAGAAAACGCTCCAGGCGTAGATGATGGTTATGCAGAAGTTTATTATTGTGCTGGCAATTAAAATTACCCATCTGTTGTTTTTCATTTTCTTACCCTTAATCCATTGTTTTTCATTATTATATTAAAAGCTTAACCTATGGTTAAAAGTACCGCAACGTCAATTTATTGCTGTTTTCAAGTTTTATAACACGAAAACAACAATAAAATATCATTGAATAAATCGAAAAAAATGAGTATTCTGAAAATATAAAGCGCGCTAATCTTTCTGCAAAGGAGGTAACTTGATGAAGAAAGCAGATATGGTTCTGATGAACGGACGCATTCTTTCCATAAATCGTGATGGAAGCCGGATAAGCGGGCAGGCAGTTGCCGTAACAGATGGCATCATAACAAAAATAGGAACCAACGAAATTATCAGAGAATATATGGGAAAAGAAACCCGCATTATAGACTGTCAGGGCAGCACGATACTGCCGGGCTTATGTGATGCTCATTGTCATCCGTCCATATCGGCAAGCACTTATTCTGGATGTGATCTGTTCGGCATTTATATGCAGGAAGGCGAAACAGAAGATGAAATTATTGATGAATATATGTGCCGCCTGGAGAAATTTGTTGAAGCACACCCCGATGATGAACTTATAAGAGGTACAGGCTGGGTAAAAGGGAACTTTACGGGAGACCGGATTCCAACCAGACATGATATCGATAGAATCTGCAGTGACAAACCGGTAATTCTGGAATCCTTCTGTCAGCATAACCTGTGGGTCAATACCAAAGCAATTGAGCTTGCGGGAGTGGATGAAAACACACCTGACGTATATACAGGACGTATATTCAGAGAAAATGACGGATACCCTCAGGGGCTGTTCAACGACCCCGAAGCTATGGCCTTGATAAAGGATAATGTGCCGGGATATGATTTTTCGGTTGAAAAATACAAAGAATCACTTCTGTATTACCAGAAAGAACACGCTAATAAATATGGCGTTACTATGGTGATGGACTGTATGCACAGCGATAATGCCAGAGAGGCGTACAGGCAGCTGGCTGAGGAAGGCAGACTGACCATCAGAGCAAGAGGCGTTTATCTGGCAGAACCGGGAAAGGCACCGGAGCAGCTTCCTGAATATATTGCCCGCAAGGGGCAGGATGACTCGGGCAATGATTTCAGAATAGATACGGTGAAGATGTTTGCAGAAGGAATGTTTTCGCTGGTGGAACCTTATGAAAAGGCTTTCACTGAAGAAAACGGACTGCCGGAGGGCTACAATGAGCCGTTGTACTGGAATGACGGGGAGTTTATTGAAACTGCTGCATCAGCAATGAAAGCAGGCTTCAATGTGCATGTACACGCTATGGGAGATAATGCTGTTAAGCAAAGCGTACGGTGCATCTCGAAGGCTCAGCAGATTACCGGACTTACTCCTGGAAATACCATAGCCCATCTCATGCTTGTAAAGGATGAAGATGTCGCAGCAATGGCAGAAGCTGATATTATTGCAAACTGTCAGCCTAGGTGGATGGTATATGACTCGGACATTGCAGGGATGCTGCCTATGGTAGGCAGGCAGAGGGCTGAAAGCGCATATCCCCTCAGAAGACTTCTTGATTCAGGGATAACGGTTGCCTTCGGTACAGATTTTCCAGTAACGCCGCCGCCGGATACAATGCATGAGATTCAGTGTGCCATGACCAGAAGCGTATTCCCTGATGCACCGGATTATGAAGCCTTCAAAGGCAAGGTGCTGGGAGATGAAAGGCCGGCTGAATTGTACGAGGCTGTTCAGGCATTAAGCATAAATGGAGCAATCCAGATGCTGGCGGATGAATATACCGGAAGCATAGAAGAAGGCAAATCGGCAGATCTGGCATTGCTTGATTCTGATATTGAGAATACTCCTGCAGAAGAAATTTATAAAATACAAATTGCAAAGACGATTTTCAAGGGAAATGTAGTATATGAAAAGAAATAAAAAGGGAAAAGGAGGAACAGAAGATGGAAGATATGAACACTAAAGTATCAACTCAGACGACGGAGCTCAAAAGAGTTCTGAAGTTGCCTACCCTGGTCTGTCAGGGTCTGGCATATCTGTGCCCTGCATGCGTACTGATGTATTATGGCATAATAAACGTACTTACTGACGGGCATTTTCCGCTGGTATTGATAGTTGCGGGAATTGCCATGACATTGACAGCATTAAGCTATGCCAAAATGTGCAGAAAATACCCGGTAGCAGGTTCCGTATACAGTTATGTGAGCAAATCGATAGGTCCTAAGACAGGCTTTATTTCAGGCTGGGGACTGATGCTTGACTATTTCCTGCTGCCGATGACTTGTTATCTGTCATGCGGACTTTATCTTAATATAATGTTCCCTGCAGTGCCGGTATGGGCATGGGTAATAATAGCTGTTATTTTTGTAGGTATATGTAATTACGTAGGCGTAGGCGTGGCATCTATCATTAACAACATCAATGTTATCGCACCTATCGCTGCACTGGTAGTAACCTTGATTTTCATAATCAAATACGTGCTTGGCGGAGGAGGAGCAGGAACGCTGATATATCCGGAAGCCTTTTATAATCCTGAAACCTTTAATATCAACACGATAATGACCGGTGCAGGAATCATGGCAATAGTATTTGTAGGCTTTGACTCCGTAACTACATACGCCGAGGAGACCATAAATCCGGAAAAGAACATGCCGAGAGCAGTAGTGCTCATCTGCGTAGGTGCAGCAATCGAGTTTATTATCGTAGCATATTTCATGAACTGCGGCTGGCCGTATGAACCGGGTGTAATTGAAAATCCTGATACAGCAATCACCGAATACAATATTCAGATAGGAATCGGATGGATGAATTCCATATTTATTGTGATAAATACCTTGGCGTGTATAGGCTGCTGTATCGCAGGTCAGGGAGCTACAGCCAGAATACTTCTGGGAATGGGAAGAGACGGTTTCCTGCCGAAGAAGTTCTTCGGATATGTACATCCTAAATTCAAAACTCCTTCCAGAAATATTCTTCTGACAGCTATAGTGGGACTTACTGCTATACTTTTCCAGAACAGTCTGATGAACGCCATGTCACTTGTAAGCTTTGGCGCACTGCTGGGCTTCATACTTACCAATATCTGCGTAATAGTTAGATTCTGGGTAAAGGACAAGGAAAGAGGCGGTGCAGCATTGATAAAATATATTATCATTCCTGTTCTTGCTGCAATAGTATGTGTATATCTGTGGCTGAGCCTGCCTGTTATGGCAAAAATAGTAGGGTTCTCATGGCTGGCTATCGGAATAATTGTACTGGCAATCAAAACTAAAGGATTCAGAGAAATGCCTCCTGAATTGAATCTGTAATAGCAAACAAGGCGGTGAATCAAATGAAAGTGCTGACGAATGCGAAGATATACACAATGAATGAAAAAACACCTGAAGCAGATACCATAGCATACGAAGGCAAAGAAATAATATATGTAGGAACAGGATGGAACGGCGGCGGAGAAATATATGATATGAGCGGAAGAACAATTCTGCCGGGAATAATCGACAGCCATATACATCCGGGAATGTGCGCCAGAAGCGCCTGGCATGTGAGACTGCCGTGGACAGAGGATGCGGATGAGCTTCTCGAATTTGTAAAGAAATACGCTGAAAAGCATCCGAAGGAGGAGCTGCCCTTCATATATTTTGAATACTATCCCACAAGCATGTTTGATGAGAACGGTCCGAGGAAGGAGCTTCTGGACGAGGCCGTATCCGACAGACCTGTTCTCTGCCAGGATTTCGGTGAGCACCTTTGCTGGGTTAACAGCAGGATGTTGGAGCTGCTGGGGGTTGACAAGGATACACCGGATCCCAGCTCACTGGAGGTTTTCGTGAGGGACGATGACGGCAGTCCGACAGGATGGGTCAAGGAAATGGCATGGATGCATTTTGCAGACAGAATGTACGATGATATCGGATGGAGGCCACCGGAGGAGTTGGATGAAAAGGCACTTGAACCATTCTTTGACTTTCTCTCCGACAGCGGCATAACGGCCATGTTTGACGGCTTCATAGAGACTGACAAACAGATCGAGTCCATTTTCCATATGGACAAGGCAGGAAAGCTCAATACATATTATGATGGCTCAGTAAGGTTCTGGAAGTACGAGGATCTGCCGGAAAAAATCGCTAAGCTTAGAAGCTATCAGCAGCGATATACCACAGAGCATATCAAGATCAACACGCTCAAATTGTTTCTGGACGGTACCAATGAAAGCGGCAACAGTGCATCTCTGCAGGAGCATATTCATGACCCCGGCAATTTCGGGGATATCATGATGGAGGCGGATGAGCTGGCGAAATGCTTCATACTGGCCAATCGTGAGAGCCTTGATATACACATCCATGTTGTTGGTGACAGGGGCTTCAGAGTATGCTGTGATGCGGTTGAATCTGCGCAGAAGGCGGCAGCGGAGGAAGGAAGACCGTGGGTATGCAGGCCTGTGCTTGCACACTGTGAGGTTGTGGATCCTGCGGATATGGAGCGCCCTGCAAAGCTGGGGATTGCCATTAACTGGAGCTGCCACTGGTCTGGTGGATATTTTGGAGAAGAAGCAATGAATTATTACACCGAGGAAAAATGGCGCAGGATGTACAGGTTCAATGAGATGATAGACTGCGGTGCTGCGGTGGCCTTTTCCAGTGATGTAGTGACAAATTACGAGCTTCACAGAGCTTATCCGTATTTTGGCATGCAGGTGGCGGCTACAAGGGTGGATCCTGAATTTCCGCTGGATCCTGAGAAATATCCGAGCAGTATGAGGCCGCAGGAGGATGCAAAGCTGAACGTGAAAACTCTCGTCAGAGGTTATACACTCACAGGAGCACATCAGCTGCGGATGGATGATATAATGGGTAGCCTTGAGAAGGGCAAGATTGCCAATCTGGTGGTGCTTGACCGGGATGTGATGGAAACTCCGCCGGAGAAGCTGAAGGAGATAAAGACAGAAGCGGTAATTTTTGACGGGAAGGTAATAAGAGGTGCCATATGAAAAAGCTGTTTGAGCTGACTGTCTGTCAGAACGACGATATTGAAATGGGGCAGACCTGCAGTGGGGAAATACTGGTGTCTCCCACCGGAGACGGTGCTTTCAGCGGAGAGCTGCTGCAGGGGAAAGTCGTTCCTGCAGGAATGGGAACAACCTGCACTCCGGCTCCCGGAATTAACGATATAGATACCGTAATGCTTCTTCAAGCCGATGACGGCGCATATATTCTGATGGAGCTGAAGGCGATATTTGATACGGATGAAGCTGTTGAAGCAAGGCTGATGAAGGGTGAAGTGGTAGACCCTGATGAATATTATTACAAGGGAGTTGTGTCCTTCAGAACCGGTTCTGACAAGTACCGGTGGCTCGAAAGAAAGGTCTGCGTATGCACAGGAATAATCGAAAGCTGGGAGAAGCTGGTGTTTGAAATTTACATGCTGTAAATATGATTACGTACAATATAATTTTACCAATAAAAATATTTATTTGACACCAGAAAGCTGAATCCCCAGATAGATAAATATCATGCCATTGAGCCATGTATAAAAATCAGAAATAATGGCTGAAAATTCACGGGTTTGCAGAGATGAAGCTGCATGTCCGGAATAATGGCATGATATTTGCTTTATTTACTAAATGGTATTATTCATTTAACTATTTAGGAGGTAAAAAAATGAGTGAGAAACAAACATCTATAGAAAGGGTCATGGCGACGAGTACCGGACTTAAACGTACTATGTCAACCAATGCGGCTGTAATGGTCGGAGTTGGCGGAACCATCGGAACAGGACTCTTTCTGAGTTCAGGTGATGTAATTTCAACAGCAGGACCTGGCGGAGCTGTCGTAATGTATCTTATCGGCGGAATTATCATGTGGCTTATGACAACATGCCTCGGTGAGCTTTCGGCTGCAATGCCTGTTGCAGGAAGTCTTCAGGCATATGCTACAGAATTCTGCGGACCGGCAATGGGATTCACCATCGGATGGGTAAACTGGATCGGAGCAGCTATGACCATAACTGCACAGATTGTAGCATCGGCTATCATAATGAAGGATATTTTACCGAACACGCCGACATGGCTGTGGATCGTGATATTCGCAGTTGTACTTTTCGGAGTTAACGTGCTGGATGCAAAACTTTTCGGAAACATTTCCTTCTGGGTATCCACACTTAAAATCATTATGATAATAGCGTTTGTCATCGTAGGTGTTGCAATTCTCGGCGGTGCAGGAGAAGGCGAAGCTATCGGAATGAGCAATTACACAAGCCACGGTGGATTATTCCCTGCAGGCCTTGCGGGAATGGGATCGGTAATACTGACTTCATTCTATGCATATGCAGGAACAGAGGTTGTTGCATCAACAGCAGGTGAGCTCAAGGATGAGAAGAAGATTCCGAAGATGATCAATATGACTATGATTATCCTGGTAGCAGCAACAGTTATTTCAATCGCTATCGTTGCAGCTATCCTTCCGTGGGAAGAAGCATCTGTAATGGGAAGCCCGTTTGTATATGCATTCAGACATGTAGGTCTTAATGCTGCTGCACTGATTGTAAACATCATCGTACTTACATCAGCGCTTACATCAGGTAACTACTTTACATATGCATGTGCAAGATATCTCTGGTCAATGGCTAAGTTCAATCAGGCTCCAAAGATCTGTGCAAAGACAAGCAAAAAAGGTGTTCCTGTTATTGCGCTTATCATATCAATGATTTTCGCAATGATCGGTATCGTATCAGAGTTCGTAGCAGAGGATACAGTGTATCTGTTTATCGTATGGTTCATAGGCGGAGGAAATATTTTCATGTATTCCGTAATCTGCATCTGTCAGTACAGATTCAGGAAGAGATATATTGCTGAAGGCGGCAAGGTGGAGGATCTGACATTCAAGGTTGCGTCATATCCGCTTATTCCTATTCTCGGTGTTGCAGCTTTCGTTCTGATGCTTATCGTAACAATCATGGATCCGGGTGAAAGACTGGCAATGGCAGTATGTGCAGTATGCTACATCACGATATTTATCATTTCATATATCTACAGCAAAAAGCACAAGGATGCCAAGGCTGTAAATCTGGACGTGTAAGCCAACTTAAATATGCAAGCTGACGTTTATAAAAAATGCATAGAAAACCTGAAGAAACCGCGCTGAAGCTTTGATGCCCAGTGCGGTTTTTTCGTGTAGAAATATTCAAAAAATTTTACACGATGTAAAAAAACTGATATCATGTATATGAGATTGAATTGAGAGCAGCCCGGCGGACAGCTGTGGGAGGATTGAAATGATAAACAAGGACAAGTACAGCGACTTTATGATAGTGGACGGAGATGGCAGAATCATCTACGGGGATTTTGCCAATCCCAGATATCTGGGTATCGACAATGGTACTGTGACAGGCAATAATATCAGAGAGCTATACAGGAATATCGATGAAACATATCCGGCGCTTGCGGCAGCCAGAGACGGTATCCCGTGCGAGCATTTTGAAGTAAAGGTGGAAACGGCCTCGGGGAATATCCTTACCAAGGTCGGAGCCGCATATCCCGTGTATGATGAAAACACGCCTGTAGCCGCAGTGGAGTTTTCTGATCTTCATTATGACAGATATCATATCAGAGAGCTGGAAAGTCATGCGGAATTCCCTATATACAGGAAGAACGATACTAAATATAAGCTTGAAAACATAATAACAGAAGACCCATCAATGCAGCATATCAAGGAGCAGATCGAGAGATTTGCGCTGACGGATTCAAGTGTGCTGATATATGGCGAGACGGGAACAGGAAAGGAGCTTGTAGCGCAGGCTATACATAACAGAAGCAGACGGTACTATCATAAATTCATATCGGTAAACTGCAGTGCCATACCAAGCGGCATTATGGAAGGCCTGATTTTCGGTACCACCAAAGGAAGCTTTACAGGAGCGCAGGACAGACCGGGACTCTTTGAGCAGGCTGAAGGCGGTACAATATTTCTCGATGAAATAAACTCGCTGGATCCCGTACTGCAGATCAAGCTGCTTAAGGCGGTGGAATCAAAAACTGTCAGAAGGATAGGATCCCTGCTGGAAAAAAGCGTGGATGTGCGGATAATAGCAGCTACCAACGAGGATCCGCAGCTTCTCGTCAGGGAAAAAAGGCTGAAGCCGGATCTTTATTACCGATTGGCGGTGGTATACATGTATCTGCCACCGCTGAGAGAAAGAGGCAATGATATCAATGTTATAGCAGACCATTTCGTGAATTATTTCAATGATAAAATGGACATGAGCATCAGGCCGCTTAGTGAAGAAATAAGGGATATCCTCAATAGCTACAGCTGGCCGGGAAATGTAAGAGAGCTGAGGAATGCGATAGAAGGAGCCTTTGCTTTCGCAGAGAATGATACGATAACAGTCAATGAGCTGCCTAAATATATAGTGGATAAATGCAGGAAAGCAGGAAGAAGGAATCTGCGTGACAGCGGAGCTGGCACGACACTGTCAGAGGCAGCCGGCCGGCTGGAGCTTGCCATAATTGATGAAGCGTGCAGAAGAAGCGGAGGAAGCCTTACTGAGGCGGCGAAGCTGCTGGGAATATCGAAACAGCTTCTGAGATACAAGTTGACAAAATACGGGAGGTAGGAGCATGGCTATAAGAGATGGTTTCACTGATCTTATGATGGTGGATGAAGAAGGAAAGATTGAGTACTTTTATGTTCCGATGCCGGAGTACTACGATTTCAGACCGGAGGAGCTCATTGGCACGCTGCCTCAGCAGCAGTACAGCAATTTATATGAAGAAGACAGTACTCTTATAAAGGCAGTACGGTACGGCATGACGATAAAAAACTATCCGCAGGAGCTTGTTACCCTTGAGGGCAAGAGGATACGTCAGGTAAGCGACACCTATTGCATCAGGAATGGCAGCGACGTGATAGGAGCTGTTGAAATCGCATATTATGATAAAGAATACTCCGTCGAAAAGCCGCAGAAAGGTGATTGCGGGATGAAAACGAAGCCGCTGCGCATTGATGATATTATCGGCTCGTCGGAGGAAATGGAGGAGCTGAAGAGAAAATTCCGGAAGGTCAAGGATCTTGAATCTCCGGTGCTTCTGGCTGGAGAGACAGGAACCGGCAAGGAGATGGCAGCCAGAATAATACATTCGTCCGGAAGGCGCAAAACAAAGGAATTCGTATATGTGAACTGTGGAGCGCTGCCTGAGAACCTGCTTGAAGGAATACTGTTCGGTGTGAAGCAGGGAAGCTTCACCGATGCTGAGGATCGTCAAGGCCTGTTTGTGACAGCGGACAAAGGGACTTTGTTTCTCGACGAGATAAACGCCATGCCGCTGACGATTCAAGGAAAGATACTCAGGGCTATAGAAGAAAAAAGAATAAGACCGGTAGGTGCGGACAACGAAATATCCGTAGATGTGCGAGTAATCGCATCGTGCAGCGGTGAAATAGATGATATACTGGCACAGGGTCAGATAAGAAAGGATCTGTATTTCAGGCTGGCTGTCATAAGGTTTGAGCTGCCGCCGCTGAGAGAAAGAGGCGATGATGTATTCGAGCTTGCAGAGCATTTTATCGATGAACTGAATAAAAGCACTTCCGGCAAAGGTATCAGAGGGATGGACAAAAAGACAACCAGGTTTTTCGGTAAGCACGACTGGCCGGGAAATGTAAGGGAACTGAAGAATACCATTGAAGGAGCATATTTTGCAGCAGAGGGAAGTATCCTGAAATTCTCGGACATAGAAAGCAGATTTGCAAAACATGAGGCACACAGGGGAAATACCGGCGATACTGTCGATGATTTCTTTGACAGCCCAATGACCATGAAGGAGTACGTGGATGATAAGCTGAAGGAGCTTATCGAGGCATCCCTCCGCAGGCATGATGGCGTGCTGAAGGATGCCGCCAGAGAACTGGGTCTGACAGTCCAGATGCTGAGATATAATATGGAAAAATTCGGTATTACAGATTGAAGGGCAGCTCCTGATCGCGGCTGAATACAATCCTTCCGCCGGTCATTGTCAGCAGTGGTCGGATGTCCTTGATTTCAGCAGGATCGATAGTGAAGATGTCCCTGTCGAGGATGACCAGATCGGCATAAAAACCGGGCTTAAGCCTTCCTTTTCTGTTTTCCTGGAGCTGTGCATATGCGCTTTCTGCTGTGTATGCATCAATGGCGGTTTCCACATCAACAGCCTCATCAGGATAGAAGCCTGCTTCAGGTTTTCCGTTTCTGTCCTTTCGTGTAACAGCTTCGTATATATTGAGAAACGGATTGCAGGTCTCCACCGGGCAGTCTGTACCATATGATAGGTGAACGCCCTTTCTGAGAAGGGTTCCGAAGGCATAGGAGGTGGAGATGATATCTTTGCCGCACAGATCTTCTGCAATGTTCATATCATAGTCTATAAAGACAGGCTGAGCCATGACGAGAAAGTCGTCGCGGGCTATCTGCTCGATAAGCTCGCTGTCGGTGATCTGGCAGTGTATTATAGCATGACGCAGCTTGTTTTTACCGTCAATAAAAGCTTTCCTGTAGCTGGCCATGGTCTCAGCAATTGCCTGACTGCCTATTGCATGGGTAACTACCTGTATTCCTGCCTTTGCTGCAATGGAGCAGTAACAATCCATTTCTTCGCATGACAGCCAGCGTAGTCCTTTGTTTTCTATGTCATTGAGATACCCATCCTTCATCAGAGCAGTCCTGGCGCCCAGGCTGCCGTCCTTGTACAGCTTCAAAGGTCCGGGAGTGATCCAGGAATCCTCAGAATACAGATTGCCTGTAAATTCATCCGATGAGATGAATTCCGAAAAGGCCTCCGGAGACTCGAAGCACATCTGAAAGTGGTAGCGTACAGCTGCTTCCTCTTTGTCGTATATATCACGCAGCATAGCGAGAGCTTCGTACGTGTCATCAAAATCCGCACCGATATCGTTGCTCTGGAGGCTTGTAAGGCCCATCGATGCTGCTTTTTTCATAGCATCGATAAGGATGGCTCGTTTCTCCTCAATGGTGAAATCGGCGACCGCCTCCTTGATGTAGACACAGGCTCCTCCTCTGAAAATTCCCGTAGGGAAGCCTGACTCATCTCTCATGACTTCACCGGGGGAATACCTGAATGAGTTCTTGTCGAGCTCAAGGGAGTTGATGAGGCATGTGTTGGCTGAAGCTATGTGCCCGCAAACGCGTTCAAGCACAATGGGTATATCGGTGCTTATTTTATCCAGGTCATGTCTGTCCGGCAGTCTGCTGCTATCCGCGAAATTGTCCTGATTCCACCCGATAGCATGGAGACCTCGGGAAACTTTGTCGGGATGTTCATCGATGAAGCGGCGGCATACATCAATCAGCTCGTCTATTGACGATACATTTTCTATATTTGCCTGGTTCAGTGTTTCGGCGTACTGCATCAGATGAAGGTGGCTATCATTGAGCCCGGGAATTATAGTTCTGCCATGACAGTCATACTTCGCATCACCATCCTTGGTCATTTTGAGAATATCTGCGCTGCTGCCTACAGCAGTAATCGTTCCTCCCGTTATCATAAGAGCTTCTGCAAAGCAGCCCTTGCTTATATATATTTTAGCATTGTAAAATACAGTGTTCATTTTATGTACCTCATTCCTTTGTTGGTAACTAGAATTATGAAACCATTGAATGGGTTTGTCAATGCTGTAAAAAACCACATAATGGCTAAAAAATTTTACAGTAAAAAAATATTTGATATTATTGCGGAATGTACTGCCGAAATGCTGTGAAAACAGCTGATTTTCAACGTATAAAAGTGGCACGGTAATTGCTTGAATATAAAATGTTGGATTGATAGAAATTTTTGGCGGAGAATTCATTTCTGCCGGGGAGGTATGGTTATGATAGATAAAGAAATGCTGTATCAGAATCTTGCAAGGCTTGTTGAGGCGCCAAGCATATCAGGAACAGAAGACGAGGTGCTCGGAGCTTACAGGATAAAGGAACTGCTGATGGAGCTGCCTTATTTCAGGCAGCATGAGGAAAATGTAATGCTTATTCCAATGGAGGGCGATCCATTTGACAGAGTAATAGTGGCTGCTTACCTTGAAGGTTGTCCGGGAAATCCGGATACGGTTATTCTGACAGGGCACTACGATGTGGTTGATATAGAGGAGTTTGGCGGACTTAAAGATATTGCCTATGATATAGAGAAAATAAGCGAAAGAATTAATGAGCTTCCGCTCAGCGATGAAGTAAAGGCGGATTATGAAAGCGGAAACTGGTATTTCGGCAGAGGAACTATCGATATGAAATTCGGTCATGCCCTCAGCATCGAGCTGCTGAGACATTATGCAGAGGCCGGGCTTGACGGAAACATACTTTATGTTGCAGTTTGCGGAGAGGAAACAAACTCAGAAGGTATGCTGGCGGCTGTTCCGTTTTTCACAGAGTTCGCAGAAAAGCGCGGATTGAGATACAGAAGTCTCCTGCTGACGGAAGGCTATATGGTTGATGGTCAGGAGGATGGAATCAGATATATCCAGTATGGCGGAGCAGGCAAGGTTATGCCGATGTTTTTCTGCGTAGGTAAGACCACTCACGGCGAGGAGCCTCTGCTGGGAATGGATGCTAATATCATGGCGGCAGAGGTATACAGAGAAATGGTGCTGGCACCGGAATTCTGTCAGCAGAACCATGGTATAACAAGTGCTCCTCCGGCAGGATTAAAGCTGCAGGATCTGAAAGAGAACTACTCGCTTTCCACCAGCTTGTATGCTGCTTCTTACTTCAATATAGCAACAATAAAGATGAATCCTGAGGAAACGATGAAAAAGCTTACTGCTGTTGCGCAGAGGGCATTTGAAAATGCTGCAGACCTTATGCGCAGGAAGGTGGAAGGATTTACCGAGCTTACGGGCAGGGTTCCTGCTCATTATGAAGCAGTACCATGTGTAATGACATATGGAGAGATGTACAAGGCTGTAGAAAAGACCTTCAATGGCGATCTCAAAGCTCATATGCAGGAGTGTGCCGATAAATATATGAAAGAAAACCCTGAGCTTCAGGACACATGTCTGAAGCTGATGAAGCACCTTTATGAGCTTTATGAGGATAAGAAGCCTATGATAGTGGTTTCTGTACTACCACCGTATTATCCGGATGTGAATATTGATACAGAAGATGAGGCTGCAGCGGAAATGCTCGAAAATATTGATGAGCTTATCGAATATGCTGCAAAGGAGCACGGTGAAACTGTGAAGACCAGTGAATACTACGGAATCTCCGATCTGTGCTATACATGGTTGGCTGAAGGGTTAGATTTTGATGCTCTGTTTGAGAACCTTATCGGTACAGATATTCTCTACAAGTTCCCGACAGAGGCTCTGAAGAAATTCAAGGTTCCGGCAGTTGTAATCGGAGCGTCCGGCAAGGATATGCATAAATATACTGAAAGACTTGAGAAGTCATACAACTTCGATGTGCTCCCTGATTTATACATACATTACATTGACAGATTACTGGGCAATAAGCAGCAATAAAACGTGTATTTAAAAAACCGCCTTGCCGGGAAACCGGAGAGGCGGTTTGTGGGTTTTTGAGCTGAACAGGGCGGAAGGCTACGCCTTTCCAAAAATGCTGATGCATTTTGAAGCCAGCACATCCATGGGGTCAAGGTAGAAGCCTTTGTCCGATATATCAAGGCCAAGCTGGCGTGCGGCGGTAGAAAGCTCAGTACAGCCCAGCACTGCCAGATCGCATCCGGCAGCGACAATTTCACTTTGCACTTCATTCCACATAGCTTCAGGAACAGGAAGTCCGCGCTTGATATAGTCGTATATCATGGTCATTATCTTCTGCTGGTTGCAGTCCGATAATGTGAATACATCAATTCCCTCAGCTTCGAGCGCGTTCTGGTATATGCCGGTTTGTGCGGTTCCATCGGTTGACAGGACTGCTGCCTTGCTGTGAGCGGGTCTTGCTTTTGCTGCAGCTGCAGTCTCGCGAATCATGTGTATCACGTGCCGCTTTTCCTCGTCCTCCAGCATATCTACAAAAAAGTGTGCTGTGTTGCAGGTGATAACTATCCTGCTGCAGCCTGCCGACAGCAGTTTGTTCATATCACTGCGGAGAAGTTCCTTTACATGATTTATCTGTGCTTCATCTCCTGACAGTATCGCTGCGGTTCTGTCCGGCATAGAAGCGTGGCTCAGCATCACGAGGTCCAGATGGTCCTGATCTCTGTCAGCAGGTGTTTTCTCTATAAGCATATTGTAAAACAGCGAGGAGGCCATCGGTCCCATTCCGCCTATTATTCCAAGCATGTTATTCAAGTCCTTTCTTTTTCATATCAGCCTGCTTTATCAGCATATCCCGCAGACCCATAACAGTTTTGTTCCTTATGCCGCTGGTGGTTGTGCTGTGGTAAAGTGAGCTTATTATTGCTTCCTCAACAGCTTCTACAGCCGGTTCAAAAACCCTGTCTATGCTGCTTTCGGATACAGTTTTCATATCAATAAATGCGCTTTCCGGGTAGTGTGGAATGATGGTTCCATTGGAAAAAGCAATCGCTATATCTCCGCTGCCTGTTCCCATGAAGGATCCTACTCGCCCGAGACTTGCCGATGCACGCTTTGCGATTCTTTCAAGCTGTCTGCTGTCCATGGGGATGTCGGTCCCGATTAGTATAATTATGGAACCCTTATCGCCTGCATTGCTGCCTGCCGGGTCGGGTGTGCCGCAGCTATGGCTGATTCTTTTCCCGTCGATGCGCAGATTGCCTGCCTCTCCGAAGTTTGACAGGACCAGAGCGCCTATGGTGTACTCGTTATCGTCCAGAGAAACAAGTCTGGATGCAGAGCCTATGCCGCCCTTGAGTCCCATACATATCATTCCTGTGCCTGCTCCCACAGCCCCTTCCCTGAAGCTTTCGCCTGTGCTGCAAAGCGCACGTGTCACATCCTCTTCGGTTACGTGCATGCCGCGGATGTCATTGAGCTCTCCGTCGTTACACTCTGTAACAAGGCAGTTTACCGTACATGTGGAGACTCCGATATCTTCGTTCTGCTGAAGCATGTATTTAGTCAGGGCGGATACGGCAGTGCCTACGCTGAATGTGTTTGTCATCAGTACAGGTGTTTCTATTGTTCCAAGCTCCTTAGCCTGGATAAGACCCGCACTTTTGCCGAAGCCATTTATGATGGAAACGCCTGCAGCGGTTTTTTTTCTGAAAAGATTTCCGCCGTGGGGCAGTATTGCAGTCACTCCTGTATGAATATGCTTCCCGTCGTCCTCCAGGGTGCAGTGACCGACAGTGACGCCCGGAACATCAGTGATGAGGTTGCGATGTCCGGGGTGGTATTTTCTGTTAAATGTAAATTCGCAATTGTCAGGTAATCCCATTTTTAACTCCTGTATTCTTACAAGCTATATTTCAAACATGAACATTTTGGCTGTCATCATATCCTGAACGCAGGATGCTTTGTAGCTGACTGTATTGCTGCCGGTCAGATGTGCGCCGGGATAGAAGGCTGCAGCCCTTGCTTTGCGGTGATCCTTGAAATCCATTTCCAGAAGGATTTCGCCGTCCTTAAAGTCAGGCTTTGTTATGTTTTTGAGTGATTCTTTCACATTGTTTCTGATGTCTCTGCAGACCTCCGACGGATGCCTGTTCCATGTAGCACCTCCGACACAGCGTTTCGTTGGTACTGTGAGGATATTTCCGTAAAGCTCCGCTGCATGGTTACAGATGCCTTCGTCTCCTGATATCAGAAGAGACGGTACATTCAGGCTGTCAGCATACAGGGCGTTAAGAGAGAATTCAGAAGCCAGCCCGCCATTCACTCTCACCTGATTGAACCAGTCGTATTCAACTGTGTGGGTCAGAGGGCTGGTGTCCATGCCTGCAGGCGAGTGATAGCCTATATAGATTACACCGCTGAAGCTGCTGTCAAGGCCGCCCATCATGCCCTCAGGGGATGTCATCCAGCCTCTGATGAGCTGTGTCCCTTCGGGCAGTGACGAAATATCTATGTTGACGGCATCCTCATGTCCATCCTTTACGACTGCTTCATATCCCATTTCCATTACTGCTTCACAGGCAGCGGCAACCTCACCGGTCAGGAGCCTGCAGGCTTCCTCGTAGCCTTGTCCGCCGTGCCTGGTTGATTCCCAGGTTGTTATACCGCATACGCCTTCAAGGTCAGTACTAATATAAATTTTCATTTTTCTCTTGATTCCTTTTTGTTTTTCTGTAATTATAATTATACATGAAAACTGATGTATAATCACCACTTAAGGTAAATATATTAAAGAAAAGAGGAAAATAATTATGGAAATGGAATTCACCCGAAAACTGCCGACACCTGTGGAAATCAAAAATGAGTTTCCTATAGATGAAAAGGTTGCTGCACTCAGACTTTCCCGTGACAAGGAGCTGAAGAATATTCTGTCAGGCAAGTCTGATAAGCTGCTGCTTATTATAGGTCCTTGTTCGGCAGATAACGAGGATGCTGTTATGGAGTACATCGGACGTCTGAGAGATGTGCAGGATCAGGTCAGCGACAAGATTTTTATTGTTCCGAGAATATATACCAACAAACCGCGTACAGTGGGTCTTGGCTACAAGGGGATGCTGCACCAGCCGGATCCTGAGAAAAAGGAGGATATGCTGGGCGGTATCATTGCCATAAGGAAACTGCATCTGAGAGCGGCACAGGAGACAGGGTTTACCTGTGCAGATGAGATGCTGTACTCTGAGAATCACCGTTACCTTTCGGATATAATAGGCTATGAGGCGATAGGTGCCAGATCTGTTGAGGATCAGCAGCACAGGCTTACAGCCAGCGGTGTGGGCATCCCTGTTGGAATGAAGAATCCTACCGGCGGAGATATCACCGTTATGATGAATTCAATTACAGCTGCGCAGTCCGGGCATACGTTCCTTTTCAGAGGCTGGGAGGTCACCACCAAAGGCAATCCGTATGCACATGCTATCCTGAGAGGGTATGTGGATAAATTCGGCAGAAGCCATGCCAATTATCATTATGAGGATCTGAGGGATCTCTATGAGGCATATCAGGAAAAGGAATATGCCAACCCGGCTGTAATCGTAGATGCCAATCATTCAAATTCCGGCAAGAAGTATCTGGAGCAGATAAGGATAAGCAAGGACGTTATCCATAGCTGCAAGATGTCCGGGGATATCCGCGGGCTGGTGAAGGGTCTGATGATAGAAAGCTATCTGGAGGACGGCGCTCAGAAAATCGGTGAGGGATGCTTCGGAAAGTCCATAACAGACCCGTGCCTGGGCTGGACTAAAACAGAAAGGCTGATATACGAACTGGCGGAGCTTTGGTAGGGCACATTGTATGAAAAGTCTCCAAAACTTTGCTGTGGCGGCATTGTTTGGAGACTTTATCTTTAAAATTACTAAACGAGATTGCAGCATGGGCTGAGGAGGATTTCAGATTGATAAACGGGTAGGTTGAGTTCTTGCTCAACGAGTGCGTTAAAGCGCGCAAAGGAAAATAATTAAATTTTCAAAAAACTCTTGCAATACTAACAACTTAGCGTTATAATGTACTCAAGAAAGGAAAAGACATTAATAAAATTCGAAGAGTTTGGAAAAAGAATTGTTAGTAGTTATTGTTAAGGAATCGCGATAAGGTTCGCAATTGAAGAAAGAGGTGAGTCCGCCAGAAGTGTTTAATGAAGTTAGATAATACCGATTGCAAAGGTGAAAGGTTGCAATCGGTATTTTTTTTATAATGTAGCTAACTATATAAAAATCAAGAGAAAAATATAGATAGCCTAAAAAAGTTG
>JAUNDC010000023.1 GCA_030526355.1 Bacillota bacterium | reverse complement strand
GCTCGAACCTATGACCCCCTGCTTGTAAGGCAGGTGCTCTCCCAGCTGAGCTATGCGCCCTAAAATGGTAGCGGCGAGTGGAGTCGAACCACCGACCTTCCGGGTATGAACCGGACGCTCTAGCCAACTAAGCTACACCGCCACACTGCTTTGGTCTTTCTGACCGCTGCAAGAGTTATATTATCATTTATGTAACCACATGTCAAGCATTTTTATATCATAATAGTGGAAGTTTTTTATGCTTCTTATACACTTGCTAAGGAGGTTAAATATGCAGCTGAATTCTATACCTCTGCCCTCAGCACTTCCGGACAGAGACTATATTATAGACCACATAGATGACAGCAGAATACGTCCTGATAATTTCAAAGGATATGGCATCTTCCCAGGCTCCAGAATAAAACTTCTCTTCAACAGCCCTTCACGAAACCCGTCTGCCTACGAAATAATGGGGGCGGTTATCGCACTCAGACGGGAGGATTCCATGAACATATATGTATTCCCTGCTGCAGCCGATCATTAAATATATCCGGCGAAACCATCGGAATCGCCAGTACCTGCAGCCGGACGGGTCTATCCCGTACCGGCTGCTATTTATTCAGCTTCTCATTTATAAATTTTTTTATAAGCTCAAATGATTTATCTTCTATCTCAACATCGCTATCATTTATTTGTCTCCTGCATTCAATACCCGCTGATGCAGCTGCTGTTTTAAGCCATTTTTCAGCAAGCCTAGGGTTTTTTACCATCATTGGTCCCAGGCAGTTTGTAAAAATAATGTTCCCGCTTCTGGCACCTTCTCTACCGTCTCCGCAGTTGCCCCTGCCGTATATTATCTCTCCCAGAGGGGCCTGACCTTCATTCAGGAATACATCTGCAACCTGAATCTGACATCCCATCACCTGAATGCCGTCATCGGCGGTAAACCATATATCATCGCCCCATACAGACTCTCTTTCCTGCCATGACATATCAAGAAGTCCAAGCCCTTCGGCCTTGCTGCCGTCAAGCCTTGTGTACTCCCTGGCAAGCACTGCACCGCTGCTGGCAGCAGCCCACAAAACACCGCCTCTTTCAATAAAACCATCGAGTTCTTCGCGCTGACGCGACATAGCCGCTGCAACCTCAGAAGCACACTTGATTTCTCCGCTGTTCAGGCATATCATATGAGCCCATTCATATGGAATCTCTTCATCCAGCTCATCTATCCGCATTATCTCTACAGGCAGTTCCATAAGATCAGCCACATGAAGAAGAGCCATCATATCTCCTCTGCCGCCGTGAAGATTCAGGACATCAGGATACAGCCATAATATATGCAAAGCTTCTGCGTCATCAGGCAGGCCTCTGAGTTCTGCCCTGTTGCTCAAAACATTTTTTCCCCTGTCAGCCGCTTCACGCAGAGCGGACAGACTCTCAAAATTATTCATACTATTGTGCCTCCTTTGCCTCTGCATGTTTCTTGGCATAATCTGCCAGCGAGTAATATTTCTTTAGCCATGTGATAAGGTAAATATTATCACAGTCATACTTTGTCAGTTCATTTATTATTGTCTCATCATCATTCGTCGGCAACACTGTAAGCTTGTCCGGATCAAAACCATCATACAGCATCCTCAGTGCCGCATCATACGCTACCGTACCAGAAAAGCATATGCACCTGCATACATTGGAATTAATCAGGTCTCTGAAGTCACAGTCGAATGTATAAAAGGTATTTGTATAATGAGGATCAAAATCAACCAGCTCATCCAGTCCCAGCATAAAAATCTTCTCGCTTTTATCTGCTGCAATAACATTCAAAGCAGACTGAACCGTTTCAGGGTTTTCCTGTTTCATTCTAAGATAATGTATAGTTCTGCCTCCTGCTTTTACATCCTCCATACGACCGCCTATATTAACGAAATCCTTGAAGGCTTCACCGATAACAGCCTCATCCACTCCAAATTCTCTGGAAACTGCCAGTGCTGCAATATAACAGTACAGGAAATATGGCGTACTGTACCCGAATTCATATGTTCTGCCGCCCGCTGTAAAGGTCTTGCTGTCAAAGTCAACATCGTGAGCCTGATAGTCGTTCTTTTTATCCTTGCCGAATCCGCAGCTGTGACATACAAACGGACCTATATTATCGATATTATATGCCTCGAAATCTATCGGACCATGGCAAACAGGACATGGCATCGTCACAGAAAAGAAGTCATCTTTTTTCTCAAATGATGACGCATTCCTGTCAACACCGAAGCTCACACATCTGCCTGCCAGCCTTCCGAGACTGTATGCATTTGGATCGTCTCCATTGACATACAGTGTAGTATCCTTATCAATTACCGATGCTAGCTTGCGCCATATAATATCAGGCTCACCGTTTCTCTGAACCTGATCCTTCTGAATGTTGGCAATGCACAGGTGTCTGGCAGGGAGCTGCTTGTGTATAACCGGCAGAAACCTCTCATCAGTTTCAAGCAGTATAAGATCAGCCTTGAGCCTTCCGTTAGCCTCTGTATTCCTCATAAGTGTCACTGCCACACCGGCCAGAAGATTTGCTCCGGCCAGATTCACAGCTGTTTTAACTCCTGCCTTGGAAAGCACGTGGGCAATAAGATTCGTCGTTGTGCTTTTGCCGTTTGTTCCTGTAACAAATACAGTACGGTCAGGATCCACTCCCTTGATATGACTGATAAAATCCGGATCTATCTTCAGCGCTATCTCTCCGGGAAGATTTGTTCCCCTGCCTTTAGCTACCACGTCAATGCCGAATGCAGCTAATCTGGAAACATATAATGCTGTATAAAAGCGTAATCTGCTCATTTTTTTCTCCTTGTTTGTTTTCTTACTGATTTATAATTATACACCGTCAGGAAGAACAAAACAATCACCTTTACCGCCAAAACTCCATATACTTTCAGGGAGGTGAAAAACATGAAAACTATAACCATAGCACTAGCCGGAAATCCCAATGTCGGAAAAAGCACGGTTTTCAACGCTCTCACAGGCATGAACCAGCACACGGGCAACTGGCCGGGAAAAACAGTTTCTCACGCCGAAGGCAGAGCATATTATAACGATACTGAATTTCATATAGTTGACCTTCCGGGTGCATATTCACTTACCTCCGAATCACCGGACGAAAAAGCCGCAGGAGAATACATATCATCAGGAAATGCTGATATTATCCTCATTGTTGCAGACGCTACATGCCTTGAACGTAATCTGCTGCTTGTCAGAGATATCATGGCTGTAACACATAATGTTATTCTGTGTGTAAACCTTATAGATGAGGCAGAGAAGAAAGGAATCAGTATTGATATCAAAAAACTTGAATCCATGCTGGGAATTCCCGTTATTTCTGCTGCTGCACGTTCAGGCAGAGGACTAAACGAGCTTATGCAGCTTCTCAGCTGCTACAGACAATCCCCTTCCATAGAAGCACCATTTCCTTCTATTGCCGATATCTGCAGCAGCTGCATATGCGTCGAATCCGATCAGCCTCACAGCTTCGACAGAAAGGTTGACCGTATTGTCACATCCAAAGTGTTCGGCTTCCCCATAATGCTTTTGCTTCTTATTGTTATATTCTGGATAACAATGTCGGGAGCCAATTACCCATCAGCTGCACTTTCATCATTGTTTGCTCTTGCAGGTGGTAAGCTGCAGACACTGCTGACTTCAGCTTCCGTTTCTCCGGGAATCATATCGTTGATAATGGACGGGATATACACAACACTAACCTGGGTAATTTCTGTTATGCTGCCGCCTATGGCTATTTTTTTCCCGTTGTTTACGATTCTTGAAGATTTCGGATATCTTCCCAGAATAGCATTTAACCTTGATAATGCTTTTAAATCATGCGGAGCTCATGGCAAGCAGGCTCTGACCATGTGCATGGGCTTCGGCTGCAATGCATGCGGCGTTATGGGCTGCAGAATAATAGAATCACCAAGAGAAAGGCTCATAGCCATTCTTACAAACTGCTTTGTTCCATGCAACGGACGGTTTCCTGCTCTCATAGCTCTGATATTAATATTCATAGTTCCCTTCTCCGGTGCTCTTAAGGCTCCTGCGGCCGGCGCAATACTTGCAGGATTTATTGTGTCCGGAATAATCATGACTCTGCTGATATCGAAGCTTCTATCCACTACTGTTCTTCGCGGCCTTCCGTCCTCCTTCGTGCTCGAGCTGCCTCCATACAGGCGACCAGACTTTAAAAACATAATAGTCCGCTCCCTCCTGGACAGAACGCTGTTCGTACTTGGAAGAGCAGTAATGGTTGCAGCGCCTTCCGGTGCAGTTATATGGCTTCTGGCAAATCTTCATTTTGGCAGCATATCAGTGCTTGATTATATCACCAGCTTTTTTGAACCCTTTGGCCGGATGATAGGTGTTGACGGTGTAATAATAACTGCATTTATTTTAGGTTTACCCGCCAATGAAATTGTTATTCCCATTATGCTTATGTGTTATATGTCAACCGGTATGCTTACCGACTATGCAAGCCTGTCACAGCTTCACACCACTTTGTCTGACTGTGGATGGACTTTTCAGACAGCCTTATCGGTCCTGATATTATGCATGTTCCATTTTCCATGCGGAACCACATGCCTTACAATAAAAAAAGAAACAGGCAGCCTCAAATGGACTGCCCTGGCATTCATCATCCCTACCGTCACAGGTGTGCTCCTGTGCTGTATTCTGAATATCCTGTTTCAAATATTTTAAAAGCTTCCCTGCTGCTCTCCGGAATTTCAGACAGCCACGATTCATCCACAGCTTCCACCTTAAGTCTGAATTTCCCTGAGGGCTCACCTTCTGATTCTTCTCCTTTATACAGAAGTCTGTCTACCAGAGGTCTGGTTATCTCTCCTGAAGCAACCGGCTCTCTGTAATAATACCAGCCATCCTCAGTTTTCTCCCAGTAACCTGCAGCCTCGGCAGATGATATCACTTCATAGTCCTCACTGCCGTACGGCTTAACACTGACCACTTTCACCCTCAGCCACAGGCTTCCGTCAGCGTTGTTGGTAATCGAAGTATCATCATTGAAAATCAGCACATGCTCTATATCCATACTGCCATCTGCAGACTCTACAACCTGAGGGCAGTTCTCCACTGCAAGCCATGTATTGTATATTATTATACCATTAATTCCCACTATAACTATAATACATGCCATAAGAAATGCTGAAAGTCTGTCCATATCAACACCTCCTTCAGTTCTCACTGAAAGAGTACCATCTCCAGACAGCAGCAGCAATCCGCATCCATGCAAGATATTACGACAAATTACGTCACTATTTCACCCTTACTGTCCTTGCCTTTGACCATCCGGAATAGTATGTTATCTTACCGATTTTCTTGTATGTACGTATCCTTACATAGTACTTTTTCCCTGATTTCAGCTTCTTGATTGTGACAGATACAGTCTTGTTTTTCTTAATATATTTTGACCTGGTTTTCTTTGCAGAAAACTTTGATGACGTGCTGTACTGCAGCTGATAACCTGTTACCTGAGCTGTCTTTCGGCTCCACCTTGCAGTAAAGGACCTCCTGCCTTTTTTTACAGATTTCAGACTTGTCTTTGCCGGATTTATCCTGAAGGGTTTTACTACTGTTCCAGCTGCAGGCTTCGTCTCCGTTGCGGCATCCGGTTTTATTTCAGGTTTCTCTTCAGGCACAGTCTCGTTAACATCCGGCATTACATCATCTGCACCTCTTCTTTTTACCTTGATGCTGCCTGTAGTTTTATCAACATAGCTGGCTAAGATTCCGTAAGGAGAAGGCGCTATTGCATAGTATTCCGCTGCGCTGTCAACATCGGTTCCTTCCATGTCGAATGAATCCTTGGCTGAATCATAGCTGTATACTCTCAGGTTTCCTTTTCCACTCTGCTCCATTGACAGCATCACATACAGCTTCCCCTTTATTGATACTGCCTGCGGGTCCATGCATGATATCCCTGAAGAGCTTCCTGTATGCCATGAATTCCCATCATACATGCTGACTGTAAGGTCATCTCCGCCTGCCGCTATACAGAGCTTTCCTTCATGTTCTGTCATACTGTATGTCCCTGCCGCCATTTCACCGTTTGTTATCTTGCAAAACGCACTTGATGCATCATCATACCTGTATACCTCTATCACGTTCCCGCTTGCATTTCTGGCAGAAACGTATACCGTGCCTTTTACAACTGCAACGTATGGCTGACCGTAAAGTCCTGAGCTGCAGTATGAGTTCAGCTTTTTCAGCGATTCTCCTTCCAACCTGTAAAGTGCTGCTCCGTTATAATAACCGCTTCCTGTTTCTTCTGCTGCTATGTAAAGCTTCC
The DNA here is from genome assembly GCA_030526355.1 of Bacillota bacterium. Taxonomy (GTDB): domain Bacteria; phylum Bacillota; class Clostridia; order Peptostreptococcales; family Anaerovoracaceae; genus Lentihominibacter. The sequence continues at coordinate 29,697 of JAUNDC010000023.1, read as the reverse complement.
CGTTATCAGCAATCATGTCGAAAGAATTTCCGACATCCTGAATTGAACCTGCAGTCTTCCATTCATCAGCCGCAGGGTCATATTGCATTATCTTCAGCTCATACTTATCCGAAATGTATGCGAAGTAAAGCTTGCCGCCGGCATACACTGTCTTTAACGATGGTGAATATGTTTCAGCATCGATGGTATTTCCAAATGGTGTCCATGAACTGCCGTCAAATTTGTATGCTTTAAAGCTTCCTGCTGAATACGTCATTAAGTACTGAAGCTTGTTGCTGCTGTCACAGGTCATTGACGTCATCATGATACCTGAATCTGTCGATGCTCCCTGAGCAAAGCCTGTATCCTGCCACATGTCCAGCTCTGCCGCATCAGGAATACTCACATCAAATGTCATCGATTCACCTGCAGCGGATGAAATATTGCTTATGACGATACCGGAATTTGTTCCGTTTGAAAATGTCAGAGCTCCATCCTCAAGCCCTTTTGAAAGGTCAGATGATCCTATTGACGTCCTTCCGCTTTCCTTGGAAAGGAATGCCTGCATTGCATTGGGACCGGCGGCCTCTGTATACCCGTTCTGACCCGGCTGCGGTCTGAATACATATACGCCTGTTTCACCGAAGTGATTGCTCAGCTTCTCTACCTTGGTGTTGATCCTGTAAACGATGATTCCCGAGCCGCCTATTTTAGTATCAAGTGCATCCGTCAGCTGCCACGCTGCTCCCTCAGGCTTTTTCCTGAATTCAGCCACAAAGAATTCTGTATCGTCGAGAGGTGATTTCAAGACAAACGCCTGATTTCCATCTTGATTGCTCTGTTCATCAAGCCTCAAGCCAGTCTTGTTTTCTGTTATCGTATCTATATCGATCCATCCGAAAAAGTGCTTCCTCATATAAGCAAGAGGGTATGACTGGTATGGTGATGAATAGGCCATAATATCCCATACATGAACAGGATATGTGCTTTCTTCGCCGTTTTCATATAAATCGGGATATCCCAGTGAATGCATGAACTCATGCGCAATAAGTCCTCCTTCATTACCAAAAGAGGTTACTGTATTGTATCCTATTAAATTGTAGGAATTCAGTATGTTGTATGTACCGACATTCTTGCCACAGTACGACAGGCTTCCCGGATAATCCGACTTATGGGAAACAATATTTGATGATTTGTCACACTTGAGTACAACGGTGAGATTGTCGATATATCCATCATTGTTGTAATCCACCGTTTTATCCTGTATCCCCGGAACTTTTCCGACCAGCTCATTTATTATGGCTGTATCATTCTGCTGAGAAGCAGGCATTGACAATTTATACCATTCTATCGTTTTGCCATTATCCTGAGGAAGAATATTCACAACCTCCAGCTTGCCATATGAAATCTTATTCATATATCCCTTGAAGGATCTTCCATAATCTCCATCAAAAATAGAAATAACCTTATCACGTGCCTGTTCCGACCCATGGTCCAGATTCTCCGATTCAGTGCTGTCGTCCGAAAAATATGCAAACATCACAATGTTTGCATACGTCTCCTTATTCTTGTCTGATATCTTTGCCTCAGCAAGTTCTGTGCTTAGCACCAGCATTGAAAAAATCGCAATTATTGCTGCAGCGAATACTAAAACGCCCTTTAGATTTGTATTTTTCATTAATTATTTCTCCGGTAGCTTCATTCAGTACCTATCATACGCCTGATGTATGAGCCTACGTCCTTTTTTTCTATACCAAGTACGCAGGCGAACTCTTCTTCAACCAGCTTTTCTGCTGTCTTCAGAGTATTCCCATCTGATGCAGGCAGCTTTCGGCCCTTATTCTCCAGTTCATTCTTTTTTAGATAAATACATCTTATCATAAGCAGCAGGCTTTCGGTAACCCCCTTTGCCATTATTCCATGAAAAAGCTCTGTCCTGAGCCTTTTATCTTTCTCCCACTCCAGCTCCTTGTCACGCATACCGGTCAGCAGCATGTCCAGCTCCTGCTTTGTCATCAGAGGTCTGAGCTTTGACATCAGGTTTTCATTCTCTGCCGGAACATACACCTTGGATCCGTTGCTGCCTTCAGGCTTCAATACATAGTACCGACTTTTTTCCATGCCTGCCATAAAGCTCATTTCTGTAATATCATCAATTACGCAGATGCCTTCTGTTCCATAAACTACATAATTTCCCTTCTCATATGTACTATTGATCAACTGATTACACCTCCTCTGCTTATCAAAAGCACAAAAAACCGCGCGGCACAGCATATGAGCATGCTGCACAACGCGCTTTACATTTACATTATATAAAATTATCTGCAATTTTTCAAAGTCGGATTTCTGAGAATTACAAATCAACTAATCAACCACGTCGATTTCGCGCATTGCAAGAATCGTTTCGGAAATCAGCTCGTCCAGAGTCCATCCCAGCATTTCCGCACCTTTTTCGATCACTTCACGGGAGCATCCGGCAGCAAATTTTGCATTCTTGTATTTTTTCTTTACGGATTTCAGTTCCAGATCATCAACACTCTTTGACGGCCGCATAATCGCCACAGCTCCGATTAAACCTGTAAGCTCGTCTGTGGCATACAGTACCTTTTCCATCTCATGCTCCGGCTTGATATCAACAGTAATATCATATCCGTGACTTGCCGTCGCACGTACGATTCTCTCATCAAGACCGCGGTCACGCATTATCTCCTGTCCCTTGATACAATGCTGCTCCGGATACTTCTCAAAATCCAGGTCATGAAGAAGGCCCACTAGACCCCAGAATTCCTCTTCATCCGCATATCCGAGCTTTCGCGCAAAATACTTCATCACGCCTTCTACTATCAATGCATGCTTGATATGAAAAGGATCTGAATTGTATTCCTCTAAAAGTGCCATTGCTTCGTCTCTTGTCGGTATCATTTTATCACCCCGTTCATAAATTCGATAATTCCTGCTTCAACTTCATCCTTGATGTCGTTATAGTTGTGTATTTCATGGCGGTAGCCTTCGTACAGCTTTGTCTTAATACTATGCCCTGTTTCCTCGAGCCAGCCTGCCACCTGCTTGACGCCTTCGCCATACGAACCGCACGGGTCTTCATCTCCGGCTATATTATATAGAGGTAACGCTGCCGGCACTTTCGCTGCCCATTCTGTCCCTTTGACTTCATCTATCATTTCTATGAACTGCAACAGAGCTTCATTCGAAGTAGGCCTTGTAAATGCGTCAAACGGGTCATTGGCATGATCAAGCTGCACATATTCGTCATGGCATATCCATTCATTGCCAAGCTTAACTTCTTCTATTCTGGCAAATAGTCCGCCAAGCAGTGTTCCCAGCAGGTCAGGGTCGGCTTCATCTCCCTTACCCGCTTCAACCAGAGGTTTGAGCTGCTTTATTCCTTCTTCACATGGAATTGCATCGGGACCTACAGTACCGCAGATTATCGCACCTGCCAGCTCATCGCCATACTTTGCAATAAACTGACGTGTTATGATGGAGCCCATGCTGTGCCCGAACATAAAATACGGAATATCCGGGTATTTTTCCTGAACCAGTTCTTTGAGCCTGTGCTCATCCTCCATCATCGTCTGAGCACCCTTGTGTCCCCAGTTTCCCCAGGTGTCATTGACTATGGCGGTTTTGCCGTGTCCCACATGATCATCTGCTGCAACGATGTAGCCGGCGTCCAGCATTTTGCATATCATGTGGAGATATCTTCTTGAATGTTCACCGAATCCATGAACCAGCTGAACAATTCCCTTGACCTTTGCTGCCGGTACATATATCCAGCCCTGTACATTATCCCGTTCATTATACGAAAGAAAACTAACTTCATGCAGCATATGATACACCTCCTGTTCGTAATCCTTATGCTTAAGATTATGTGATTTTGTAGTTTGAGTTCGAATTGCTCGAGCCTTCTGGTTTTATTTTATCACGGCAGGTCAAGCGCGTCTATTATTGCTTTTGTATTTTGCAGGCTGTAATTAACCTGGTCGTTGCTGATATATAAAATACTGTTCTCGTATAAAACCAACCTTACATATGCACTTTTATTTATTCCTTCATACACCGTTTCGGCATGCCACATATCCCTCTCAGATTCCGTAATATTTTTGAACTTCAAGCTATGCCAGTTATCTTTTTCATCCAGATATTTTTTCAAAATAAAACTTTTCACCCATCCGAAACGACAGGTTGTCAGGCTGTACTCCAGTTCTGCGTACGGACCATCCTTCACATATACTGTCTGCGTGCAATCAATAATACTGCTGTTATTTTCCAAGCAGCTTATCTCCTTCACGTGCCATCTGCCTTAATCTGTCATGCTCTCTCTGCAGAAGCTCCCTGCCGTTGTCAGTAATTATGTAACTCTTCCTGCGTCCTTCAATTCTTGTCTCTTTAATAATTCCACTTTCCAAAAACCTGTCAAGCAACGCATAAAGTGTACCCGGTCCCACTGTTACCCTTTCATTAGAAATACTGCGAACCCTGTTCATTATATCCACGCCGCACTGCTCCTCCAGTAATGCAAGCAGAATATAATACATACACTCACAATTTATAATAGTTCTGATACTATGAGCATTGTGATTGTTTTGGCACCTGATTTCGTGTATAAATGGTTCGGTCTAAACGGAAAATGCACGTTTTGCATGTTGCTGACCAATGTTCAGGCTGCAGCTTTTATTTTATTGCAAACAAAAGCTATAACCAGCGAATAAATATGCGTAAACGCTTTGTTTTGAATGAATAAATATGCATCTTTCTTATAGCAGCATTTAATATGTGAGCAGACACATTTCCCGCAGATTAAAAACGTGTATTTTTTCAATGAAATTTATCAAATATGCACTAAATGGAAAACTATTACAATCAATCACACCTTACGGTCTTATCACACTATCTGCGTTTTCCATTATCTCCACGATCTCATACATGTTGGTCACTGAGCCTACGGCCAGCTTCTCCTTGAGACCATAAAAATCAAGGCACGTTCCGCAGGTCAACACTTTTACACCTTCTGCTTCCAGTGCCTTCAGATCCTCCAGAGAATCAGAATCCTCGCATGTCAGATATGCACCGGTGTTATAGCAGAGGATAGTCTCAGGCAGCATATCCTGCTTCGTTACCGCGAAGATAAACGCTTTCATCAGTGACGTACCTAGCGTCTCATCCCCTGTACCCATCACATTAGCAGAAAGAACTATCACCATTCCGCTTTTTCTTGCATCCGGCACTGCTACAGAACCACCATTCACCTGAATCAAAACCCGATACTCTTTCTCGGCAGTTTTCTCACCGGAAACTGCATAACCTTTCTGCCCGGCAAATTTCTGCAGATTCTGAACAGCAATTTCATTATCCACCAGCACTTCCAGAACTCCACCGTTTTTCATTTCATCTGCTGCCCTCTTGGCATTAACCACAGGCAAAGGGCACGCAAGCCCTCTGGCATCAACTGTTACTTTATTCATCAATATTCTTCCTTTCTTCTGACTCATCCGGTTTCGCCAAAACCGAAATTTCCGTTTCTTCCGGCTTCGCCAGCTCCTTCAGAGCTGAAACCGCCAGATATACATCTTCCATAGTATTGAAATGTGAGAAGCTGAATCTCACAGCACCCTGCTCGACTGTTCCGAGAGCCTGATGCATCAGTGGTGCGCAGTGACCTCCTGAACGCGTGTATATACCGTAATCCTGCGCCAGAGCATCACTTACCGCAGCCGATTCGTAATCCCTGATATTAAGGGAAACTATCGGCGCCCTCTCTTCAGCAGTAAAATCACCGTAAATCCTGATTCCCGTAATCGCTCTGACTTCTTCGTAAAACGCACACGTCAGGTCCTGTTCTTTCCTGCGTATTACGTCTACACCTGTGTCAAGGATATATTGCACTGCTGCTCCGAGTCCTGCAATCCCATGAGCATTGAGAGTTCCGGCTTCTAGAGCAGTCGGCATCTGCGCAGGATGCCTGCGGCTGTAGGTCTGAATCCCGCTTCCACCTGACAGAAGTGGCCGCACTTCAACGCCTTCACGTACATAAATCCCACCGGTTCCCTGCGGCCCCATGAGACTCTTATGACCCGTGAAACACAAAATATCTATGTTCATCTCCTGCACATCAAGAGGGAAAACCCCTGCTGTCTGCGAAGCATCCACCACAAACAGCACATTATGGGCTGCCGCAATCCCGCCGAGCTGAGCAATATCAACAAGATTTCCCGTAAGGTTTGATGCGTGGGTACATACTATCGCCTTAGTATCCGGTCTTATTGCTTTTTCCAGCTCACCATAATCTATATTGCCCATGCTGTCAGCAGCTATTATCGTCAACTCCACGCCACGCTCTTCCATTTCGTAAAGGGGGCGCAGCACAGAATTATGTTCAAGTGCTGTTGTTATCACATGATCTCCCACACACAATATTCCTTTGATGGCAATATTCAGAGCTTCTGTGGCATTGGCAGTAAATGCTATTCTTGAAGGATTCTCTGCATTGAACAGCGCAGCAAGCTTCACACGTGTTTCATATATAACCCTGGATGCATCAAGAGAAGCATCGTGGCTTCCCCTTCCGGAATTTCCCATGCTGCAGAGAGCCTCTGTAACCGCCTTTACAACCTGTTGCGGTTTTTTCATTGTAGTCGCTGCATTATCAAAATATATCATTTTTTCACCTTGTCATACCATACATTCCTGCATTCCCTGATATCTGATACCGTTCCTTTGCATCAGCTCCGTCAGTGCTCCCCGGCTTTCCGGGCGAGCGCACCATGCAAGCCCGCACCCCGCCGTAATCGAACGCGGTACAGGAATAATCCTGCCCTCAGCAGCGTTCTCTTTGCATACCTTTTCCATAGCCATGGCATCTGCAGTTGTGTGGAATGTAATCACCAGCTTCAGTTCTTTCTTTATCATATTACACTTATCTCGTATTCCTTCTTCTCAGTTATTTCACCTATTATTGCTGCCGGAATTCGGGCTTTGTTCATTTCTCCCATCATAGCCTGTGCATCGTCAGGATGCACTGCCATCAGAAGCCCTCCTGAGGTCTGAGGGTCGAACAGCACTTCCTCCATTGCAAATGAAATATCTGTAAAATGAACGTATCTTTCCACATGATTTCTGTTCTTCTGTGCAGCTGCTGTCAGATAGAATTCATCAGCATATTCCAATACATTCTGCATTACCGGCACGCAATCTGCAAATATTTCACAGGAATTTCTCCCATCCATCATCTCATGAAGATGTCCCAGAAGTCCAAACCCGGTAACGTCGGTGCACGCATCAACACGATATTTACGTGAAATCTCCGCTGCTGCTTTGTTGAGAGCCGTCATGGAATTCACCGCTTCCTGCATTGCTTCAGCTGATGCCTCCCCGATACGGTCGGCCGTACATATTATCCCAACGCCCAGCTTCTTTGTAAGTACCAGTACATCTCCTGGTTTGCCGGTATTATTTGAATAAATTTTATCAGGATGTACTATACCTGTCACTGACAGCCCATATTTAACGCTGTCATCTGCAATGGAATGGCCACCAGCAAGAACCCCTCCTGCTTCGATGACCTTTTCGCTGCCTCCCTGCATTATCTCACCAAGTATATTGAGATCCATATCCTCGGGGAAGCACACGATATTAAGTGCAGTCTTCACTTCTCCACCCATGGCGAAAACATCGCTCATGGCATTTGCCGCCGCTATCTGCCCGAAAATGTATGGATCCTCCACCATCGGTGGGAAGAAATCGAGAGTCTGCACATATGCTTCATTATCCGATACTTTGTACACAGCGGCATCATCCTTGCTGTCATAGCCTACAAGCAGATTCCCATCATCAGCACCCTTAGGCAGCATACCCAGCACCTTGTTCAGAGCTCCGGCACCCAGCTTGGCAGTACAGCCGCCGCCTTTGCAGAATTGTATTTTATCTTTCATTTTCCTTATCCTCCTGGCTCCTGTACCTGCACACCAGCTCCAGAACGCTGCCTGCAATGCATCTAGCCTTGTCTGAAATAGTGAAGCAGTTATGATAGGATTCTTTTCTCGGGTCTATATCTGCTATCTTTGTCCCCTTCGTTATCCGGAAATCGTCACGCAGCATTCCTCTGATTATGCCTGAAAGCTCCGCCTTGTACTCAAAGCTGCCTTCTTCATTCTCTATCGCTGCCACGGTCTCTCCCTTCTCTACGAATTCTCCTATATCATGATACACATGCAGAAGCCCCGAATGCTCTGCACGAATCACGCGTTCCATCGTATATCCTCCGATGTTTCCGGGTGTTCTTGTATTCCTGCTTGTTGTTCCTGATTTTATTATTCTTCCCAGATTATGACCTCTGTTGGTTTCAATGACATAATCCGCATCCTCACCTGCGAAAAACCCCGGTCCCAGGGCTATCGTCACAGGTGCCATATCTATTTGAAGTCCCGTATTTCTTTTGGCTATTATTGCATCCACAAGGACTGCCGGCTTCAGCTCCATGATGCTCCTGCATTGAGGATCCACCAGTACAGGTACGTTTCCTGCTGCCAGTACACCACGGGCTTCTGAAGCGTTGTGTATAAGTACAGCCTTCATATCTTCCACCACTGCGGTTCCATCGTACACTGCTTCGCTTACAGCAACCCTCCTGCGCACAGCCACAGGCTTATCTGTTTCCAGTGCCATCACTTCAAAACCTGCACTCCACAGGCGATGTATCACTCCTGTAGCCATATCCCCGCCGCCTCGTACTATTATCAGATCCTTCATCAGATCGTTTCTCTCCTTTTCTCATCTTCCAGTTTATTTCAGCGTAGTCAGCATAATTCCTGTGTGTCCCTTTTCTTCAAGCCTGTGAGCAACCGCCTCAGCTTTTTTCAGGCTCCCGGCATCATCACATTTATTAAGAACTATCATGTATTTTCTCGTTCCCGTGTCTTTTTTCGTACCCTGTCCACTTAGAAGAATACCAGCCATATCATCACTATCAAGACAATGGTCGGTACTGCAACCAAGAAGACTGCATGCCAGCTCGGCTCTGAAGCACACTTCTCCCACAGGTCTGCTGTACGCGTCTATTCCCATTACACCTATCACCATATCCGTGTCCGGCAATATTACCGGTTCATATCCGGCGGGTACCTTGCAGGGCATTCGTTTAGCACCATCCGCTTCAATCAGCAAAATGTCCGCATTTTTCTTAAGCCATCGCACAAACTCATTCTGAGGACTGCCGAACTTACCATCTGATGTCTGCCTTCCGCAGACTGCATACTTTCCGGATTCCCAGCTGCATTCACATTCCCCGCTGCTCATACATGGCTTTTCTGGCTTCTGCATTCTCGTCGTGGTCATTACCGCCGTATTCAGACCACGCTTCTGAAATTCACCTGCCAGATGATGCATCAGAGTCGTTTTGCCGCCGCCCCCTACAAGAGATATTATTTCCGCTGATAAGTCTGTATCAGCAGTCTGTATTCCCGAGCAGAAACTCATTACAAAATCAACAGGCATTCCCCTGATCAATGTTCCGTTTTCATACCAGTATGCCTGTATCATTTATTTCCTCCCATCGTGTTCTACTGATTTATTTTAATATAACTCTACTGGTTCTTCAACTCCGTATTACAGTGCAGCTCTCACAGAAAACATACAAATATCAGTGATTGCCACTTCACTTTCTGCGGCAAACTGTTATAATTAATGAAGCCGGGTTTCCGGTTACATACTCAAAGCCGCACGGAGGTATATTGTGTTAAAAATAAAAGAATATGTCAGGCCTGAATCTCTTGATGAAGCATATGAACTCTGCACCAGAAGAGGCAATGTGATTCTCGGCGGCATGCTGTGGCTCAAAATGCAGGATCGCAGCATAAATACAGCCATAGATCTTCAGGCACTGGGACTTGATAATATAGAAGAAACTGATAATGAATTCCGCATCGGCAGTATGGTTACTCTGAGACAGCTGGAGCTTCATGAAGGACTCAACGCTCAGACTCAGAACGCAGTAGCTGCTGCAGTAAACCATATTGTCGGCGTACAGTTCAGAAATCTCGCTACAATTGGCGGCAGCATCTGGGGCAGATACGGATTTTCAGATATTCTGACCATATTTATGGTTCTTAATGCAAAAGTTGAACTCTACAAAGGAGGCATAGTCTCTGTGGAAGAGTTCGCTGAAATGTCACACAAAACCCGTGATATTATCACCAGCATCATCGTCCCCAAATCACCATGCAGGGCAGCATATATATCACAGCGCAACACAGCAACTGATTTCCCTGTCCTTACATGTGCTGTATCCGAGATAAATGGTATCATAAACTGTGCCATAGGAGCCCGTCCAGGTAAAGCAAAGGTCATTCACGATCTCTCCTGCGATCCTAAGACTGCAGTCGATGAAGCGATCAGACAGCTCACCTTCGGAAGCAATCTGCGAGGAAGCAGCCGTTATCGCGAACAGATATGCGGCGTACTAATACGCAGGGCAATCAGCAGCCTGCAGAACACGGAGGTACATCCATGAAAATCACGCTTACTCTAAACAGCAGAACCATTACAGCTGATGTTCAGCCTGACACTCTGCTCATCGACTTTGTCAGAAATCATGGCTGCAGCAGCGTCAAAAGAGGCTGCGAAACAGCTAACTGCGGTCTGTGCACTGTCCTCATGGATGACATGCCTGTACTGTCATGCTCTGTTCTGGCTGCACGAGCAGATGGCCATGTGATACAGACTCTGGAAGGACTTCAGAATGAAGCAGAAGAATTCATCGGTTTCATAGCAGATCAAGGTGCCGATCAATGCGGCTTCTGCAACCCAGGGTTTGTAATGAATACCATAGCACTGCTTCGGGAAATACCTGACCCGACAGACGATGAAATAAAAAGCTTTCTGGCAGGAAACCTATGTCGCTGCTCCGGTTATGAAGGACAGCTGCGCGGTATCAGAGCCTATCTGGAAAGCCGCAGTAACAAACAGAACAGCGAGGATATCTGATATGCAGAAAAAAGAATTTAAAACAGTGGGCAAGGGGATACGTAAAAAGGACTCTATGCAGCTGCTTCTGGGCAAGCCTGTATATCTTGACGATATAACCCCGTCAGAATGCCTTGTTGTAAAGGTTCTGAGAAGCCCTCATGCCCACGCGCTAATAAATGAAATAGACACATCCACAGCATTGAAGGTTCCCGGCATAGAGTGCATCTTTACATATAAGGATGTTCCTCAGGAGCGCTTCACACAGGCAGGGCAAACATTTCCCGAGCCCTCGCCCTATGACAGACTTATACTGGACCGCCGTGTCCGTTTTGTCGGAGATGCTGTCGCAATAATAGCCGGAGAAAATGAACGATGCGTAGACAAAGCTATGAAGCTCATCAAGGTAAAATATGAAGTACTTACACCTGTTCTTGATCTTCATGAAGCAAAGGACGGAAAAATACTTGTTCATCCGGAGGACAACTGGAAAGCACCATGCCCTGTCGGCGCTGACAACAAGAGAAATCTCTGCGCTTCCGACAGTACAGAAGACGGCAACGTGGATGCTGTGCTGGAATCATGTGACTATGTCATAGACAGAACATACCATACCAAAGCCTGCCAGCAGGCAATGATGGAAACCTTCCGCACCTACACTAGAATGGATCACTTCGGAAGGCTTCATGTTATTGCATCCACTCAGATAATATTTCATCTCCGCAGAATACTTTCCCATGCACTGGGAATACCCAATAATAAAATTCGCATCGAAAAGCCTCGTATCGGAGGCGGATTCGGTGCCAAGCAGACGGCAGTTGCCGAGGTTTATCCGGCTTTTGTGACATTTAAAACAGGTAAGCCGGCGAAGATAATTTACAGCAGAGAGGAATCACAGATTGCAGCAAGTCCGCGCCATGAAATGGAGATACGTGTGCGCCTTGGTGCTGATAAGAACGGTAAAATACGTGCACTCGACGTATATACTCTTTCCAATACCGGAGCCTATGGTGAGCATGGACCTACTACTGTAGGCCTCAGCGGACACAAATCCATTCCCCTGTATACCGGCTCACTTGAAGCTTTTCGCTTCGCGTATGATGTAGTCTATACCAATACTCAGGCTGCCGGCGCATACCGGGGCTACGGTGCCACTCAGGGAATATTCGCAGTCGAATCAGCTGTAAATGAGCTTGCGGAAACCCTTGGCATTGATCCGACTGATATCCGCGAGAAAAACATGCTTCGCGAAGGAATGGTCATGCCCGCTTATTACGGTGAAAAAACAAATTCGTGTGCTCTTGACCGCTGCATGGCAAAATGCAGCAAGCTGTTCGGATGGAGGGACAAATACCCTGTCCGCACCATGCCCGACGGTAAAATCAGAACGGCAGGTATGGCTATAGCCATGCAGGGAAGCTGTATATCGAATGTGGATGTAGGCTCTGCAACAATCACTCTGGGTGATGATGGGTGTTACGTGCTTTCAATCGGTGCTGCTGATATGGGTACCGGCTGCGATACCATTCTGGCACAGATGGCTGCAGAATGTATGGACTGCCATATTGATAACGTAGAGGTGGCCGGCGTTGATACTGATTCTTCACCTTACGACTCAGGGTCATATGCCTCTTCCACTACTTATGTCACGGGACAGGCTGTCGTGCTTGCCTGTGATAAGCTCAAAAAACAGTTGTGCAGCATAGCTGCCGAAACACTTAGCTGTACCGATGATTCACTTGAGTTTGACGGAGACAGGATATCAAATCTGGAAACAGGTGAATTCGTAACGCTTGACGATATATCATATCAGGCTCAATGCAATAATGAAATTGCAGTGCGTGCAACAGCTACACATTCAAGTCCTGTTTCACCGCCTCCTTTTATGGCTGGTATGGTGGAAATTGAGCTTGATCCTGAAACAGGCAGTGTAGATGTGCTCGATTATGTTGCGGTCGTCGACTGCGGTACCCCTATCAATCCTAACCTGGCGCGAATACAGACAGAAGGCGGTCTTGTTCAGGGTATCGGCATGGCTCTGTATGAGGATGTGACCTTCAGCGACAAGGGTAAAATAGAAGAGAACTCATTCATGCAGTATAAGCTTCCAACACGCCTCGATATAGGGCATCTTCAGGTGGAATTCGAAAGCAGCTGGGAACCTACAGGGCCGTTCGGTGCCAAAAGCATAGGTGAAATAGTAATCAACACTCCATCTCCTGCTATAGCCCATGCTATCTACCGTGCAACCGGCGTATGGCACCGCAATCTGCCGATAACTCCGGAAAAAATACTGTTTGGCATAGAGTGATAATTATCAAATAATACAACAAAAGCGCTGAGAATAATCTATCCCGGCGCTTTTCTGCTTCTATTGTACTTTAGCTTTGAGAACTTCTGCAATTGTGCGTTTCATTTGTTTTACATCGATAGGCTTACCGATATGCCCGTCCATTCCTGCCGCCTGAGCTGCTTTTCTGTCCTCTTCGAACGCATTGGCAGTTGTAGCTATAATCGGTATCCCGGCAATATCTGGATTATCAAAGGCTCTTATAAGCCTTGTTGTTTCATATCCATCAATTCCCGGCATCTGTATATCCATAAGCACTATATCATAGTACCCTTTACCGGCATCCTTAAGCATTCTCACTGCAGCATACCCATCGTGTGCTTCTTCCACCTCGAAACCGTCTTCCTTAAGTATTTCACAGGCTATTTCTCTGTTAAGCTCATTATCCTCCACCAGAAGTACTCTATTTCCGGTAAAATCAACCTCTGCCAAATCATCTGAACCCTGTGGCCGCAGAGTATCATCAGAAGTGACACTGAACTCAAACCTCATAATGATTTCAGTTCCTTTTCCCGGACTGCTGTCTACTGTTATTTCGCCATCCATCATTTCTACAAGGTTTTTGACGATGCTCAGCCCCAGACCTGCTCCCTGTATACCTGATACTGTTGCTGTATGTTCTCTTTCAAAAGGCTTAAACATATGCTCCATGAATTCCTCATTCATGCCGATACCGTTATCCTTTACACAAAACTCATATGTGGCAATACCATTCTGCGGAGCATCAAGCTGTTTCAATGAAAATGCTACAGTCCCTCCCTCAGGGGTGAATTTCTGGGCATTGCTTAAGAGGTTTATACAGATCTGTGTTATTTTGAGATTGTCACATATAACCTGAGCATCTCTGATATCTACATCGGTGCTGAACTGCAGACCGGCCTGTTCCATACTCTCTGCAAACATATCCTCCATGCCTTCTATCTCATGAAGCAGATCAACGGGAACAAGCTTCAGTTCTGTCTTGCCGCTCTCGATACGTGCCATATCCAGAATATTATTTATTATTTTCAGCAGCACATCACTGGATTTCTGTATTTTGGAAATATACTCCTTCACAGAATCAGTGTCCGCTGCATGCTTCTGAGCCATATTGGCAAACCCGATTATGGCATTCATAGGAGTTCTGATATCATGCGACATATTAAACAAGAACTTTGTCTTGGCATTATTCGATGCCTCTGCAGCCTGTTTAGCCTCTTTGAGTACATCCTGCTCAGCGGTTTCTCTCTTTTTGGTTTCAGTGATATTCTGCTTTGCAAACAGTATTTTCGAAGGGTTTCCCTTTCTACGTTCAAGACATACAAGATATATCCTGCGCCAGTCTGAAATGCCGTCAATAGAGCGGTAATCAAGCATTAAATCATGAACACCGTTCTCAAAGCTTCTGCGTATCTCATCCGGATCCATGAAAGCTTCTACGGATTCCATATCTGCTTCTTCCCTCACTGTATTCAATGTATATCTCTTAAATTCATCATAAGAGCCTTCCTTGAATATCATACCGTATTCAGGCTTTTCTCCCATCATGTATCTATAGGTGTTCTCTTCAAGGTCTATCAGTACGAATCTGTCATAAAGCTTAGGAATACCATGTATAACATAGCTCATATCTCTGTTTTCATCGATAAGAAGCTTGTTGCGTCTGCGGTTTCTCATAACCACTATTACAAGGTATACAGCAAACAGCACTATCAGCGATACCTCAAGTATAACTCCTGCACTGTTTGCTGATTTGTACATTCTGGTTGTCACCTTTGAAGGAAATGTCTGCACCAGAAACCAGTCAGGATCATCAAGCCGTGAAATATATCCACTGCCTGTTCCATCTTCGGTATTAAAGGTAAAGCCTGTATTCCTGCCTGTCTTAAATGCCGACTCTATTGATTTGGCACATTCTTCACCGAACAGTTCTTCATTGGACAAATATTCACGGATATTTCGCGGCAGTGATTTGGCACCATCATTTCCTGCAATCATCATTCCATCGGATGTACACATGAGTGCTATCGCTTCTTCGCCGAAAAATGTGGTCGACAGCAGCTCTCTCATTCTTTTATCAGCCAGATATACCCCTCTGAGTACACCGATTATTTCTCCATTATATTCAAGGGGCGTGTAGAAATTGACAAGAGTTTCCTCTGTTATCCTGGATTTCCAGGTTACAGAAATTCCTGTTTTGCCGGTCATTCCTTCTCTAAAGTATTCACGGTCTGATGCATCATTGGTTCTGCCGTCGGCCGCATAGTTTATCCCGTTTTTATCGGTAAACCTGACATAGTCAAAATGAGAACGCTCTGTTAGGTTTTTAAGATCCTCTGTTGACACTTCCGGTTCATCAAGAGTTTCACCGAAAAGATAGGCCATCATTCTGATGTCTTCCTGAGTTCGCGACATAACGTCATTTATCTGATTCGTAGTCTGAATCGCATTATCCTGAACATAATTCGCATTCTGATTTATTATTCTGTTTTTATTCTGAGCCGAAAAGATAAGCAGCAGAACTGCTACAATTCCTACAACCACAGCAATCCACACTATCTGTCCGACTTTCATTTTCCTGGTTTCATTCACTTGCCATAAACCTCCGGATTTTCGGGTTATTCTTATCATACCAGTTTTTTAATATTTATTCAACTTCTGATGTGATCCGGCGGGAGCCACTTCAGCAGCAGCTGCTTAAGTCTTTTAATATCCACAGCTTTTTCTCCGGATACTGCAGTGTCAGCCGATATCTTAAGTGATGCCAGAAGTTCTTCTGTAATCATAAGATTTATCTCTGTATCATCGACTATAAGAGC
Source organism: Bacillota bacterium (assembly GCA_030526355.1). Lineage (GTDB taxonomy): Bacteria > Bacillota > Clostridia > Peptostreptococcales > Anaerovoracaceae > Lentihominibacter. Next base: position 13,593 of record JAUNDC010000023.1, on the reverse strand, counting down.
CTTTGCTTCAGGTGCAGTAAATGCAGCATCATTATGTATTTCCCCTTCGCTACTTCCGTCCTCTTCCGCTGTGCCCTGCCATATGGAAAAATAGAACTCTGATCCTCTGCCATATTCACTTGTAACTTCAAGCTGTCCTCCCATCATTGATATGAAGTCCCTTGATATTGACAGTCCCAGACCTGTCCCTTCCTTGCCATGATTGCGTCTGGTATCCACCTGTGTAAATGCCTGTCCAAGCTTGTCCAAATCCTCTGCTTTGATACCTTGTCCAGAATCTTTAACCTCGAAACGGATCAGCATTTTGCCTTCATCCTCCTCGATACATCTGATGGTCAGTTGTATGAAGCCTTCCTCTGTAAATTTCACCGCATTATTCATGAGATTTATTAGAATCTGCCTGATACGCAGTCCATCTCCAATAAGCAGGTGCGGCACATTGTTATCTATTTCACTGATCAAATGAACCGGCTTGCTTCCGATTCTGTTATCAATAATGAGTTTTACATCATCCACAACCGACCGTATTTCGTATACATCTTCTACAAGCTCCATTCTGCCCGCCTCAATTTAGGACTGATCCAGAATATCATTTACAATCATAACAAGTGCCTCGCCTGAGTTACGTATATTGGTCAGATACTTCTCCTGCTTGCTGTCCAGAGATCCTTTGTCCTGAAGCAGCAGATCGGTCATTCCCACAACTGCATTCATAGGAGTTCTGATTTCATGAGATACCACTGATAAAAAAGCAGATTTCGATGCATTTGCAGCTTCGGCAATATTCTTCTGTTCTTCCAGCTCTTTCATATAAAGGTAATGCTCTGTATCATCCACAAGAACGTATACCTCTCCTGTAACATCGTCATTCTGATATAGGGTTTTAACCTGAGGAGAATAGATCCTTCCGAAAATTTCAACAGGTTCTTTTTTCTCAACAGATATCTTAAGTTCTTCAATAATTGATGATGAATGGTTCTTAAGCTCAGGAAAAATCATCATTGCCGGTTTATTGTAATATTCCACTTATCCGGCTGTATTTACTGCTATGATGCCTTCTGCAACCTCATCGATCACATAATCCTTGGCAAGCTGCAGCATATTGAGCAGGTCATATTTAAAAATAGCAATATACATGAATATTGTACTGATTGAATAACCAAGCACCGTTATATCATAGCTGCCTGTAATGCCGGTCAGCTGTACAATATAAAATCCGCTCTCGACTGCAACAGCCACCAGAATACAGAGCAACCGCTTCCTGGCAGCAATATTCTTTTCCTTTCGAAACGCCTGAAGCATTTTTGTAATTCCGAATACAATATATGCGACCAGCAAAGCTGAATAAAAATTATGCCATATTCCATGACTGCATTTGATGTACGGGAACAGTCCATCGTGTACATATTCCATAGATGAATAATAGAAAGGCTGCCACTGTGAGGTAAGAACCAGCAGAAAGGTCACGGTATGAATCAAACATAATACCGCGATAGTGCCTTTATTAGCTTTGATTTTGCACAGAGCAAGCACAAAAAGAAGCAGCGAAAAAGGTATCCACACTCTGCCAAGATATGACATCTGAAGTCCCATCATATATGCTTCCTGTGTATGAGCCTGCATCTCCATCAGGTAACCTGTATTGTTGACAAGCGTTGCCGCACAGTTTAAAAACAAATACCCATGCAGTGTTGTTCTCCACTTTGCAAATATGTATCCTGTCTCTACAAGTAAAAAAAGTATACTGATATATTGTATGATTAATAGTGTATTGTACATGGATCTATGGCTCCTTTGCCTGATTGTGTTCCTTAATGAAAGTATATCATATTTTCTTCTGCAGTGCGGCATTGGTAAATTCCGCCCAGCTGTACTGCACCATATATTCTCCATTATATTGATTAATGGCATTTACCTTTCCAGCCATCCAGTCATAGTAATCACAATCAGCCTCACCGGGCACGATTCTGATTTTATTCCTGCCGCTGTCTATTACATCCTGACATCCTGCCTGAATAAAACTGTCAATCAGATCTTTTTTTAAATTCCTCAAATAGCTGGAATGCTGTTTTCCTTCCCACAGCAGTGCCGTAAGTTCCCCATTGGTACAGTATACTCCGTTTCTGTCTACCAGATATGCCAGCATTTCCTTAGTCAGATCATATTTGAATTTCACAGGCTTATCATCTATAAACACTTCAAAGTTTCCAAATGTATGGAATCGCACCCTTTTTTTCATCAGCTGCTTAACCGGGTGACGCAGGTTCTCCATCTCTGTTCTTATTTTTTCGGGTGTGATAGGTTTTACCAGGTATCCGCTTGCATGCATGTCAAAAGCCTCCGCCCTGTAATCTCCATATCCGGTCGCAAAAATAATATTTACCTGAGGATTTATAAGTTTCATCTGCTTCGCAAGATCGACGCCATTCATATCCCACACCTGAATATCCAGAACTGCCACGTCACATGGAGTCTGTCTGTAAAATTCCAATGCCTTTGCACCTTTGCAAAAGCTATGAATTTCAGCAGCAGGTTCAGCTTCACGTATTGCATCCACCAACCCTTCCAATGCAATTTTCTCATCATCGAGTGCGATTATTCTCATCTGCATCCTCCTTTGGAATACGAACCGTTATTGTTGTTCCCTCCCCCTGTTTACTGTCAATAATAAGCTCAGCACTGCACATGATGGAAAGTCTTTGCCGTACATTTTCAATACCTACATGCAGCTTACCGCCCTCCTGAATCTCTTCCATAACAAATCCCACTCCATCATCAGAAATTATAATTTCAAAGCATTCAGAGGATTCCCTTGCAGACAGCATTACAGTACCGCCTTCCTCCTTGGGACAAATACCATGCTTCACTGCGTTTTCTATCAATGGCTGTATGGAAAGTGCAGGTAAAAGAAAGCTTGTCGTTTCAATGTTATACACAACCTTCAGTTTCTCACTGAATCTGATCTGTTCAAGCTCCAGATATGCTTTAACGTGTTTTAATTCCTCTTCAAAAGGGATCGGAGTTGTACGATTTATAGCACTCAGGCTGCGCTGAAGATATTCAGAAAAATCGTTTATTGCACGTTGTGCCATTTTTATATCTTTATTGCACAAATGATAAATTGAGTTTAATGCATTATACAGAAAATGAGGCTGTATCTGACTTACCATAATGGCAATGCGACTTTCGGCAAGCTCCTTTTTATTCACTTCAAGCTGTCTGCTGATTTCTCCGTGAAACATAATAAATATCAATATCAGAGAAAGGGTTGTTGCGAGGTATTCAGGGATGGGATACCATATATTCACCAGCATGGCAGAAGCCAGCGGCAGCGCACTGAAGCTGAGCAATGAAAGAAGCTCCTTTACAGCAAGAAATTTCCTGTGATGAATAACAAGACAGATTACTACAATAAAAGAGAGAATGTCAAATATGCATATTACAAACCATAAAAAACCATCTTCCATCATCCCCTGTTCATCAAATATGAAAAACATACCGTTAAATGCGGAAATGATTACAAGGAAAAACATGCTGCCACAAATCCCATACATAATACGGGCAGGCAGCAGAGATACAGATGATTCTCTCTCCCTGAAAAATTCCACCAGGCATGAAATGAAAAGTGCAATTACTACAAATCCCAGTCCAAAGGACAGTACGCAACAAAGCTTTAATAAAGGTAGCTTCTCAGGTGAGCCTTCAAAAAACCAGATGCCTGCCTCTCCCAGCTGCATGATAATATCAGCAATCAGTAATTTGATGAATTTTTTCATAAACGGATGCGACCTGGTGCGGGCTGAAATTGCTCCAATCAGCAGAAACAGAGCAACCAATGCTGAAAAAAGCAACAGGCATACATTTATTTCGGGCATTGAATTAAAATCATGCATGTGTTTTCCCACTTCTTTTCTTATCTCAATATATCCGCCAGCGTACTCATCAGCACATTGATATCAATCGGCTTTGCAACAAATCCATTCATGCCCGCCTCGAAAGCAGCTTTCTTATCTTCATCAAAAGCGTTTGCAGTCATCGCAATTATCGGTATTCCGGCTTTCCTGCCATCGCCCAGGCTTCTGATTACTCTTGTAGCTTCAAATCCGTTGAGGTTAGGCATCTGAATGTCCATAAGAATCAGATCATAACGTTCTGCATCTGCTTCAGTTATTTTTTTAACCGCAATACTTCCGTCATCAGCTACATCAACCACAAATCCGGCTCCCTGGAGTAGCTCAGCAGCGATTTCCTGATTAAGTTCATTGTCTTCTACCAGAAGTATTTTCTTTCCCGAGAAATCAGCCTTCTCCTCCGAGTCTTTTTTAATTCCTGTACATACAGGCTTTGTGAGCACCTCCCGCAGTTCTGACATGAACAACGGTTTGGAAACAAATGCTGTTACACCAGCTTCTCTTGCTTCAGCCTCAATATCTGACCAGTCATATGCTGTCAGAATGATAATTGGTGTACTGTTTCCTATTACCTTACGGATACGGCGAACTGTCTCTATTCCATTCATATCAGGCATAAGCCAGTCGATAATATATGCCTTGAATTCATCGCCTTCATCATAAGCTTCCTTCGCTCTGACGATTGACTCTTTGCCGGAAACCGTCCAGTCAGCTCTCATTCCTATCTGCTTAAGCATTTTGCTTACGCTCATACACGTATCAGTATCATCATCAACAACAAGCGCACGAGCGCCCTGCAGCTCCGGAACCGGTTCATATTTAACTACATTGTCTGACAGCTTGCAGTCGAATACGACAATGAACTCCGTGCCTTTTCCTTCTTCACTCTTCACACTGATTGTTCCACCCATCATATCTACGATGTTTTTTGTAATCGCCATCCCCAGACCGGTGCCCTGAATACCGCTTACGGTCGCTGATTGTTCTCTTGTGAAAGATTCAAAGATGTGCTTCTGGAATTCTTCTGACATTCCTATGCCATTATCCTTGATTCGGAACTCATATGTCGCATATCCTCTGAGAGGACACGGTTTTTCAGAAATTCTGATGCTTATTGTTCCACCGGTCGGTGTAAATTTAATTGCATTGCCGACAATATTCAGCAGCACCTGATTAAGACGCAGCTTATCGGTAATAATATCCTCATTCAGAATATCCTGAGTATCAATAAAAAGGTCCTGCTGTTTAGCTGAAATATTCGACTGAATGATTGTTCTCAGGTCATGAAGCACATCCGGCAGATGTACCTCTTTTTCTTCAATTTTAACTCTTCCGCTCTCAATACGGCTCATATCGAGAACATCGTTTATAAGGCTGAGCAGATGGCTGCTTGATATCGAAATTTTATTGAGATAATCCTTTGTGGTTTCTATATTATCCAGATGTGCTGCCGCCAGTGCCGTGTATCCGATGATGGCATTCATCGGAGTACGGATGTCATGGGACATATTATTCAGAAATACAGTTTTAGCTCTGTTGGCGTGCTCCGCTGCCGCAAGGGCATCCACAAGCACTTTTCTCTGGGCCTCTTTTTCACGTTCATCTTCATCAACATTAATGAAAGCGAACGCGATGTGTGATGGTTCTTCATCTGCTTTGGCAAACTTTATCAGAACAAGCTCCATCCACTGATATTCACCGTTTCTGCCGGTATGAAGGAACCTGTATGTATATCTTTTCTTGTTTCGGAGCAGTTTTTTTAAGTAATTTTCGTCGGCAAACTTCATCATTTCATCACGAAAATCCGGATGCGAATATGAAGCTATAGCCTCTGCGTATTTATTAAAGAAGTTCTTTGAGCTGTTATTGTCAAGGTTTGTATTCTGGTCATATACGGTTTCATTGATATTATATTGTGAATACTCTTTTGTCTCGAGATTAATAAAATAAAGCGTTGAATACTGGCTGGCAAGGCCTTCGATTTTTTTAATATCCTCTTCAATAAGCTTTCGTTGTTCGGCATCCCTGGCATGAAGCTCCTCAAGCTGAGTATGGTCAAGTACATATGTAATTGCCAGCAGATCATCGTCTACTGCATCACGATACATAACAATATGCTGCTCTGCCAGCATAGGTGCTCCCAGAGAGTTTTTCGTCCAGTACCAATGGAAAACATGGTCCTGACCTTTATCAAAGCATTCCTGTAAATGGGCTCTATCAAAAAAAGCAAAGTAATCTTCCTGTTGGTCCTCTGCTAACTGATTTCCCCAATACTCGATAACATCCCAGTATTTGCAGTCATCGGGAAATCCTATTGCTTCGTTGATGCTGTATTCAACATCGTCAATCACCTGATACATTGTACCCGGAACCTGATTCCTGGTAATGTTGATATTGTAGTATGCACCTGCACTGGCAGAGAGTGCATGCTCCATAATTTTTATTTTTTTCTTGCAGGTTTCGAGCTGCTGCTCTAAAAAAGATATTCCCACTACATCAGCCTCCAGAGTTTATTATTATTTTACTGCTTATTTTATGGTATAAATTATACATGGTTAATTATAATGAAAAAGCACACTGATTTCAAGGTTTTGGTTGATTCATTATTCTAGATTGTGTTTCGATGCAAATGGCTTAACGATTTCAGTTATCTTTTCTAAAATTAAGACATCTTTTCTCATGTAATCATCATCCTCTCCTATATATACCATCCTTTGCTTGCATCTTCTCCAAATAAAAAGATGCAAGCAATTATGCATACATCTTCATTCTTACAGCATTACAGTAAATCATCCATCTGCTTCATCATGCTCTGTTTTATATTCATTTGAAAGATAATAAGCATGCTCTCCGATATTGTATAACGGAGTAGTTACAAGCCACTGTAAAGAGAAATCTTCTAGCAAACTTTCCTTTGTAATGTTATTGACTGTAATATATCCGAGCAACTTAGAACCATACTCATATATCTTCTGTATACGCTGCTGATCAGAATATTTCATGCAACGAGTCTCCTTTCCCTCATGATCGTGTCATAAAAGGCACTGTCTCGATTCACTTCGTGAATTTCAAAAACATCTACTGCTTTCTCAAAAGCTTCTCGCAGTTCCTCCGCTAAAGCAAATATCAATGTCTTCTTAAATGTATCGCCGCCAAACACTAAAAAATCCAAGTCACTGTCTGCAGTCGCTTCCCCTCTAGCATAAGACCCAAACAGATAAACTGCTTCAACATTATATTTCAATGCAATCGGCTTAACGATTTCAGTTATCTTTTCTAAAGTTAAGACATCTTTCCTCACGCTCTCACCCTCTTTCCTATAAATGTTATTTTACTACAACATCAAGGTTTCAATCAATGTTTTTTAGCTCTACGCCCTCTTCATCATATGTACACATTATACTACATCAGAATCGTTTCAAAAACTTTGTCCGTTGTTTAGTCTAGCACCATTATTTACTCATCCAACATCAGTTTACCTTTTTTCGCCTTTTCTTTAAGACGTGCCATTTGCTCTTTTTCGATTTGTTGTATGCTTTTCTCCGGTGTTGGTAAGTCTTCCGGCATTGTTCCGCCTATTTTTTCTATTGCATTCCTTACTTCTTTACCAACGTTATAGTGAACTGAAGTAGCCTTATTGGCACCATATATTTGATCTTTACGAAGTTTTTCTTCTGTCTGAGAAATCCTAAACAGATTAGCAATCAATTCAGTGCTCCCCATATAATCTAAAATCTTCTGACTAGCCTTTAACTGCTTCTTTGCATGAATATCATCAACATCTAATCCACCATATAATCCCATATACCCTGCATTTTGAAATATAGCAAATTCTTCATTCGTAATCACGCCTGCATCATGCGCAGTTTCTACAAGAAGCTGATTCCACTGTTTTATATCTCCGCGAACAACCAAGCGTCGATTATCTTCACTCAACTGATTAAAATGATCCGCCACTTCCTGCCTATAAGTCTGTATTGCAAAGTAAGTTTGCCCTAATGCAATCACTTCTTTACGTGGATCTCCATTCTGGACGATTAAATAGCATGCATATCTTGAAAGTTCATAATCCAATACCGGTTTTGATGTTGCACCGGCATCTACGATTTTCCTGACCTCAGGAAAATCGCACTCTACTGAATGCCCACTATTCTCACAAGCTATCATTGCACGTTTAATAACTTTCGAAAAGTTTTCCCACTTTATATAATCAAGCGTTACGCCCAATTCTCTTGCACTCCAAAACTCTGTGCCGTCTTCTCTGATATGTTTAATATCTTCAAAGCGTTCATATTCTTTTGCTACTAAGTTACTCATGCCTTCCTCCTAATCTCTAAAGTTCAACCCCAACACGTTACATTCAAACATTTGTTCTTGTTGACATTATAACAAATGCCCTCAATTATCTCAAGGGCATCTTACCGTTACTTTCGTTATTTCGTAACACCTTTCACTCCACATATTACACTCCTACTACCGCTCCATCAATTCTCGGCTTAACCTTCGTACTTGTCCAATCTGTTTTTCAAACATGATGTCCCAAAGGTCTAAACATCTTTCTGCAAGATTTTTTTCCTCTTCAACACACTCATCATATAGTGAAATAATCAGTTTAGATATATTATCCTCAATTCCCCATCTATTTGATATTTCCTTGGCATCCAAACTAAGAATATTTTCACACAAACTTATAATAATACTAGCGTAATCATTTATGGAATATGCATTTTCTTCCAAATAATGAACAAATGCATATACCGTTCTTCTGTTCACATTTGATTTCATAATGTCAATAAGAAACTCTGCATCTCTGTCTGAATCGACCAAGTTGTCATAGAACATTCTAGACAAAGGAAATTCAACATCTGCTTCAGTGTTTTTCAAATTTAAGATAATTGATTTTGCCTTTTCTCTGTGCATTTCTTGTCCCAAATATATTACTGCCATATGTAAAATTGCTTTTATTTGTTCTTCGTTAAAAGTATCGACCTGCATAACAATGTCAGCAAATTCATCGTGTAGGATGTTAAATTCACATAATGCATTGCCTCCCACCTCAATCAATCTTTTATCTTCAGAATTAAAACAATCTATAACAAGCTTTAAAACGTTCTCTCTATATTTTTTATATAACAAGAAAAACATATTTTTAGATCCATTATATGCTGCCATTCTTATATCCGATTCATAAATACATAATAAATGCTTTTCTGCCCAGTCTCGATCAATATTATATGCAGGCCATAAAGCAAACATAGATGCCATACGTACAGCCGAATTACTATCTGCCGCCATTTTTTCTATAGAGTCTTTAAATACATTAAGTAATTCATCGTTATGCCATAACAAATGTCCCATTGCTCTGGCAGAAGAACCTCTTGTATGGTTTAACGAAGCGCTTACTAAATCTGCGCTATCCATTGCATTTATTTCATCTTCATCTTTTCTATCTCCCTCATAATTACTAGATATATCTTTAAGCTGATTTAATATATCATATGACCAATCGTATATCTCTACTTTTTCTAATATACCACAAAAGTATGATGCTCTTTGACTTTCCATATCACATGGAAAATACCTAAACATATCTTCCCATGTTTCTTTACTAACATCACTGATTCGCTCTGAAAACTCTGCTCCAGAAAACATTGAGTTAATAAAAATCGGCAATATAGAGTTACTATTATCTATAACCATACGAATCATTTTTTCCGGATCCGCCTTGACTACTGAATTAAAGTCACTAGCATACATTTCTAAAGAGCTTTCAACAAATCCCCCTTCTACTTCCTTCCAGCCATGTCTCTTTCTTACCTCTAATTTTTTATTCGTTAAAATCTGAAGCCATTGCCTTTTTCCTATGTTTTTTCTAGATACTGGTGATACAACTGTGCCTGAATGCCCGTCACTTCGACTATATCTATATGTTTTATCCCCAAATCGTCGTTTCAATACTGCTAATAAACCTTTACTCTTTTCAGATATCTTATCGTTGCAAATGCTCTGTAATAACTGATACTGCAAATCGCCCCAAAAGCTCCAATATACTGTTTCTCCTGAGTTTGATTTATTGTATTCGATTCGATCTTTGTACCATTTAATCGCCTTTGGTGAAATATATTTCTGTATATTTTTTTCTAATTTGACAACACATTCTTCATCACAATATTTTGTATGTTTTTCAATAGTTTCCATAGCCAAGTTAAGGCTATTATTTGTTTTGCTTGTTTTGTCAAATACTCTTTTATCCAGATCATCACTTAAATATTCAATCACCTTATTACTCTCCGACTTTGGAAGCAATTTTAATCCTGCCAAAATAATCTCATCGAAAACAGCATGACCTTTGCCCATATAAGGCTCATAATAATGCCAAAACAAAGCCGGATCTTTTTTTATAATAGTTTCGTTTGCCTTTTTTATAATTTCTACAGCAAAGCGTTCTACACTATTACCGAAGGTGTATTGTGCTGACCATTTAAAATAATCAATTTCATAATAATTACCAGTCGGTATATGAGGCAATAGCTTTTCTATAATGTATTGTCCATTATTAACGGTAAATGAGTTCCCATTATCGAACAGTTCATCATATGTAGAGATTTTCTTTTTCTTATCACTGTCACCATCGACTAATAAAAATGAAATAATGTCGATTATCCTATTCTCACATATTGCAAAGGCCTTTTTAACATCAATATACAGGCGTGATGTCCATTCAGGATAGATTTCATAAAACTGCAATCTCAATCCAAACAATGCATCACCTTCTTCATCAATTCCATGATAAAAGCACCTCGAAAATTGTTCGTCATCTTCTCTACTCTTAAATGCATATTTTTTTATAAAGCATACCTCTTCATCCGCCAAATGTTCACTTATACTGCTAAGAAGCGAGAAAACATTTTTCTTCTTCTCAGCGTCTCCCATCCACCTGTCTAAAACACCATTTTTCAATAACAATAAGACATATTGGCATTTGCCATAAAAGACATTATTTAATAAAAATTCACCATATGTTTCATGGTCACAATATTTAATAACAAAAGCTTCTATAGACTTATCCGGGTTCTCTATCTGACCCAGTAATTCATAAAATATAAATTTAATATAATACCTTATTTCATCGCTTTCTAATAATTCAAAACTCCCTCGCAGAAAATCATCGCAATCAAATTCTAATAGGTTCTGCATAAACATCTGCACTTGGTATCTTCTTCCCGGAGTTTGCCTGTTTTTCTTTCCAACGATTTCTTCAATACATATGCCATCATAAAACTGGCGTGTCATCTGCATTGAAACAAAATGATCTAATATTGATTGATGTGTAAAGCCAATTCTTACGCCATCTGAAATAAGCATTTCAGATGATATTAAATAATCAACTCCTACCAAACCACTCTTTATTATAGTTTTAGGCACAAACACTTTGCCGAGTTTATCCGCAGTATTCACTATTTCATCTCTTGTATCAATTAGAACTTGTTCTGAAACTCCTGCTTTTATAGCGGATACACATATTTGCTCAAACCATTTATCAATTAAGCGACTTGCTGTAGCACAATCGTAGCACTCGTCCTTTTTGTCTAAATGCTGCCAAATATACAAATTGCTTGGGCTCTGTAGCAATTTCTTAGTTTTCGGAGTAAGCAGACTATATCTTTCCCCTACAATTTTAGAAACCACTTCTTCATTCAGCACATCAACAACTACTCTTTCCCATATTTCTCTATTATATATACCTTCATCATTTTGCTCAAACAATGCCTTTATTCTTCTATCATTTGATAAATCATAACTTCTACAAACAAAAACTATGCTAATTTTCTTTTCCCTATCTCTATTAAGTTGTGACACTTGTTTGATCAATTCCATACAAACCTCAAGTGCTTCACTAGATTTAGATTGTGTCCATCTTAATGAATCTAATTGATCAAGCAATATTACTGCCTGTTCATTTTTAGAAACAGAATGTAGCGCATATACAAAGGAACCAGAAAACCCCAGCTCTTTGCCCCAGTTCTCACAGTTTATGCATGGTGTTCTTCTATCCAGTTTGATTGCTATATGCGGTATTCTTTTTTCTTCACAATAATCGATAATTGCTTCTACGCAACCGCTTTTTCCACATCCAGCATTTCCTGAAATAATTAGATTTTTTTCTTGCTCTATTACATTAATACATTCTTCAAATTCTTCTCTCTCGAATAGCATCCCTTGTATTGGTGAAAAGTTCGAACGAAACTCCTCATTAACTGTTGTTATATGTGGTAAAACTCGTTGATCACAGTTAATAAAGCGTTGATGTATTTTCTGACTATTTAAATACTCCATCAACTTTGTCACTGTAATTTCATGTCCTAAAATATCTTCATCTACAACAAATTTCACAAGTGCATTATATACGTCATGACTATCATTACTAAAATGAAACCCAATCAAATTGAAAATACTTTCCGATAAAAAATGTTCAGGTATCTGATTGAACTTTATTCGTTTTAATAAATCTACACTCTTTTTAACATCCGATTTATCATTGTAGTCTAACCCCATTTGTATGCAAAATTCTTCATAAAATTTAATGAATTTTTGATCGCTACCCTTGACCTGAACATCATAAAATCTATCATTATTTTCATCTGTATTTAACGCTCTGCTATGTAAATCAACCAAATAGCTACAGCCAATAGGGCTAACCATTTCTACAATAATATTGTGGTCTCTATTAAGTTGATATTTCCAAGCCTCAACAACTCTTCTTGATCTTAAATCAGATAATGTCCAATACTCTTTACTTCCATTTCGCACTTTGCACTGTTTGTGCTCCTTTTCACCGAGTTTTTTGTGTACAAGAATATCAGTGCCCTTTTCATCATCGCCTAATGCCTCAATTGTTACGCTGTAACTCTTTTCAGCTACAACTTTAAGAATTTCATAAATGGCACATTTAATTTCATAACGATTCCCAATTTTATCAGATCTTCCACCTTTTTCTAATGGCATTATAATCCTCCATAATATTTTAATCTCTTTTATTATATCACATTTCCATTTTTATCAAATATCTCTATCCTATCTTCAAAAGCTTTAATACAAGAAACATAATCCTTTATAATTCCTTCATCATAACAACCATCACAAATAACATTAGCAAGAACTGTTTTTAACTGTTCCTCACTTACTGTCACAGAATCATTGCAAGCCGCTTTACCTTTTTCTATCCTTGTTGCACATCTCCATACAACTTTTCCTCTCTCAGTTCTTCTTCGATATGATGCTCCACAATGGCCACATACTAATAGGTTGCTGAAAAGGTATTTACCGCTATATGCTTTGTTACTGATTTCTCTACTTCCATCTTCTTTATAAATGATTCTCTCACGTTTTTTCATTTCTTCCTGTGCTATCGCACATCTAATAGCAAGCTCCATTTCTGAAGCCTGTTCTAAAGTATCTATTCTTTCATTTTCAAAATACATAGCGATTCTTGTATGATGTTTATAGAAGCGAAAACACCATATTTCCTTTCTTTTTATATCGTGGTTTAATACATTCAGATACTGTGGACTTTTAATTTGTTCTTGTAGCTTTGACTACTCAATAGGAGTGTATTGCCGCTACCTTTTTATGTTACCTTACTTTCTTTATCTATTTGCTTTTCAACAAAAAGAACTGTAGA